>NZ_JBWKPG010000002.1:471901-936245 GCF_059418125.1 Pseudomonas sp. GW821-FHT09C08 | reverse complement strand
CGTCCCCTAGGGGACTCGAACCCCTGTTACCGCCGTGAAAGGGCGGTGTCCTAGGCCACTAGACGAAGGGGACACACGTACAACATTCACTCCCTACCGCGTTTCGCTGTGTGCTTTACGCTGTAAGTGGCGCGCATTCTATGGATGGATTGAAAGGTCGTCAACCCCCAAGGATAAATTTATTTAAATCAATGACTTCGCCCTGCTTTGCGGGCCCCGGCGGGCATTCTGCCCGTTAGGGCTTTGACGCCTATATTCTGGCGCACCACAAGGCGCTATAGTTCGCTCCAGCAAATGATGGCAATGTGCATCCATGCAGGGAACGCCTTACCTATATAGAAGAAACTACCCGGGCAACTGGTCGCTCAGTCCTATCCGGCGGATGCCTCAGTCTCTACACTCCACAGCAAACCCTATAAAGAGGTCACACCGGTGACACCACTCATGATCACCCTGCTGGTAATAGCCGGGATCGTAATACTGATCGCCATTGGCTACATGAACCACGTGGTGGAAAACAACAAGCTGGAAAAGAAGCGCACCGAGATCGAGCTCAATGATCGCCTGCGCCGTTGCGGTGAAATCACCGAGACCTTCCCCGGCCAGTTGATGACGCCGGCGCTCAAATTATTGCTGACCCGCCTGGAACTCAACGTCAACCAGCGCCTGTTGAATCTCAACAAGACCAGCGCACCGATCAAGGCCCGGATCACCGAGTTGAATGCATTGGTGGCCCAGGGCGAGTCGATCCCGGTGGCCAACCCGCCCGCCCCGATCCAGACCGAAGCCAAGGCCAAGGATGTGCGTTTCCTGCTCGAAGCCCTGCACGGCCAAGTCACCCGCGCCGCCCAGGACGGCTTCCTGCCGACCAACGAAGCCAAGCACTGGATCAAGGAAATTCGCCATATCCTGGTGCTGCTGCACATCGAGTTCTTCAACAACCTTGGCCAGCATGCCCTGCAACAAGGCCAACCGGGCCAGGCCCGCCTGGCGTTCGAGCGTGGCGTGCAGTACTTGCGCAAACAGCCGGAACCGGTGATCTACAGCGCGCAGCTGCAACATCTGGAAGCGCAACTGGCCAAGGCCAACTCGACAGTGCTGACCAACAGCAAGCCGGCCGAAGATGAAGTCAACGAGCTGACCGAAGGCCTCAAAGTGGTCGACGCCGACGCCGAGTGGAAAAAGAAAGTCATCTACGACTGAGTGGCCGTACTGCGGGCCGCTCGTTGAGGCAGCTGGGCTTGCTGAGGCGAGTCCAACTCTTGTGGCAAGAACGCTTCATGTGGCGAGCGGGCTTGCCCCGCGTTGGGCTGCGAAGCAGCCCCATCTCAGCAAAACGCGGTGTTTCAGTTGCCCCCTCACTGCCTGATTTTGGGGCCGCTTCGCAGCCCAACGCGGGGCAAGCCCGCTCGCCACAACAGCCCCTCATCCACAACAACACCATTCACCTCAACAACCCTCATCCACAACAACCCCATTCATCCCAACAAACCCTCTTACACAACAATCCCCACTCCCCCAATAACCCCTCATCCACAACACCCCCTCACCCACCCCATCAACCCCTCACCCAAAACACGCCGCTTGCCACAAAATGCCATCAATGTGCATCTATCCCCCCGCCCCCGACTAGGGTAAAAACGTGCCCCTAACTCCGTAAAGTCAGAGGCCCGCTATGCCTGTCGCCGTTATCGATGGACAACCGCTGCACTACGTCGACCAAGGCACCGGCCCGGTCGTCCTGCTGGGTTCCAGCTACCTGTGGAACAGCGACATGTGGGCGCCGCAGATCAACGCCCTGGCGAAATATTATCGAGTGATCGCCCCTGAGTTATGGGGCCATGGCCAATCGGGCCAGATGCCCGAGACCACTGAGTCCCTGGACGATCTGGCCGACCAGGCACTGCGTTTGCTGGATCACCTGCAGATCGACAAGGTCAATCTGGTCGGCCTTTCGGTCGGCGGCATGTGGGGGGCACGCCTGGCGTTGAAGGAGCCCGGCCGGATCAATAGCCTGGTGCTGATGGACACGTATCTGGGCGCAGAACCTCAGGCAACCCGCGACTACTACTTCTCGCTATTGAAGATGATCGAAGACGCAGGCCACTTCCCGGAGCATTTGCTGGATATCGTCGCGCCGATTTTCTTTCGGCCGGGAATCGATCGTGAATCGACCTTGTACAAGGGTTTCCGCCACACTCTGACAGGCTTCTCCGCAGAGCAGCTGCGTGACAGCATCGTGCCACTGGGCCGCGTCACCTTTGGTCGCAGCGATATCCTCGATCAGTTGCACAAGCTCAGCCCCGCTACAACGCTGGTGATGTGTGGAGAAGAAGACCAGCCGCGCCCTCCGGCCGAGGCCAGGGAAATGGCCGAGTCGATTGGCTGCCCACTGGTGCTGATTCCAGGTGCCGGGCATATTTCCAGCCGCGAAAATCCGGAGTTCGTGAATGGCGCGTTGCTGACTTTCCTGGCCAGCCACACCTGACTCCGGCGTTTTGATCGCGGTAACCAGACGGCGATCAAAGCCGGAAATGCCCGACCATCCCCTTGAGCTCCGCACCCAGCTGCGCCAGTTGGATACTCGACGCAGCGTTGCCCTGCATGCTCAATGCCGATTGATCGGCACTGGCACGAATGCTGGTGACACTGCGGTTGATCTCTTCGGCCACCGAGCTTTGCTCCTCGGCGGCGGCAGCAATCTGCTGGTTCATCTGCTGGATCAGTGACACCGCCACCGCGATGCTGCCCAGCGCACTTTCGGTTTCCAGCGCGTCGCTGACGGCCAGTTTCACCAGCTCGCCACTTTGCTGGATCTGCTGCACCGACGACTGCGCCGCGTTGCGCAAGGTGCTGACCAGCCGTTCGATTTCTTCGGTGGATTGCTGGGTGCGCTTGGCCAACGCCCGCACCTCATCGGCCACCACGGCGAAGCCACGCCCTTGCTCACCCGCGCGGGCGGCTTCGATAGCCGCGTTGAGGGCCAGCAAGTTGGTCTGCTCGGCGACGCTCTTGATCACACCCAACACCGTGCCGATGTTCTGGATCTCGGCACTCAGGCTCTCGATGCTGGCGCTGGCATGGGTGCTGGAGGTGGCGAGCAGCTCGATGCGCTGCAGACTCTGGCGCACCACCTGCTGGCCACAGTCGACCTTGTCGTCCGCGGTCTGCGCGGCTTGCGCGGCCTCTTCGGCATTGCGCGCCACGTCATGCACGGTGGCGGTCATCTGGTTCATGGCCGTGGCCACCTGCTCGGTTTCTTCCTTCTGGCTGCTGACCTCGACATTGGTCTGCTCGGTGACGCTGGAGAGCGAATGCGCCGAGCTGGCGAGTTGCTCGATACCCGCCTGCAGGCCGCTGACCATCTGGCTCAGGCCATTGCCCATCTGCTGCATCGCCTGCATCAGCTGGCCGATTTCATCACGGCGAGTGACCTCCATGCGCCCGCTCAGATCGCCGGCGGCAATCTGCTGGGCCACGGCAATCACACTGTGCAGCGGCGCAACGATCAGGCGGGTAATCACCCAGGCCGCAATCAAGCCCACCAGCAGGGCCAGGGCCGACGAGCCAATGATCAGCAGCGCGCTTTTCTTCAGCTGCGCCTGCATCGACTGGTCTTCGGCGTCATACGCCTGGTTGACGCGGCTGACCACTTGCTCGGCGCGATCGCGCAGCTGCTTATAGACGCCTTTTTCCTGTGCCAGCAGGCCGGTGTACTCAGCGAGTTTCTCGCTGAACGCGGCAATGTGCCCGGAGACCTCGTTGAGCACCGTTTGATAACCGGGGTCCTTGACCGAGGTTTTCAGTTGTTCGACCTGGGCCAGGGCCTGGTCGGCCTGCTCGATCTTGCCTTGTTCGGCGTCGTCCGCATCCACCTTGCGGCTCTGGTCCAGGCGCACATGGGCTTCGTTCATCGCCTGCAGCATCAGGCGCGAGACCTGGCTGACCTGCCCGGCCTGCTCAATGAATTCGGCGCCCTCCTTGCCCTGGCTTTCCTTCAAGCCATACGCGCCGTCCTCCGCCAGCCCGGCCTGCAACACGTCGAGGTTATTGGCCACGCTGGACACCGACCAACTGGCCATTTCCAGCGCCAGGTCCTTGGTCTGGGTCAGTTCGACGAATTCATCGAAGGCCTTGCGGTAGGCGGCCAGGGCCTGTTCAACATCGCTCATCACCGGCCCATTCGCGGCGGACTGCGCCTTGAGGCTCGCCGCCTGGGCGGCCAAGGCGTCGACACTGGCGTGCAGGGCGTCGACCGCCTTGGGGTCGGCGTGCAGCGCGTAGTCCTGTTCGATCAGGCGCACCTTGAGCAACCCGCTGTTGAGCGATGACATCGCCGTGAGGCCTTCGAAGCGTTGCCCAACGGTCTGCAGGGACCACACGCCAATGGCCGCGACCACGGCCGTCAGCAGCAGTACCAAGGTGAACCCCAAGCCCAGCTTTTTCGCCATACCGAGGTTGGCGAAACGTCGTTGCACGCCCGAAATCATTGCACTTGCATCCTCTTGCAATGGCAGATGCCATCAAGCCCGGTTGACCAGAAGCGAGATTGGCAACCCCAGGGCACTGAGCACAAGACGTTGGCGCCTGAATAATGGCAAAAAGCTACTTGCTCGTCGTTTTCAGAATGGTCGAGGTCGATCTGGCGGGCCCCAGGGCCCGGAAAAACGCCTGGGCACGCTGGTCAGCCGCGTAGGCCACGTTGATGCGCAGCCAATCACTGGGTTCACCGCCTGGATTGAACAACGCGCCAGGCGCCAGCAACACCCCGAGCCGCCGCGCACAGGCCTGCAACCGCGAACGATCGCCGGCGCCTGGCCGCGCCCACACGAACATACCGCCGGCCGGCACCGCGAACACCTCCCACTCCTCATCCTCGAGGACTTGCAGGGTCGCGGCCATCTCAATACTCAACCGCTTGCGCAAGCGCTGCACCCATTTGCGGTACGTGCCATTGGCCAGCAGCGTGGCCACCACCGCCTCGGCAAATCGCGAGGTGCCGAAACCAGTCAGGGTCTTGAGGCTGGCCAGTTGCTCGATGAGCGCCGTACTGGCACTGAGGTAGCCGACTCTCAAGGCACTGCTCAAGCACTTGGAAAAACTCGCCACATAGATCACCCGATCATCATGGGGCAACGCCGAAAGTCGCGTGCAACTGGCGTGCTGCAAGTCGCCGTAGACATCTTCTTCGATGATCAGGAAGTCTTTGCTGCCCGCCAACTCCAGCAGACGCTCGGCCACTGCGCGGTTCAGGCTGGTGCCGGTGGGATTGTGATACAGGCTGTGGATGAACAGGCACCTGGGCCGATGGCGCTGCAACAGGGCTTCCAGCGCCGGGATGTCCGGGCCTGCGCGGGTACGCGGCACTTCCAGCAACCGCACACCGTGAAACGCCAGTTGCCGATACAGGTTGCCGTAACCGGGGGTTTCAACCACCACACTGTCACCGGGCCTGAGCAACGTGCGAATAAGCAGGTCCTGGGCGTGGCTGGCGCCGCCAGTGGTAAGGATACGGTCGAGGCTGGTGACTATATGCATGCGGGACAGGCGCTTGAGCAGTTGCTCGCGCAGCGTTGCCAGGCCCAGGGGCGTGCTGTAGTTGAACAGGCCGCCCGTGTCGGTACGGGTGACTTCGCGAATCGCGTAACTGATGTCATCGCTTTCGCGCCAGGCATCCGGCAACCAGCCACAGCCGAGCTTCAGCTCTCCCAGCGGGTTATCGGCAAAGGCGCCCCACTCCCGCTCCGCGCCTTCATACCAGTGCCCCTCGGTCAGCGCGGTCGGGGGGGCCACCACAAAGCCTGAGCCCGGCCTGGCAGCCAATACGCCCTGGGCGACCATCCGTTCGAATGCCTCGATCACGCTGGACTGGCTGAGCAGGTTATCGAGGGCCAACTGCCGCACGGACGGCAGGCGCGTGCCGGGGCTTACCCCGTCCCTGCGAATCCACTCCGCCACGGCGCTGACGATTTGCTGCACCACCGGTACAAGGGCTTGTCGATCGATCCCTAAATCCATGAGCCACTCACTTCAACTGTCTGTTATTCAACCCCAAAGAGTTAAGCACAGAAGGCCGTCATGACCGGCTGCTAAGATTTATTAAATTATTGATTTTATTAGGTTATTTACCTGGTGATACACATTCGGGCGCGGCACTTTGCCAGCTCTGGAAATACCCCACAGCCCCCCAATCCCTTTTCGATTGGGGCGCCGCGCGAGGTCCTAGATTGCGGTTGCGCCACCGTCCACCGCCAGTGCCTGGCCAGTGGTGAATGCAGCGCCATCGCTACAGAGGTAGAGCACCGCACTGGCGATTTCCTCGACCTTGCCAATGCGCCCGACCGGGTGCATGGCCGCGGCAAATTCGGCTTTGCGCGGGTCGGCTTCATAGGCTCGCCGGAACATATCGGTGTCGATCACCGCCGGGCAGACGGCATTGACGCGGATTTTCTTCTTCGCGTACTCGATGGCCGCCGATTTGGTCAGGCCGATCACGGCATGCTTGGAGGCGGCGTAAATGCTCATTTTCGGCGCGGCCCCCAGCCCCGCCACAGACGCCGTGTTGACGATCGCACCGCCGCCCTGGGCCAGCAGAAGCGGTAGCTGGTGTTTCATGCACAGCCACACCCCCTTGACGTTGACACCCATGATGGCGTCGAACTCATCCAGGCTGCCGTCCGCCAACTTGCCCTTCTCGATCTCGATCCCGGCATTATTGAAGGCGTAATCCAGGCGGCCATAAGCAGCAACGGTCTGCGCCATCAGTTGTTGCACGTCTGCCTCAAGGGTGACATTGCAACGCACGAACAGCGCCTCACCTCCGGCCTGCTGGATCAATGCGACGGTGCCTTCACCGCCGGCCACATCCAGGTCGGCAACCACCACTTTCAAGCCTTCGCCAGCGAAGGCCAGCGCGGTAGCGCGGCCAATACCGGCGGCGGCGCCAGTGACCAGGGCGACCTGGCCGGAAAACGTCATGCTCATGGGGGGGATATCCTGTGGGAAAAATAGCCGTGGGCCGAGTCTAGCCAACGCCGCGCTGGGCGCGTCAGCACTATCAGAAGGCCGGTTGGGGCTGCATGAATCGCAGTGATAAGGCCCACTGCATGACTATCAGCAAGGCCTATCGGCGGGCATTCGCAGCCTCGGTCAACCTTGCCCCGCGCGCGTTCAAGGTCTATCACTTGAGGTTCATTTCCAGAAGAGTCGCTGCCATGACCGCCCAGACCAACCGTCAATTCCTGCTCGCCAAGCGCCCGGTCGGCGCAGCCACCCGGGATACCTTCACCTACCAGGAAGTGCCGGTTGGCACGCCCCAGGACGGGCAAGTGCTGGTACGCAATGAATACCTGTCCCTCGACCCGGCCATGCGTGGCTGGATGAATGAAGGCAAGTCCTATATTCCGCCAGTGGGCATTGGTGAAGTCATGCGCGCGCTGGGCGTGGGCAAGGTGATTGCCTCCAACCACCCGAAATTTGCCGTAGGCGATTACGTGAATGGCGCGCTGGGGGTGCAGGATTACTTCCTCGGCGAGCCGCGCGGGTTCTACAAGGTCGACCCGACGCTTGCCCCGCTGCCGCGCTACCTGTCGGCCTTGGGCATGACGGGCATGACCGCCTACTTCGCCCTGCTCGACACCGGGGCGCCCAAGGCCGGTGAGACCGTGGTGATCTCCGGCGCCGCCGGCGCGGTGGGCAGCATTGCCGGGCAGATCGCCAAGATCAAAGGCTGCCGCGTGGTAGGCATTGCCGGCGGCGCCGACAAGTGCAAGTTCCTCGTCGATGAACTGGGCTTCGACGCCGCCATCGACTACAAAAGCGAAGACGTGCCTGCTGCCCTCAAGCGCGAGTGCCCCAAAGGGGTCGATGTGTATTTCGATAACGTCGGCGGTGACATTCTCGACGCCGTGCTCAGCCGCCTGGCACTGAAGGCGCGCGTGGTGATTTGCGGTGCAATCAGCCAATACAACAACAAGGAAGCCGTGAAGGGTCCGGCCAATTATCTGTCACTGCTGGTCAATCGCGCGCGCATGGAAGGTTTCGTGGTGATGGACCACGCCGCCAACTTCGCCGCTGCCGGCCAGGAAATGGGCGGCTGGATGGCGCAGGGCAAGCTCAAGAGCAAGGAAGATATCGTGGAAGGTCTGGAGACGTTCCCGGAAACGTTGATGAAGCTGTTCAACGGCGAGAACTTTGGGAAGTTGGTGCTCAAGGTCAGCTGACATACCACAGACAGTCCGGTTGCCACTGTTATATGGGAGCCGGGCTTGCCCGCGATGCAGGCGCCTCGGTGTTTGAGCGACACCGAGGCGCTGCGGTCAGCGCTTACATGATCTCGGCAACCACCGCCGCCAGCGCCTTGGCCGGATCAGCCGCCTGGCTGATCGGGCGACCGATCACCAGATAGTCGGAACCTGCATCCAGTGCCTGGCGAGGCGTGAGGATGCGGCGCTGGTCATCCTGGGCGCTGCCGGCCGGGCGAATGCCTGGGGTCACCAGTTGCAGCGACGGATGCGCAGCCTTCAGGGCCTGGGCTTCCAGTGCCGAGCACACCAGGCCATCGAGGCCGGCTTTCTGCGCCAGGGCGGCCAGGCGCAGGACCTGCTCCTGAGGCTCGATATCCAGGCCGATGCCGGCCAGGTCTTCGCGCTCCATGCTGGTAAGCACGGTCACGCCGATCAGCAAGGGTTTCGGGCCGCTGCGCTGCTCCAGCACTTCCCGGCAGGCACTCATCATGCGCAGGCCGCCGGAGCAGTGCACATTGACCATCCACACGCCCATTTCGGCGGCGGCCTTGACCGCCATGGCGGTGGTGTTGGGGATATCGTGGAATTTCAAGTCGAGGAACACCTCGAACCCTTTGTCACGCAGGGTGCCGACGATTTCCGCGGCGCAACTGGTGAACAGTTCCTTGCCGACCTTGACCCGGCAAAGCGTGGGGTCCAACTGGTCAGCCAGCTTCAGTGCGGCGTCACGAGTGGGGTAATCCAGGGCGACGATGATAGGAGTCTGGCAGGCGGACATTGGAATGGGCTCTCAGGCAAGTCGAAATCGGCGCGGATTGTAGCGCAAGCGGCGCCGTTGCGGGATCCGATGATCGGTAAATACTGACCAACCGCCGTCAGTCGGGCATTTCCGGGAATTATTTCAAAATTGATACATTCACGACATGCGCCCAACACGCCCCAGGGCTAGCCTCGCCCGCACGACCCACCGACCAGCACTTCCAGCCATGGGGCTGGGCGCCTATGCTGACCGCAACAACCAGGCAGATGATCGCACTATGCATACCCCTTCCGTCCCTGTAAATGACGAGCAAAAAGGCGCGGCGATCGCCGATGACAAGCGCTGGAACACCCGCGCGCTGATCGTTGACGACGATGTGCCGATCCGCGAACTGCTGATCGACTACCTCGCGCGCTTCAATATTCTCGCGACCGGCGTGACCGACGGCGCAGCGATGCGCCAAGCCATGCAAGCCGAAACCTTTGATGTGGTGGTGCTCGACCTGATGCTGCCGGGTGAGGATGGGCTGTCGCTGTGCCGCTGGTTGCGCGGCGAATCGGACATCCCGATCCTGATGCTCACCGCCCGCTGCGAGCCCACCGACCGCATTATCGGCCTGGAACTGGGGGCCGACGACTATATGTCCAAGCCGTTCGAGCCGCGCGAGTTGGTGGCGCGCATCCAGACCATCCTGCGCCGAGTGCGGGATGACCGCACCGAGCAGCGCGCGAATATTCGCTTCGATAACTGGCGGCTCAACAGTGTGTTGCGTCAACTGGTGGCCGACGATGGCCTGGTCGTGCCGCTGTCCAATGCCGAATTCCGCCTGCTGTGGGTGTTTATCGAGCGCCCGCGTCGGGTATTGAGCCGTGAGCAATTGCTGGATGCCGCCCGTGGCCGTTCGATCGAAGCCTTTGATCGCAGCATCGATCTGCTGGTGTCGCGCCTGCGGCAAAAACTCGGGGATGACCCGAAGGCCCCGCAACTGATCAAGACCGTGCGTGGCGAAGGCTACCTGTTCGACGCCCGGGATATCGGCTGATGCGGGCCCCCTTCAACACGCTGTTCGGGCGGCTGTTCGGCGTGTTGCTGGTGGCAATTGTGCTGGCCCACCTGCTGGGGTTCTTCTGGTTTCACCATTACGGTCCACCGCCGCCACCGCCGCAGGGCACTTTCGTCGAGCAGCCGGACGGCACGATGAAGCTGTTGCCCAAGCATAAGCGCTCCTGGTTCAACGGCCCGGCAGTGCCACTGACGTTCCAGTTCATCTCGCTGATCATCGCCGCCTGGTATGGCGCCAAGTTGCTGAGCCGGCCGATCCAGCGCCTGAGTGAAGCCGCCGAACGCCTGAGCCTGGACCTCGACAGCCCGCCCCTCGACGAACTGGGCCCGCGAGAGGCCAAGCAGGCAGCATCGACTTTCAACCTGATGCAGCGACGCATCCGCGAGCAGGTCAGCCAACGCGCACGCATGCTCGGTGCCGTCTCCCACGACCTGCGCACCCCGCTGTCACGCCTCAAGCTGCGCCTGGAGCAGATCGACGACGTCAAGCTGCAAGGGCAGATGCGCCAGGACCTGAATGACATGATCGGCATGCTCGACGCCACGTTGAGCTACCTGCACGAACAACGCACCAGCGAAACCCGGCATTGGCTGGATGTGCAGGCGCTGGTGGAGTCGTTGAGCGAGAACGCCCAGGATCAGGGCTCCGATGTGCAATTTGCCGGCACCTGCGCGCCCTTGCAGGTGCAACCGATGGCCTTGCGTTCGTGCCTCAACAACCTGATCGACAATGCCCTGCGCTATGCCGGCACGGCGCGCGTCGAGTTGTCGGACAGCCGCGATGCGCTGGTCATCCGCGTGATCGACCATGGCCCGGGCATTGCCGCCGACAAGCGTGAGGCCGTGTTCGAACCGTTCTATCGGCTGGAAGGTTCACGCAATCGCAATTCCGGCGGCGTCGGCCTGGGCATGACGATTTCCAAGGAAGCCGCCGAGCGCCTGGGCGGCAGCCTGACCCTGGAAGAGACCCCGGGCGGCGGCTTGACCGCCGTGATGTGGCTGCCCCGCGCCTGAACGCAGGCGCCAGCTTGCCGGCTCCTGCGGGTTATGAACGGGTGTCTTCGCGCCGCCCTTGCGCCTGGGTTGCACTCCAATCCATCAGCAGGCTGTACGCCACTGCCAGCAAGGTCGGGCCGATGAACAGGCCGATAAAGCCAAAGGCAATCAACCCGCCAAATACCCCAAGCAGCACGATCACCAGCGGCAGGTTGCCGCCACGGCTGATCAGGTAAGGCTTGAGCACGTTGTCCACGCCGCTGATGATGAACGTGCCCCACACCCCCAGGAACACCGCGTAGGTGTAGTCGCCCTTCCACGCCAGCCAGGCGGTGGCCGGGATCCACACCAGCGGCGGGCCCATCGGGATCAGGCTGAGCAGGAAGGTGACGATGCCCAGCACCAGCTCGCCCGGGACACCGGCGATCAGGAAGCCGATCAGCGCCAGCAAGGCCTGGGCAGCCGCCGTACCGATCACACCGTTGACCACCCGTTGTACCGTGCCGGCCACCAGTTCGATGTAGTAACCGGCACGCTCGCCGATCAACCGCTCCAGCAGACGGTGTACGAATACGGCCAGGCGCGGCCCGTCACGGTAGAAAAAGAACACGAACACCAGGCTCAGGGTCAGTTCGAGGATGCCGCCGCCGATCTGCGCACTGCGCGCCAGCAACCAGTTACCGACCTGCCCCAGGTACGGCTTGATGCTGACCATCAGCGCCGCGCCCTGCTGGTCGATGCTGTCCCACATCGCCACCAGCCGCTCGCCAACCACCGGGATCGAGCCCAGCCACGCGGGGGCTTCGGGCAAGCCGTCGACCTGAATATCCTTGATCAACGCCACCGCATCACGCACATGATCCGCCAGGTTGAAGCCCAGCCACACCAGCGGTACCGCCACCAGCAGCATCCAGACCAGGGTCAGGATCCCGGCCGCCAGGGATTCACGGCCGCCCAGCGCGCGCGTGAGCAAGCGCATCACCGGCCAACTGGCAAACGCCAGCACCGCGCCCCAGAACAGCGCCGACCAGAACGGCGCCATGACCCAGAAGCTGGCACCGAACAGCACCAGCAGCAGGATTTGCACCAGCAGGCGATCGTTATTGAGCATGGGGTATCTCTAGAAAAAGGCTGTAGGAGGAGAGCTTAGGCGAACGGCACGGGTCCGTCCGCCTTGTAACGGTCAGCGTATCAGATGCAGGTGCAGGCCTTTGGCTTCAGCGGTGCCGGTTTCCATGCGCGCGGCGCGCACACCTTTGTCGACCAGGGCCTGGCGCCAGGCTTCGGCGTTGGCGCCGGTCAGGCTGACGCGCAACGTGGCGTCCAGGTTCAAGCCGCGGGAGATCAGGGTCAGCCAGGTGTCGTCAGGCTCGCCGCCCAACGTGGGGAAATCCAGCTCGCCAGTGCTTTTCAACTCGCGCAACAGGGTCGCCGAGGTGGGCAGCAGGTCGCCCAGTGGCGCGTTGGCGTCCAGTTGTTCCACATGCAGATAGGCGCGGCGATTGCCGCGGGTGATGCCGTACAGCGCCACCAGCGAATTATCCTGCGGGGCTGCGAGACGCAAGAGCAGGTATTCCTGCTGGCCATCGGCGCCCATCAGCTTGGCATTGCCGAACACTTCGTTGGCCCACAGGCTGCTCTCGCCGCAATCGCGGGCCTGGCACCAGAACAACAGTTGCGCCCCCTTGGCCTGCAACGCTTCGCGCGTCGCAGTGAACGCGGCGCTGGAAGTGTGCTCGGCGGGCAGTTCATAGGTGATCGCCGTGGCTTGCCCACGGGCGGTGGCCTGGCCCTCGTAACGCAACTGGCCGCTGATCTTGCGGATCGCGCCCATGGGGTAGATACGTTCCTTTTCTTCAGCGGGGCGGTAATCCACGATTTGTGCGTCGACCTGGCGAGCTACGCTGGGCAGGTCCTGACTGCCCGGTACGTCGGCGGCGAATACCAGAGGGCTGAAAGCACACAGCCCGAGGAAGCGGATACATCCTTTACCCAGGCTCATCGGATCGGTGAGCCCTGGCCATCGGAGGTCGCAGCGGTGTTGAGATCGTACATGGTTGACTCCCTTTCAATCCGCCCAGCCTCGGCAGTTGACCGCGCCAAGTCAAGGCGTGGAGAAGAACCGATTGAAACAGTCTGCAACAAGAGCTGCGCCGGGCTCATCATTCAAGTGTAAATGATGGCCGCCCGGCAGCGTGGTGACCGAGAAAGGCAGCTGAGAAAGCAATTCGGAATGTTTCGCCAGCATGCCGTCGGCGGCGACCACCAACTGTGTCGGGCACGTCACACGCCGCACGAAAGCCATCGCCTGCTCATCCGTCAGACGCATCGGCGATGCCAGCGTCAGGCGGCTGTCCGTGCGCCAGGTATACCCCCCTGGCACCGGCATCAAACCGCGCTGGGCCAGCAGTTCGGCAGCTTCCCGGCTGACGGCCACCACGCCTTTCATGCGCGCTTCAACCGCCCGATCCAGGGTGCCGTAGACGGGCTTGCGCTTGTCCTGCAGGTTCAATTGCGCCTGCAAGGCCATGCCCAGCCGCTCGGCGGCGCTCTCGCCGCTGGCGGTGGGCGGGACCACGCCGTCGATCAATCCCAGGTGCGTAATGCGCTCGGGCAAGGCTCCGGCCAGCACCAGCGAGACGATGGCGCCAAGGGAGTGGCCAAGTAATGCAAAACGTTTCCAGCCCAACTGTTCGGCCACTTGCAGCACGTCAAACACGTAATCCCACAAGGCATACCCGGCGCCTGCAGGACGATGCGCCGAGTGTCCATGCCCGGCCATGTCGAGGGCGACAATGCGCAAGCCGGCAAGCTTCGGCGCCAGGCGCGCGAAGCTGTTGGCGTTATCCAGCCAGCCATGCAGGGCGATCACCGGCACGCCGTCCTCGGGGCCGAACAGATGGGCGGCCAACTCGATATGCGGCAGGCTCAGGCGCACTTCTTCGACGGGCGTACTCATGCGCAACTGCGCTCGCGGGCTTGCCAGCGGGCAAACAGGTTCTTGATCAGGGTCGCGGTGTCCTGTGGGCGCTCGAGGGGAAACATGTGGCCGCCGGGCATGGTGAGCATTTCGCCCATGGGCAGGCGCCCGACGCCGCTGGCATGGTGACGCATCACCACCCTGCTCTGCCGGCCGCGCACCACCGCCAACGGCACTTTCAATTGACACACCTGGCCCGGGCTGGTGTGGGGCACGCCGCGGTAGATGCTGATTTCGGTGGCGGGGTCGAAGCGCAGGCGCAGGCGATCGCCGACCTGCTGCAGGCCATGTTGCAGGTAAGCGTCAAAGCATTCGGGGTCGAAGCCGCGAAACAGCGTCTTGCCGGCAAAGTAGCTGCGCGCGGCGTCCAGGTCGGAAAACTCTTCACGCCGACCCAAGGTGCGCCCGGCCGGGGTCAGGCGATCGATAAAGCCAAAGCGCTTGGCGGCGCGAATCACCCAGCGGTCGGCACGGGTCAGCACCGGCGAATCCAGCATCACCACCCCGCGGTACAGCTGCGGGCAGCGCATGGCCGCGTGCAAATGCAGCACGCCACCGAGGGAATGGCCCACGCCCCACACCGGTTCCGCTTGCTGCTCAAGATGGTGGATCAACTCGTCCACCAGGTTCTGCCAGTTATCGTCCACCGGAAACCGGGGGTCGTGACCGTGCTGCGGCAGGTGAGCCACCGCGTATTCCGGGGCCAGGGCGGCGAACAGCTTGCCGTAGGTGGCCGAAGGAAACCCATTGGCATGGGCGAAAAACACGTGCTGCGACATAGCGGACCCATCGACAAATACAGAGATTGATTGTCACCACGCCGGCGCCCTACAGCAATGACTGTAACCGCCAGGAATGATGACACTCACGCCACACCTATCGCGTCGGCGGGTTCTCGCCCAGCGGCACCACGGCCATGGTCAGGCGCGATACGCAACTGGC
The DNA here is from genome assembly GCF_059418125.1 of Pseudomonas sp. GW821-FHT09C08. Classification (NCBI taxonomy): domain Bacteria; kingdom Pseudomonadati; phylum Pseudomonadota; class Gammaproteobacteria; order Pseudomonadales; family Pseudomonadaceae; genus Pseudomonas; species Pseudomonas sp. GW821-FHT09C08. The sequence goes on along the minus strand of NZ_JBWKPG010000002.1, from coordinate 921,259 downwards.
CTTGCCGTCGTCGCTGGTCAGGCGAATGTCCCACACCTGGGTGGTGCGGCCGATATGGATGGCCCTGGCCACCGCCGTCACGCGCCCGCTGCGCACACCGCGCAGGTGGTTGGCGTTGACCTCAAGGCCGACGCAATAGAACTTGCTCGGGTCGATACACAGGTAGGCGGCCATGGAGCCGACGCTCTCGGCCAGCACCACCGACGCACCGCCATGCAGCAGGCCATAGGGCTGATGGGTGCGGTGATCGACCACCATGCTGGCGGTCAGGGACTCATCGTCAAAACTTTCAAAGCGGATATCCAGCAGTTCACCGATGGTGTTTTTCTGAATCGCATTGAGTTGCTCGATATTCGGTTGGGTGCGCCACAAGCTCATACACAGTGTCCTTATTGGTTTTATTACGCCCCTAATCCTGCCACACAATCGCCTCGGTGCGCGCGCTCCAGTCGGGGAACTGTGCGCCGTAAGTCGACTCGATCACGTTGCGCTTGATCTTCAAGGTCGGGGTCAGGAAGCCGTTCTCCACGGCCCAGTTGTCCTTGACCACCACCAGCTGGCGCAAGCGCTCATGCTTATCCAGCACCGCGTTGACCTGTTCCAGCCAGCGCTCCAGGCTGGCCTGCAACGCCTGCCGGTCCTGGCCCGGGGCCGACAGCACGCACAAGCCCATCGGCGCCGTCAGGCCATCGCCGACCACGCACACCTGCTCGATGCGCGCGTGCTCGGCCAGGCGGTTTTCAATCGGCGCCGGGGCCACGTACTTGCCTTTGCTGGTCTTGAAGATTTCCTTGAGTCGCCCGGTCAGGCGCAGGCGGCCGTCGGCGTCCTGCTCGCCCTTGTCACCGGTGCGCAGGAAACCGTCGGCAGTGACGGTTTCGGCGGTCTTATCCGGGTCCTTGAAATAGCCGAGCATGGTCGCACCGCTGCGCACCTGCACTTCGCCGGTTGGGTCGATACGCACCTCGACCTCCGGGCACGGCAGGCCGATCCAGCCGAGGGTCTGCTGGCCGGGGCGGCAGACATGGGAGTAGCCACAGCTTTCGGTCATGCCATACACCTCAAGCACATCCAGGCCCAGGCGCTGATACCAGCGCAGCAACGCCTCGGGCACCGGCGCTGCGCCGGACAGCGCAATGCGCAATGCATCCAGGCCCAAGCCTGCCAGCACCTTGTGGCCCACGCGCTTGCCGATAAACGGCAGGCGCAGCAAGGTGTCGAGGCGTTTTTGCGGGATCTTGGCGTAGACGCCCAGCTGGAATTTGGTCCAGATCCGCGGCACCCCGAACAGCGCGGTCGGCCTGGCCCTGCGCAGGTCAGCCAGAAAGGTGTCGAGACTTTCGGCGAAAAACACGGTTTGCCCGGTGTAGATCGCCGCCATTTCCACAAACATCCGCTCGGCCACGTGGCACAGCGGCAGGTAGGACAGCAGGCGGTCGTCCTCGCCCAAACCGAACAACGCGGTGCCGCGCGTGGCCGCAAAACCCAGGGCGCCAAAGCTGTGCATCACGCCTTTGGGCAGGCCGGTGGTTCCTGAGGTGTAGATGATGGTGGCCAGGTTCGACGCGGCGGGCAGTGGCTCATCCTCGATCGGCGGGCAGGCTTGCAGGTCGTCCCAACTGAAGTCGAATGCGCCCGCCGGGCATAGCGGCAGGCTGACTGTCGGCACGCCTGCGGCGACCCCGGGGGCCATGGCGGGCCAGTCGTCGAGTTTGCCGATAAACACCAGGGCCGCCTCGGAATGGGTCAGCACATGGGCGACGGAGTCGGCAGTCAGGTTGGGGTACAGCGGCACCGAGACATGCCCGGCCATCCAGATTGCCAGGTCGGCGATGATCCAGTGGGCACAGTTTTTCGAGATCAGGGCAATGTGCGAACCGGCGGGCAGCTCGCGCGCGCGCAGCCAGTGCGCGGCGCAACGGGCCTGGTGGCCGACTTCACCCCAGGTGAGGGAGTGTACGACTCCCCCGCCAACGGGCTGCACCAGCAAAGTCTTGCGCGGATGCCGCGCTTCACGTTCGAAGAAGACCTGCAACGGCAAACGAAAAGCGACGGGCATGGGACGCGCTCCTTTGTGGTCCGACGATAGCCAACCAAGCACTTGCTCGGTTGACTATATAGCACACACAAAGCCGCGATAACGCCTACGGATTGTTCACGCTGACCAGGCTCATCAGCCCCGCCAGCGGGAAGTCGCCTTCCAGTTCCGCCAGGCTGGCGGTGTACATCGGCTGCGGCTGGCGCAGATGGCCATGCTGCAGAAAGCTGATCAGGCTGCCGACCAGTGGCTGATGGCTGACCAGCAGCACGTTGTCATCGGTGTCGAGTTTTTCCAGCACCTGCTGCGGGTTGCCGTCGGGGGTCAGCCACGGCACCGTGCGAATCTCCGGCTGGAAGCCCAAGGCCTCGCGCACCAGGTGCGCGGTCTGTTGCGCCCGCACATAGGGGCTGGCGAGGATGGCGCTGAGCGGCTGGCCGATCAGGTGCGCAGCACTGCGCAACACTTCGGCGCGGCCATGCTCGGTGAGGTTACGCTCGGCGTCCGACCGTGCATGCCCTTCGGCCTCGCCGTGGCGCAAGACCCAGAGCTTCACAGTTTCGGCTCTTCATCGCGCACCGGGTGCGGTGCCGGCGGCACGCTGTGGGCGGCCTCGCCCTCTGGTGCGCGTGGGGTTGGCCAATCGGCGAAAGGCCAGGGCTTCTGCTCGGTATGGAAGCTGCCGAAACGGCCGATCTGCGCGAGGAATTGGCTGAGGCTGTCGCCGAAGTTCATCAGGCCCAGGTTCGGGGCGCCGTAGACCAGGCGGTAGATCAGTTGCACCACCACCAACGCGCCGAGCAGGAACTGCGCGACTTGCCACACCAGGGCAAACACCAGCATCCACAGGATGCGCAGGGCAATCGACTCGTACTTGGGGGCTGCTTTGGGATCGTTCATGACGCGTTCCTCAGTTGAAACCACTGGTGGAAATAAAATCGACATCGGTTTTAGGCTCGGCCCGCATCAACAACTCGATGACTTGGTTCAAGGTGCGCCCTTCGAACAGGATCGCGTGCAGCCCGGCGACCAGCGGCATGTACACGCCGACTTCCTGGGCCTTGGCCTTGAGCACCTTGAGGGTGTTGACCCCTTCGGCCACTTCGCCGAGCCGCGTCACCGCGTCGTCCAGGCTCAGGCCCTGGCCGAGGGCGAACCCTACCTGGTAGTTGCGGCTTTTCGGCGACGAGCAGGTGACGATCAAGTCGCCCACGCCCGCCAGCCCGAGGAAGGTCATCGGGTTGGCGCCCTGGTTCACCGCAAAGCGGGTCATTTCTGCCAGGGCGCGGGTGATCAGCATGCTCTTGGTGTTTTCGCCCATGCCCAGCGCCACGGCCATGCCGGCGATGATCGCGTAGACGTTCTTCAACGCGCCGCCCAGCTCGACGCCAAAGCGGTCACTGCTGGCGTAGACGCGGAAGGTGCGGCCATGCAGCACCGCCTGCACGCGCTCGCACAACGCTTCATCTTCGCTGGCGATCACGGTGGCGGTCAGCGCGTGCTCGGCCACTTCCCGCGCCAGGTTCGGCCCGGAGAGCACGCCGATGCGCGCCTGCGGGGCGATCTCTTCGAGGATCTCGCTCATCAGCTTGAAGGTCTGCGCCTCGATGCCCTTGGTCAGGCTGACCAGCAGCTTGCCCGCCAACCGGTCGGCGTGCGGCGCCAGCACCGAGCGCAAGGCGCTGGAAGGCAGGGCGACGAAGCACAGGTCGCACTCGGTCAGGGTGGCCAGCAGGTCTGTAACCGGCTCGACCCCGGGAAGAATCTTGATGCCCTTGAGGTAACGCGGATTTTCGCGGTGCACCCGAATGGCCTCGGCCTGCTCGGGATCACGCATCCACTGCCGTACCGGATGGCCGTTCTCAGCCAGCAGGTTAGCCACGGCGGTACCAAAACTTCCGCCTCCCAGGACCGCAATAGGGCGCTGTTCAGTCATATGCAATCCGTTAATCCATACCAGTGGCGATGGCGGCATTATACGGAGCGACCCGCTTGCGGCCAGCCCCCGTATGAATTCGTACGCTTGTCGGAAAATGCCGCGCGCGGGTGAAGTAATTGCAAGTCCGACGACTGGCAAAAGACCCTACCTCAGTTAACATGGGCGGCTATCCGTAATTATCAAGGCCGTGCCGTGTATTTGGGCCCTCCTCCCCGTTCATCTCTGTGGCTGATGCTGTTGTGCAGTGCACCGGTATTGGCCGACGACCTGTTCCTCGACAGCCAGCCGCTGCCGCAAGTGTTGACCGCCACGCGCCTGAAGCAATCGGCCGCCGCGGTGCCCGGCAGCATGACCGTGATCGACAGCGAGCTGATCAAGGCCAGCGGCGCACGCGACATCAGCGAACTGCTGCGCCTGGTACCGGGGATGATGGTCGGCTACACCACCGGCAACCAGGCGGCAGTGAACTACCACGGCACCAGCGCCAGCGATGCGCGGCGCATGCAGGTGCTGATCGACGGCCGCTCGGTGTACCGCGCCGGCTTGGCCACGGTGGACTGGAGCGATATTCCGGTGGCCATGGAAGACATCGAGCGCATCGAGGTTTTTCGCGGGCCCAACACCGTCAGTTACGGCGCCAATGCATTGATGGCGGTGGTCAATATCCTCACGCGCTCGCCGGCCAACAGCCATGGCTCAAGGGTCAAGGTGGTGCGCGGCGAACGGGGCATCAATGACTTCTATGCCAGCCAGGGCGTGGGTTGGGAAACCGGCGATCTGCGCTTGTCGCTGTCCGGCCAGCAGGACGACGGTTTCGACACTGACGCCAGCGGCGCCGATCGCCGTGACAGCCGCCGCCTCAACCGCTTCAGCCTGGCGGTGAGCCAGACGTTGAATGCGCAGCAGAGTATCGACTGGCAACTGGATGCCAAGGAAGGCACCAATCAACGGCCTTATACCTACACCCCGGTCTTCGCTGGGATTACCGAAGGCGGTAACAATTCCGACGTCAAATCCAAGGACTATGCCGGCTCCCTGCGCTGGAATTTCGACTTCAACCCCGACCACAGCCTGTACATCCAGGGCTCTGCGCAACAGTGGGACCGCCAGCAAGTCTGGAAGGCCTGCGACGCCAAGGTCTCGTTCAGTCCGGAACTGACCCAGTTGTGGCAGATGAACCCCAACTACGCCGAGCGGCTCGCCCGCCACATGGACACCTACAGCCAGGGCAGCGCGCCACCCGGCAGCGCTGCCGAGCAAGCGCTGGCCAACCGGGTGCTGGACCAGTGGCGCGACGGCAACAACCAGAGCGTGTGCGGCGATATCGACCAAAGCACCCGCGAAAGCCGCTATGACATCGAGGTCCAGGACACCCTCAGCCTGTCCGACAGCCTGCGCCTGGTCAGCGGTATGAATTATCGCTACGACCGGGCCGATTCCGACACCTACTTCAACGGCACCCTGGACGACACCACCTGGCGCCTGTTCGGCCAACTGGAATGGCGCGCCAGCGAACATTGGCTGCTGCAGGGCGGCGCGATGTATGAAGACACGCACCTGAGCGGCAACTCGCTGACGCCGCGGGTGGCGGTCAACTACCTGATCAACCCGCGCCACGGCCTGCGCGCGGTGTACTCCGAGGCAATCCGCTCGCCGGACATGTTCGAAAACAATGTCAACTGGAGCTATCGCGTCACCAACCTCAGCTCCCCGGCCTATGGCCAGACCAGCGGCCAGTACTTCGTGAAGACGCGCGGCCCGGGCAACCTCGACAAAGAACTGATGCGCTCGCGGGAACTGGGCTACAACGGTTTCTTTGCCGATATCGGGCTGAACATGGACGTCAAGCTGTTCTACGACGAAATCACCGACATGATCAGCTCGCCGCTGCGCAACAACCAGTACATTGCCAGCAACGCCAACAGCGCACGGTTCAGCGGTGCCGAATCGCAATTCGACTGGCGCATGAGCAACGCCGACCGCCTGCGGCTCACCTATGCTTATGTGGATGCCAGCTCCAGCAATCCGCTGGACAAAGCGCAGACCGCGCGTAACAGTGGCTCGGCCGGCTGGTTGCGCGAATGGGGCCACGGCTGGTCCAGCGCGCTGTTCTACTATGGCGACGACGCACTCAACCAATATCGCTTCGAACGGGTCGACCTGCGCGTGGCCAAGCGTATTGCCCTGGGCAAAGCCAATGTGGAGCTGGCCGGCATGCTGCAACAACGCCTCGATAACCAGCCCACGACATGGGCCGATAACAATTACGACCACCGTCACGTACTCTACTTCAGCGCGGAGTTAGAGTTCTGATATGGGCGACTCGTCACGGATGACCTTCTTCTTTATTGACCTCTACACACTCTGCCGGCGCAGCGTGCTGCTGGCCTGTCTGTTGCTGGCCACACCGGCCTGGAGTGCCGAGATCCTGTTGACCGCTGCCGAGGACGGCGCCGGCGTGCAGGCCTTTACCCGGGCCCTGGCCGAGCAACGACCGCACGACCACGTCACCTTCACGCCCCTCAAGGACCTGCCGGCCCCCAGCCACCTGCCGGCCACGACCCGCCTGATCCTGCTCGACCTGCCCGGCCTCGACTGGCGCCTGCAGGACGCGCAGGGCCCGCCGACCCTGGTGCTGCGCATCAGCCGCCTGCAAGCCCATGAACGGCCGGGCAGCACCCAGCATCCACGCATTACCCTGCTGTGGAGCGACCCGCCGCTGGAGCGCCAACTGCGCCTGATCAACAATATCCTGCCGCAAGCGCAGCGCATTGGCGTGCTCTACAGCGCCGACAGCGAATTCCTGCTGCCCGAGTTGCGCCAGCAGGCCACGCTGCTGGGCCTGGAAATCGTGCCACAGCGCTGGGACAACATTAACGACAGCCGCCCGCTGCAATCGCTGTTCAGAAACAGCGACGTGCTGCTCGGCCTCGACGATCCACAACTCTACAACCCGAAAACCGCGAAGAACCTGTTGCTCAGCAGCTACGCCCAACAATTGCCGTTGGTGGGACCGAACGCCGGGTTCGTGCGGGCCGGCAGCCTGGCCAGCACTTACAGCGACCAGGCCGACTGGCTGACCGTGCTCGACCATTTGCTTGAGCAACCGCCCGCCACCTGGCCGCGCGCGCTGTACCCGAGACACTTCAAAGTCGTCGGCAACCCGCAAGTTGCGCGCTCACTGGGCATCGAACAGGTGGACGACGCCAGCGTCGCCGCCCGATTGGCCGAAGGAGAAAAACACCCATGACCTTGCGTCGTCGTTGGGACATCAACACCCGCACCCAGCTCATCACCCTGGGCCCGGCGCTGTTGCTGACGTTGCTGTTGATCAGCTTCTTCACCTTCGTGCGTATCCAGGACCTGCGCCAGGAACTCGACCACACCGGCCAACTGATCGCCAACCAACTGGCGCCGGCCACTGAATACGGGGTGATTTCCGGCAACAACGACGTGCTCGACAGCCTGCTGCGCGCCACGCTGGCCACGCCCCACGTGCGCTTCCTGGAGATCCAGGACAGCAGCGAGAACATCCTCGTCTACGTCGAGCAGCCCTCGGAAAAACATGACCGCTCGCTGTCGGTGAAAGTCTTCCAGGCGCCGATCCGCCTGCAGCATATCCAGCTGGGCAACGACTTTTTCCAGGACAACCTCAACGAACCCAAGGCACCCCGCGCGGACTACCTGGGCCGGGTGATTGTCGGCATGTCCAACGATGCGTTCAGCCAGCGCCAGCAGGAAATCCTGTTCAAGGCCGGGATCCTCGCGCTGTTCGCCCTGCTGTTTACCTTCCTGCTCGCACGGCGCCTGGCCGCCAGCCTGTCGCAGCCGATCAGCGCCATGGGCCACGCGGTGAAAGCCATCCAGCAAGGCGACTACAAGACGCCGCTGCCGATTGTCGATGACTCGGAACTGGGCGACCTGTCGCGGCATATCAACAACCTCGCCGAAGGCCTCAACCAGGCCAGTCGCGAACAGCAGCAGGCCATGGCGCAGTTGATCCAGACCCGCGAGGAGGCTGAGCGCGCCAACAACGCCAAGTCAGACTTCCTGGCGATGATGAGCCATGAGCTGCGCACGCCGATGAACGGCGTGCTGGGCATGCTGCAGTTGCTGGAAACCACCGAGATGACCGAGGAGCAGACCGAATACGCGGCGCTGGCCTCGGAGTCCACCGAGCACCTGCTCAAGGTCATCAACGACATCCTCGACTTCTCGCGCATCGAGCGCGCCGCCCTCGAGCTGGAGCACATTCCGTTCAACCTGGCGGACCTGATCAACAGCTGCGCCCAGGCCTTCCAGCACAGCGCCCAGCAGCGCGGGTTGGCGCTGCAGCTGCCGATCCCGCCCGGCATGGACACCCTGCGGGTGCAGGGCGATCCGACGCGTATCCGCCAGATCCTGGTGAACCTGATCGGCAATGCGCTGAAGTTCACCGAGCACGGCACCGTCAGCGTCGAGCCCCATTGGCAGACCCTGGACCATGAACTGGTGTGGTTCACCTGCACCGTGCGCGACAGTGGCATCGGGATTTCCGCCGAACGCCTGGAATTGATGTTCGATGCGTTCCAGCAGGCTGACAGTTCCATTTCAAGACGTTACGGCGGCACCGGCCTTGGCCTGCCCATCGCCCGTACCCTGGCCGAGCGCATGGGTGGCACTTTGCGCGCCCAGAGCGAAGAAGGCCGTGGCTCGGTGTTTACCCTGGAAATCCCGCTGGCCATCGACCAGCACAGCGTGCCGGCGATTGCCGCCAACGCCGAAGGCAAGACCAGCGCCGGAGAGGGTCGCCATGTGTTGCTGGTGGAGGACAATCCGGTGAACCGCACGGTGGTCGAAGCCATGCTGCGCAGCCTGGGCTTCCAGGTCAGTCTGGCCACCGACGGCGCCGAGGCGATCCGCAGCGCCGAGAGCCTGATTTTCACTGCGATCCTGATGGATTGCCGGCTGCCGCTGATCGACGGCTATGAAGCGACCCGCCAGATTCGCCAGTTGCCGGGCTGCGCCGACCTGCCGATTATCGCCCTCACCGCGAACGCCCTGCAGGGCGACCGTGAGGCGTGTCTCGCAGCGGGAATGAACGATTACCTGGCCAAGCCGTTCAAACGCACGGATTTGCAGCAAATACTGCAGCGTTGGGTGCAATAGCGCCGCGCCATCAGCCACTTCCGACTGGCGTGAAAGACGAAAGTGCGGCAGTCTTAGGCACCCAAACGGGCCGATAAACAGGCCCGGTTTAAAATTTCAGTGAACAAGTGTACATTCAGTACCTTGCCGCTGTGACTTTCACTACAACGCAATAGTCTATGTGTAGGCTGCCGACATGAAGCATGAACGCTTCATTCGGTTCGGGAAGATTTGCCCTACCCTGCCGCATGGGATTATTGAGGAGCTCGCATGACCAAACAAAACGCCTTTACTCGGGAAGACCTGCTGCGCTGCAGTCGCGGTGAGCTGTTCGGCCCAGGTAACGCGCAACTGCCCGCCCCGAACATGCTGATGGTGGATCGCATCACCCATATCAGCGAAGAGGGTGGCAAGTACGGCAAAGGTGAATTGGTCGCCGAGCTGGATATCACCCCGGACCTGTGGTTCTTCGCCTGCCATTTCGAAGGCGACCCTGTGATGCCGGGCTGCCTGGGCCTCGACGCCATGTGGCAGCTGGTCGGTTTCTTCCTCGGCTGGCAAGGCCTGCCGGGCCGCGGCCGTGCCCTGGGTTCGGGCGAAGTGAAGTTCTTTGGCCAGGTCCTGCCGACCGCCAAGAAAGTCACCTACAACATTCAGATCAAGCGCGTCCTCAAGGGCAAGCTGAACCTCGCCATCGCCGATGGTTCGGTGAGCGTCGACGGTCGCGAGATCTATACTGCCGAAGGCCTTCGGGTCGGCGTATTCACTTCCACTGACAACTTTTAAGGGTTATCCGCATGCGCCGCGTCGTTATCACTGGTCTGGGCATCGTTTCTTGCCTGGGCAATGACAAAGAGACCGTCACCGCTAACCTGCGTGCAAGTCGCCCTGGCATCCGCTTCAACCCGGAATATGCCGAAATGGGTCTGCGTAGCCAGGTTTCCGGCTCCATCGACCTGCCCCTCGAAGAACTGATCGATCGCAAGATCTACCGCTTCGTCGGCCACGCTGCCGCCTATGCCTACCTGGCCATGAAAGACGCGATTGCCGACTCCGGCCTGAGCGAAGACCAGGTTTCGAACGTACGCACCGGCCTGATCGCCGGTTCGGGCGGCGCATCCACCCTGAACCAGATGGAAGCGCTGGACATCCTGCGCGAAAAAGGCGTCAAGCGTGTAGGCCCTTACCGCGTCACGCGGACCATGGGCAGCACCGTTTCCGCCTGCCTGGCCACGCCATTCCAGATCAAGGGCGTGAACTACTCGATTTCCTCCGCCTGCGCCACCAGCGCCCACTGCATCGGGACTGCCGTTGAGCAGATCCAGCTGGGCAAGCAGGACATCGTGTTCGCCGGCGGCGGTGAAGAAGAACATTGGAGCCAGTCGTTCCTGTTCGACGCCATGGGCGCACTGTCCACCCAGTACAACGAAACTCCGGAGAAGGCCTCCCGCGCCTACGACGCCAAGCGTGACGGTTTCGTCATCGCCGGCGGTGGCGGCATGGTGGTGGTCGAGGAGCTGGAACACGCCCTCGCCCGTGGCGCCAAGATCTACGCGGAAATCGTCGGCTACGGCGCGACCTCCGACGGCTACGACATGGTTGCGCCAAGCGGTGAAGGCGCCATCCGTTGCATGCAGATGGCCATGTCCACCGTGGATACCCCAATCGACTACCTGAACACCCACGGCACGTCGACTCCGGTCGGTGACGCCAAGGAAATGGAAGGTGTGCGTGCGGTATTCGGCGACAAGGCGCCAGCCATCAGCTCCACCAAGAGCCTGTCCGGTCACTCCCTGGGCGCCGCCGGCGTTCACGAAGCGATCTACTGCCTGCTGATGATGGAAGGCAACTTCATGGCCGGTTCGGCCAACATCGACGAGATCGACCCGGTCGTCGCCGATATGCCGATCCTGACCAAGACCGTCGAGAACGCCAAGATCGACACCGTGATGAGCAACAGCTTCGGCTTCGGTGGCACCAACGCCACCCTGGTACTGAAACGCTGGCAGGGTAAGTAAGACCTGTAGCTCGACCCAATAAAAAGCCCCGACTGGTTCGGGGCTTTTTTGTGGGTGATTACAGGCGAGACCGCGGCGCCTCTATCGCAGGCAAGCCAGCTCCCGCATTTTGAAGTGTGAATACAGCCAAATGTGGGAGCTGGCTTGCCTGCGATGGCGCCAGCTCGACCTGCTGCCCTACACTGAAAACCGCGCCACCATCGAATTCAGGTCCACCGCCAGCCGCGACAACTCCTGGCTCGCCGCGCTGGTCTGGTTCGCCCCGGTCGATGTCTGGTGCGCCAGGTCGCGAATGTTCATCAAATTGCGATCCACCTCCCGCGCCACCGCCGCCTGTTGCTCGGAAGCACTGGCGATCACCAGGTTGCGCTCGTTGATCAAGGTAAACGCCGAGGCAATTTCCTCCAGTGCCATCCCCGCCGACTTGGCGATATCCAGAGTGGAACGCGCGCGACTGTTGCTCTGTTGCATCGAACTGACCGCCTGGTCGGTGCCCTGCTGAATGCCGCTGATCATCTGCTCGATTTCCTGGGTCGACTGCTGGGTACGATGGGCCAGGGCACGCACTTCATCGGCCACCACCGCAAAGCCGCGCCCGGCATCCCCGGCCCGCGCCGCCTCGATGGCCGCATTCAGTGCGAGCAGGTTGGTCTGCTCGGCAATCGAGCGGATCACGTCCAGCACCTTGCTGATGCCATAGACCTTTTGCGCCAGGTCCTCGACCTGCGTCACGTTGTCGGTCACGTCAGTGGCCAGCGCCTCGATGGACACCACCGTCTGGTGCACCTGCTCACGCCCTTGCTGGGCAATGCGGTCGGACTCGCGCGAGGCCTGGGAGGTGGCCACGGCGTTACTCGCCACTTCCTCCACCGCTGCCGTCATCTGGTTGACCGCCGTGGCCGCCTGTTCGATTTCCTGGTTTTGCTGATGCAGGCCGCGCGTGGCGTCCTCGGTGACACAACTGAGTTCCTCGGAAGCCGACGCCAACTGGTTCGACGACTCGGAAATACGCCGGATAGTGTCGCGCAGGTTCTCCTGCATGCCCTTGAGCGCCTGCTGCAGGCGCGCGGGCTCGTCGTTGCCGGTGACGCTTATGTTGCCGGTGAGATCGCCACTGGCAACGCCCTGGGCGACCTTCAACGACTGCGCCAGTGGCAACACAATGCTGCGCGTCAGCCACACCGCCAGCCCGATGGTAATCAACGCCGTGAGCACGATCATGCCGATCACCCAACTGCGCGACTGGCTGAACACACTCTGCGCCAGGCTTGCCGCCAGGTTGGCGTTGGTCTTATTCAGATTGACCAGGTCGCGCAGGGTCGCGGCCATCTCATCGGCGAGTTGATTCATCTCGCCGTTGACCACCCTGATAGCGTCCTCCAGCTGATTGGCCCTGGAAAACCCCATCACCTGTTCCTGGCGTTGCAGGTATTGCTGTTCCTGGACCTTGAAGCGGTCAAACAGCGTGCGCTCCTCGGGCAGCACGATCAGCGCTTCGTAAAGGGTCTGCGCGTGATGCAAGCCGCTCTTGAGGTCATTGAGCTTGCGCTCGTTCTGCGCCAGCGCCTCGGGCTCGCGGTTAAGCAGCAAGCGCAAGGTCAGCGCGCGCACCCGCAGCAGGTCCTGGCTCATCTCCCCCACCGCCATCACGCTGGGCAGCCAGTTGTTCTCCACCTGATCCGATTGCTGGCGCATATTGGCCATCTGCAAAAGGGCAAAGCCGCCCAGGGCAAACACCATCAATGCCAATACGCCAAAGCCCAAGCCGGCGCGTGGGGCGATATTCAAACTGCGAACATTCATTGCGTAGGTTCCTTCCAGAAGCGCTGCATCCACCTGCAGCCGGTCTCCTGAACGTTATCGGCGTCCTCGCCCGATTGCGTAAGACCAAAACGCGATATCAACGAGGAGGCAAATCGCGAGGCGCTTTAGGCAGGATGGCCAGGAAGTTATCCCGCGCCACCTTGTGGGCAATGTCCTCAGGGAGCGCGTCGAGGAAGGGCTCGAAGCGGTGCATCTCCTTACCCAGCTTGTTGAAACGCCCTACCACGTCCGACCCCAGCATAAAACGCTCCGGGAAGCGCTCCACCAACGCTGTCCACTCTGGCCGAGGCTTACCCGCGTCATCCAGCAAGTAAGGCGTGAGCATGCTCCAGGACAGGTCGATGTACAGGTTGGGATAGGCCTCCAGCAGCCGACTCAAGGTGGGCAGTAAAAAATCCATCTGCACCTGGTGGCGATGGATTTCCTTGCTGGTGCCGGCATGCGCCCAGATAAAGCGCGTGTGCGGATGGTTGCGCAGTGATTCCTCCACTTCGGCCAGGTACAGCGGATTCCGTTCGCGCTTGGAGGTGATATTGGAGTGCAGCATCACCGGCAGGTCGTTCTCGGCCGCCAGGTGATAGATGCGGGTCATGGCTTCGTTATTCGCGCGCGGGGTATCGCCGGATGTCAGGGCCGTCAGGTCGTCATGGCGGGTGAACACCTCGCCGATGCCTTGCCACAGCCCGGGATTGAGGTCGAGCATGCGCTGGATGTGCGCGGCCGAGTTCTTGTCGTTGGGGTTGAAGCCACTGAGGAAGGGATGAAAGTGCTGGCGCTGTTCAGGCGTCAGTTTAGTCACCGCCGCCGCAACGATCACATCGGTGGCACTGTACCAATAGGCATCGGCGTCATCACCAGCGTAGTAGCGCGGGCGCTTGGGTTCGTCTTCGTGCCACTTCTTCGCTACCGGGATACCGGAAATCATCACGTGCTCGATGCGGTTATCGGCCATGGCCTTGAGCAGCTTGTCCATGCCTGCCGTCTCCTGGAAAAAATCCACGTAATGCAGGTGCGCGTCGCTGTAGGCATAGTCACGCGCGTGGACGGCCAGGCTGGTGGCAGTGAGTAACAGGGCAAGACTCAGGCGGGTCCAGGGCACGATAAAACCTCGATAGGGGCTGACTCTGGTAGACCTTGCGCGCCTTGCCGGGGTTCAGCCGGCAAAAATCGCGGAACACCGAAGTGCCAGCATGCTCTATAACTGCATGACCTTCATCCTGCCACTCTGTGAGGTTTGCCATGCCTGTTACCGTCAATACGTTGAACGCCGACAACTTCCGTCACAGCGTCAACATCAACAACCACGAGCTGTTTACCGACCTGCCCAAAAGCCTGGGCGGTGACGATTCGGCGCCCTCCCCCCACGACTACTTCGATGCCGCGCTGGCCTCGTGCAAGGCCTTGACCGTCAAGCTCTACGCCCAGAAAAAAGACATCCCGCTGACCGGCGTGACCGTAGAAGTCAGCCACGACGCCAGTGAAGAGCAAAAGGGTAAATACAAGCTCGCCGTCAAGCTGACCCTCAAGGGCGTGCTGACTGACGAGCAGCGCGACGAACTGCATCGCGTGGCAGATCGCTGCCCGGTGCACAAGCTGATGACCACGGCCGAAGTCACCATCGAGACAACATTATCGGAAGGCGCCTTCAGCCAATAGCGGCAACCTCCCGTCGGGCGGGTTATGCTCAAAGCCACCTAACCCGCTCAGACTGGGATGCACCATGACCGCCCTCACCGTGATCCGCCCGCGCCCCGAAGATGTCGAAGGCCAGCCCATCCTGCGCCCGCTGCCTTCGCGGGAATGCCGCAGCGTCGGGCCTTTTGTGTTTTTCGACCATATGCTGCCCACCCGCTACGCACCGGGCAGCGGCATGAATATCCGCCAGCACCCGCATATCGGCCTGTCGACCCTGACCTACCTGTTCGACGGCGCACTGCAGCACAAGGACAGCCTGGGTTCGGACCAGGTGGTACAGGCCGGCGATGTCAGCTGGATGACTGCCGGCAGCGCAATTGCCCACGTCGAGCGCACGCCCGAGGCGCTCAAGGCCAGTGGCTTCAGCCTGCACGGGCTGCAAGTGTGGCTGGCTTCGCCCAAGGACCACGAAAACGGACCCGGGCACTACAGCCATCACCCAGCCGCGAGCCTGCCGGTGAGTAACAATCTGGGTGTGACGATCCGCATGATCGCGGGCAGCGGCTTTTGCCTGAAATCGCCGGTGCCGGTGCTGTCACCCACGCTGTATGCCGAGGTGCAGATGCAGACGGCCACTACCCTGCTGATCCCGGATGAGCATGAGGAACGCGCCGTGTATGTGCTGGACGGTGAAGCGCAGTTGGACGGCGAGGTGCTGGATGTCAACAGCCTGGTGGTGCTGGAGCCCGGGCAGGCAATGACGTTGTTTGCCGACAGTGATTGCCACTTGGTGGTGTTTGGCGGCGCGCCACTGGATGGGCCACGGCGGATCAATTGGAATTTTGTCGCGAGCGATCCGGCGCTGATCGAGCAGGCCAGGCAGCGCTGGGCGGCTGGGGATTGGCCGACGGTGCCGGGAGAAACCGACAGGATCGAGTTGCCTGTCAGATAGCCTTCGCAGGCAAGCCAGCTCCCACATTCAACTGTGTTGTGGGAGTAGGCTTGGCCGCTAAGACGCCCTGACAGGCGCTCAAGCTTCAGCCCTTGAACACTTCATCCAGCAAGTTATGCATCGACTGGAAAGCCCGCGCAGCGGTCTTTGCGTCGTACATCATCTTGCCCGGCACATTGGCATGCGGGTCGGTAAAGGAATGCACCGCGCCGCCGTAGCTCAGCAGTTGCCAATCCACACCGGCCGCGTTCATTTCATCTTCAAAGGCCGGCAGTTGCTCTTTCGGCACCAACGGGTCGGAAGCACCGTGCAGCACCAGCACGGAACCCTTGATGTTCTTCGCGTCCGCCGGGTTCGGCGTGTCGAGGGTGCCGTGGAACGACACGGCAGCCTTGAGCGGCGCACCGGTACGCGCCAGCTCCAGAGAGCAGCAGCCACCGAAACAGAAGCCAAAGGTAGCCAGTTTCGAGGTGTCCACTGCGGCTTCGGTCTGGCCTTGCAGTTGCTCAAACGCTGCTTGCATGCGCTTGTTCAACAACGGGCGGTCATTTTTCAGCGGCATCATCGCTGCACCGGCTTCATCGCCGTTCGATGGGCGCACCGTTTGCCCGTACAGGTCGGCGATCAGCACCACATAGCCTTTGCTGGCGACGGTCTTGGCGATTTCTTCGGCCCCCGCACTCACACCCATCCAGTTCGGCGCCATCAGCAGACCCGGCAGCGGGCCCTTGTGGCTGGCATCGAATGCCAGGCGGCTTTCATAAGACTGGCCATCAATCTGATAGACCACGGAACGCACAGTGACTTGGCTCATCATTTACTCCAGTTGAGGTGTGTAGGCGCACGCTTGCTCGGGAAGAACGTCAACAATAGCGCGAGCATCCTGAATGAACGCAGTGCCATCGAGTTTTTCATCGACAGACGTGCACCTGCAATGAAGCGCTACAAATGAAAAAACCCGCCGAAGCGGGTTTTTCTACAACGGTGTTAAACCGACAGTTCCACCAACAGCTTGTTCAGTCGGCGCACATAGGCGGCCGGGTCTTTCAGGCTGTCGCCAGCGGCCAGGGCCGCCTGGTCGAAGAGGATGTGCGACAGGTCGCCAAAACGCTCTTCGCTCTGCTCGCCGTCGAGTTTCTCGATCAGCGGGTGAGCCGGGTTGAATTCGAAGATCGGCTTGGAGTCCGGTACCTTCTGGCCGCTGGCTTCCAGGATCTGACGCATCTGCATGCCCAGGTCCTGCTCGCCGATAGCCAGGATCGCCGGGGAATCGGTGAGGCGGTGGGAAACCCGCACCTCGCTGACCACGTCGCCCAGGGACGCCTTGATCCGCTCAACCAGGCCTTCTTTGGACTTGGCGACTTCTTCGGCTTCTTTCTTCTCTTCTTCGGAGTCGAGGTTACCCAGGTCCAGGTCACCACGAGCCACGTCGACGAAGGATTTGCCGTCGAACTCGTTGAGGTAGCTCATCAGCCACTCATCGATACGGTCGGTCAGCAGCAGCACTTCGATGCCTTTCTTGCGGAAGACTTCCAGGTGCGGGCTGTTCTTGACCTGCGCGTAGGTTTCGCCGGTGAGGTAGTAGATCTTGTCCTGGCCTTCCTTGGCGCGTGCCAGGTATTCGGCCAGGGCAACGTTCTGCTCGCCGTCGTCGCCTTGGGTGGAGGCAAAACGCAGCAGGCCGGCGATTTTTTCCTTGTTGGCAAAATCTTCCGCCGGGCCTTCTTTCATGACTTGGCCGAAGTTTTTCCAGAAGCCCTTGTATTGCTCAGGCTCGTTCTTCGCCAGTTTTTCCAGCATGTCGAGCACGCGCTTGGTCAGCGCCGACTTCATCGAGTCGATGATCGGGTCTTTTTGCAGGATTTCCCGCGACACGTTCAGCGACAGGTCGTTGGAGTCGACCACGCCCTTGATGAAGCGCAGGTACAGCGGCAGGAAGGATTCCGCCTGGTCCATGACGAACACGCGCTGTACGTAGAGTTTCAGGCCTTTTGGCGCTTCACGCTGGTACAGGTCGAACGGCGCGCGGGCCGGCACATAGAGCAGCGAGCTGTATTCCAGCTTGCCTTCGACCTTGTTGTGGCTCCAGCTCAGCGGGTTTTCGTAGTCGTGACCGATGTGCTTGTAGAACTCCTGGTATTCCTCGTCCTTGATCTCGGTACGCGGACGGGTCCACAGCGCGCTGGCGCGGTTGACCACTTCCCATTCCTGGGCAGGTGCCTCTTCGCCTTCGGCGGCCGCTGGTTCTTTCGGCAGCTCGATCGGCAGGGCGATGTGGTCGGAGTACTTCTTGACGATGTTGCGCAGGCGCCAGCCATCGGCGAATTCATCTTCACCGGACTTGAGGTGCAGGACGATGCGCGTGCCGCGATCAGCCTTGTCGATCGTGGCGATTTCGAATTCGCCCTCGCCTTTCGAGGACCAATGCACGCCTTCGCTGGCGTCGAGGCCGGCGCGGCGGCTGAAGACTTCCACCTTGTCGGCGACGATGAAGGCCGAGTAGAAGCCCACGCCGAACTGGCCGATCAGGTGCGAATCTTTCTTCTGGTCGCCCGAGAGGTTTTTCATGAAGTCGGCAGTGCCGGATTTGGCGATGGTCCCCAGGTGGGTGATCGCGTCTTCGCGGCTCATGCCGATGCCGTTGTCTTCGAGGGTGACGGTCTTGGCGTCCTTGTCGAAGCTCACGCGGATTTTCAGTTCGGCGCCGCCTTCCAGCAATTCAGGCTTGGACAGGGCTTCGAAACGTAATTTGTCGACAGCGTCAGAGGCGTTCGAGATCAATTCGCGAAGGAAGATTTCCTTGTTGGAATACAGCGAATGGATCATGAGGTGCAGCAGTTGCTTCACCTCGGTCTGGAAGCCCAGGGTTTCCTTTTGAGTTTCCACACTCATGGTCATCAAACTCCAATTGGATGGCAGTGGCCGCGCCCTTGAGGGTTGGCGGCGGGTTGTCATCAAAGTTGGGGGCTAAGAGCAGGATTTCAAGGGCGGTCGACTTCCTCAATCTTGAAATGCGCGCGGGCGGTGGCGATGGGCTCAGCCTGCGTGCTTTGCCAGGCGGTGATCGCCACATTCGCCACCCTTCGGCCCTGGCGCCACACCTGGCATTTGGCGTAGGTGTCGCGAAACTGCCCGGCACGCAGGTAATCGAGGGAGAAATCGATGATTTTCGGGAAGCCCGGCGCGCCGGTGAACACCAGCAGATGCAGCGCGGCAGACAACTCCATGAAGCCTGCGATGACCCCGCCATGCAGCGCCGGCAATATCGGGTTACCAATATTGTCCTTGTTGGCCGGCAGGCGGAACAGCAGTTCATCCCCAAGCCGGGTGCATTCGATACCGATCAGCTTGGCGTAGGGGATCAGTTCGAGCAGCGCTGCATAATCGCCGCGTTCATGGGCCTGCTCCAGGCGCGTCTTGAATCGATGGGTCATGCCTGCTCTCCCTTGATCGTGTTGCTCAACCCTTGCGCCCCTTTGAGACGCTTGCCCATGCGCATGAACGTGCCGACGACATGGGCGATGGGCTGTTGTGGGTCATCCTGGTAGGCAAAGCCGCGCGTGAAGATCACGTCGGTGGTCACCCGGTAGCATTGGGCAAATCCATAGACAGGCTGGTGCGGTGCGGCGGGATGCATGTAGTCGATACGCAGGTCGAGAGTCGGGCACACCTCGAACTCCGGCAACACGCACAGGGTGGCCATGCCGCAGGCGGTGTCCATCAGGGAGGTCAATGCGCCACCGTGAATGACGCCGGTCCGCGGGTCGCCGACCAGTTGCGGCGCATAAGGCATGAGCAGCGTGATGCCCTCCTCGCTGGCCTGATGAGCGGTGATGCCCAGCACCTGACAATGGCGCAAGGCTGATACAAAGCGCGACGCACGCTCTAACAAGGGATTTTCGGTCATTCGTGGAAGACTCTTATTAGTGATGATCGGTGCAATAGCCGGCGGGCAGGAAAGTTCCTTAGCACCGGTGGTTTATATATCTGTGGAATTAAAGGAACTAATGCAGAACGCCCATGCTCGAAAGGCCAGTAGATATCTTCAATAAGGAGAAACACCCCATGCGCAAGACTTTAGCTATTTCCATGATGTTGGCCGCTGCCCTCGGTCTCGCTGCCTGCGATAAGAAATCCGAAGACAAAGCCCAAGACGCCGCCGCACATTCCGAGCAAGCTCAAAAAGATATGGCGAAGGCTCAGGATAAAGTGAACGACGCTGCGAAAGAAAACGCCGATGCTGCCAAAGCTCAGGCTGAATCGAACGAAGCCGCCGCGAAAGAAGCAGCACCTGCTACCCCTGCCAGCGGTTCTTGATACCGCGGCTTGAAATAGCTTGGCTGCAAAAAGAAAGCCCGCTTAGATAGCGGGCTTTACTTTGCCTGGTGTTTTTATTTCAAGGTTACTTAAGCCGACTCTTTAACCGCCTCCGGCGGCGGTGTGTCCGTCTGGGTATACACCATCACTTGCAGTACGTCGGAATGAAACTCGCGACGGTACAACACGACCACCACCCCGGCACTCATCAACATGAACAACCAGGGGCTGACAAACCACGCCAGCATGGTCATGCCGAAGTAATAAGCGCGCAGGCCGAAGTTGAACTGGTTGGCAGCCATGGAGATCACCCGCGCCGCGCGTAGCGCAAACGCCTTGCGCTCCTGCTCCGACACATGCCGCTCCCCCACCATCGGCGCCGAGCCGACCAGCACTGCCGCAAAGTTGTACTGGCGCATGCACCAACTGAACGTGAAGAACGCATAGACGAACACCAGGGCCAGGCACAGCAGCTTGATCTCCGACATGCCCTGGGACGCCTGCTGCACCATGGGAATGTCAGCCAGCAGCGACACCGCGCGCTCTGAGGCACCGAGCACGGTGAGAATGCCGGCCAGGATGATCAAGGTGCTGGAGGCAAAGAACGACGCGTTGCGTTCCAGGTTGCCGATCACACTGGCGTCGGCGATGCGGTTGTCGCGCAGCAGCATGCGGCGCATCCAGTCTTCGCGATACAGATGCAGCACACTGGCCAGGCACGCAGTGTCCCGGGCCTTCCAGGTGGCATAGCGGGTGTAGCCGCCCCAGCACAGGACAAACCAGAGGGCGGCAAGCAGGTGGATCTGATTGGTTTCGACGAACGACATGGGGGTCCTATTAAGCGATGGTTGGGTGAATACAAGCCGGCTCCTACGGGATCGTGTTGCAAACACATAAAAAATGCCCCGTATCGATTGATACGGGGCATTTCCATGTAGCGTGAAGCCGGCTATTTAAGCGAGCGCTTCGCTGCGCTTGCCCAGCATGCGATCAATCACGAACGCCACGCCCAAGGTCATCACCGAAGGCACCAACCATGCCAGGCCCTGCTCGCTCAACGGCAGGTGCGCCAGTTGCGACGGCATCCAATCGGCCAGGCCAGCGCCCTTGAGTGCGTCGATGCAACCGAAGATGAACGACACCAGCATCACCGGACCGACGATACGACCCTGTTCCTGCCAGAAATCTTTGCAGAAGCTCAAGGCCACCAGCACGATGCACGGCGGGTAGATCGCGGTGAGCACCGGGATCGAGAACGCAATCAGCTTGGTCAGGCCCAGGTTCGACACGAACAGCGAGAATAGCGCGAGGATCACCACCAGGGCCTTGTAGGACAGCGGCAGGACGCGGCTGAAATACTCGGCGCAGGCGCAGGTGAGGCCCACCGCAGTGACCAGGCACGCGAGGGAGATCAGCACCGCGAGGAAGCCGCTGCCCAGCGAACCGAACGTGTGCTGCACGTAGGCGTGCAATACCGCAGCGCCGTTACTGGCACCGGCAGCCACTGCATGGCTGCCCGAACCGAGGCGGAACAGACTGATGTAGACCAGTGCCAGGCCGACGCCAGCAATCAGGCCGGCAATGATCGCGTAGCGGGTGATCAGCTTGGGCGACTCGACGCCACGGGAACGGATCGCGTTGACGATCACGATGCCAAACACCAGCGCGCCCAGGGTGTCCATGGTCAGGTAACCATTGATAAAGCCCTGGGAGAACGGCGCAGCCACGTACTCAGGGGTAGCCACGCCCACTTCGCCGGCCGGCAGGGCAAACGCGGCGATGCCGAGGATCGCCAGCGCGATGATTTTCAGCGGCGCGAGAAAACGCCCCACGGTGTCCAGCAGTCGGCCCGGATAGAGGGAGACGAAGAACACCACCAGGAAATACACCGAGCTGTAGAGAAACAGTGCCAGCGGACTTTCACCGGTCAACGGCGCCAGGCCGACTTCAAACGACACGGTTGCGGTACGCGGGGTGGCGAACAGCGGCCCTACCGCCAGATACGCCGCCGCCGCGAGCAAGCCACCGGCGATCTTGCCGATCGGGCTGCTCAACGCGTCCATGCCGCCGCCGACCTTGGCCAGGGCGATCACGGTGACCACCGGCAGGCCCACCGCAGTGATCAGGAAACCCAGCGCTGCCATCCAGACGTGAGGCCCGGACTGCAAACCAACGATTGGCGGGAAGATGATGTTGCCAGCGCCCACGAACAGGGCAAACGTCATGAAGCCCAGCGCCAGGACATCCTGGCTTTTCAACACTTTCATTTGAGGAAATACCACACTACTGAATCGGAATTTAGAGAGGGATTCCCTATGGATGAGGGAAATACTGCCGGCCCTGATGGGGACCGACCGGTCTAGCGCGCAGCTTCCTTTTGGGATGCGGACGCATAAAGAGGCGGCTAGATTACAGAATTAGCCTGACAAACGCACTGTTGCGGGGCGGACTGTCCGATAAGCGACACTTTGATGTCGCATCTGTATATCTAAATGCTGGAACGCAATCGAATGTGGGAGCGGGCTTGCTCGCGAATGCGGTGGGTCAGCACTGAATGTATCAACTGATAGACCGCATTCGCGAGCAAGCCCGCTCCCACATTTTGATTTTCAGCAACCTGCAGAAAGCACAAAGGCCACCCGAAGGTGGCCTTTGCGTGGTGAAGCGTCAGCTAAGCGCGAGGCTTACTTGACAGCCCAACCGGTCAGCTCGGCCAGGGCCTTGCCGATGTCTGCCAGCGAACGCACGGTTTTAACGCCTGCGTCTTGCAGTGCAGCGAATTTCTCGTCTGCAGTGCCTTTGCCGCCAGAGATGATTGCGCCAGCATGGCCCATGCGCTTGCCCGCAGGGGCAGTCACACCAGCGATGTAGGAAACAACCGGCTTGGTCACGTGTGCCTTGATATAGGCAGCCGCTTCTTCTTCAGCCGAACCGCCGATCTCACCGATCATGACGATCGCTTCGGTCTTCGGGTCTTCCTGGAACAGCTTCAGGATGTCGATGAAGTTCGAGCCTGGGATCGGGTCACCGCCGATGCCGACGCAAGTCGACTGACCGAAACCGGCGTCAGTGGTCTGCTTCACAGCTTCGTAGGTCAGGGTGCCGGAACGCGAAACGATACCGACTTTACCTGGCAAGTGAATGTGACCTGGCATGATGCCGATCTTGCATTCGCCTGGAGTGATCACGCCTGGGCAGTTAGGGCCGATCAGGACTACGCCCAGCTCGTCGCACTTAACTTTAGCGTCCAGCATGTCCAGGGTAGGAATGCCTTCGGTGATGCACACGATCAGCTTGATGCCGCCGAATGCTGCTTCCAGGATCGAGTCCTTGCAGAAAGGAGCTGGAACGTAGATCACGCTGGCGGTGGCGCCAGTGGCTGCTACAGCGTCTTTCACGGTGTTGAACACTGGCAGGCCCAGGTGCTCGGTGCCGCCTTTGCCCGGAGTTACGCCGCCAACCATCTTGGTGCCGTATTCGATGGCTTGCTGGGTGTGGAAACTACCTTGCGAACCGGTAATACCCTGGCAGATAACTTTGGTGTCTTTATTGATCAGGACGCTCATTATTTGCCCTCCGCAGCTTTGACAACTTGTTGAGCAGCGTCGGTCAGGCTGGTAGCCGCGATGATGTTCAAACCGCTTTCTGCCAGTACTTTAGCGCCCAGTTCAGCGTTGTTACCTTCAAGGCGAACAACAACCGGGATTTTAACGCCAACTTCTTTCACTGCACCGATGATGCCTTCGGCAATCATGTCGCAACGAACGATGCCGCCGAAGATGTTGACCAGTACTGCAGCGACGTTGGAGTCGGACAGGATGATCTTGAAGGCTTCGGTAACGCGTTCTTTGGTAGCACCACCGCCCACGTCGAGGAAGTTGGCTGGTTTGCCGCCATGCAGGTTGACGATGTCCATGGTACCCATGGCCAGGCCAGCACCGTTGACCATGCAACCGATGTTACCTTCCAGGGCTACGTAGTTCAGTTCGAACTTGGCAGCGTGCGCTTCGCGCGGATCGTCTTGCGACGGATCGTGGAAAGTCTTCAGCTTAGGCTGACGGTACATGGCGTTGGCGTCGATGTTGATCTTGGCGTCGAGGCAGTGCAGATCGCCGTCAGCCTTGATCACCAGCGGGTTCACTTCCAGCAGGGCCAGATCGTGATCCTGGAACAGTTTGGCCAGACCAACGAAGATCTTGGCGAACTGGGCAACTTGCTTGCCTTCCAGACCCAACTGGAAAGCCAGCTCGCGACCCTGGAATGGCTGAGCGCCAACCAGTGGATCGATAGTGGCTTTCAGAATTTTTTCTGGGGTTTCGTGAGCGATCTTCTCGATGTCCACGCCACCTTCGGTGGAAGCCATGAACACGATGCGACGGCTCGAACGGTCAACGACAGCGCCCAGGTACAGCTCTTTAGCGATATCAGTGCACGATTCAACCAGGATCTTGGTGACTGGCTGGCCATTGGCATCAGTCTGGTAAGTCACCAGACGCTTGCCCAGCCACTGCTGTGCGAAGGCCTTGGCGTCTTCTTTGCTGCGAACCAGCTTAACGCCGCCCGCTTTACCGCGACCACCGGCGTGGACCTGGGCTTTGACAACCCACTCGCTGCCGCCGATTTTGTCGCAAGCTTCTGCTGCTGCTTCCGGGGTGTCTACTGCGTAGCCCTTGGAAACTGGCAGGCCGTATTCAGCGAACAGCTGCTTACCCTGATACTCGTGAAGATTCATGCTTTTTACCGTCTTCGTTAGGTACTGCGCATTCGGCGCTGCGCTCATTATGAGTGCCGCGCCACCTGTGACTGCTGCTTGCGCAACTTGCAGGGCTCAAGGCCCGTAAAGCTGCGCAAGGCTGCGTCCAGCGGATATTCCGCGGTGAGTCTTGCGCGCAAGGCTCACGACGGGCAACTCCGCCGTGGTTTCTTATTATCTCGCTTAGCGCTTCTTGCGGTTGGCGATGTGGATGGCGCCGCCATTCACTGCCAACGCTGCTTCGTGCAACGCTTCGGACAGGGTCGGATGGGAGAAGACCATCATGCCCAGGTCCTCGGCACTGGTGCCGAATTCCATACCGATTGCGCCTTGCTGAACCAGTTCTGCAGCGCTTGGGCCGATCACGTGGACGCCCAATACGCGGTCAGTCTTGGCATCAGCGATGACTTTGACAAAACCACCGGTGTCGTTGGCTGCCATGGCACGGCCAGAAGCGGCAAACGGGAAGGTGCCGACGTTAACTTCAACGCCTTCAGCTTTCAACTGCTGTTCGTTCTTGCCGACCCATGCAATTTCCGGGTGGGTGTAGATAACCGACGGGATCAGGTCGTAGTTCATCTGGGTTTTGTGGCCCTTGATGCGCTCGACAACCATGATGCCTTCTTCGGAAGCCTTGTGCGCCAGCATCATGCCACGCACCACGTCACCAATGGCGTACACGCCAGGAACGGTGGTTGCGCAGTGATCGTCAACGTGGATGAAACCACGCTCGTCGATGTTCACGCCGCTGTCGGAAGCCAGCAGGTCGGTGGTCACCGGACGACGACCCACGGCTACGATCAGCTTGTCGAAAGTGATGGTCTGTTCGCCATCCTTGTCGGTGTAGGTCACGACAACTTCTTCGCCGTTGACCTTGGAGCCGGTCACGCGTGCGCCCAGCTTGATGTCCAGACCTTGCTTGGTCAGGGTTTTCAGCGCTTCTTTGGACACCGCAGTGTCGGCAGCCAGCAGGAACGTGTCCAGGGCTTCCAGCACGGTCACTTCAGAACCCAGGCGGGACCAGACCGAACCCAGTTCCAGGCCGATCACGCCAGCGCCGATCACGCCCAGGCGTTTTGGAACCGATTGGAATTCCAGGGCGCCGGTCGAATCAACGATCACGTTCTGGTCGACTGGAGCCGGTGGAATGTCGATTGGACGCGAACCTGGCGCCAGGATCACGTTCTCGGCTTCGATGACTTCAACCGAACCGTCTGGCTTGGTGATTTCAACTTTCTTGCCGGCCAGCAGTTTGCCGTGGCCTTGCAGGGAAGTAACGCCGTTGGCCTTGAACAGGGTCGCAACGCCGGAAGTCAGGCCTTTGACGATGTTGGCTTTACGGCCGACCATTGCTGGCACGTCCATGGTCACGCCAGCATGGTTGATGCCGTGGATCGCGAAGCCGTCTTGGGCTTCGTGGAATTTCCAGGAGCTGTCCAGCAGCGCCTTGGAAGGAATGCAACCAACGTTCAGGCAGGTACCGCCCAGTGCCAGTTTGCCTTCCTTGTCGGTGTATTTTTCGATGCAAGCAGTCGAGAGGCCCAGTTGTGCGGCCTTGATGGCGGCAACGTAGCCGCCAGGACCTGCACCAATCACTACAACGTCAAATTTCTGTGTCATGAAAATAGATCCTCTATTCAGCGACAAGCTTCAAGCGACAAGCTGCAAGCCAAGCTGCTTTTTCCTACAGCTTGTAGCTCGCAACTTGCAGCTGCGTCTTTAGATGTCCAGCAGCAGACGAGCCGGGTCTTCCAGCAGGTTCTTGATGGTCACCAGGAAAGTCACGGCTTCTTTACCATCGATCAGGCGGTGATCGTAAGACAGTGCCAGGTACATCATTGGGCGGATCACGACTTGGCCGTTGATGGCCATCGGACGCTGGATGATGTTGTGCATGCCCAGGATCGCGGCTTGTGGCGGGTTGACGATCGGGGTCGACATCATCGAACCGAAGGTACCACCGTTGGTGATGGTGAAGGTACCGCCGGTCATCTCGTCGATGGTCAGCTTGCCGTCACGGGCTTTCTTGCCGAAGGTCGCGATGCCGCCTTCGATTTCAGCCAGGCTCATCAGCTCGGCGTTACGCAGTACTGGAACCACCAGGCCACGGTCGCTGGACACGGCAACGCCGACGTCTGCATAGCCATGGTAAACGATGTCGTTACCGTCGATGGAAGCGTTGACAGCCGGGAAGCGTTTCAGCGCTTCGGTGGCCGCTTTCACGAAGAACGACATGAAGCCCAGGCGCACGCCGTTGTGGGACTTCTCGAACAGGTCCTTGTACTTCGAACGCAGGGCCATGACTTCAGTCATGTCGACTTCGTTGAAGGTGGTCAGCATCGCCATGTTCGACTGTGCTTCAACCAGGCGCTTGGCCACGGTGGCACGTACGCGAGTCATCGGCACACGCTTCTCGGTGCGGTCGCCAGCAGCGAACACAGGAGCAGCAGCAGCCGGGGCAGCAGCCTTGGCAGGTGCGGCAGCCGGTGCGTTTTTCTTGGCTTCAACAGCGGCAACCACGTCTTCCTTGGTCACACGGCCGTCTTTGCCGGTGCCTTTGATGGAAGCCAGGTTGATGCCGTTTTCTTCAGCCAACTGACGCGCAGCCGGTGCAGCGATTGGATCTTCGCCACCCGCAGCCGGAGCAGCAGCGGCTGGAGCAGCAGCCGGTGCAGCAGCGGCTGGAGCGGCGGCGGCAGCACTGCCCTCTTCGATCGAGCCCAGAACCTGGTTCGACAGCACGGTAGCGCCTTCTTCGGCAACGATTGCGCCCAGTACGCCGTCAGCTTCGGCCAACACTTCCAGCACGACTTTGTCGGTCTCGATGTCGACGATCAGGTCGTCACGCTTGACGGCCTCACCTGGTTTCTTGTGCCAGGTGGCAACGGTGCCATCGGCAACCGATTCCGGGAATGACGGGGCTTTGATTTCGATAGCCATTATCTGTGGGTCCTTAAAATTCGGTTTCAGTCAGCGCGAAGGCGTTAAACAGTGAAAGCATCTTGCAGCAGTTTTTCCTGCTGCTCGGCGTGCATCGACGCATAACCACACGCAGGTGCAGCAGAAGCATCACGACCGGCGTACTCCAGGCCCAGGGCCTTGTTGTGGTTACCGATGCTGCGACGCAGGTGATGCTGGCTGCTGTACCACGCGCCCTGGTTCATCGGTTCTTCCTGACACCACACCACGTTGGTGAGGTTGGTGTAAGGCGCGATGGCCTCCATCAGGTCGTCTTCCGGGAACGGGTAAAGCTGCTCGATACGCACGATGGCGATGTCTTCGCGGCCTTCTGCACGGCGTTTTTCCAGCAAGTCGTAGTAGACCTTGCCGCTGCACAGGATCAGGCGAGTGACCTTGGCGGCGTCCAGCGTGTCGATTTCTGGAATCACGGTCTGGAACGAGCCGTCAGCCAGATCTTCCAGGGTCGAGATGGCCAATTTATGACGCAGCAGCGACTTCGGCGTCAGCACTACCAACGGCTTGCGCAGCGGGCGGATCACCTGGCGACGCAGCAAGTGGTAGATCTGGGCCGGGGTAGTCGGCACGCACACCTGGATGTTGTGCTCGGCGCACAGCTGCAGGTAACGCTCCAGACGGGCCGAGGAGTGCTCCGGCCCCTGACCTTCATAACCGTGTGGCAGCAGCATGGTCAGACCGCACAGACGGCCCCACTTGTGCTCGCCGCTGGTGATGAACTGGTCGATAACCACCTGGGCACCGTTGGCGAAGTCGCCGAACTGGGCTTCCCAGATCACCAGCGCGTTCGGCGTGGTGGTCGAGTAGCCATATTCGAACGCCAGTACGGCTTCCTCGGACAGGAACGAATCGTACAGGTCGAAACGCGGCTGGCCTTCGTACAGGTGTTGCAGCGGTACGTAGGTGCTGGCGTCTTTCTGGTTGTGCAATACCGCGTGACGGTGCGAGAACGTACCACGGCCGATGTCCTGGCCGGTCATGCGGATCGGGTGACCTTCGAACGCCAGGGTAGCGTACGCCATGGTTTCGGCGTAACCCCAGTTGATCGGCAGGCCGCCGGCTTGCATCTTCTGACGATCTTCGTAGATCTTCGAGACCTGGCGCTGTACGACGAAGCCTTCTGGAATTTCCAGCAGCTTGGCAGACAGTTCCTGCAGGGTCTTCAAGTCGAACGAGGTATCGTGACGTGCAGTCCAGGCGTGGCCCAGGTAAGGACGCCAGTCCACGAACAACTCTTTGTTCGGCTCCTTGACCAGGCTTTTCACTACATGCAGACCGTTGTCCAGCGCGTTGCGGTATTCGTCGACTTTCGCCTGAACACGCGCATCGTCAACCACGCCGGCCTTGGTCAGGCTTTCGGCGTACAGCTCACGGGTGGTGCGCTGCTTGGTGATCTGCTGGTACATCAACGGCTGGGTGCCGCTTGGTTCATCGGCTTCGTTGTGACCACGACGGCGGTAGCAAACCAGGTCGATCACCACGTCACGCTTGAACTGCATGCGGTAGTCGATGGCCAGTTGGGTCACGAACAGCACGGCTTCCGGATCATCACCATTCACATGGAGGATCGGCGCCTGGATCATCTTGGCAACGTCGGTGGCGTACTCGGTGGAACGCGCGTCCAACGGGTTGCTGATGGTGAAGCCCACCTGGTTGTTGATGACGATGTGAACGGTACCGCCCGTCTTGAAGCCGCGAGTCTGCGACATCTGGAAGGTTTCCAGGACCACGCCCTGACCGGCGAATGCCGCGTCACCGTGGATGGAAATCGGCAGGACCTTCTCGCCGGTGGTGTCGTTACGACGATCCTGGCGAGCACGTACTGAACCCTCGACCACTGGAGAAACGATTTCCAGGTGGGATGGGTTGAACGCCATGGCCAGGTGAACTTCACCGCCGGTGGTCATCACGTTGGACGAGAAACCCTGGTGGTACTTAACGTCACCGGAGCCCAGCTCGACCTTCTTCTTGCCTTCGAACTCGTCGAACAGCTCGCGCGGGTTCTTGCCGAACGTGTTGACCAACACGTTCAGGCGACCACGGTGAGCCATGCCGATCACGATTTCCTTGGTGCCGTAGGAACCGGAACGCTGGATCAACTCGTCGAGCATCGGAATCAGGCTTTCGCCGCCTTCCAGGCCGAAACGCTTGGTGCCCGGGTATTTGGTACCCAGGTATTTCTCGAGACCTTCAGCTGCGGTCACGCGCTCCAGCAGGTGGCTGCGCACGTCGGCAGACAGCACCGGACGGCCACGCACGCCTTCCAGGCGATGCTGGAACCAGTGGCGTTGCTCGGAATCGGTGATGTGCGTGAACTCAGCGCCAATGGTGCGGCAATATGTCTGCTGCAACGCTTCGTGAATTTCGCGTAGGCTCGCTTCCTCTTTGCCGATGAACAGGTCGCCGGCACGGAAGGTCGTATCAAGATCGGCATTGGTCAAGCCGTAATGATTGATCGACAGGTCAGCAGGTGCAGGACGCTGCCAGAGCCCCAGCGGGTCAAGCTGGGCCGCCTGGTGGCCACGCATCCGGTAGGCCTGGATCAGTCGCAATACTTCAACTTGCTTCTTCTCGTGCTCACTGCTCACGCTGCCGGCGGAAACCGGTTGGGCGCGGCGCTGGTTCTTTGCCAGCAGCACAAACTGATCGCGAATTGTTGCGTGCGATACATCGGTGGCAGCGTTGCCGTCTGAAGACAACGTCTGAAATTTGGTGCGCCATTCTTCTGGCACAGCGTTAGGGTCGTGCAGGTAGAGCTCATAAAGCTCTTCCACATAGGCAGCGTTACCACCTGAAAGATAGCCGCTGTTCCACATGCGCTGCATCACGCTTTCTTGCATGCTTGGTCACCCTCGATTTGGGGACACCACCGGCGAAAACACCGAGTTTGCTTGCAAAAGGCCAAGTGCAGCGACCAAAACAAGCCACTTAGGATCACGCTGATAGTTCGGGTACCAACCCGAATGCCCCTGCTTGTCTCATTTCTTCAAAATAAGAGCCGCGGCTTTGTAAGTCGCTGCTCAAGTTAAAACTACGGCGCCGGTTGAAGCCTGCGCCGTAGCATTTACGGGCACAACGGTCCTGCTTTTACTACAACGTCGTTACACGCCGCTTTGCAGCAGCATGTTACGGATGTGACCAATGGCCTTAGTCGGGTTCAGGCCTTTGGGACATACGTTGACGCAGTTCATGATCCCGCGGCAGCGGAATACGCTGAACGGGTCATCCAGCGAAGCCAGACGCTCGGACGTCTTGGTGTCACGGCTGTCTGCCAGGAAGCGGTACGCTTGCAGCAGGGCAGCTGGACCCAGGAACTTGTCCGGGTTCCACCAGAAGGATGGGCACGACGTCGAGCAGCAAGCGCACAGGATGCACTCGTACAGACCGTCGAGCTTTTCACGCTCTTCCGGGGACTGCAGACGCTCGATGGCCGGAGCCGGAGTATCGTTCTGCAGGAACGGCTTAACTTTCTCGTATTGCTTGTAGAAGATGCTCATATCGACGACCAGGTCACGGATAACCGGCAAACCTGGCAGAGGACGAACGATCAGCTTGTTGCCTTTGACGACAGCGGACAGTGGCGTGATGCACGCCAGGCCGTTTTTGCCGTTGATGTTCATGCCGTCGGAACCGCACACACCTTCACGGCAAGAGCGACGATAGGAGAAACCTTCGTCCTGCTCTTTGATCAGTGCCAATACATCCAGCACCATCAGGTCTTTACCACCGGTATCGACCTGGAATTCCTGCATGAACGGCGCAGCGTCCTGATCAGGGTTGTAGCGGTAAACACTGACTTTCAACATGGCAGCCACCCTTAGTAAGTCCGAATCTTCGGTTCAAACGTCGGAACCGTCTTCGGCGAGAAGTTCACGGCACGCTTGGCAACGCGCTTGTCACCCGGGAAGTACAGGGTGTGGCACAGCCAGTTTTCGTCGTCGCGATCTTCAAAGTCTTCACGAGCGTGAGCACCACGGGATTCTTTACGAACCTCGGCGGCGATCGCAGTCGCTTCAGCCACTTCGAGCAGGTTTTGCAGCTCAAGAGCTTCGATACGAGCGGTGTTGAAGGCCTGGCTCTTATCGTTGATCTTGACGTTGGCGATGCGCTTGCGCAGGTCAGCCAGCTGGGCAATCCCCTTCTGCATGTATTCGCCGGTACGGAATACACCGAAGTAGTTCTGCATGCAGCTTTGCAGCTCGCGACGCAGGGTCGCCACGTCTTCGCCATCGGTACGCTCGTTCAGAGCGTTCAGGCGCGCCAGGGCGGCCTCGATGTTGGCGTCGGTCGCGTCATCGTATTCGATGCCGTCGGTCAGCGCTTTTTCCAGGTGCAGGCCAGCAGCACGGCCGAATACCACCAGGTCGAGCAGCGAGTTGCCGCCCAGGCGGTTGGCACCGTGAACCGATACGCAAGCCACTTCGCCTACGGCGAACAGACCGTGGATGATTTCATCCTGGCCTTCGGCGTTCTGGGTGATCGCCTGGCCATGAATGTTGGTCGGCACGCCGCCCATCATATAGTGGCAAGTCGGAACAACCGGCACCGGAGCAACCACCGGGTCAACGTGAGCAAAGGTCTTGGACAGCTCGCAGATACCTGGCAGGCGGCTGTGCAGCACTTCTTCGCCGAGGTGATCGAGCTTGAGCAGTACGTGGTCGCCGTTCGGGCCACAGCCGTTGCCGGCGATGATTTCCTTGACCATCGAACGGGCAACAACGTCACGACCCGCCAGGTCTTTCGCGTTCGGAGCATAACGCTCCATGAAACGCTCGCCGTGCTTGTTGATCAGGTAACCACCTTCACCACGGCAACCTTCGGTAACCAGTACGCCCGCGCCGGCGATACCGGTCGGGTGGAACTGCCACATCTCGATGTCTTGCACCGGCACGCCAGCACGCAGGGCCATGCCAACGCCGTCACCGGTGTTGATCAGGGCATTGGTGGTCGACGCGTAGATACGACCTGCACCGCCGGTCGCCAGGACAGTCGCCTTGGCGCGGATGTAGGTGGTTTCACCGGTTTCGATGCAGATGGCGATCACGCCGACGAACTCGCCTTGCGCGTTCTTGACCAGGTCAACCGCGTAGTACTCGTTCAGGAAGGTGGTGCCGGCTTTCAGGTTGCCCTGATAAAGGGTGTGCAGCAGCGCGTGACCGGTACGGTCGGACGCAGCGCAGGTACGGGCAGCCTGGCCGCCTTTACCGTAATCCTTCGACTGGCCGCCGAATGGACGCTGGTAGATACGACCTTGCTCGGTACGCGAGAACGGCAGACCCATGTGGTCCAGCTCGAATACGGCAGCCGGGCCTTCCTGACACATGTATTCGATAGCGTCCTGGTCACCGATGTAGTCGGAACCCTTGACGGTATCGTACATGTGCCAGCGCCAGTCATCGTTCGGGTCGGCGGAGGCGATGGCGCAGGTGATGCCACCCTGGGCCGAGACGGTGTGGGAACGCGTCGGGAACACCTTGGTGATCACGGCAGTCTTGTGACCGCCCTGGGCCAGCTGCAGCGCTGCGCGCATGCCAGCACCGCCGCCACCAATAATGATGGCGTCGAATGAAATAGTTGGAATGTTAGCCATGAATCAGATACCCCAAAGAATCTGCACACCCCAGACGAAGTAAGCGAACATCGCGACGCCGCATACTGCCTGGAAGAGGAAACGTACTGCAGTCGCGGACTTGCCCAGCGCCATCGGCGTCAGGTAGTCGGTCGCGATGGTCCACATGCCGACCCAGGCGTGTGCGCCCAGGGCTACAAGTGCCAGCAGACTGAAGATTCGCATCGCATTGTGGGAAAACAGGCCGTGCCATTGCTCATAGCCAATGCCCGGGTTTGCGACGAGGTATCCGATCAGGAAAATGAAATAAGCCGCGAGAACGACCGCAGACACACGCTGTGCCATCCAGTCATAGAGGCCCGAACGCGACAGATTCGTAACGCTGGTTACCATATCCAAACTCCTGCCAGAACGATCAGCACCACGGAAATGGCGATGATGATTTTCGAGCCCAGTCGGCCGCCTTCCAGCGTCTCACCGATGCCCATATCCATGATCAAGTGGCGCACACCGGCTACCAGGTGATACAGCAGAGCGGACAGGAGGCCCCATGCTACGAACTTGGCCAGCGGGCTGGTCAAGCATGCCTTCACCTCGGCGTATCCTTCCTCGGAACCCAGGGATTTGCTCAATGCATAAAGCATGATGCCCAAGCCCAGGAACAGGATGATGCCGGAAACACGGTGCAGGAACGACGTAACGCCGGTGATGGGGAGTTTGATGGTCCTTAGGTCTAGGTTTACAGGTCGTTGGCTATTCACGGCTTTTTTTCACACTGAAGAGCCCCTAACAATCAGGGCAAAGTTGTTGGGGAGTGCACTGGTCAGGTAAGCACCACCCAGGGAGTGCGACCCCCAATGAAAGCAAGCCCAAAAGCCCTTGGCGGTCGGTGGCCGAGTATAGACAGTTAGGTTACTAATGACAACGCGCGCTCCTCACCCTAATAGCTGATTGCGCTGGCGGGATAAAAGGCGTAAATGGCAGTCAATTTCGAGGAAAAAGTACGGTTAAAGCCTTCTGGAGCAAGACTTTAGGCAAATTGACATCTGAATTTATCTCACTATAGTGGTGCGGGCCCTGCGTGGGGGGTCTGTCTGATGATTTGAAGCATAAATAGGAGGCCACATGGCTGACAAAAAAGCGCAGTTGATCATCGAGGGCGCAGCCCCCGTCGAGCTGCCCATTTTAACCGGCACCGTTGGTCCCGATGTTATCGACGTACGGGGCCTGACGGCCACGGGCCGTTTCACATTCGACCCAGGCTTCATGTCGACCGCCTCTTGCGAGTCGAAGATCACCTATATCGATGGCGATAATGGCATTCTGCTGCACCGGGGCTACCCGATCGAGCAACTGGCTGAGAAATCGGACTACCTGGAAACCTGCTACCTGCTGCTAAATGGCGAATTGCCAACAGCCGAGCAGAAAGCGCAGTTCGTCAGCACCGTGAAGAACCACACCATGGTTCACGAGCAGTTGAAGACCTTCTTCAACGGCTTCCGTCGCGACGCCCACCCGATGGCCGTCATGTGCGGCGTGGTCGGCGCCCTGTCGGCCTTCTATCACGACTCCCTGGACATCAATAACCCGCAGCATCGCGAAATCTCCGCGATCCGCCTGGTTGCCAAGATGCCGACCCTGGCCGCGATGGTCTACAAGTACTCCATGGGCCAACCCATGATGTACCCGCGCAACGACCTGACCTACGCGGAAAACTTCCTGCACATGATGTTCAACACTCCGTGCGAGATCAAACCGATCAGCCCGGTGCTGGCCAAAGCAATGGACCGGATCTTCATCCTCCACGCCGACCACGAGCAGAACGCCTCCACCTCTACCGTACGCCTGGCCGGTTCTTCGGGTGCCAACCCGTTCGCCTGTATCGCCGCCGGTATCGCCGCACTGTGGGGCCCTGCCCACGGCGGTGCGAACGAAGCCGTACTGACCATGCTCGATGAAATCGGCGATGTCTCGAACATCGACACCTTCATCGCCAAGGCCAAGGACAAGAACGATCCGTTCAAGCTGATGGGCTTCGGTCACCGCGTCTACAAGAACCGTGACCCGCGCGCCACCGTGATGAAGCAGACCTGCGACGAAGTCCTGAAGGAACTGGGGATCAAGAACGATCCGCAACTCGAACTGGCCATGCGCCTGGAAGAGATCGCCCTGACCGACCCGTACTTCATCGAACGCTCGCTGTACCCGAACGTCGACTTCTACTCGGGGATCATCCTCAAGGCGATCGGCATTCCAACCAGCATGTTCACCGTGATCTTCGCCCTGGCGCGGACCGTGGGCTGGATCTCCCACTGGAAAGAAATGCTCTCCAGCCCGTACAAGATTGGCCGCCCGCGCCAGCTGTACACCGGCTACGAGTCGCGTGACATCACCAAGCTGGAAGATCGCAAGTAAGCAGCTGACTGCCTCCTTGCACTGAATAAGGCCTCATCTGGAGGCCTTATTTGTTTCTGCAGCCCCCAACAGCCCCTCCCCCACTGCAGGAGCCGGATTGCCGGCGATGATGCCCGCAAGGACAGCGTCAGGCTGCCATCACCGGCAAGCCGCCCCCTGCAATGGGTCGTGGCTGACCGTTCCTACGTTCTGCGGGGGAATGCATCACGTGACAGTCAGCGTCACCGTGCACAGGGGTGAAAACGGCCTCGCCAGGCAGTTTTATTGCTGCAGGATTTGAGAAACAGTTTTGTCGTATCCGTTACCAATAAAAGCAAAAAAATGCCCCGATCTCACGACCGGGGCATTTTTTTGTAACAGCTACAGCGATTAGTGGTTAACCGCCCCACTCGCTCCCAGGCCAGTCTGCGAACGCACAAACTGCGGGAAGTACAGCGCACGCTCTTTCTCTGCCGCCGCCGACTTGTCGGTGATGGAGAAGAACCAGATGCCCACGAACGCGATGATCATCGAGAACAGCGCCGGGTACTCGTACGGGAAGATGGCTTTTTCGTGGTGCAGGATCGAGACCCAGATGGTCGGGCCAAGGATCATCAGGCCAACCGCACTGACCAGGCCCAGCCAGCCGCCAATCATGGCGCCACGGGTGGTGAGGTTTTTCCAGTACATGGAAAGCAGCAGTACCGGGAAGTTACAGCTGGCGGCAATCGAGAACGCCAGGCCGACCATGAACGCGATGTTCTGGCTTTCGAACAGGATACCCAAGCCGATCGCCAATACAGCCAGGGCGATGGTGGTGATCTTCGACACGCGAATCTCATCCTTCTCGTTGGCCTTGCCTTTCTTGATCACGCTGGCATACAGGTCATGGGACACCGCCGAGGCACCCGCCAGGGTCAAACCGGCAACCACTGCCAGGATGGTGGCAAACGCCACGGCCGAGATGAAGCCCAGGAAGATACTGCCACCCACCGCGTTGGCCAGGTGCACTGCCGCCATATTGTTACCGCCGAGCAAGGCGCCTGCAGCATCCTTGAACGCCGGGTTGGTGCTGACCAGCAGGATCGCGCCGAAGCCGATGATAAAGGTCAGGATATAGAAGTAACCGATGAAGCCTGTGGCATACAGCACGCTCTTACGCGCTTCCTTGGCGTCGCTTACGGTGAAGAAGCGCATCAGGATGTGCGGCAGGCCAGCGGTACCGAACATCAGCGCAAGCCCCAGGGAGAATGCCGAGATCGGGTCTTTGACCAAGCCGCCAGGGCTCATGATCGCCTCACCTTTAGGGTGAACCTTGATCGCTTCGGCGAACAGCGTGTTGAAGTCGAAGTTGACGTGCTTCATCACCATCAGCGCCATGAACGAGGCACCGGACAGCAACAGTACGGCCTTGATGATCTGCACCCAGGTGGTCGCCAGCATGCCGCCGAACAGCACATACAGGCACATCAGGATACCGACCAGGATCACGGCGACATGGTAGTCCAGGCCGAACAGCAGCTGGATCAGCTTGCCGGCACCGACCATCTGCGCGATCAGGTAGAACGCCACCACCACCAGCGAGCCACATGCCGACAGGCTGCGGATCTGGGTCTGGCCCAGGCGGTAGGACGCCACGTCGGCAAAGGTGTACTTGCCCAGGTTACGCAGGCGCTCGGCGATCAGGAACAGAATGATCGGCCAGCCCACCAGGAAGCCGATCGAGTAGATCAGGCCGTCGTAGCCGGAGGTGAACACCAGAGCGGAAATACCCAGGAAAGACGCCGCCGACATATAGTCGCCGGCAATCGCCAGGCCATTCTGGAAGCCGGTGATCTTGCCGCCGGCCGCATAGTAGTCGGCCGCCGACTTGTTGCGCTTGGAAGCCCAGTAGGTGATGCACAGGGTGGCACCGACAAACGCGACAAACATCACGATGGCCGAGACGTTCAACGGTTGCTTGTGCACTTCACCGGTCAATGCGTCCGCCGCCCAAAGAGCAGGCGCAAACAGCGACGCGCCGAATATTGCCAGTAGACGCCGGATCATTGCGCAGCCTCCTTGAGAATCGCATTGTTCAGGTCGTCAAACTCGCCATTGGCCCGGCGCACGTAGATGCCGGTCAGGATAAAGGCAGACACAATCAGCCCGACGCCCAGGGGAATGCCCCAGGTAATCGACGAACCGGGGCTGAGCTTGGCCCCCAGCACTTGTGGCCCATAGGCGATCAACAGGATGAAAGCGGAGTAAAGCCCTAGCATGATCGCCGAGAGAATCCAGGCGAACCTTTCCCTTTTTCTGACCAGCTCCTTGAAACGCGGGCTGTTTTGAATCGAGAGGTAAATGCTGTCGTTCATTGTTTTTATCCTCGCAGCACAGCTTTTTTATTATTGGAACGTATCCACTGTATGCGGCTGCGGGACAGGTTCCAGACGACCTTAGTAGTAGAGCGAGATAGCAACTTCGCAAGTTTTTCAGTCAACAAATAAACAACAGCCCGAATGCAGGCAAAAAAATGTGGGAGCGGGCTTGCTCGCGAATGCCGTACATCAGTCAATAAATGTGCTGACTGACACACCGCATTCGCGAGCAAGCCCGCTCCCACATTAGGCCTGCTGCGTCACTTCTACAGGGTTAACCCTTATTTACCCACCCACTCGGCCACCCGCTCAGGGTGCTTGGCGACCCAATCCTTGGCCGCTGCGTCAGGCTTGGCGCCCTCTTGAATCGCCAGCATGACTTCGCCGATTTCGTCCTTGGAGGCCCACTGGAATTTCTTCAGGAAGGCTGCGACTTCCGGCGCTTTCTTCTCCAGGCCCTTGCTGCCGATGCTGTTGACGGTTTCAGCAGCACCATAAATCCCTTTTGGATCGTCCAGGAAACGCAGTTTCCACTTGGCGAACATCCAGTGTGGCACCCAACCGGTGACCGCAATGGATTCCTGTTTGTCTTCGGCACGGGTCAGCTCGGCGATCATCGCGGCGCCCGAACTGGCTTGCAGCTTGTAGTCCAGGCCATAGGCCTTGATCGCCTCGTCGGTCTTGAGCATCACGCCTGAGCCGGCGTCGATGCCGACGATCTTGTTCTTGAAGGTGGTGTCGGTCTTGAGGTCTTCGATGGACTTGGCCTTGACGTACTCCGGTACGATCAGGCCGATCTTCGCATCCTTGAAGTTGGGGCCGTAGTCGACCACCTTGTCCTTGTTCTTGGCCCAGTACTCGCCGTGGGTCACGGGCAACCACGCGGAAAGCATGGCGTCGAGCTTGCCGGTGGCCACGCCCTGCCACATGATCCCGGTGGCGACGGCCTGCAGTTTCACGTCATAACCGAGCTTTTCCTTGATCACCTCTGCCGCCACATGGGTGGTGGCAACGCTGTCCGACCAACCGTCCACGTAGCCGATGCTCAGGGTTTTGCTGTCGGCACTGGCCAGTGTGGAGCTCATCGCAACTACCAGCGTGGCAGCCGCGCCCAAGAGTCGTCGCATCTTCATAGTACTTCCCCGAAAGTGCTGCGCCCGACGGATGCCGAGCGACGTCAACCTGTTGTTATGTGGTGCACCGCGCCCCCTTCACGCGCATCAATCACGGTAGTGCGCCGCCAGCGGAGAACTGACACTTCGATCATCAACCTGCCGGAACCTCGGACCTGCTCTGTCAGCGACCTCATGCAAGCAAGAAACGACATCACATCGCCAGTAGGAAGTTTTGTAGGACTCGAACCCGGAATCCCGCCCGAACTTTGCATGTCAAAATTATGCAGCCCCACTGGGACGGGGCAAATCCGGGTAAGATGCGCGCCTTTGCTCCTCCAGATAAGCCGACCATGCCCGCGACCGCCCGCTTCCCTGCCCTGCCCTATTGCTTCGCCTTGATCCTCGGCCTGCTGGCCCTCGCTGGCTATTGGTACGGCCTCGGCCGCCCGGTCGTGCTGCCGGATGTCGCCAGCGCCAGCCACAAGCTGCAATGTGCATCCTACACGCCGTTCGACAAAGACCAATCGCCCTTCGACCAGCCGTTCAAGCTGCGTCCCGAGCGCATGGATGCCGACCTCGCCCTGCTGGCCACCCGCTTCGAATGCATCCGCACCTACTCCATGACCGGCCTGGAAGCCTTGCCGGAAATGGCGCGCAAGCATGGATTGAAGCTGATGGCCGGCGCCTGGGTCAGCAGTGACCCGGTTGCCACCGAAAAAGAAATCCACGCGTTGATCGCTGCCGCCAACGCCAACCCTGATGTGGTGACGTCGGTGATCGTCGGCAATGAAGCCCTGCTGCGCAAGGAGGTCACCGCCAAACAGCTGGTGACGCTGATCCATACCGTCAAAAGCCAGATCAAGCAGCCGGTCACCTACGCCGATGTCTGGGAGTTCTGGCTGCAACACCCGGAAATCGCCCCGGCGGTGGATTTCCTGACCATTCACTTGCTGCCCTACTGGGAAGATGATCCGTCTGGCATCGACCAGGCGCTCAAGCACGTGGGCGATGTACGCCAGACGTTCGGCAACAAGTTTGCCCCCAAGGACGTGTTGATCGGCGAGACAGGCTGGCCGAGCGAAGGCCGCCAGCGCGAAACGGCGGTGCCGAGCCGGGTCAATGAGGCCAAGTTCATGCGGGGTTTCGTCGCCATGGCTGAAGCCAATGGCTGGCATTACAACCTGATCGAAGCCTTTGACCAGCCGTGGAAGCGCGCGAGTGAAGGCGCCGTCGGCGGTTACTGGGGCCTGTTCGATGCCGATCGCCAGGACAAGGGCATCCTTGCCGGCCCGGTGACCAACGTGCCGTATTGGCCGCTGTGGCTGGGGGTGGGCGGGATTATCCTGCTGGGCACGCTGGCGCTCGGCGGTCGCGTGCGCAGCACCCGGGCCGCGTTTGCCCTGCCGCTGCTGGGCGCAGTGGCGGCCTGCTCCATCGGCACCTGGGCTGAACTGACCCGCGTGACCGCGCGTTTCAATGATGAGTGGGTATGGGCCGGGTTACTGGTCGCGCTGAACCTGCTGGTGCTGGCCCACGCTGCGCTGGCCTTGAGCGCTCGCGAAGGTTGGCGCGAGCGGGCGTTCAACTGGCTGGAGCAGCGCGCGGGCTGGCTGGTGGCAATCGCCGGCTTTGCTGGCGCCGTGATGATGCTGGCGCTGGTGTTCGACCCGCGTTATCGCAGCTTCCCGAGTGCAGCGCTGGTATTGCCGGCCTTGGTGTACCTGGTACGCCCGGTGACCGGGCCACGCCGGGAGATTGCCCTGCTGACCTTCATCATCGGCGCCGGCATTGCGCCGCAGTTGTACCGTGAAGGGTTGTTGAACCAGCAGGCGTGGGGTTGGGCGGTGGTTAGCCTGCTCATGGTTGTAGCGTTGTGGCGCTGCCTGCGAGTGCGTAAGGCGTAACACCGCCTTCGTCGGCCAGCCAGTGCCTACACTTGATCGTAGGCGCTGGCTTGCCGGCGCTAGCGCCTATTCAGACGGCCCTGTTCTTGCGCACCAACCGCAACCCCGCGATCACCACCGCAAACACCGCAAAGGTGGTGTTGTACAGCGCCAGCGCCGGCAGCCCGAACACCAGCCCCAACACCGCCAATCCCCACCCCGCACGGCCCGGCACGAAAAACGCGAGCACCGACGTCACCAGTGCCGCCCAGCCCAACACCTTGAAGTGAATCATCAAGCCCAGGTTCGAACGCACCTGGCATTCCCAGCGGCTGGCCTCATCCGCGCAGATGCCGACCCACTGGCCATCCTCCATGAAGCCATAACGCGCGGCATAGCTGGCAGCCAGCCACAACGGCAAGGCGATAAGCAGCAAAATCAACGGCAAGCGGCGAGACATGGAGCACTCCGATAGGCAAAAACGGCGCTCAGCTTAATGCGCTGGCGGCCGTTAGCAAGGTGTGTACGCAGATAACTGTTCAACAAAGCGTGCCAAAGTGTATCGTCTGGCTACTATTACCCCGATTCCGACGTTTTTTCCGACTTTTCGTGCCGAGGGCTGGCACTTCGGTGGCAACGCGGTGGTCATAGCCTGCGAACTTCATTCAGCACGTTTCCTCTTAGGGATAAAGTCATGCTCCGTTCCTTGCGCTGTGCTGCCTTGCTGGGCAGCCTTTTTTTGAGTGCGTCAGCACTGGCCGTCGATATCGACCAAGCCAGCTATGGCTACCCTTTGACCAACCCGTTCGAAGCGACCATCGCAACCACACCGCCTGACCTGCGGCCCAAATTGCCGAGCGACGACGAGATCAACCAGTCCGACTACACCCTGAACATGCGCCCCGAGCGCGAATTCAGCCTGCCGGACAACTTCTGGGCGGTGAAGAAGCTGACTTACCGCATCGCCAAGCAGGACCGTGCCGCCCCGCTGATCTTCCTGATCGCCGGTACCGGTGCGCGGTTTGACAGCAGCATCAACGAATACCTGAAAAAACTCTATTACCAGGCCGGCTACCACGTGGTGCAACTGTCGTCGCCGACCAGCTTCGACTTCATCGCCTCGGCTTCGCGCTTTGCCACCCCTGGGATCAGCCAGGAAGACGCCGAAGACATGTACCGCGTGATGCAGGCCGTGCGTGCACAGAATGCCTCGCTGCCGGTAACCGACTTCTACCTCACCGGCTACAGCCTCGGCGCCCTGGATGCGGCCTTTGTCAGCAAGCTCGACGAGACCCGCCGCAGCTTCAACTTCAAGAAAGTGCTGCTGCTCAACCCGCCAGTCAACCTCTACACCTCGATCACCAACCTCGACAAACTGGTCCAGACCGAGGTCAAGGGCATCAACAACACCACCACGTTCTATGAGCTGGTGTTGAACAAGCTCACCCGCTACTTCCAGCAAAAGGGCTACATCGACCTCAATGACGCCCTGCTCTACGACTTCCAGAACTCCAAGCAGCACCTGACCAACGAACAGATGGCCATGCTGATCGGCACCTCCTTCCGCTTCTCGGCCGCCGACATTGCCTTCACTTCGGACCTGATCAACCGCCGTGGCCTGATCATCCCGCCGAAATACCCGATCACCGAAGGCACCAGCCTCACGCCGTTCCTCAAGCGTGCGCTGCAATGCGATTTCGACTGCTACCTGACCGAGCAGGTCATCCCGATGTGGCGCGCCCGTTCCGATGGCGGCAGCCTGCTGCAACTGGTTGACCAGGTCAGCCTGTATGCACTCAAGGATTACCTGCACAACAGCCCGAAAATCGCCGTCATGCACAACGCCGACGATGTGATCCTGGGCCCCGGCGACCTCGGTTTCCTGCGTACAACCTTCGGCGATCGCTTGACCGTCTACCCGCTGGGCGGCCACTGCGGCAACCTCAATTACCGCGTCAACGCCGACGCCATGCTGGAGTTCTTCCGTGGCTAAATATCTTCTGCTGCTTGCCGCCTTGATGTGCGCAGGCGTGGCCAACGCCGACAACAGCAAGGCCCATGCGCCTACCGTGGTGGGCTCCGATGGCTTCAAGGAACCGCTGACCAAGCTCAAGTTCAACCCGGGCCTGGACCAACGCGAGTTCGAGCGTTCGTCGCTGACCGCGCTCAACGTCTACGACCCGCTGGAGTCGTGGAACCGCCGCGTGTACCACTTCAACTACCGCTTCGACCAATGGGTGTTCCTGCCGGTGGTCGACGGTTACCGCTACGTCACCCCGAGCTTTCTGCGCACCGGCGTGAGCAATTTCTTCAACAACCTGGGCGACGTGCCCAACCTGTTGAACAGCCTGCTGCAGCTCAAGGGCCACCGTTCCCTGGAAACCACCGGGCGCCTGCTGCTCAACACCACCATCGGCATCGCCGGCCTGTGGGACCCGGCCACCGCCATGGGCCTGCCGCGCCAGAGCGAAGACTTCGGCCAGACCCTGGGCTTCTATGGCGTGCCAGGCGGCGCGTACCTGGTCCTGCCGATCTTCGGCCCGTCGAACCTGCGTGACACCACGGGCTTGCTGGTCGATTACGGCGCGGAGACCGAGATCAACTTCCTCAACGTGTCCAAAGTCAGCGAAAACCACCCGGAAATCTGGGCCCTGCGCGCGGTCGACAAGCGCTACCAGACCAGCTTCCGCTATGGGCAGATGAACTCACCGTTCGAGTATGAAAAGGTGCGGTATATCTATACCGAGTCGCGTAAGTTGCAGATTGCGGAGTAGTAACCGCCGACAAAAAAGGCCATTCGAATGAATGGCCTTTTTTA
The DNA here is from genome assembly GCF_059418125.1 of Pseudomonas sp. GW821-FHT09C08. Taxonomy (NCBI): domain Bacteria; kingdom Pseudomonadati; phylum Pseudomonadota; class Gammaproteobacteria; order Pseudomonadales; family Pseudomonadaceae; genus Pseudomonas; species Pseudomonas sp. GW821-FHT09C08. The sequence continues at coordinate 877,541 of NZ_JBWKPG010000002.1, read as the reverse complement.
TTGCGCTGATTTTGCTGACTCAGCTAACACTGTGACCAGGAGGCACACCTGCCGCCTGGAACACTAGGATTAAGCTTGAACACCCGTGAATCAGCTTTTCGTCGCTCGCCATACCTTGCCAAGCACCGACACCACGGCCAACACTACCGCCCCCGCAATGATCCCCGCCACCGCATTCAGTAAGGTCGGCATCAACCACGCCAAGCCTGCGGTACTTTGGCTGACCGTCTCGATCCAGTGATGCACCACCGGCACGCCATGGGTCAGGATGCCGCCGCCGACCATGAACATCGCCGCCGTACCAATCACCGACAGGCTTTTCATCATGTACGGCGCCGCGCGCAAGATTGCGCCGCCGATGCTGCGCGCCATCTGGCCGGGCTTCTGGGTGAGCCACAGGCCCAGGTCATCGAGCTTGACGATGCCGGCCACCAGGCCATACACGCCAATGGTCATGACAATGGCAATGCCCGACAGCACGACCACCTGCTGCATCAACGGTGCAGCGGCCACGGTGCCGAGAGTGATGGCGATGATTTCCGCCGAGAGGATGAAGTCGGTGCGGATCGCGCCTTTGATCTTGTCCTTTTCGTACGCCACCAGGTCGGTTGCCGGGTCGGCCACGGCCTCGACCAGATGCGCCTGCTCTTCGGTGCGTTTGTGCAGGAAGGTGTGCGCGAGCTTTTCAAACCCCTCGAAACACAAGTAAGCCCCGCCCAGCATCAACAGCGGCGTGACCGCCCAAGGCGCAAACGCGCTGATCAACAGCGCCGCCGGCACCAAAATCAGCTTGTTGAGAAACGAGCCCTTGGCCACCGCCCATACCACCGGGATCTCCCGTTCGGCGCGTACTCCAGAGACCTGCTGGGCGTTGAGTGCCAGGTCATCGCCGAGGACCCCGGCGGTTTTCTTGGCGGCCATCTTGGTCATCAACGCCACATCGTCGAGCACCGCAGCGATGTCGTCGATCAGTACCAGCAAACTGCTTCCTGCCATTGGGGGACTTCCTGCCGTGAGAATGCCGCGAATATAACGCGGATCACTGCCGATCTGCTGCTGATCTTGCTCGCCGGATGGGAGCTGGCTTGCCGGCGATGGCGGTCTCCCCGCCTGCGTGATGAACGGGGCATCAGGGCTGCCAACCACCGCCCAGGCTCTGGATCAACGCCACACTGCCCTGGCTGAGCTGCCCTTGGGTGTCACGCAGGTTCTGTTCGGCTTGCAGCAACACCAGTTGTTGGGTCAACACCGTTTCGCGACTGACCGTGCCCGCACGCAATTGCGCCTCCTGGCTGCCGAACAGTTGCTGGTTGCGCTGGTAGACCTGCTGGAAGGCATCGGCCTGGGTTTGCAGGTGATTGATCGCCGACAGGTTGTCCTCGACGTTCTGCAAGGCGCTGAGCACCGTGCCACGGTAGTTTGCGGCGATCTGGTCGTAGCTGGCCTCGGCCTGTTTGACCGCGGCCTCACGGGCGCCGCCGTCGAAGATCGTCTCTGCCAGCGCCGGCCCCAGGGTCCAGATGCGGTTGGGCAAGGAGAACAACCCGCCCAAGGCGCTGCCGCGATAACCCAGTTGGGCGGTCAAATCCAGTGTCGGAAAGAACGCTGCCTCAGCCACGCCGATTTTCGCATTGGCCGCCGCCGCCGAGCGCTCGGCCGCCACCACATCCGGGCGCCGTTGCAGTAAGGTCGACGGCAGGGTCAGCGGTGGGCGCGGCACGACAAAGCTGAAGTCATTGCGTGGCGCCACGCTGAATTCACTCGGCGCCACGCCCACCAGCACCGCCAATGCGTGTTCATATTGCTCGCGGTCGCGCTGGGAAGTCTGCAGGTCGGCAATCGAGGTGGTCAGTTGGTCCTGAGCCACCAGCAACTGATCGTTGGTCGCCACGCCTTGGGTGAACTGGGCCTGGATCATGGCCTGCAACTGCTGGTTGATCGCCTGTTGCTGCTGGAGCAGGCGCACGTCGATATCCATCTGGCGCAGCGCCAGGTAGTTACTGGCCACGCTGGAGCTGATGGACAAGCGCACCCCGGCCAGCAACGCATCGGATTGCTGCGCGGCGGCCTGGCTTGACTCGATGCCGCGACGCACCTCGCCCCACAGGTCCGGCTCCCAACTGGCGGTCAACGTCGCGCTGACGCTGTTTTTCACGCCCGTCGACGTGGTGCTGCTGGACGTGGTGCCGTCACCGCCCTCGCCGCGCGAACCGGACAACCCCACGCCCACCGTCGGCCAGAGCCCGGCGCGGCTCGACGCCACTTGCGCCTGGGCCAGCCGATACGCGGCTTCAGCGGCAATGATCGACTGGTTGGCCTGGGCCGAGCGCGCCACCAGGTCATTCAACACCGGGTCCTGGTACGCCAGCCACCATTGGCTGTCCAACGCGCCCTGGGGATTGGACGCCGCGCGTTGCCACTCCGCGCCCTCCTTGAAGGTCTGCGGCAGCGGCATCGCAGGCTTTTGATAGTCGGGCCCGACCATGCAACCACCGAGTACCAGGCTTAACAACAGCACGCTGTCTGTGAGTTTCATGCGCTTGCTTCCTTATGCCGTCCCAGGCGCTGGGACGCCCGGTCGAGCCACAGGTAAATCACCGGGGTGGTGTACAGCGTCAGCACCTGGCTGAGCAGCAACCCGCCAATAATCGAAATCCCCAGCGGCCGGCGCAGTTCCGAGCCATAGCCGGTGCCCAGCACCAGCGGCAGCGCGCCGAGGATCGCCGCCAGGGTGGTCATCATGATCGGCCGGAAGCGGATCAGGCACGCACGGCGAATGGCCGCCTTGGCCGTGAGCCCGAATTCGCGCCGTTCAGTGATCGCGAAGTCGATCATCATGATCGCGTTCTTCTTGACGATGCCGATCAACAAAATCACGCCCACCAGCGCGATGATCGACAGTTCGGTGCCGGTCAGCAGCAACGCGATCAAGGCACCGACACCCGCCGAAGGCAAGGTGGAAAGAATCGTCAGCGGGTGCATCAGGTTTTCATACAGAATGCCCAGCACGATGTACACCGAGAGCAATGCCGCGACGATCAGCAACGGCTCGCTGGCCACCGACGACTGGAACACTTGGGCGGTGCCGGCGAACTGCCCGACCACACTGGCGGGCATGCGCAGTTGCTTCACCGCGTCGTCGACCAAGGCGGTGGCCTGGCCGATGGACGTGCCGGGCGCCAGGTTGAACGAGACCGTCACCGCCGGAAAACTGCCCTGGTGACTGATGGAGATCGCCGTGCGCGCCACCGAATCATCGGCAATCGCCGACAGTGGCACCAAGGTCGACTGCGCCGCCAGGTTGGGCGCGGCGACGCTGCCTTTGCTGGCCAGCGCCGCGCTGCCCACCGGCACATAAATGCCCTTGAGCGCCGACGGGTCGGTCCAGTATTCGGGGGCGATTTCCATCACCACGTGGTACTGGTTGGCGGCGCGGTAGAGGGTCGAGACCTGGCGCTGGCCAAAGGCGTCGTACAGCGTCTGGTCGACGGCCGACATGCTCACCCCGAGCCGCTCCGCCGTGTCGCGGTTGATGCCGACATTGGCCAGCAGGCTGTTGTCCTGCTGGTCGGTGTTCAGGTCGGTCAACTGCGGCAGCTTGCGCAACACAGCCACCACCTTCGGCACCCACTCGTCCAGGGATGACTGGTCATCGGCGGTGAGCGTGTATTGATATTGCGCGCCGCTCTGGCGGCCGCCTACGGTGATGTCCTGGGCCGACTGCAGAAACAGCTTGGTGCCGGGCAAGTCACTGAGGGCGTGGCGGATTTGCCCGATCACTTGGGTGGCGTCGTCCTTGCGCTCGCCCAGTGGCTTGAGCAGCACGAACATCTGCGCACTGTTGACCGCCCCACCGCCACCGCCGCCGCCACCGACAAACCCGGCGGCGGTTTCCACATTGGGGTTGGTCATGACCTTGCGGTTGATCTCGGTGAAGTCCTTCTGCATCGCCCCGTAGGAAATACTCTGGTTGGCCAGGATGCTGCCCTGCAGGCGGCCGGTGTCTTCCTGGGGAAAAAAGCCCTTGGGCACTAGCACATACAGCACCCCGGCCAGCACGATCACCAGCACCGTGACCAGGCCCATCAGGATCGAATGCTCGATGACCCACCCCAGGGTCCGGTCATAGAAACGGTGAAAACGCGAATCCGGGTGTTCATCGCCTTCGTGCAGCTCCTTGGGCGCGCGCAGCAACACGCTGGCGAGCATCGGCGTGACCGTCAGCGAGATCAGCATCGAGATGACGATCGCCACCGACAGCGATACCGAAAACTCACGGAACAGCCGCCCGACAATCCCGCCCATCAACAGCAGCGGAATGAACACCGCGACCAGCGACACGCTGATGGTCAGCACGGTGAAGCCGACCTCCTTGGCGCCATTCAGCGCGGCCTGGACCCGGCTCTCGCCTTTCTCCAGGTGGCGCATGATGTTTTCCACCACCACGATGGCATCGTCCACCACAAACCCGGTGGAAATGGTCAGCGCCATCAACGACAGGTTATTCAGGCTGTAGCCGAGGAAGTACATCGCGCCGAAGGTGCCGAGCAACGACAGCGGCACGACGATCGCCGGCACCAGCGTGCTGCGCCAGTCGCGGAAAAACCCGAACGTCACCAGCGTCACCAGCAGGATCGACGCCAGCAGGGTCACTTCCACATCATGCAACGAGGCGCGGATGGTGGTGGTGCGGTCCATCAACAGGTTGAGCTTGATCGACGCCGGGATCGAGCTTTGCAGAAACGGCAGCGAGGCTTTTACCGCGTCCACCGTGTCGATCACATTCGCGCCGGGTTGCTTGAACACCACCAGCAACACCGCCGGCTTGCCGTTGGACAGGCCGAAGTTGCGCAGGTCCTGCACGTCTTCGCGCACGTAGCCGAGGTCCGCGATGCGGATCAGGTCGCCGTTGTGTTCCTTGACCACCAACGGGCCGTAGTCGTCGGTGTTGAGCAGCATGTCATTGGCGCCAATCCCGTAGGAGCGGTCACCGATTGCCACGTTGCCCTTGGGCAGGTTGGCATTCGAGGCGCTGATGACCTGGCGCACCTGCTCCAGGCTGACGCCGTACCGGTTGAGGCGATCCGGGTTGAGCTCCACGCGCACCGCCGGCAGCGCACCGCCGCCAACCGTCACGTCGCCGACGCCGGTGGTCTGCAACAGTTTCTGCTCCAGCAGGGTCGAGGCCACGTCGTACATCTGCCCCGGCGTGGCGCTGTCGGAGGTCAGGCTGATGATCATGATCGGCGAGTCGGCCGGGTTGACCTTGCGATAGGTCGGGTTGCCGGACAGGTCGCTCGGCAGGTTGGTGCGCGCCGCGTTGATCGCTGCCTGCACGTCGCGCGCGGCGCCGTCGATATCGCGGTTGAGGTCAAACTGCAGGGTGATGCGGGTGGAGCCGAGGCTGCTGGCGGAGGTCATTTGCGTGACCCCGGCGATCTGCCCGAACTCGCGCTCCAGCGGCGTGGCCACCGAACTGGCGACGGTATTAGGGTCGGCGCCGGGCAACGAGGCACTGACGCTGATGGTGGGGAAATCCACCTCCGGCAACGGCGCCACCGGCAACAGCATAAAGGCCAGCGCGCCGAACAGCGCCAGCCCCGCCGCCATCAGGGTGGTGGCGATGGGGCGATGGACAAACGGCGCGCTGAGGTTCATTGCGCCGGGTCCGCTTCAATCGGGCGCCGGCTGAAGCGCTGTTCCAGCCCGTGCATGGCGAGGAAGATCACCGGGGTGGAAAACAGCGTCAGCAACTGGCTGAGCATCAGTCCGCCAATGATCGCGATGCCCAATGGATGGCGCAGTTCCGAGCCGATACCGGTGCCCAGCGCCAGCGGCACCGCGCCGAACAGCGAGGCCATGCTGGTCATCAGGATCGGCCGAAACCGCAACTCCGCCGCCTGCCGGATCGCCGCCACCGGGGTCAGCCCGCCCTCGCGCAGCAGTGCCAGGGCGAAGTCGACCATCATGATGCCGTTCTTCATGACAATGCCGATCAACAGCACGATGCCGATCAAACCGATGATGTCGAACTGCGTGCCAGTGACCAGCAGCGCAAGCAACGCGCCGAGTGCGGCCGAAAGCAACGTCGAGAGGATCGTCACCGGGTGCACGAAGCTCTCGTAGAGAATCCCCAGCATCAGGTACACCACCACAATCGCCGCCACCACCAGGAACACCTGGTTGGACAGCGACGCCTCGAACGTCGCCGCCGCCCCCTCAAGGTTGGCCTGCACCGACAGCGGCAGGCCGACCTTGGCCTCGATGTCCTTGAGGCGGGTCACCGCTGCGCCAAGGGTTTGCCCCGGCGCGAGGTTGAACGACACATCCGCATAGGGAAATTGCCCCAGGCGATTGATGGTCACCGGGGTGCGCACCACCTGCATCGTGGCCATGCTCGACAGCGGCGCCACGCCGCCGGCGGGAATGTCCACGTACAAGCCGGTAAGCAGATCCGGCAGGTTGCGCGGCGGATGATCGGTGGCGATCACCACGTGGTACTGGTTGAGCTGGGTGTAGATCGTCGACACCTGGCGCTGGCCAAACGCGTCATACAGCACATCGTCGATGGCTTGCGGGGTGATGCCCAGGCGCGAGGCGGTGGCGCGGTCGAAGGTCAGCTGGATCTGGTTGCCAAACTGCATCGCCTGGCTTTGCACGTCGGTGAACATCGGGTCCCGCTTGATCGCCGCGAGCAGCTTGTTGGTCCACTGCTCCAGCTCATCCGGATCGGTGGCTTGCAGGCCCAGGCGATAGCTGGTGGTGGACACCGTGGCGTCCAGCGTCAGGTCCTGCACCGAGTGCAGGTACAGGCGGATGCCGGCATCGTCGGCGTTGGCATCGGCGAGGCGGCGGATCACTTCGGTGCTGCTGTCGCGCTCGCCTCGGGGCTTGAGGTTGATCAGGAGGTTGCCTTGGTTGATGGTCGGGTTGGTCTGGTCGATGCCGACGAACGACGACAGGCTCTGCACCGCCGGATCCTTGAGAATCCGCGCGGCCAGGCGCTGCTGCTCCACCTGCATCTGCTGGAACGAAATGGTCGGCGCCGCCTGGGAAATCCCCTGGATCAGGCCGGTGTCCTGATCAGGGAAAAAGCCCTTGGGCATCAGCACCAGTGTCACCAGGGTCAGGGCTGCGGTGAGCACCACCGAGATCAACGTAAGCGTGCGGTGCGCCAGCACCCAATCGAGGCCCCGCACATAGTGCGTGTTGATACGATCGAAGAAATCCACCCGGTGTTCCTGCTGCCGGTGCTTGAGCATCCGCGCGCACATCATCGGCGTGAGCGTCAGGGAAATCAGCGCGGAGATCACGATAGTCACGGCCACGGTCATGGCGAATTCGCGGAACAGCCGCCCGACCACATCGCCCATGAACAGCAACGGGATCATCACCGCGATCAGCGCAATCGACAGCGAGATGATCGTGAAGCCGATCTGCGCCGAGCCCTTGAGGGCCGCCTCCAGCGGCGAGTCACCAGCCTCCAGGTAGCGCGTGATGTTTTCGATCATCACGATCGCGTCATCCACCACGAAACCGATGGCGATGGTCAGCGCCATCAGCGTCAGGTTGTTGAGGGAAAAGCCCAGGGCATAGGCCACCGCCAGCGTCCCCACCAGCGTCAGCGGGATGGTCACCGCCGGAATGATCGTCGCAGCGACGTTGCGCAGGAAGATGAAAATCACGATCACCACCAGCGCGATGGCCATGGCCAATTCGTACTGCACATCGGTGACCGACGCGCGGATGGTCTGGGTGCGGTCGGTGAGCACGTCGACCTTCAATGTGGCTGGCAAACTGGCGCGCAGCTTGGGCAGCAATTGCTGCACGCGGTCGACCACCTGGATCACGTTGGCGCCAGGCTGGCGCTGGATATTCAACACAATCGACGGCGTACTGTTGGTCCAGGCGGCCTGGCGCGGATTCTCGGCGCCCTGGGTCGAACTGGCGATCTGCGACAGGCGAATCGGCGCGCCGTTCTTGTAGGCGATCACCAGGTCACGGTACTCCTCGGCCGATTGCAGTTGGTCGTTGGCGCCGATGGAATACGCCTGGAACTTACCGTCGATATTGCCCTTGGCCTGGTTGACGTTGGCGGTGCCCAGCGAGGTGCGCAGGTCATCCAGGGACAGGCCGAGACTGTTCAGCGCCGAGGTATTGGCCTCGACCCGCACCGCCGGGCGCTGGCCGCCGCTGATGGTGACCAGGCCGACCCCGGTGATCTGCGAAATTTTCTGCGCCAGGCGCGTGTCGGCCAGGTCTTCGATCTTGGTCAGCGGCAGCACATCGGAGGTCAGCGACAGCGTCAGCACCGGCGCGTCCGCCGGGTTGACCTTGCTATACACCGGCGGGTACGGCAGGTTCGCCGGCAGGAAGGTACCGGCCGCGTTGATCGCCGCCTGCACTTCTTGTTCGGCGACGTCCAGGGACAACGACAAGTCGAATTGCAGGGTTACCACCGAGACGCCGTCGGAGCTGGTGGAGTTCATCGACTTGAGCCCCGGCATCTCGCCGAGCTGGCGCTCCAGCGGCGCGGTGATCGAGGAGCTGACCACATCCGGGCTGGCGCCGGGGTATTGGGTGAAGACCTGGATGGTCGGGTAATCGACCTCGGGCAACGCCGACACCGACAGCAAGTGGTACCCGAGCAACCCGAGCAAGAGCACGGCCACCATCATCAGCGTGGTTGCCACTGGGCGTTCGATAAAGGGCCGCGAGACATTCATGACCGGCAGCTCCTTACTGGGCGACGACTTTTACCGGCGAACCGTCGTCAAGTTTATCGGCACCTTCGGTGACCACCTGCTCGCCAGGCTTGACGCCGTTGTCGAGGATCGCCGAGACATCGCCCATCGACGGCCCAGTCTTGACGTTGCGCAGCGCGGCCTTGTCGCCGTTGACCACAAACACGAAATCCCCCTTGCTGCCGTGCTGGATCGCCCGGGTCGGCACCACGGCGACCTGGCTCAAGGTGTCGGCCTTGAGACGCGCGTTGACAAATTGGTTGGGGAACAGCGCATCACCTGCGTCGTCGAACTGCGCCTTGACCTTGATCGTGCCGGTGCTGGTGTCGACCTGGTTATCCAGGGCCAGCAGGCTGCCGGTGGCCAGCAGGGTCTTTTTATTGCGGTCGTAGGCCAGCACGGTCACGCTGCCACGGGCCATGGCCTGGTCGATGCTGCCCAGGTCATCTTCGGGCACGGCAAACACCACCGTGGCCGGGTTCATCTGGGTAATGACCACAATGCCGGTGGTGCTGGTGGTGGTCACGTAGTTGCCGGGGTCGACCAGCCGCAAGCCAACCACGCCATCGACCGGCGAGGTGATGGTGCAGTAGCTCAGTTGCACCTCGAGGTTTTGCACATTGCCCTGGTCGGCGGCGACGGTGCCCTGCTGCTCCTGCACCAGGGCGGCCTGGGTATCGAGGGTTTGCTGGCTGGTGGAGCCGGCCTTGACCAGGTCGCGATAACGGGCCAGGTCGCGCTGGGCATTGCTCAATACCGCCTGGTCATGCGCCAGCGTGCCCTTGGCCACAGCCAATTGCGCCTTGAGCGCACGGTCGTCGATGCGGGCGATGACCTGGCCCTTGCTGACGTGCTGGCCTTCCTTGAATTCGACGCTGCTGAGGATGCCGTCGACCTGGCTGACCACCGTGACGCTGCGTGTCGGGGTCACGGTGCCGAGGGCGTCGATGTACACCGGCACATCCTGCAAGGCGACGGGCACCACGGCCACCGGTTCACCTGTGGCTGCAGGCTTGCCCTTGTGCTGCGCGGTGAAGAAATGGAGACCCAGGACAATCGCCAGTACCACCAGGACGACGCCCGCCAGCCAGGCGAACGTGCGTCGTTTGCTTTTCTCCACGGTTTCTCTCTCGAACGCCGAAATCAGGATAGACCGACCGCTGCAATGAGTCGGTGGCTGACCTGAACTCTAGCAGCGCGCCCGGCCTATGCCTGTACAACCTTGAATGCGTTCAGCATCAAGACAGACAATCTGGCGCAAGCCCCCGGCCTGCAAGGCCTGGAGTAGGATTCTTGAGCGCTGCGCAAGGCCGGTGCTACCATGCGCAACCGCCTGTCCTGGCAAGGAAAACCCTGGTTTATGAGCACCATTCGCGAGCGCAACAAAGAAAAGATCCTGCGGGCGGCCAGCGAGGAGTTTGCCGACAAGGGCTTCGCCGCGACCAAAACCAGCGACATCGCCGCCAAGGCCGGGCTGCCCAAGCCCAATGTCTATTACTACTTCAAGTCCAAGGACAACCTCTATCGCGAGGTGCTCGAAAGCATTATCGAGCCGATCCTGGCAGCGTCCACGCCGTTCAATCCCGAGGGTGAGCCGTCGGTGGTGCTGAGCAACTACATCCGCTCGAAAATCCGCATCTCCCGCGACCTGCCCTTCGCCTCCAAGGTATTCGCCAGCGAAATCATGCATGGCGCACCACACCTCAGTGCCGACCAGGTTGAACAACTCAACGCCCAGGCCAAGCACAACATCGACTGCATCCAGAACTGGGTAGATCGCGGCCTCATCGCCGCTATTGACCCCAACCACCTGATGTTCAGCATCTGGGCAGCGACGCAGACCTATGCGGATTTCGATTGGCAGATCTCGGCGGTGACCGGAAAGGCCAAATTGGACGAGGCGGACTATGAAGCGGCGGCGCAGACGATCATCCGGTTGGTGCTCAAGGGGTGTGAGCCGGACTAATGGAGGGGGGTGTCTGCATCGCAGGCAAGCCAGCGCCTGCATTTCTGCGGTGTTGAACACAAAATGTTCGAATCCCTCCACCCCCAGTGGGAGCGGGCTTGCTCGCGAAAGCGGCTTTCCAGACACATCCTGCCAAAAGCCTGGCGCCCAGCATTGATCGGCGAGATCTAGCCTCTCAGGACACCACTTGAAGAGAGGCCATGGAATGCCTGATCTACCTGCTTCAAATCGCCTGCGTATTGGCCGCTACGACGAGCCCAATCGCATCTACTTGCTGACCAGCAACACCCTTGATCGTGAGCCGATCTTCTTGGACTTCAAACTCGGCAGGCTTGTAGTACAGCAGTTCAGGATTGCCCAGCATCAAGGTCTGGCGACCTCCTTGGCCTGGGTCGTGATGCCTGATCATTTCCACTGGCTGATCTCCCTGGAAAAAGGCTCACTCGCCGATTTGATGCGTCAGGTAAAGTCCAAAAGTACCCGAGTTGTGAATGCGGTTTCCGGGCGCCAGGGACGTCTCTGGCAACCCGGTTTCCACGATCATGCCGTGCGCCGCGAAGAAAGCCTGGAGGGCATAGCCCGCTATATCGTCGCCAATCCTTTGCGAGCGGGCCTGGTCAATAGATATGGCGACTATCCACTCTGGGACGCCATTTGGCTTTGACTGGAGACCGAGGCGCCTGCATCGCGGGCAAGCCCGCTCCCACACTGTTTGGTGTGAACACCAACAACCCCTGTGGGAGCGGGCTTGCCCGCGATAGCTTTCTGCCTATCGCCAAAGAATCACGCGGGCACCCCCGCATCCGCCAGCAACCCCACGCCCTCGATTGCGGTGATCGCGCATTGCTCGTCGATGTCCGATGTGTCGCCACTGATCCCGATCGCCCCCAGTACCACCCCTTCTCGATCTCGAATCAATACCCCGCCCGGTGCCGGGACCACGCTGCCCTGCCCCAGGCTGTTCAATGCCGCGATAAACGCCGGGCGCTGCTGCGCGTCCAGTGCCAACAAGCGCGAGCCCTTGCCCAGCGCAATCGCGCCCCAGGCCTTGCCGATGGCGATCTGCGGGCGCAGCAGGCTGGCGCCGTCTTCGCGTTGCAGGGTGATCAAGTGGCCGCCACTGTCGAGGACCGCGATGGTCAGCGGCGCCGTCGACAGCGTGCGCCCTGCGTTGAGGGCCTGACTGGCGAGCTGGGTGGCGATTTTCAAGGTTAAAGCGCTCATGGTGCCGTCCTTCTTTTGTTATTGGGAAAGCGGTGGAGGTCTGTCTGATCAGATGCTCGATCAAACAAATAGAACACAATGACAATTAATTTTGTATACAATAATTTCGCACAAACACTCCATACGTCGAAAAAATGCCTTCCGACGAACGCAAAGGGCCGCGAACAAAATGGATTGACCTGCGCCGCTCGCCGTGAATACACTTTATCCAGACACCACTTGTATACAATTACAAAACGCAAGAGGCACCAAAATCATGAGCAAAATGAGAGCAATCGAAGCCGCCGTCCTGGTGATGCGCCGTGAAGGCGTGGACACCGCCTTCGGTATCCCTGGCGCCGCGATCAACCCGCTGTATTCGGCCTTGCAGAAGGTCGGTGGCATCGATCACGTCCTTGCTCGCCACGTTGAAGGCGCCTCGCACATGGCCGAGGGTTACACCCGCACCAAGGCCGGCAATATCGGCGTGTGCATCGGCACTTCGGGCCCGGCGGGCACCGACATGGTCACCGGCCTCTACAGCGCATCGGCGGACTCGATCCCGATCCTGTGCATCACCGGCCAAGCCCCGCGTGCACGGATGCACAAGGAAGACTTCCAGGCCGTCGACATCACCAGCATCGTCAAGCCCGTGACCAAGTGGGCAACCACTGTGCTCGAACCTGGCCAGGTGCCCTACGCGTTCCAGAAAGCCTTCTACGAAATGCGCTCAGGCCGCCCAGGCCCAGTGTTGATCGACCTGCCGTTCGACGTGCAGATGGCCGAAATCGAATTCGACATCGACGCCTACCAGCCGCTGCCCCTGGCCAAGCCGCTGGCAACCCGCATCCAGGTGGAAAAAGCCCTGGCCCTGCTCGATGCCGCCGAGCGGCCGTTGCTGGTCAGCGGCGGTGGCGTGATCAATGCCGACGCCAGCGAACTGCTGGTGGAGTTCGCCGAACTCACTGGTATCCCGGTGATTCCGACCCTGATGGGCTGGGGCACCATCCCCGACGACCACCCGCAGATGGTCGGCATGGTCGGCCTGCAAACCTCCCACCGCTATGGCAACGCGACGATGCTCAAGTCGGACGTGGTGCTCGGCATCGGCAACCGCTGGGCCAACCGCCACACCGGTTCGGTGGAGGTCTACACCGAAGGCCGCAAGTTCATTCACGTCGACATCGAGCCGACGCAGATTGGCCGCGTGTTCACCCCGGACCTGGGCATCGTCTCCGACGCCGGTTCCGCGCTGACCCTGTTCATTGAAGTGGCCCGCGAGTGGAAAGCCGCCGGCAAGCTCAAGGACCGCAGCGCCTGGCTGCATGATTGCCAGCAGCGCAAGGCCACCCTGCAGCGCAAGACCCACTTCGACGCGGTGCCGGTCAAGCCGCAACGGGTGTACGAAGAGATGAACCAGGTGTTCGGCAAAGACACCTGCTACGTCAGCACCATCGGCCTGTCGCAGATTGCTGGCGCGCAATTCCTCCACGTGTACAAGCCGCGCCACTGGATCAACTGCGGCCAGGCCGGCCCGTTGGGCTGGACCATCCCCGCAGCGCTCGGCGTGGTCAAGGCCGACCCGAGCCGCAAGGTGGTGGCGTTGTCCGGCGACTATGACTTCCAGTTCATGATCGAAGAGCTGGCGGTGGGCGCGCAATTCAAGCTGCCGTACATCCACGTGGTGGTGAACAACTCCTACCTGGGGCTGATCCGCCAGGCCCAGCGCGGTTTTGAAATGGACTACTGCGTCCAGCTGTCCTTCGACAACCTCAACGCCCCGGAGCTCAACGGTTATGGCGTCGACCACGTCGCCGTCGCCGAAGGCCTGGGTTGCAAGGCCCTGCGCGTGTTCGAGCCGGGCCAGATCCAGCCGGCCCTGCGCAAGGCGCAGGAGATGATCGAGGAATTCAAGGTGCCGGTGATCGTCGAGATCATCCTGGAGCGCGTGACCAATATTTCCATGGGCACCGAGATCAACGCCGTCAACGAATTCGAAGATCTGGCCCTGGTCGGCAACGATGCGCCGACTGCCATTTCCCTGCTCGATTAAGGAGAACCCTATGCCGCGCTTTGCCGCCAACCTGTCCATGCTGTTTACCGAGCAGGACTTTCTCGCCCGCTTCAAAGCCGCCGCCGAGGTCGGTTTCGAAGGGGTCGAGTACCTGTTCCCGTATGAGTTCAGCTCCGCCGAAATCAAGGCACAACTTGATGCCCATGGCCTGACCCAAGTGCTGTTCAACCTGCCGGCCGGTGATTGGGCCAAGGGCGAGCGCGGCCTGGCGTGCCACCCGGATCGGGTCGAGGAGTTCCGCGCCGGGGTCAACCTGGCCATCGCCTACGCCGAGGTGCTGGGCAATACCCAGATCAACTGCCTGGCGGGGATCCGGCCTGCCGGTGTCGATGATGCAACCCTGGAAAAGACGTTTGTCGCCAACCTCAAGTACGCGGCCGACAAGCTGCAAGCGGTGGGCATCAAGCTGGTGATGGAAGCCATCAACACCCGCGACATCCCCGGCTTCTACCTCAACAACACCGCGCAGGCCCTGTCGATTCGCGAGCAAGTGGGCAGCGCCAACCTGTTCCTGCAATACGACATCTATCACATGCAAATCATGGAAGGCGACCTGGCCCGCACCATGGCCGCGCACCTGGGCGAGATCAACCATATCCAGCTGGCGGACAACCCCGGGCGCAATGAGCCGGGTACCGGCGAGATCAACTATCGCTTCCTGTTCGAGCATCTGGACCGCATCGGTTACTCGGGCTGGGTCGGCTGTGAATACAAGCCGCTGACCACCACCGAAGCCGGTTTGGGCTGGCTCAAAACCCACAACGCGATCTGACTGAACAACACAAAACCCAATGTGAAAGCAGGGCTTGTGTGGGAGCTGGCTTGCCTGCGATGCAGGCAACTCGGTCTCTCAGTTAAACCGAGGTAATGCCATCGCAGGCAAGCCAGCTCCCACAAAAAGCAGCTCTCACATCGAATAAAGAGAGGATTTTCGTCATGGCTAAAATCGGATTCATCGGCACCGGCATCATGGGCCAACCCATGGCCGCCAACCTGCAGAAAGCAGGTCACCAACTGTTTCTCTCCGAGCATCATGGCAAGGCGCCGGCCGAGCTGATCGGTGCGGGTGCCATCGCGTTGGCCAACCCGCAGCAAGTCGCCCAGGAAGCCGAGTTCATCATCGTCATGGTGCCCGACACCCCGCAGGTCGATGACGTGCTGTTCCGCGCCGACGGTGTAGCCGCCGGCCTGTCACCCAACAAGGTGGTGATCGACATGAGTTCGATCTCCCCCACCGCCACCAAGGCGTTCGCCGCCAAGATCAACCAGACCGGCGCGCAGTACCTGGATGCGCCAGTGTCCGGCGGTGAAGTCGGCGCCAAGGCCGGCACCCTGAGCATCATGGTCGGTGGCGAGCCGCAGACCTTCGAACGCGCCCTGCCCCTGTTCCAAAGCATGGGCAAGAACATCACCCTGGTGGGTGGCAATGGCGATGGCCAGACGGCCAAGGTGGCTAACCAGATCATCGTCGCGCTGAATATCCAGGCGGTGGCCGAAGCGCTGCTGTTCGCCTCGAAGAACGGCGCCGACCCGGCCAAGGTGCGTGAAGCGCTGATGGGCGGCTTTGCCTCCTCGAAGATCCTCGAAGTGCATGGCGAGCGCATGATCAAGGGCACCTTCGATCCGGGCTTCCGCATCAACCTGCACCAGAAGGACCTGAACCTGGCCCTGGCCGGCGCCAAGGAGCTGGGGATCAACCTGCCGAACACCGCCGGCACCCAACAGGTGTTCAGCACCTGCACGGCGATCGGCGGCGGCAACTGGGACCATTCGGCGCTGATCAAGGGGCTGGAGCACATGGCGAATTTTTCGATTCGCGATAAGTAACCCACCCCGCTTCCACCTTTGAGTGCGGTCGAATGTGGGAGCGGGCTTGCTCGCGAAAGCGGTGTATCAGTCAGCATGGATGTTGAATGTCAGAACGCATTCGCGAGCAAGCCCGCTCCCACATTTGATCGCATTCCAGCCTGGAATTGATGCCCCCCCTAATAACAAGAATCCCCCGGGAGCCCGCTTATGTCGGTCGATCCGCAACACCTGCTTCGCGCGCTGTTTGCCACAGCCATCGACGCCGCCCACCCCCGGCAAGTCCTCGAACCTTATCTGCCCACCGACCGCAGCGGCCGTGTGATCGTGATCGGCGCCGGCAAAGCCGCCGCCGCCATGGCCCTGGTGGTGGAAAACGCCTGGCAGGGCGAAGTCTCCGGCCTGGTGGTCACGCGCTACGGCCACGGCGCGCCGTGCAAGAAAATCGAAGTGGTCGAGGCCGCCCACCCGGTCCCCGATGCCGCCGGCCTCGCCGTGGCCAAACGCGTGCTGGCATTGATCAGCAACCTGACTGAAGACGACCGCGTGATCTTCCTGCTGTCTGGCGGCGGCTCTGCACTGCTCGCCCTGCCCGCCGAAGGCATCACCCTGGCCGACAAGCAAGCCATCAACAAAGCCCTGCTCAAATCCGGCGCCACCATTGGCGAGATGAATTGCGTGCGCAAGCACCTCTCGGCGATCAAGGGCGGCCGACTGGCCAAGGCGGCCTGGCCGGCGACGGTCTACACCTATGCGATTTCCGATGTGCCGGGCGACCAGGCCACGGTGATTGCTTCCGGCCCCACCGTTGGCGACCCGAGCACGTCGCAACAGGCGCTGGCGATCCTCAAGCGCTACGGCATCGACGCTTCCGCCTCGGTACGCAGCTGGTTGCAGAACCCGGCCTCGGAAACCGTCAAGCCGGGTGACCCGGCACTCGCGCGCAGCCACTTCCAATTGATCGCGCGCCCGCAGCAATCCCTCGAAGCGGTCGCGGTGAAAGTCCGCCAGGCCGGGTTCAGCCCGCTGATCCTCGGCGACCTTGAAGGCGAAGCGCGGGACGTGGCCAAGGTGCACGCCGGCATCGCCCGACAAATCGTGCAGCATGGCCAGCCACTGGCGGCGCCCTGCGTGATCCTCTCTGGTGGCGAAACCACCGTCACCGTGCGCGGCAATGGCCGTGGCGGGCGCAATGCCGAATTCCTGCTGAGCCTGACCGACAGCCTCAAGGGCTTGCCGGGCGTGTACGCCCTGGCCGGTGATACCGACGGCATCGACGGCTCCGAAGACAACGCCGGCGCCATCATGACCCCCTGCAGCTATGCCCGCGCCGAGGCCTTGGGCCTGTCGGCCAGCGATGAGCTGGATAACAACAACGGCTACGGCTATTTCGCCGCGCTCGAGGGCTTGATCGTCACCGAACCTACGCGCACCAACGTCAATGATTTCCGCGCCATCCTGATCCTTGAGACTGCCAAACATGACGCCTGACAAGAAGGTCAAAATCCTCGCCACCCTGGGCCCGGCCACCGACGGTATCGATGATATCCGCGAGCTGGTGGAGGCCGGCGTGAATATCTTCCGCCTCAACTTCAGCCACGGCGAGCACGCCGATCACGCCCAGCGCTACCAGTGGATTCGCCAGGTCGAGCGCCAGCTGAACTACCCGCTGGGCATCCTCATGGACCTGCAAGGGCCGAAGCTGCGGGTCGGGCGCTTTGCCGAAGGCAAGGTGCAATTGGTGCGTGGCCAGGCCCTGCGCCTGGACCTGGACCCGACACCGGGCGACCAGCGCCGTATCAACCTGCCGCACCCGGAAATCATCGCGGCGCTGGAGCCGGGCATGGACCTGCTGCTGGATGACGGCAAATTGCGCCTGCGGGTCATCACCAAGCATGCGGATGCCATCGACACCACGGTGCTGAATGGCGGCGAATTGTCCGACCGCAAAGGTGTGAATGTCCCACAGGCGCTGCTGGAACTCAGCCCGCTCACCGCCAAGGACCGCAACGACCTGAGGTTCGGCCTGGAACTGGGTGTGGACTGGGTGGCGCTGTCGTTCGTGCAACGCCCGGAAGACATCCGCGAAGCCCGTGAGTTGATCGGCGACAAAGCGTTCCTGATGGCCAAGATCGAGAAACCCTCGGCCGTGCAGCGCCTGCAGGAAATTGCTGAGCTGAGCGACGCGATCATGGTGGCCAGAGGCGACCTGGGTGTGGAAGTGCCCGCCGAGAGCGTGCCGCAGATCCAGAAAGACATCATCAGCACCTGCCGCCAGTTGGGTAAGCCGGTGGTGGTGGCCACGCAGATGCTCGAGTCCATGCGTTTCTCCCCGGCACCGACTCGCGCCGAAGTCACCGATGTCGCCAACGCCGTGGCCGAAGGCGCCGATGCGGTGATGCTGTCGGCGGAAACCGCGTCCGGCGAGTACCCCCTGGAAGCCGTGCAGATGATGAGCAAGATCATCCGCCAGGTCGAAAACGGCCCGGACTACCAGACGCAACTGGACGTCAGCCGGCCCAAGGCGGACGCCACGGTGTCGGACGCCATCAGCTGTGCGATCCGGCGGATCAGCAGCATCCTGCCGGTGGCGGTGCTGGTGAACTACAGCGAGTCCGGCAGCTCCAGCCTGCGTGCGGCGCGGGAACGGCCGGTGGCGCCGATCCTCAACCTCACGCCGAACCTCTCCACTGCGCGCCGCTTGAGCGTGGCGTGGGGCGTGCATTCGGTGGTCAATGATCGGCTGCGCCAGGTCGATGAAGTGTGTTCGACCGCGCTGGAGATCGCCCAGGCCCAGGGGATGGCGCAGCGCGGGGATACGTTGGTGATTACCGCGGGAGTGCCGTTCGGGCAACCGGGGTCGACCAATTCGCTGCGTATCGAGACGTTGATCTAGCGTCTGTTCAGGCCTCATCGCGGGCAAGCCCGGCGCCCACATTTTGATTGGTGAACCGATTCAAATGTGGGAGCTGGCTTGCCGGCGATTGGGGGCAACTCGGTCCCTCAGACTCACCCACCATGCCCAACCAATCCTGCCCCGACTGGGCCGAAGCCTTGCTCAACGGCTTCAGCCAGATCTTCCTGCAGCGCCATCCCCTGTGTGGCCTGCTGTGCCTGCTGGCCATCCTGATCGGCGCCCCGGCCCTGCTCGGCGGGGCGTTGCTGGGAGGCGTCGCCGGTTTGCTCACGGCCCAGCGCCGGGGTTATCCCAAGGCCGAACGCCAGGCCGGCCTATATAGCTACAACGGCGTACTGCTGGGCTTGCTGATCAGCCAGCACTTTGCCTGGTCGGCCGTGCTGCCACCGCTGATCCTGGCGTGCGGCGGCTTGAGTGCGATGCTCACGCGACAATGGCTCAAACACGCAACCCGCCCCGATGACCTGCCCGCCTACACCGCGCCGTTTGTCGGCCTGGGCTGGCTGTTATTGGGCAGCGTGCCGCCGAGCACGTTTGCACTCGGCGAAGCCGACACCCTGGCCGTACTGACTGCGCCCTTTACCGGGCTCGCGCAAATCATGCTGCTCGACCAGCCCCTCGCCGGTGCGCTGATCGCGCTTGGCCTGTGGCTGGCCAATCGGCGTGCCGCCCTCTGGGCCTTGACCGGCGCCCTCTGCGGAGTGCTGATCGCGCTGCTGCTCGACGAGACCGCCAGCGCCCTGCTCGGCCTGCACAGCTACAACCCCGCGCTGGCGGCCCTGGCCCTGTGTCAGACGCGCCGCCACGCCTGGCAACCGCTGCTCGGCATCCTGCTGGCAATCGTCTTCACGCCAGGCTTTGCTGCGCTGCACCTGCCGGCGTTGACCGCCCCGTTCATCCTCGCGTGCTGGCTGGTGCGTGCCGGTCGCCGGATGCTGGGTAAACCCCGCATGGACAGCCCCTTCGAATCCCCCTAGGCTTGCTCGATATTCGATTCAGGCGGGCTTTATGGACAGCAACAACGACTGGCGGCAGCGGCTCTACGTCATGGTTTTTCAAAGCGACACAGCGGCCGGCCGGCGCTTCGACAGCACCTTGCTGCTGATCATCCTCGCCAGCCTGGTGATTGTGATCCTCGACAGTATCCAGACCGTCCACGACAACTACGCCGACGTGCTGGCCTACATCGAGTGGGGCTTCACCATCATTTTCGCCATCGAGTACGGCCTGCGCCTGTACTGCTCGCCCAAGCCGCTGCGCTATGCCTTCAGCTTCTATGGGCTGGTGGATTTGCTCGCCATCGTCCCCGGCATCCTCGCGCTGTATTACAGCGACGCCCAGTACCTGCTGATCATCCGCATCATCCGGATGCTGCGGATCTTCCGCGTGCTCAAGCTTGGGCCTTACCTCAAGCAGGCCAATTACCTGATGGCCGCGCTGCGCGGCAGCAAGCAGAAGATCGTGGTGTTCCTGGTCAGCGTGTGCACCCTGGTTACCGTATTCGGCACCTTGATGTACGTGATCGAAGGGCCGGAGCACGGGTTTACCAGCATTCCCAAGGGCATCTATTGGGCGATCGTGACCCTGACCACCGTGGGCTTTGGCGATATCGTGCCGAAGACCCCGCTGGGCCAGGTGATTTCGTCACTGGTGATGATCACCGGCTACTCGATCATCGCCGTGCCGACGGGGATTTTTACCGCCGAACTGGCCAGTGCCATGCGCGGTGAGCAGCTGCAAACCGACTGCCCGGTGTGCAACAAGAACAGCCACGAGCCCAACGCGGCGTTCTGCTCGCGCTGTGGCAATGCGCTGTTTAAGAAAGTGGAATAAGCAAAGTGCGTTTTAATCTTTAAGCGTCTATGCAGGCCCAGCTATAGTCGCTGGCAAAATGCCCTCACTCAATCGATAACCTTCTCGAACAACAAGGAATGAGCAGTGAAAAAACTCGTTAGCGCCTCTCTACTGGCCGCCGGCCTTGCCCTGGCGGGCGCCGTCCAGGCAGCCCCGGTCACTCTGCTCAACGTCTCGTATGACGTGATGCGCGATTTCTACAAGGACTACAACGCCGCCTTCCAGAAACACTGGGACGCCGAGCACCCGAACGACAAGCTGACCCTGCAGATGTCCTTCGGCGGCTCCAGCAAACAAGCGCGCTCGGTGATCGACGGCCTGCCGGCTGACGTGATCACCATGAACATGGCCACCGACATCAACGCCCTCGCCGACAATGGCAAGCTGGTGCCGGACAACTGGGTCACGCGCCTGCCGAACAACAGCGCGCCGTTCACCTCCGCCACGGTGTTTATCGTGCGCAAAGGCAACCCGAAAGCCCTGAAAGACTGGCCGGACCTGTTGAAAGACGGCGTGCAAGTGATCGTGCCCAACCCGAAGACTTCCGGTAACGGCCGCTACACCTACCTGTCGGCCTGGGGCTACGTGCTGAAAAACGGCGGCGACGAGAACAAGGCCAAGGCCTTTGTCGGCAAGCTGTTCAAGCAGGCACCTGTGCTGGACACCGGTGGCCGCGCCGCGACCACCACGTTCATGACCAACCAGATCGGCGACGTGCTGGTGACCTTTGAAAACGAAGCAGAAATGATCGCCCGCGAATTCGGCCGTGATCAGTTCGAAGTGATCTACCCAAGCGTCTCTGCCGAAGCCGAGCCGCCGGTGTCGGTGGTCGACAAAGTGGTCGAGAAGAAAGGCACCCGCGCGGCCGCCGAAGACTACCTGAAGTACCTGTGGTCGCCGGAAGGCCAGGAAATCGCCGCCAACAACTACCTGCGCCCACGCGACGCGAAGGTACTGGCCAAGTACACCGACCGTTTCCCGAAAGTCGAATTCCTCTCGGTAGAGAAGACCTTCGGCGACTGGCGCACCGTGCAGAAAACCCACTTCAATGATGGCGGTGTTTTCGACCAGATCTACAGCGGTCAATAACTGAACAAACGCAGCCCCGTGTGGGAGCTGGCTGGCCTGCGATGCAGACACCTCGACGTATCAGGCATACCGAGGTGATGCTGTCGCAGGCCAGCCAGCGCCTGCATTGGGGGATGCGCCTGGCCCTTACATCGGCGGTGTCACGCCATCTTTGCCGGCCGAGATAGCCTGCGCCGTCACCGTCCCGTCCGCGTCCTTCGCCGCAAACATCACCACCTTCACCCCCGGCTTGAGCAAGCTGCGGTCGCCTGGCTCCAGGTTGACGATCGGCACATCATCCGGCACCACGATCTTCTGCTCGCCCCCTTTGTATTTGACGGTCAACGTCCGCCCGTTGCTGACCACCAGGTCGCCGACCGTGCCGTTGGTCATGCTGCTGCCTTCTTTGAGGTCGAACGCCCGGTGCCCGTCGCCCGTGCCGGCCATCGCCGGCGGGAACACATGCACTTCGAGCGCAGTCAGGGTGCCGTCGGCGTTGGGCATGGCAGCCGAGCCGATGTAGCTGCCGGGCTTGATCTCGTCGATCCTGGCCAGCGTCACGGCACGGACCTGGGTGTCTTTTGTCAGGTGCACGGTGACGTCTTCACCACTGTTGACCTTGACGTGCATCGCGTCGCCGTCGATCGCCGTGATGGCGCCACGCACACCCACGCGTGGGGCATCGGCCGCGTTCGCCAGGCCGACAGCCATGGCGGCGGCAAGGGTGGAAGCCAGGAGCATCTTGTTCAACGTGATCTTCATCGCAATGGATTTCCTGTTTCGGCAGTTGTGTCTGAATGTATCATTGCCGTTCGACGCGAAAGTTAACGTTTCAGTCATTAATTCCCGGCATGAGTGTTATCACCACCAGCGGCCTACTCGCCGTTGCACCTTGTCTCTACTCTCGCTCGCCTACTTCCTCCGCTTTTATGAGAACACCATGAACGCTACCTCACACCCTACAACCACCATGACCCGCGCGATGGTGATGCTGTTTGCGTTCTGCTGCGGCGCCATCGTCGCCAACATCTACTACGCGCAGCCGATCATCGAACTGATCGCACCGGACATCGGCCTCACCCCGGCGATGGCCAGCCTGATCGTGTCCCTGACGCAAATCGGTTATGCCCTCGGCCTGTTTTTCCTGGTACCGCTGGGCGACCTGCTGGAAAACCGCAAGCTGATGATCACCACCACCGTGGTGGCCATTGCGAGCCTGCTGGGCGCGGCCTTCACCGAGCAGCCGAATCTGTTCCTGCTGGTGTCGTTGCTGATCGGCTTCAGTTCGGTGTCGGTGCAAATCCTGATCCCGCTGGCCGCCCACCTGGCACCCGCCGAATCCCGTGGCCGGGTGGTGGGCAGCATCATGGGCGGGCTGCTGCTCGGCATTCTGCTGGCGCGGCCGGTGTCCAGCGTGGTCGCGGACCACTTCGGCTGGCGGGCGATGTTCATGGCGGCGGCCGCGTTGATGGCGTTCATCAGCGTGGTGCTGATGCTGACCATCCCCAAGCGCCAGCCCGACCACAGCGCCAGCTATGGCCAATTGCTCGGCTCGCTCGGCACCTTGTTGCGTGAACAACCCCTGCTGCGCCAACGTGCGTTCTACCAGGGCTGCATGTTTGCCACCTTCAGCCTGTTCTGGACCGCCGCACCGCTGGAGCTGGCGCGCAATCATGGGCTGAGCCAAAGTGAGATCGCGTTGTTCGCACTGGTCGGTGCCCTGGGTGCCATCGCTGCGCCCATCGCCGGCCGCCTGGCCGATGCCGGCCACACTCACCGCGCCTCACTGCTGGCCATGCTGTTTGCCGTGCTGAGTTTCCTGCCAGCCTTCGTGCACCCGCTGTACAGCGTGATCGGCCTGGCGGTGACCGGCGTGGTCCTGGACTTCTGCGTGCAGATGAACATGGTCCTCGGGCAACGCGCGATCTATGCCCTCGACGCCAACAGCCGCAGCCGCCTCAACGCGTTGTACATGACCAGTATCTTCATCGGCGGCGCCTTCGGCTCGGCGATTGCCAGCAGCGTCTACGAGCACGGTGGCTGGCTGGGCGTGATGCTGGTGGGCAGTGCGTTCCCGCTGGTGGCGCTGTTGCGCTTCCTGAGCGCTTCGCGCCAGGTCACGGTCGCCACGGCCTGATCACCCTCAGGAGCGCACCAGCTTCTCCAAGGCCGCGTCCGCCAGGAATGACGAGCGGCTTTTGACCTTGTGCTCGCGCACATAACGGTCGATGCGCTGGATGACATAACCGGGCAAGGTCACGTTGACCTTCTCGGTCTTGCCCAGATAGGGCGAGATGTCCAGCTCGAGCATGCCCCAGCCCATCCCGGCGTAGTCTTCATGGGCGTGATGATTGGCCACCGACGTGGGCATCGGAATCGGCCCACCTTCGGCGGCGATTTCTTGCAGCATGATGTGCGCGACTTCCACGGCGGCGTTGTACGCCTCTTCGAAACTGTCACCGGCGGTGACCGCGCCTGGAATATCGGGGATCTGAATACCGGTGGCGGTAAAGTCATCGCCCCATTCGATACAGATTGGGTATTGCATGAATGCTCTCCTTAGAACTGAAACAGCCCGGCGCGTTTCCTGATGCTTCTGACGGTGCCCAGCGGCAGGTCCTTCTTGGGGTGCGGCACCGGGATCGTGTACGGGTTATAGCGGTGAGTAAAAATGTGATGACTGCCCGTGACCCGATCCAGCACCCAACCCGCCTCTTGCAGCTCCTTGATCAATAGCCTGCTTTGCACCGCAACCTCCTTGGCTTGGCCTGAATAAAAGTAACCCTAGAGTTATCTTTACTCAAGCACAGAATCGCGGAACCCGACTGGCGGCTGTTTTACCGAATGTTGGTATTGCACGCGTTCATTCCCTCAACGCATAAATCCTATGCCCGGCACCCCGCTTCTACCCCCGCACCGACGCGCCCATCATCCCCTCCAGCCAAGCCGGCTCATCTCCCGAGGGACTACCGCCATGACACTTCAAGCCACACTTGATGCCTTCCGCGCTGACTTCAAAGCGGGCAAGCCGCCCTATAACGCGCCCGCGCATATCCATCCGATCATGGAGCGCGCCACCGCCGAGCTGATCGCCAGCGGTGCAGCACAACGTGCCCTCAAGGTGGGAGACAAAGCGCCGCTGTTCAGCCTCAAGGACGCCGACGGCAACGCGGTGTCCTCGGCCAGGCTGTTGGCCCAGGGGCCGCTGGTGCTAACGTTCTACCGAGGCGTGTGGTGCCCGTACTGCACTTTGGAATTGCAGGCGTTGCAGGCGTTTCTGCCGACACTGACGGCGGCCGGCGCCCAGTTGCTGGCCCTGTCGCCGCAAACGGCCGCCAACAGCCGCAAATCCACGCGCATTGCCGGGCTGGGGTTCCCGATCCTCAGCGACACCCACAACGACGTCGCCGATGCGTTCGGGCTGCGCTTTCAATTGCCGGATTATTTGATCGAACTCTACAAGGCGCTGGGCAACAACCTGCCGCTGATCAACGACGATCCGGCCTGGACACTGCCCATGCCCGCCCGCTATGTGATCGGCCAGGACAGCGTGATTCGTTACGCCGAGGTCAACCCGGATTACACTCAACGCCCGGAACCCTCGGCGCTGCTCGACGCCCTCACCCGATAACCCAAGGACACCCGATGGACCGTCTTACCGCCATGGAAACTTTCGTCCACGTTGTCGAAACCGGTTCGTTCTCGGCCGCTGCCAAGCGCCTGGGCATCGGCCAGCCCGCCGTGTCCAAGAGCATCGCGCAATTGGAAGCACGCCTGGCGGTGCGCCTGGTGTTGCGTTCGACCCGTGGCCTTACGCCCACCGAGGCCGGCCTGGCGTTTTTCGAGAAAGCCCGGCGCGCCATCGACGAAGCCAACGAGGCCGACGACGCCGCCCGGGGAGCCGGCGCCGGGCTGTCGGGCAACCTGCGTATCAGCGCAGCGGTGACCTTTGCCCGCATGCATATCATTCCGCACCTGGGCGCGTTCCTGGAGCAGTACCCGGGAGTGAATGTCGACGTGGTGCTCGATGACCGCACGCTCAATCTGGTGGAAGAAGGCATCGACGTCGCCCTGCGCATGGGCAACCTGGATGACTCCAGCCTCACGGCGCGCAAGATCGGTGAATCACCCTGCGTGATCCTCGGCACGCCGGCCTACTTCGAACGCTTCGGCGAGCCCGCCACCCCGGCGGACTTGCTGCAGCACCAGGCGATCATCTACACCCGAGGCGAAGGCTCGCACTGGAACTTTACCCAAGGCGACACGCATTACCCGCTCGTTGCCCATGGCCGCGTGCGCGTGACGGCGGCGGAAGGCGTGCGCGCCGCCGTACTGAGCCATCTGGGCCTGACACTGTCTTCCAGCTGGATGTTCGCGCCGGAGCTGGCCAGCGGCGAGGTCAAGCGCGTGCTGGCGGACTGGCATTTGCCGCCCCGGGATTTGTGGGCAGTGTTCCCCACCGGCCGGATGGCGAGCGCCAAGGCACGCGCGTTTGTGGAGTATGTCGAAGCGCTGATCAACGCCTGACAACGTTCAGCACTAACTGCAGCAAGGTCGACAGCGTCGTGGCGAGCATTTCGCTTAACACTGAAATCATGCCTGCCGTCGGATCAAGCGGTGCCGGTAGCGGTGGTGCGGGCACGGGTGCTGGCGTCGGTGCCGGTACCGGTGCTGGCACGACCTTCGGCACCGTTTGCCCCTGCCACAGCACATCCCCCGGCTTGATCTGGCCGATGCCCTTGACCATGAAGCCGGCATTGCCCGTGCCCTTCAGGTCTATCTCCAGGCTTGAACGACCCGTGGCAGCGTCATGCTTGAGCACAGCCTCCCCGGCCCGGCCACTGAACCGGTCAGTAAACACCAGGGCGCCGACCCCCGCCTCTCTCAAGGCGCCCGAGACATCGAGCCTGTCGACCCCGGTGGTGAAGTCCTCGATCACGTCCGGCTGCTGCGGTGTGGAGTCACTGGCCTTGTCGTAGATAAACGTATCCGCGCCCCCACCGCCGCGCAATGTGTCGGCCCCCGCACCGCCCTTGAGCCGATTGTTCGCGTCATTGCCCGTCAACACATCCCGTCCGGAACCGCCGATGGCGTTCTCAACCGTACAGCCTTTGGCGATGGAGACGTTGCCCTTCAAACCACCCACATCGGAAAACGACTCGGCCTTCAGGCTGATGTTCTGGTTCTGGGCAAACCCGGAAAAATCCAGGGTATCGTCCCCCCCGCCATCCCAGACGCAGAAGATCGGTTTGTCCGTGGCGCTCTTGAGGGTCATGGCTTCGCGCTCGGTATTGGAGTTGAAGCCATAGGTGGTGTCGGTCTTGCGGGTCTGGTGATTGGCCCCATACAACCGCTGCACCGCGGCAATGTCATCCATCATCGGCGCGCTGGGGTTGCAGTGGCGAAAATCGTGACCGGCCTGATGCTTTTCAGACCAGTAGCTCATGACACTGCGCGCCTTGGTGTCACCGGCATACACAGCGCTCTTGTCATAAGTGGAATCACCGCCATTGTAGTTACCCGGATGCTGCAGGCCGATGGCGTGTCCGATTTCATGCACGGCGGTGAGCGAAAAGTGGCTGTCCAGCCCCGGCGAACTGCCTGATTTCAGTGTGCCAATCGTCGCGGTGGTGCTGCTGGTGGCGCGCGTGGGTGAGATGGCGACGCCACGGTCTCCACGTGGGTTGTTCCTGACGTGAACCGTGCAGTCCGCACCTGCCGCCCGCTCCTTGAAACTGATATTGGCCACGTCCTGCCAGGACTGGGCGGCCTGGCGCACACGTTGCTGCTGCGCAGCAGAGAAAGTGGGATCGACGGTGTAGGAAAGATCTATCTTGTTGTCGTTATTGCGGTCGTGAAAGTGCAGGTTATCGCGGGTGATGTGCTTGCCCGCCTGGTCGGTGGTGTAGGTCGGCTTGCCGCTGGCGCCCACGCCAAACGGTCCGGGATCGGCAAGCGGCAAGGTTTGCTGTGGGGGTGTACGCGATAAAGACTCAGAACTGATCATGGGAATTTGCGCTCTTTCTAGAGGATAAATGAGCCAGACACGTGAGCATCGGCTGATTGAATTTCCCTGCAAAAATGAGTGCGCAACAGCCTTTATTTAGTTCGTCCTGAAACAGCGCGGCGTGGGGCAACACCTGCTAAAACACGCGAAAAAACACTTGCACTTCAAAAAACCAGACACACATGGGCGAAGCTGAAAACCTGTTGATTCCACGCGATAAAAATATAAACCCACACAATTGCCCGGCGCTTACTGCTTCAAAGCCGCCCTGACACGGATACATTCGCTCAACTTTTTCATGGCGGTTTTCCCGTGGGCCAGGACCTTGCCGCTTGACAGGCGCCTGCGCTAAAGCACCCGGCCATCCCACCCCACTGTCACATGCCGTGGCAACTCGCGCCGATGTTCCAGCAGCCATGCATCCAGCGTATGCCCCACATGGGTCAGTACCCCCAACTGTGCACCGGTGTCGGCAATACTCTGCAACGCCAACGTCAGGTCATTGTGATTGCGCGGAGCTTGCGGCTGCGGCGGCATGGAGCAATCCAGTACCAGCACATCCAGCGGCTCGCGTTGCAACCAGGCCAGCGTGTCAGGCGGCAGGCCGACGGTGTCGGTGAGGTAGGCGATGCGGCGCCCCTCGCCTTCGAGCAGGTAACCCAGGGTCAGCCTGGAATGTTGCAACGGCAACGCGGTAACGCTCAGCGCGCCGAACTGCCGGGTTTCGAACGCGGCAAACGGCTGGCTGAAATCGAGGATGCCGGGATGCTTGTAGAGGTCGGACAAACCTTCCGGATCCGCCGGGCCGTGCACCGGTATCACCAGCCCCTGGCCCCAGCGCAAGTGCAGCAAGCCTTGCGCATGATCGGCGTGATAGTGGGTCTGGAAAATCCCGTTGAAACTGCGCGGCGGGAAACGTTCGGTGAGGTCGGGCAAGCCGCTGTCGATCAGCCAGCGCTGGTCGCCGCACTCGATCAGCGCGCTGCACGGTCGGCGGCGCAGGCTCGCATCGCTGCGCGCCATTGCGCACGCCGCGCACTCGCAGCCATACACCGGGACTTGCCGCGCGTCACCGGTGCCGAGCAGCGTCAGGCGCATGCCGAGTGCCCGTGGTCGAGGCAGCACAGCAGGCGCTCGACGGTGTGTTCCAGCGGGCCGGAATTGTCCAGCACGAACAACCCCGCGCCATTGCCGCTGATCAGTTGCGCCGTGAAGCGTGCATTGCGTGCCAGGCGCTCCTCGATATCCGCCAGGGACTCGCGTCCTCGCGCGACCAGGCGCTGGCGCAACACGGCTTGATCCACCGTCAGCAACAGCACCAGCAGGGTCGGATAGCGCTCGCGGGTCTGCGCCAGGTGCGCACGCGAGCCGTTGACCAGCACGTCCTGCCCCGCCGCCAGCCAGTCGTCGATTTCCCGGGGAATCCCGTAGGACAACCCATTGGCCTGCCAACTGAGGGCAAACCCACCCTCGGCCTGCAGCGCCGCGAACTGCTGCGGGCTCACGCCCTGGGCCGCTTCACCCACCGCTTCCGCCGAGCGGGTGATCACGCGGCGCACGATGCGGCAGCCGCGCTCGGCCAAGCGCGGGCGTGCGGCATCCAGCAGGCTGTCCTTGCCCGAACCGGATGGCCCGATGAGATAGATCAACCTGCCCACCATCAAAACACCCTCTTCGCCTGTCGCCAGACTTGTTGCACTACAGGAAGCCCTTCGCGGCTGCGGGCCTGTACCAGGTCCGCGCGCAGGCCAATGGCAATTTCACCGCGATCCGCCAGCCCGGCCGCTTGCGCCGGCGCCAGGCTGATCATCTTGACCGCCCGCGACAGGTCGCCGCCGTCCTGCTGGTCGGCCAGCACGAACGCAGCCTGCAACAGGCTGGCCGGGTAGTAATCACTGGAAAGTATATCCAGCAATCCCTCGGCAGCCAGGCCGGCGGCGGCCACATTACCCGAGTGCGACCCACCGCGCACCACGTTCGGCGCGCCCATCAAGACTTTCATGTTGAGTGCCTGACACCCCTTCGCCGCCTCCAGCGTGGTCGGGAATTCGGCGATGGTCATGCCGTAGCGCGCCGACTCCTCCACATGCGCCAGGGTCGCGTCGTCATGGCTGGCCACCGACAGGCCGCGCCCCAGGCAGTGCTCGACGATGGCCGCGCGATAACGGTCGCTGTACTCCCGCGAGTTGGCCATCTGCAGCACGATAAAAGCGTCCATGGTTTCGTCGTTGAGGTGGTACTTGCCCATGTAGTACTCACGGTACTTGGATTCGAGCACAAACTGGCGCTGGCCCGGCGAGTGGTCCATCACCGAGACCAGGCGCACCAGCGGGTTTTCCACCAGGTCGCGGAACACGCTGAGGGTATCGGGATGGCACAACTCGCAGCGCAGGTGCAGGTGATGCTCGGCGCGCGTCAGGCCGGCGCCTTCTGCCGCAGCGATCGCGTCGAGCATCGCCGGCAGCTTCTTCATGCGATTGCCCTTGGGGTTCACGTCGCCGATGGACACCGCATCGAACACCGTGGTGATGCCCGCCGCGATAATTTGCGCATCGTGGCTGAGTACCGCCGAGGTCGACGGCCAGTCCACGCCGGGGCGCGGGGTCATGTGTTTTTCCAGGTTGTCGGTGTGCAATTCCACCAGGCCGGGGAGCAGGCAATCCCCGCCCAGATCCTGGGCCTGGGGCAACTGGCTGCGACCTTCGGCGATGTCGACGATCTTGCCGTCGCGCAGCACCACGCAGCCGAGGAACATGCGATCAGCGGTGACCACCTGGGCATTACTGAGGATCTGTTCAGCGGGCATGTGCGTATTCCTCTTCGGCAACGGGCGTGGGGGTCATGTCGAAATGGCGGTCGGCAACCGCTTCACGGGCAGCGCGGTCGTGGAAAATGCCGATCAGCGCGGCACCGCCAGCCTTGGCTTCGTTGATCAGTTCCAGCACCACCTGGCGGTTGCTGTCATCCAGCGACGCAGTGGGTTCGTCCAGCAGCATCACCGGCCACTCCACCATGAAGCCGCGGGCGATGTTGACGCGCTGCTGCTCGCCTCCGGAGAAGGTCCCGGGCGCCAGTTGCCACAGGCGCTGGGGGATGTTCAGGCGCGCCAGCAAGTGCTCGGCACGCGACTGCGCATCGGTCTTGGACCAGCCACGCGCCAGCGCTGGCTCCATGACCACATCCAGACACGCCACGCGCGGGATCACCCGCAGGAATTGGCTGACGTAACCGAGGGTCTGCTGGCGCACCTGCAGAATGTCGCGCGGCGCCGCGCCGACCAGCTCCAGCCACGCCTGCGCATGACGTACGCGGATGCTGCCGCCCGCCGGCAGATAGTTGCCATACAGGGTACGCAGCAAGGTGCTCTTACCCGCGCCGGACTGGCCATGCAGTACCAGGCATTCGCCCGCCTGCACGCTGAACCCCACGCCGCGCAGCACGTTGAGTACCACCCCATGCTGCTGGTGCAGGGTGAAGGTTTTCGAGAGGTCACGGACCTCGATCAAGGCATTCGTCATGGCTGCAGTACCGAAGACACCAGCAGTTGAGAGTAAGGGTGTTGTGGATCGTCGAGAATCTGGTCGGTCAACCCGGTTTCCACCACCCGCGAGCGACGCATCACCATCAGGCGATCAGCGAGCAGGCGTGCCACGGCCAGGTCGTGGGTGACGATCACCACCGCCAGGTCCAGCTCACGCACCAGGCCGCGCAGCAGATCAAGCAGCCGCGCTTGCACCGACACATCGAGGCCGCCGGTAGGCTCATCCATGAACACCAGGCGCGGGCTGGAAACCAGGTTGCGGGCGATTTGCAGGCGCTGCTGCATGCCGCCCGAGAAAGTGCGCGGCAGGTCATCGATACGCTGCGGATCGATTTCCACCTGGCCCAGCCAGTCCAGGCCGGCACCGCGCAGTTGCGCATAGTTGCGCACGCCCTGGGCCATCAGGCGCTCGCCGATATTCGCGCCGGCCGACACGCCCATGCGCAGGCCGTCGCGGGGGTTCTGCTCGACAAAGCCCCATTCGGTGCGCAGCAAGGTGCGGCGCTCGGCTTCGCTGGCGCTGTAGAGGTCAAGCCATTCGCCGTCCTTGCTGCGATAGCCGATGCTCCCCGCCTGCGGTGGCAAACGCCCGCTCAGCAGCGAGAGCAAGGTGGATTTGCCCGAGCCGGACTCGCCGACGATGCCCAGCACTTCGCCGGGGTACAGGTCAAAACTGACGCCCTGGCAACCCTTCTCCGGGCCGTACAACAGGGACAGGTCGCGGACTTGCAATAACGGCTGGCTCACTGGTTGTTCTCCTTGACCCGCTGGGCGCAATACCAGGTGTCGGAACACACGAAACTCTGGGTTCCGGCGTCATCCAGAATCAGCTCATCGAGGAACGAATCATGGCTGCCGCAGATGGCGCAGTTGTGCTCCCACTGCTGCACTTCGAACGGGTGATCCTCGAAGTCCAGACTGGTGACCTGGGTGTAGGGCGGCACCGCGTACAGGCGCTTTTCGCGACCCGCGCCGAACAGCATCAAGGCCGGGCTCATGTCGAGCTTGGGGTTGTCGAATTTGGGGATCGGCGACGGGTCCATCACGTAGCGCTCATCGACCATCACCGGGTACGCATAGCTGGTGGCGATATGGCCAAAGGTGGCGATGTCTTCGTAGAGCTTCACGTGCATCACGCCGTAATCATTCAGGGCGTGCATGGTGCGCGTCTCGGTTTCCGACGGTTCGATAAAGCGCAGCGGTTCCGGGATCGGCACCTGGTAAACCATGACCTGGCCGGCCTGCAGCGGGGTCTCCGGGATGCGGTGGCGGGTCTGGATCACCGTTGCTTCAGGGGTCGCCTCGGTAGTAGCGACGCCCGCGGTGCGCGCGAAGAAGCGGCGAATCGAGACGGCGTTGGTGGTGTCGTCGGCGCCCTGGTCGATGACCTTGAGCACGTCATCGGCGCCGAGGATCGCGGCGGTCAGTTGCATGCCGCCGGTGCCCCAGCCATACGGCAACGGCATCTCGCGACCGCCGAACGGCACCTGGTAACCGGGGATCGCCACGGCCTTGAGCAAGGCGCGGCGGATCATGCGCTTGGTCTGCTCGTCGAGGTAGGCGAAGTTGTAGGCCGGGTCGCGTACCGGCGCTTGCGTCAGGTCATTCATGGCGGGTGCCCTCGGCCGGTTGGCGCAGTTTGCGGATCAGTTCCAGTTCGGACTGGAAGTCCACGTAGTGCGGTAATTTGAGGTGCGAAACAAAGCCCGCCGCCTCGACGTTGTCGCAATGCGCCAGCACAAACTCCTCGCGCTGGGCCGGCGAGACGATCTCTTCGTTGTATTCCCCGGCGCGCAGTGAGCGGTCGACCAGCGCCATGCCCATGGCCTTGCGCTCGGCATGCCCGAACGCCAGGCCATAACCGCGCGTGAATTGCGCAAGCTCGGTGGCCGAGCCGACGAACTGGTTGACCATCTCGCACTCGGTCACTTCGATGCTGCCCAGGCAGATCGGGAAGCCCAGCTCTTCGGGGTCGATCCACACCTCCACGTCGCCGATGCGAATCTCGCCGGCAAACGGGTGGTTACGGCCGTAGCCGCGCTGGGTCGAATACCCCAGCGCCAGCAGAAACCCTTCATCGCCACGGGCCAGGGCCTGCAGGCGCTCTGCGCGGCTGGCGGGGTACTCCAGCGGGTCGCGGGTGATGTCGGCGACACGCGCGTTGTCGTCGGTTTCGTGCTTGATCAGGCCTTCCTTGGCGAGCAAACCGAGCACGCGCGGGCAGGCTTCCAGCGTCGCCTCGGGCGTGGTCTGCGGCCCCGGATATTCGCCTTCGGCCAGCAGCGCAAAATCCAGCAGCCGATGGGTGTAGTCGAAAGTCGGGCCGAGCAGTTGTCCGCCGGGCACGTCCTTGAACGTGGCGGACAAGCGCCGGCTCAAGGACATTTGCGCGGTGTCGATCGGCAGGCTCGGGCTGAAGCGCGGCAGCGTGGTGCGGTAGGCGCGCAACAGGAAGATCGCCTCCACCAGATCCCCCGCCGCTTGCTTGATCGCGAGCGCGGCGAGTTCGGCGTCGAACAGCGAGCCCTCGGTCATCACGCGGGCCACGGCCAGGGGCAGTTGCTGGCGAATCTGCTCGACACTGAGTTCAGGAATCGCGGTATCGCCCCGGCGTTTTTTTGCCAGCAGGCGGTGGGCATTGTCGATGGCCTGTTCGCCACCTTTGACGGCTACGTACATCAGGCGTGCTCCTCTGCGATGCGGCTGCTGCGCGGCAGGCCGATCAGGTGATGGCCGGCGGCGAACAGCACGTCCAGGCCACGGGGGAAGGCGTCGCGGCGCTGACGCTCGTGCCAGAAAGCTTGTGGCACCGGCACGTGCACCCGGCGCTGGGCCTGGATGCCCGGGCCGCGCCAGAGCAGGCCGCGACCGGCTTCCAGGTCGGTGAGCTGCACCAGCAAAGTGCAGGACTGATCGGGATAGCGGTCATTGCCGTGGTCGAAGCCGCCGAGGTCGAGCAGGTCTTGCTCGCCCAGCAGTGCAAACACGGCGTCCTCGCGCTTATCCGTGAGCGGGCAACCGCAGTGGAAAGCCAGGTTGGCGCGGATCAGCGGCGTGTCGAAGCTCGGCGCCAGCCATAGCGGCGTGTCCACATCCAGCAGCGCCAGGCACAAGGCGTAGGTGGCGGGCGCCAGCCCGTCAAGGCGCGGGGCCGAAGGCAGGTGCTGGATCAACCCCGGTTCGGCCAGGGCCTTGAGGGCGGCGCGAAAGCCGCGCTGGGCATCCAGGACCGGGTCGACAAACGCCGGTTGCAACAGGTGAGCACTCATCAGTTTTCTCCTCGCACCAGGGTGAAAAACTCGACCTTGGTGGCCGCCGTGTCGGCTTCTTTTTGCGCGCGGCGTTGTGCCTGGGCACTGGCCAGCGCGGTGATCAGGTCGCTGAGCCAAATGCTCGGATGAGCGCCTTGCAGGTGGGCGTCGGCCAGGGCGGCCAGTTCGGCGTGGACCTTGTCGCGCCCGGCCAGGTAGCTGTAGCCGGTGCGACCATCAGCCAGGCGCACCACGCAGCGGGTCACGCTCATTTCGCCGAGATTGAACGGCGCGCCATTGCCGCCCATGCGGCCGCGCACCAGGGTCATGCCGATTTCCGGAGCGCGAATGGTCTGGTATTCCACGTCTTTCAACGCGGCTTCATGCGGTTGCAGTTCACTGAGTTGGGCGCGGGCAAGCACGCCAATCCAGTGTTGACGCGGGGACAGGTTCATCGTGGTCTCCATCAAGTCACCACTTGGTACTGGAAGCGATCCGAACGGCTGGTGGACTGCGCCAGCTCCACCGGGCGGCCATCGCGATCGCAGGAAAGGGTAAACACGGTGAGGGCCGGCAAATGCCGGGGCATCAGCAGCAGCGCGGCTTCATCGCGGTTGGGCAAGCGCGCACCGATCAGGCTTTGGGTGCGCGTCAGCGGCAGGTCACGCTCACGCAGGTACTGGCGCAACGAGCCGCCGGTGTAGTCGGCCAGCAACGGCGCGCGGCTGGCGCAGTAGCGATGGCGGATCAGGCTGACGGGCTGGTGGTCGAGTTTGCGCAGGGTTTGCAGCTCGATCATCGGCGCCATTTCGGCGATGCCCAGGTGCCCGGCTTCCTCGCGGCTGGCGTAGCAGTAGCGGCGCTTGAGCAGCACCGCCTCGACACCGACCCCCTGGGCCGACAAGGATTGGCTGTAGGAGGTCTCGGCGCCCATCGAGTAGATCAGCGGCCGGTCGAGCACCTGGGTGCCCTTGCCCTGGCGGCGCAACAGGCTGCCCTCGAACACCAGCTCATCGATGGCGCGGCGCAGGGTGTGGCGGTTGACGCCGAAGCGTTCGGCCATGTGCACCTCGCCGGGGAGGAAGTCACCGGCTTGGTAGCTGCTCAGTTCACGGCGCAGGATGTCCGCGAGTTCGCGGTACACCGGCTCTTCTTGTCTAGACAACTGCATGCTTAAAAAAAGCGCCGCGCGGGCACCCCTCCAAGGTCAGATGAACTGCTTGCGCAGGCGTTGGGACAGCACGTCGATCAAGCTCACCACCACGATGATCACCAGCAGCACCGCGCAGGTTTGTACGAACTGGAAGGCGCGGATGTTTTCCCAGAGGATCACGCCGATCCCGCCGGCACCGACCATGCCCACCACCGTGGCCGACCGCACGTTGGCTTCGAAGCGGTACAACGCGTAGCTCACCCACAGCGGCATGACCTGCGGGATCACGCCGTAGATGACTTCCTGCAAGGCACTCGCGCCCGTGGCCCGCACGCCTTCCACCGGGCCCGGGTCGATGGCCTCGACGGCTTCGGCAAACAGCTTGGCGAGTACGCCGGTGGTGCTGATCCACAGGGCCAGGACACCGGCGAAGGGACCGAGGCCGACGGCAACCACGAACAACATCGCGAACACCATTTCATTGATCGAGCGGAAGGCATCCATGACCCGGCGCAGCGGCTGGTGGACCCACCAGGGGGTGATGTTGTCGGCACACAGGATGCCCAGCGGCACTGAGCAGACGATGGCCAACACCGTGCCCCAGAGGGCGATTTGCACGGTGACGATCATCTCCTTGAGGTAGGAGCGCCATTCGTGGAAATCCGGCGGGAAGAAGTCCGCGGCGAAGGTCGCCATGTTTCCGGAGTCGCGGTACAGCGCCAGCGGGTTCATTTCCGCGCCGTGCCAGGCCCAGGCCAGCAGGACCAGGAACAGGCCCCAGCCGAGGTATTGCGGCCAGGTCCTTTTGCCAACCGCTTCAGCGTGCAAAGTCGTCATGGGTCACTCTCGGTATATGGTTGGAACCTGCTTAATGTGGGAGCGGGCTTGCTCGCGAATGCGGTAAATCAGTCGCCGGATGCGTTGAATGACACACCGTATTCGCGAGCAAGCCGGCTCCCCCTAGAGCCCGGTTCCTACAGGGGGTTAGCCGTTGGCAGCGGTTTTCTTGTCCAGCTCGCTGATGCGCTGCTGCAACTTGGCCAGGTCGGCGTCGATGTCCGCCAGCTTCTTGGCCTTGTCAGCCGCTTCGAGGTGATCGTCAGCGCTGATGGTGGTGCGCTGCTTGAACAGCTCCAGCTGGCGGATCGGCAACAGTTGGTCGTCGTTGGAGGCGAGGAACTTGCCCAGCTGCATGTTTTTCAGCACGGCCTTCTCTTCATCGGTGTCGCCGTAGTGGGCGAAGAAATCGCGGATCTTGGTTTTCTCGCTGTCGCTCAGCGCCTTGCTCCACACCATCGGGTCGGCCGGGATCAGCGGCGACTTCCAGATCACCTTGAGCATC
Source organism: Pseudomonas sp. GW821-FHT09C08 (assembly GCF_059418125.1). Taxonomy (NCBI): domain Bacteria; kingdom Pseudomonadati; phylum Pseudomonadota; class Gammaproteobacteria; order Pseudomonadales; family Pseudomonadaceae; genus Pseudomonas; species Pseudomonas sp. GW821-FHT09C08. Next base: position 840,615 of record NZ_JBWKPG010000002.1, on the reverse strand, counting down.
GCGGCCTTGTCCGGCTGGGTGACTTCCAGACGGTCCCAGCTTTCGGTGTTGAAGGTGGCGACGTCCAACTGCCCCTTGGCCACGCTCAGCGCGTTGACTTCATGGCTGGAGTTCAGCGTGCGCTTGAAGGCGGTGGCGGCGTCGACGTGGTTCTTGGCGAACACGTAGTAGCCCGGCACCAGATAGCCCGAGGTCGAGTTCGGATCACCGTTGCCGAAGGTCAGGTTCTTGGCGTTCTTGAGCATGTCGTCGACGTTGTTGATCGGGCTGTCCTTGCGCACGATCAGCACGCTCCAGTAACCGGCGGCGCCGTTGGCGGCGGCGGTCTGGGCGAAGATCTCGCCGTTGGAGCGGTCTACCGCTTCCATCGCGGCCTTGTTGCCGAGCCAGGCCACGTCGACCTTGTTGAACCGCATGCCCTGGATCAGGCCGGCGTAGTCGGAGGCGAAGGTGGCGTTGATGGTCAGGCCGGTCTTCTTGTGCATGTCATCCAGGAAGGGCTGCCAGATGCTCTTGAGGTTCTGCGAAGACTCGGTGGACATGATGCCGAAGTTGATGGCTTTGTCCGCCGCGTAGGCATTGCCCATCGCGGCACTCGCCAATAACGCGGCAGACAGAAACACGTGGCCGATACGGTTCAACATGGACGGGATTCCTGTGGGTCGTGAGTAGGGTTTCAAGCGCGCGCCAGGGCCAGCCGAGGGGTCACCTCGGTGCGGCGGGTCTGGTCGGAAAACATCAGGCTGGTGTCGACGTCGGCACCGTACAAATCATTCAGGAACTGGCTGCTCATCGCGCTGCCCTGCCCGTCGAAGTGAATGCGCCCGCCTTTGAGCGCCACGGCGCGGGGGCAATAACGCATGGCGTAATCGACTTGATGCAGGGTCACGACGACGGTCTTGCCGTCGCGGCGGTTGATGTCGGCGAGGATCTCCATGACCTTGCGCGCCGACTCCGGGTCGAGCGAGGCGATCGGTTCATCGGCAAGAATCACCTCGGCACGCTGGGTCAATGCCCGGGCAATCGCCACGCGCTGCTGCTGGCCGCCGGACAAGGTGGACGCGCGTTGCGCAGCCAGGTCGACCAGGCCCACACGAGCCAGGGATTCGAGCGCAAAGGCCTTCTCCTCGGCATTGAACAACCCGAGGTTGCCGCGCCAGCGCGGCATGCGGCCCAGGCAACCGAGCAGCACGTTGTCGAGCACGCTCAGGCGATTGACCAGGTTGAACTGCTGGAAGATGTAGCCGATGTCCGCGCGCAACCGCCGTACCTTGCCGTTCAACCGTCCACTGGCCTGCACCTCCCGCCCCAACACCTTGACGCTGCCGCCGTTGCTCTTGTCGCAACACGCCAGGCCCGCCAGGTGGCGCAACAAGGTGGACTTGCCGGAACCGGAAGCGCCAATCAGCGCGACCATCTCACCGGCGGCAATGGTGAGTTCGAGGTCGACCAATGCGGATTTCTTCGCAAAGGTCTTGTTCAAGTGATCGACATGGATAGCGTGAGTCATGGGCTTCTCTGTCTTGTTTGAACAGCCAATGGATGGCTGCGGTTGAGTTCAAACGACAGTAGGCCTGGGCTGTGTCAGCCCTATGACTTGCACATGACTACAAGGGGTCGGTTGGATGAAGGTTTTGTGAAAGGTTGGATGCGACCCTGCGTGGTCTTATTGTGGCGAGCAGGCTTGCCCTGCGCTGGGCTGGGCAGCAGCCCCAATAAGACCACCGCGTTTATTCAGGCAGAACGCGTCGTCAGGCTTCAGGGCCGCTTCGCAGCCCAACGCAGGGCAAGCCTGCTCGCCACAACCTGTCCGCTGCTTCTAGGAACTGTCCTACAACCCGTGTGGGTTGCGGTTGCTATAACGCACCGTTGGCCTCTCGCAGTCGCTGCTCATCTCAGCGATCAGGCTTGGTCGCCTGGGTCAGAATGACGCACAGTGCCGCGCAAGCGGCATTAGTGTGTTCGCGTTGTGGCGAGCTGTGCGTGGGAGGGCTCAGGCCCTGCCGGATTTCCATTCCCTGGTCGACCAACCTGCGTATAGCTCGCCCCCCTTTTGCTTGGTCGCGGATGGGGTGCAGAGGGTTGAGATTGCGCAGTTGTTGGTAGATCAAGCGCTGAATCGGGAGTGCCCCGTGGCCTGATGGCTGAGGCGATCTATGTGGGAGCTGGCTTGCCTGCGATGGCGGTGGGTCAGTTGGCAGATTTATGGCTGACACACTGCTATCGCAGGCAAGCCAGCTCCCACATTCGCTCCGTGTGCATCAGGGGATATTGGCGTCGCGGGCGCGTAGTCGCGGGGTGACGAAATCCAGGAATGCGCGCACTTTCAGCGGCAATGGCGCCTGGCCTTTATGCACCAGGTTGATGGGCAACGCGGCCGATTCGAACGGCTGCAGCACCACCTGCAAATCACCCTTTTGCACTGCATCCGCCACTTGATACGACAGCACCCGAATCACACCAACATCCAGTGTCGCCGCCGTGATTGCCGCTTCCGCGGTGTTCACCGACAGCCGCGAATGCACTGGCACGCTCTGTTGCGCTTTACCCGCACCAAACACCCAGGCGCCCACCGAGGCCAGCACTTCGAAAGTAATGCAGTTATGGTCTGCCAGCGCCTGCGGCGTGGCCGGCACGCCATGGGTTTGCAAATACCGGGGACTGGCACACACCACCCGCCGCACCGCGCCGACCTGCACGGCCTTGAGCGAACTGTCCGGCAGGTCACCAATGCGCACGGCCACGTCGCACTGTTCTTCCATCAAGTGCACCACGCGGTCGGTGAGCATCAGGTTGATGCTGATTTCGGGGTACTGCGCGAGAAACTCCGCCACCACCGGCACGATATGCAGGCGCCCGAACACGATGGGCGCGGTCACCACCAACTCGCCCTTGGGCTCCGCATATTCACCGGTCGCCGCCCGCTCCGCTTCACCAATGTCCTCAAGGATTCGCCGGCACGCGGCCAGATAAGACGCGCCCACGTCCGTCAGCGATAACTGCCGCGTGGTGCGGTGCAGCAGCCGGGACTTCAAGTGGGCTTCGAGTTCCGCGACTTTGCGGCTGACGGACGCCAGCGGCATGTCCAACTTGCGTGCGGCCGCCGACAGGCTGCCCGCGTCGACTACTGCAACAAACACCGACATCGACTCAAGACGGTTCATGACGCCCTATCAAATTTTGGAAGGATGATTCCCGATCCTAGGGGATTATCGACATAAATGCGACTGCGTAAGCTTGCTCACTCAACCCCCTGCAACAAAAGGAAAGTGCCGTGAGCAGCCTGCCGATAACGTCCGAGAGTTCCCCGCCGCGAGGCAAGATCATCATGATGGCGGTGATCGCCGGGGCGGTGGTGACCAATATTTATTGCACGCAGCCGGTGCTGCCGTTGATTGCCTCGGACATGCGCGTCCCCGTGTCGACGGTCAACCTGGTAGCGGGCGCGGCCTTGCTGGGATTTGCCACCGGGCTGGCCCTGTTGCTGCCGATGGGCGACCGCTTCGATCGGCGCAAGTTGGTGCTGGGGCAAATCGCACTGGCGTTTTGTTTTGCCCTGGCGGCGGCCTTTGCGCCGAGTATCTGGGCGCTGATCGGTGCCTCGTTTGGCCTGGGAATGGTGTGTTGCGTGCCACAGCAACTGGTGCCGTTCGCGGCGGTGATGTCGCCGCCGCATGAGCGCGGGCGCAACGTGGGCACGGTGGTCAGCGGGATCATGCTGGGGATTTTGCTCGGGCGCACGATCAGCGGCGTGGTCGGCGAGGCCTATGGCTGGCGCGCGGTGTATGCGCTTGAGGCGGCATTCATGATCCCGGTGTGGTTTATCGCGGCCAAGCTGCTGCCGCCGGGCGTGCCGAGCAGCAATCTTTCCTACCCGCGCCTGCTGGCTTCGCTCTGGCCGCTGATGCGCGATAACAGCCCAATCCGGCAATCGATGATGGTGCAGGCGTTGTTGTGGGCGTGCTTCAACGCGTTTTGGGTGAATCTGGCGGGGTTGCTGGCCAATGGGCCGTGGCAGCTGGGCAGTGCCTGGGCCGGTGGTTTCGGGATTATCGGCGCGATGGGCGCATTCGCCGCCTCGTACGGTGGTCGGGCGGCGGACAAGGTCGGCTGTCGCAAGGTGATCGGCGCCAGCGTGGGCATTGTGACCTTGGCGTACCTGTTGCTGGCCGGGGCGCAGACGTCGCTGGTTTTGCTGGTGGTGGGCGTGATCGTGCTGGACATCGGCGTGCAGGCGGGGTTGGTGGCGAATCAGACGCGGGCGTTTGCGGTAGACCCGAAGGCGCAGGGGCGGATCAATAGTCTGTATATGACTGCGACGTTTGTCGGTGGGGCGATTGGGGCGACGGTGAGTGGATGGTTGATGGCACAGTTTGGGTGGATGGGGATTGTGCAGTTCGGGGTGGTGCTGGGCGTATTGGCCGGGTTGATTCACTGGCTCGGTGGCTTCGAGCGTTCGCTCAAACTCCAGAACGAATGAAGCTCGAATGTGGGAGCTGGCTTGCCTGCGATGGCGGTATAGCTGCAATTGATTCGGCACCTGACACACCGCCATCGCGGGCAAGCCCGGCTCCCACACTTGGGCTTTGTAGTTGGCGGGAATGCATTTCTGGATCGTACACAGCTCCCCTGTGGGAGCTGGCTTGCCTGCGAATGCGGTAGATCAGGCACCCACTGCATCAACTGCCAGGCCGCCATCGCGGGCCAGCCCGCTCCCACAGGGGATCCGGGTATGGCTTGGACTCCTGGGTGTACGCAGATCAAATGTGGGAGCTGGCTTGCCTGCGATGGCGGTATAGCTGCAATTGATTCGGCGCCTGACACACCGCCATCGCGGGCAAGCCCGGCTCCCACAGGCGACTGCATTTCAAGTCAGGCATAAAAAAGGCGACCTTTCAAAGGTCGCCTGTTTGTCACTGCGCGTACTGCTTGCTCAATCCCGGCGGCACGCCCTGGACATTGGTTTCTTCCCACGGCCCGTTCGGGCTGATGGAGCGGCTCCAGCCGTTGCTCCAGCGGTAATACGTGCGCTGGCGGTAGAAGGTGTCGGGTTGCTCTTCCAGCACATACACCTGCATCTTGCCGTCCCAGTGGCTGGCGGCGCCGGGCGGTGGGGCGAAGGTTGGCGATGAGGTAGGCACCGGTTTCGGCGGCGGGGTCACCGGGCCGGATGGTTTGGTGCTCGGCTGGGTCGACGGGCCCGACGGTGGGATGGTCGGGCCGGTCGGCGCGGGAGGTGGGCGGTGGACCGCACAAGCGCTCAGGCCCAATACCAGGCTGAGCAAGGTGATGCGTGCAAATGCGGTCATAGGCGTTTCCTCGATTTACTGGTCCGGACTGTCGATGGTCAGCTGCTGCAGGGCAGTGGTGGTGCTGGCCAAGGGTTGGCTGCGGCCGATCCACTCGCCAGCGGTTGGAAGACCTGCCCGGGATATGCGCGCAACCAGTTGGACTTCGGGGAAGTTGGACAGTTTCAACTGCGGCATCATCGCGTCCGCATCGCCCAGTTCGACGGTGATCGGCAGGTCGGCGACGGTGACGCGCTTGGCGGCCAACGGCGCCGGCGGGCCACTGACGGCGCGAGCAAAAATGAACACGGTGTCGGTTGGCAGGGCTTTGGCTTTCACCTCGGCCGCCAGGTCCACGCGGACTTTCATCCCGGTTTTCTGCGCGACGGTACCGCCGCTTTCCTTGAGTTTCTCCGCTGCCCGATCAATACCGCCTTGCAACGCCGCACGGGAATTGTCTTGCGGTGGCAGTTGCGCCAACAGACGATTCCAGTAGTCGATTGCCTCTTGATAACGCTGGCCTTCAAAGGCCGCGATCCCGAGCAGGCCAAGGCTGGTGACTTCCTTCGGGTCGAGCTTCAAGGCTTCGTCCGTCAGCGCCTGGACCTTGGGCGACCACTGTTTGTTGTCGGCGAAGTACTGCGCCTGGGCCCACTGGCCGAGCAGTTCCGGCTGGCGCCCGGCCAAGGCCACGGTGCGCTCGAAGACCTTCGCGGCATCGGCGGCGCGATCCTGGGCCATGTAGGCGCGACCGAGGAAGTACAGGCCTTCCGGCGAGTCCGGCTGGGCAGCGGCGGCGCGTTCCAGGCGGCGGGTCATGTCTTCCATGGACACCGGCGGCTGGGAGAATTCGCGGGTCAGCTCGACCTTGTCGCTGGCGCCATAATGCAGGTACAGCGCAACGCCGAGGACAGGCACCAAAAATGCCGCCAACAATGGCAGCGGCTTGCCCAGGCGCGATTCACGCGGTTTTTCCACGCCTTCGGTGTCGGCCAGCAACTCGCGGGCGGCTTCGGCGCGGCCGGTGTCGAGTTGCGCGGCGTTGAGCACGCCTTCGTCCTGCTGCACCTGCAGCTCGGCGACGCGTTCCTGGTACAGCGCCACGTTCAGCGCGGTGCGATCCTCTTCACGTTGGGCGCGGCGGCCGCGCAGTACCGGAATCAACAGAAAACTCAGGGCAATCAGAAGCAGCAAGCCGGCTGCGAGCCAGAAATCAATCATCAGTCTTGGTGTCCAGCAATTGGTCGAGACGTTTACGCTCTTCAGGGGACAGCGCATCGGAGCCATCGGTCGGCGCAGCGCGGCGGCGGCGCACGATCACGGCCATCACCACCACGCCAGCCAGCAGCAGCCCGGCGGGGCCGAACCACAGCAACGCGGTCTTGCCGGTAAGGGCCGGTTTGTAGCGCACGAAATCACCGTAGCGGTCGACCATGAAGTCGATGATCTGCTGGTTGTCCTTGCCCTCCCCCAGCATGCGGAAGATCTCCTTGCGCAAGTCGGCGGCGATCGGTGCGTTGGAGTCGGCGATGTCCTGGTTCTGGCACTTGGGGCAGCGCAGTTCCTTGGTCAGCTCGCGAAAACGTTCGCGGTCACCGTCCTTGGCGAATTCGTAAGTATCGATGGCCGCGTGGGCCACGCCGGCCAAGCCCAGCGCCAGGACGGCAGCCGCTAACAGGCGCTTCATGGCTTGGCCTCATCGACCAGCGCCTGGTACTTGGCGGCGAGTTGTTCACGCCAGACCACCTCGTCGATCACGCCGACGTACTTGTCGCGGATCACGCCCTTGGCATCGATGAAAAAGGTTTCCGGAGCGCCGTACACGCCAAGGTTCAAACCGAGGTTGCCGTCTTCATCGCGGATATCCAGCTGGTACGGGTTGTGAAACTCCGCCAGCCACTTCAAGGCCGCCGCATTGTCGTCCTTGTAGTTGATGCCGTAGATCACCACGCCTTTCTCGGCCAGCTTGTTCAGCACCGGGTGTTCGACACGGCACGAGATGCACCAGGTACCCCACACGTTGACCAGCGCCGGTTTGCCCAGCAGGTCAGCCTGGGTCAGGGTCTTGTCGCCCTGCACCGTCGGCAGGCTGAAGGCCGGGAACTGTTTGCCGATCATCGCCGAGGGCAGCTCGGCCGGGTCCAGGTACAAGCCGCGATACAGGAACACGGCCACCACCAGGAAAGCCGCCAGCGGTAAAACCATCAACCAACGCTTCATGCCGCCGCTCCCTGCAGACCGAGGGCTTCACGCACCCGGCTCTTGACCTTGACCCGATAACGCCGATCCAACGCGGCCAGCAACCCACCAAAACCGGTGAGCAAACCGCCGAACCAGATCCAGCGTACAAATGGTTTCACGTGCACACGCACCGCCCAGGCGCCATCACCCAGCGGTTCACCCAACGCCACGTAGAGATCGCGGGTGAAACCGGCGTCGATACCGGCTTCGGTCATCATCGAACTCTGCACGGTGTACAGGCGTTTTTCCGGGTGCAGCACCGCCACTTCCTTGCCGTTGCGGACGACGCGCACCGTGCCTTTGTCCGACGTGAAGTTCGGCCCTTCGAAGTGCTTGGCGCCTTCGAAGATGAAGTGGTAACCGGCGAGGTCCATGGACTCGCCCGGCGCCAGGCGCAGGTCGCGCTCGGCGCTGTTCTGGCTGGACAGCACCACGCCGAGCGCGCACACGGCGATGCCGATGTGCGCGACCTGCATGCCCCAGTAGCTGCGGGTCAATGTCGGCAAGCCTTTGATCAAGCCTTTGTGGCGGGTCTTGTCGACGATGTCGCGCGCACCGGCGAGCAATACCCAGGCGGCGAGCAGGAAGGTCGCAAGTACCGCCCAGTTGAAGTCGCCGTAGGCAATACCGGCGATCACTGCCAGGGCCACACTGCCGAGCAGCACCGGCATCAGCATGCCCGCCAGCCATTTCACCGGAGTGTCTTTCCAGCGCACCAGCACGCCGACGGCCATCACCACCATCAACAGGCCCATCAACGGAATGAACAACGCGTTGAAGTACGGCGGGCCCACGGACAACTTGGCACCGCTCAACGCGTCCAGCACCAGCGGATACAAGGTGCCGAGCAAGATCATCGACGCGGCCACCACCAGTACCAGGTTATTGCCCAGCAACAGGGTTTCGCGCGACCACAGGTTGAAGCCGACCTGGCTCTTGACCACCGGGGCACGCAACGCAAACAGCGTCAGCGAGCCGCCGACCACGAACAGCAGGAAGATCAGGATGAACACGCCGCGCTCAGGGTCGGACGCAAACGCGTGCACCGACGTCAGCACGCCCGAACGCACGAGGAAAGTGCCGAGCAGGCTGAGGGAAAATGCCGCGATGGCCAGCAGTACGGTCCAGCTCTTGAACACGCCGCGTTTTTCGGTGACCGCCAGCGAGTGAATCAGCGCGGTGCCGACCAGCCATGGCATGAACGAGGCGTTTTCCACCGGGTCCCAGAACCACCAGCCGCCCCAGCCGAGTTCGTAGTAGGCCCACCATGAGCCCAGGGTGATGCCAATCCCGAGGAAGGCCCAGGCGACGATGGTCCACGGCCGCGACCAGCGCGCCCAGGCGGCATCGAGGCGCCCGCCGAGCAAGGCGGCGATGGCGAACGCGAAGGCCACCGAAAACCCCACGTACCCCATGTAGAGCATCGGCGGGTGCACGATCAGGCCAATGTCCTGCAGCAATGGGTTGAGGTCATGCCCGTCTACCGGGATCTGCGGCAGGATGCGGCTGAACGGGTTGGACGTCATGATCAGGAACAGCAGGAAGCCGATGCTGATCATGCCCATCACTGCCAGCACGCGCGCCAGCATGACTTGCGGCAGTTGGCGCGAGAACACCGACACCGCGAAAGTCCAGCCGCCGAGGATCAGCGCCCACAACAGCAAGGAGCCTTCGTGGGCACCCCACACGGCGCTGAACTTGTAGTACCAAGGCAGCGCGCTGTTGGAGTTGTTCGCCACATAGGCGACGGAAAAGTCGTCGGTCATGAACGCGTAGGTCAGGCAACCGAACGCGAACAGCAAAAAGGCAAACTGCCCCCAGGCCGCCGGTTGCGCCAGGCTCATCCACAGGCGGTCGCCGCGCCAGGCGCCGAGCAACGGCACCACGGCCTGGACGATGGCAAAGCACAGGGCGAGGATCATCGCCAGTTGGCCCAGCTCCGGAATAAACAGTGCGGACGTCATCACTTAGCCCTCCTTGGCGGGGGTTGGCGCGGGTTGACCGCTGTCCTTGAGGGCCTTGGTAACCTCGGGCGGCATGTATTTCTCATCGTGCTTGGCCAGCACTTCATCGGCCACCACCACGCCCTCGGCGTTGAGCTTGCCCAGGGCGACGATGCCCTGGCCTTCGCGGAACAGGTCCGGGAGGATGCCACGGTAGGTGATGGTCACGGCCTTGTTGAAGTCGGTGACCACGAAGGTCACGTCGAGGGAATCTCCGGAACGCTTGAGCGAGCCCTTCTCGACCATGCCGCCGGCGCGAATGCGCGTGTCCACCGGCGCTTCGCCATTGGCGATCTGGGTCGGGGTATAGAACAGGTTGATGTTCTGCTGCAGGGCGCTCAGGGCCAGGGTCACGGCAATGCCGACGCCGGCCAGGATGGCAAGGATGATCAACAGACGCTTTCTACGCAGCGGATTCACTTTTCGGTCTCCCGGCGCAGACGACGCGCCTCTTGTTGCAGGTAACGCTTGCGGGCCAGGATCGGCGCGGCGACGTTGAGGGCCAGCACCGCCAGGCAGATGCCATAGGCCGTCCAGACATACAGGCCGTGATGGCCCATGGCGAGAAAATCACTGAAAGATGCAAAGCTCATCCACGCGCTCCCAGGCTGGTTTGCACTTCGGCCTTGACCCAACTGGTGCGGGCTTCACGCTTGAGCACTTCAAGGCGCATGCGCAGCAACAGCACGGCGCCGAAGAAACAGTAGAACCCCAGCACCATCAGCAGCAGCGGCGCCCACATCTCCACCGGCATGGCCGGTTTTTCGGTGAGGGTGAAGGTGGCGCCCTGATGCAGGGTGTTCCACCACTCCACCGAGTACTTGATGATCGGGATGTTGATCACGCCGACAATCGCCAGCACCGCGCAGGCCTTGGCGGCGCTGTCACGATTGCTGATCGCGTTGCCCAGGGCAATCAGACCGAAGTACAGGAACAGCAGGATCAACATCGACGTTAGTCGCGCATCCCACACCCACCACGAGCCCCAGGTGGGTTTGCCCCAGATCGCGCCGGTCACCAGCGCCACGGCGGTCATCCACGCGCCGATGGGCGCGGCGCATTGCAGGGCCACATCCGCAAGTTTCATCTTCCACACCAGGCCGACGACGCCGCACACGGCCAGCATCACGTAGCAGGACTGGGCGAGCATCGCGGCGGGCACGTGGATATAAATGATGCGAAAGCTGTTGCCTTGCTGGTAGTCCGGCGGCGCGAAGGCCAGGCCCCAGACCAGGCCGATGCCGATCAGCAATACGGCGAAGACGCTCAACCACGGCAGCAGCTTGCCGCTGATGCCGTAGAACCATTTGGGCGAGCCGAGCTTGTGAAACCAGGTCCAGTTCATTGCTGTTTCCATCACGGTGGCCTCCCGTCATTGCGGGAGGCTCAGGGTCTTTACTGGCCACGGTTAAAACGCTTGGCCAGACCTCATTATTCGCCGACGCTGATCTTCAGGCCAGCCGCTATAGCAAAGGGTGTCAGGGTTACCGCCAGGGCGGTCAGGCTGCCAAGCCACAGGAGGTAACCGGTCGCCGGCATGCCCATGAGCGCGGCCTGCAAGGCGCCGCTACCGAGGATCAACACCGGGATGTACAAAGGCAGAATCAACAGGGCGAGCAACAGGCCACCCCGTTTCAAACCGACGGTCAACGCTGCACCCACGGCCCCCAACAGGCTGAGTACCGGCGTGCCGAGCAACAGGCTCAGGAGCAGGATCGGCAGGCACTCGGTGGGCAATCCGAGCATCATCGCCAGCAGCGGCGAGAGCAAGACTAGCGCCAAGCCGGAAAAAGCCCAGTGTGCCAGTACCTTCGCCAGTACCAGAAGTGGCAGGGGGTGCGACGAAAGGACCCACTGTTCGAGGGAGCCGTCTTCGAAATCACTGCGAAACAGCCCGTCCAGCGAGAGCAGGACCGACAATAGCGCTGCCACCCACACCAGTCCCGGGGACAAGGTTTGCAACAGTTTAGTCTCGGGGCCGACCGCCAGCGGGAACAAGGCGATCACGATGGCAAAGAACACCAACGGGTTGGCCAACTCCGCCGGGCGACGACACAACAGCCGCGCTTCGCGGGCGACCAACAGGGCAAACACGCTCATGCCGACCACCGGCCCAGGTCCAGGTCGCGGTAACCGGCGGGCATGCGCGTGAGGTTATGGTGGGTGGTGAGTACGACCAGGCCGCCCTGCTCGCAATGTCGCGCCAGGTGCTCTTCCAACTGGGCGACGCCTTGTTTGTCGAGGGCGGTGAAGGGTTCGTCGAGAATCCACAGCGGCGGGCCGGGCAGATACAGGCGCGCCAGGGCCACGCGGCGCTGCTGGCCGGCGGACAGGGTGTGGCAGGGAACGTCTTCAAAGCCCTTGAGGCCGACAGCGGCCAGGGCCTGCCAGATGGCGTCGCGCGCGGCCGGATGATGCAGGGCGCTGAGCCAGCTGAGGTTTTCTTCAGGCGTCAGCACATCCTTGATGCCGGCGGCGTGGCCGATCCAGACAAGGTTGCGGGCAAGCTCGGTGCGCTGTTCATTGAGGGGTTTGCCGTTGAGGCGTACAACGCCGGCCGTCGGCTGCATCAACCCGGCCAGCAGGCGCAGCAGACTGGTCTTGCCGCTGCCGTTGGGGCCGCTGATCTGCACCATGTCGCCGCCCGTCAGCCGCAGTTCGAGGTGTTCGAACAGCAGGCGCAGATCGCGTTCACAGGCAAGCGCTACGGCTTCAAGAAGAGGGCTGGTCAAGAGATCGCGGGCCTTTACGGTTCAAGTCGGCGGTGCAGCGGCCGTTAAAGAGAAATGCACAATAACGGCTTTGGCGACCGATTTTAGAGAGCTGGATCAAATAGTTGTGAGGTTTTTACCGCTCTCTTTGCAGACGGGCGGCATTATACATGTGATGCCCTACTCTAAAGAGGGCAATTTCCCCAGAGACGACGCGCGCGATGACCGGTGAGATCAACCTTCCTACGCTAGCACCTGCTGCGGCAACCGGGCCTGCCCTGGCGCCCGCGACCGGTGAGTTGCTGAAACTGCTGGAGCCGCAGATCGGCCTGATCGACCCCGGGAAAACCGCGAACGCCGAGGTCATCGCCCTGAAACAAGGCGGTGAAGCCTTTCAGCTGTTGCTCAAGCTGACCCTCGAGGGTGGCCGCCAGACCCTGGTCCAGGCGAGCAGCGCGCAGCCCTTGCCGCTGGGCAGTAACGTGGCCGTCAGCCAGACGCCCGCCGGCAACCTCACGCTCAGCCTGCAGCAGGCCTTGAGCGCGAACGTGGCCGCGCTGACGCGCATCGACACCACGCAAATGCCGGTGGGCACGCTGTTGCAAGCCAAGGTGCTGACCACCCAGATGTTGCCCCAGGGCCCCACGCAACCGGCCATCTACCGTTCGCTGGTGACCGTGCTCAATAACGCCCTGGTCGGGGCCACCCTGACCGTGGAAAGCCCGCAACCCTTGCGCGTGGGCAGCTTGCTCAGCGCCGTGGTGCAGAACGCACAGACCTTGAATTTTGTGCCGTTGAGCGGGCTCAAGGATCAATTGGCGGTGACCCAGCAACTCGCCACCCAGCAAAGTCGCCAGGGCTCGCTGGATGCGGTCTTCACTGCGCTCCAGAACCTGCCACGTGGCGACAGCACCTCCGCCGACCTGCGCGCCGCAGCCGAGCGGTTACTGGCGGCCTTGCCGGACCTGGCGCAGGTCAGTAATCCCAAGGTGCTGGCCCAGGTGATTCAGAACAGCGGCGCCTTCCTCGAAGCCAAGCTGCTCGCCGGACAAAACCCGCAGATCCCGCCGCTGGACATGAAGGGCGCCCTGCTGCGCCTGGTCGCGGACCTGCTGCCCGCCCTCCCCGCCAGCACCAATATGAATGCCATCCTCGCCGCCAATACGCTGGCCCAGGTGTTACCGAACTTCGTGCGCAGCCCGTTGAACACCCTCGGCCAGGTCAGCGCCCGGCAGACACCCGCAGGCTTCCCGCTGCCCGAGCGGCTGATGGCCAAACTGGAAGGCGAAGGCGACCTGGAAAACCTGCTGCGCCTCGCCGCCGGGGCGATCTCGCGGTTGCAGAGCCATCAGTTGTCGAGCCTGGAACAGACCGGCACCACCGCCGATGGCCGCCTGCAAACCACCTGGCAACTGGAAATCCCGATGCGCACCTTGCAGGACATCGTGCCGCTGCAGGTCAAGTTCCAGCGCGAAGAGCCGGCGCCGGACAAGGACCAGCCCGAGCGCAAAGACAAGAAAGATCCCAAGCAGATGCTCTGGCGCGTCGAGCTGGCCTTCGATATGGAGCCATTGGGGCCGTTGCAGGTGCAGGCGCAATTGACCCAGGGCAAGCTGTCCAGCCAGTTATGGGCAACCCGGCCGTTTACCGCCAGCCTGATCGAAAGCCACTTGGGCAACCTGCGCGAGCGCCTGGTGACATCGGGCCTCAACGTCGGCGACCTCGACTGCCACCTCGGTACCCCGCCGCGCGGGCCGAAAACCGGACTGGAACAACGCTGGGTGGATGAGACCGCATGAAAAACCCGACACCACCGCGTCAGGCGATTGCCCTCAAATACGACGGCCAACAAGCCCCGATCCTGACTGCCAAGGGCGACGACGCCCTCGCCGAGGCGATCCTGAAGTTGGCACGGGAAAACGAAGTCCCAATCTATGAAAACGCCGAGCTGGTAAAGCTGCTGGCGAGGATGGAATTGGGCGACAGCATTCCCGAGGAGTTGTACCGCACCATTGCCGAAATCATCGCGTTCGCCTGGACCTTGAAGGGCAAGTTCCCCGTGGGCTATGACCCCAACGCCCAGCCGGCGGAACGCGATGTGACCGCACGCGGCGAAGACTACTAACGACTCGCTCCCCCACTCAGCTCTCTATTGTCAGTTCAGGACTTCACTCAGCGGGATGAAATTGACGCTGTCGCCCACCTCCAGCGTGGTGCCTTCCCGCACTTCCACAAAGCCTTCCGCCCATGCCGCGCTGCGCAGCACGCCGGAGCTCTGGTTCCGGTAGATGATCGCCTTGCCCTGCTCGATGCGCCCGCGCAAATACTCGCGGCGGTTGCCCGGCTTGGGCCAGGTGAAGCCCACCGGCACTTCGAAACGCAGTGGTTCCACGTCTTGCACGCCCTGGCGGCGCAACAGGTAAGGCCGCGCCAACAGGGCAAAGGTCACCAGGGTCGACGCCGGGTTGCCAGGCAGGCCGATCACCGGCACGCCACGGAAGTGCCCGAAGGTCAGCGGCTTGCCCGGCTTGATCGCGAGCTTCCACAAGGCCAGCTCGCCCTCTTCGCGCAGGGCGATGCCGAGGAAGTCCGCCTCGCCCACCGATACGCCGCCGGTGGACAGGATCAGGTCAACCGCGCCCAGGCTCGCCAGGCAGGTGCGAGTCTGCTCCAGGTCATCCGGCAGGATGCCGGCATCGATCACTTCACAGCCCATGCGCTCAAGCCAACTGCACAGCACACGGCGGTTGCTGTTGTAGATCTGCCCAGGCCCCAACGGCAAACCGGGCTCGATCAGCTCATCACCGGTGGACAGCACGGCCACGCGCACACGGCGGATCACGTCAAGACGAGCGTGCCCCAGCGAAGCGGCGAGACCCAACTCGATCGGGCCCAGGCGCGTGCCGGCGCTCAAGACCAATTCGCCGACGGTGGTTTCCTGACCTTGGGGGCGGATGTTCTGGTCGACCTGCAAGGGCTCGGTAAAGCTCACGCGCTCATCGGCGTGGACCACCGCATTTTCCTGCATCTCCACGCAGTCCGCGCCTGGCGGCACCGGTGCACCGGTGAAGATGCGCGCGCAGGTGCCAGCAGCCAGGGGCTGCGGCGCGTTGCCGGCGAAGATGCGTTGGCTGACCACCAGCGGCTCGCCGGTCCAGTCCGCCAGGCGCAAGGCGTAGCCGTCCATGGCACTGTTGGGCCACGGCGGCAGGTCGAGGGTGGAGATCAGATCCTGCGCCAGGACGCGGCCATCGCACTCGGCAAGGAGCAACGATTCCTGCTCACGAATCGGCGCGGCGGCGGCCATGTCGAGCAATTGCTGGAGCGCGTCTTCCACCGGCATCAGGGCGCCGGTCTTGCCAGGCTTACCCACGGGATTCACAGGGTTCAGCCTGTTTGAGGTGGGGTACGAAGTTGCACGGGCGATGGCGGTTATCCAGCTGTTCGGCGAGGATGCCGTCCCAACCGGTGCGCACAGCGTTGGTGGAACCCGGCAGGCAGCACACCAGCGTGCCGTTGGCCAGGCCGGCCAAGGCACGGGATTGCACGGTGGAGGTGCCGATATCGGCCACGGAAATCTGGCGGAACAATTCGCCGAAGCCGTCGACCTGCTTGTCCAAGAGGCAACTGACGGCTTCCGGGGTGCTGTCGCGGCCGGTAAAACCGGTGCCGCCGGTGATCAGCACCACTTGCACCACATCTTCGGCGATCCAGTGCGCGACCTGGGCGCGGATTTTGTACAGGTCGTCCTTGAGCAGCACGCGCTCGGCCAAGGCGTGGCCGGCGGCGGTCAGGCGGTCGACGAACACCTGGCCCGAGGTGTCGGTGTCCAGGGTGCGGGTGTCGCTGACGGTCAATACAGCGATATTCAGGGGTACGAAGGGCGCATCAGCCTTGGCTTTCATGGCTCGGTCCGGTTGTCGAAGGAACAGCCCGATGTTATATCACAGGGCCCTCTTTACCTGCCGCAGCGGAACCGCCATGTCTCTCGATTCTTCGCCCCTGCCCTGTTCGATCCTGTTACTGGCCGGTGGCCGTGGCCAACGCATGGGTGGCCAGGACAAAGGCCTGCTGGCGTGGCGCGGCGAACCGTTGATTGCACATTTGCAACGCCTGACCCGGCCATTGACCGATGACTTGATCATCTCCTGCAACCGCAATCAGGACCGCTACGCCCACTACGCCGACCACCTGGTGAGCGACGACAGCCCGGACTTCCCCGGCCCGCTCGCCGGCATCCGCGCAGGGCTGGCAGCCGCGCGCCATACACACCTGTTGGTATTGCCGTGTGACGTGCCAAACCTCGACGCGCAATTGCTGAGCGCCCTGCGTGACACCGCGCAACGCCAACCGCAGGTGCCCGTGATGGTGCGTCATGGCGAATTCTGGGAACCCTTGATCTGCATCATCCCCACCCACCTGCGGGCCGAGGTAGAACAGGCGTGGCACGCCGGTGAGCGCAGCCCGCGCAAGATCTTCCTGCAACTGGGGGGCGTGGGCCTGGAATGCCCGGCGGATGATCCACGCTTGGCCAACCTGAATACGCCAGAGCTGTTGCACCCAAGGACTGACGTGTCAGAATGAACTTTCGAACAAGGAACTTTGGCGGCGTCTCACACGTCACAAGGTCAGCATTTAAAAAGTATTCTCTCGGAGACACACTCATGACTCAACGGACCATCGCCGCTCTCATGCTTGCACTGGGCCTCGCCACTCTTGCCGGTTGCGCCTCGCCAACAGTGATCACCCTGAATGACGGTCGCGAAATCCAGGCCGTCGACACCCCTAAATTCGACAAGGCTTCGGGCTTCTACGAGTTCGAGCAGTTGGACGGCAAACAGACCCGTATCAACAAGGACCAGGTCCGTACCGTTAAAGACCTGTAAGCCTCAAACGCTTGCCCACAAGGCCCGCCTCGCGCGGGCCTTGTCGTTTCCGGGGGGTTACCAGTCGAGGGTGATGCGGCTGTTGAAGTGGCGTGCTTCGCCGGTGACCGGGTCAATGAAGCGCACGCCCTGGGCCAGTAGCTTCAACGGGTTGGCGTAGTCGTCCACGGCATCCTTGATCACCTCGGGGTAGAACGGGTCGTTGCAGATACTCGCGCCCAGCGCGGTCATGTGCACGCGCAACTGGTGCTTCTTGCCGGTCACCGGGAACAGGCCGTAGCGCCATAGATCGGCATTTTTCTCACGCACTTCCACGGCCGTTTCAGTGTTGCTGGCGCCGGCGCCTTCCTGCATGCGAAAAAACGGTTCGCCCTCCACCAGGCGGCTTTTGTGCACCAGGGGGAACGTCAACGCGGGCAATGCCGGGGCGATGGCCTCGTAGAATTTATCGATACGGCGGGTGGGAAAGAGCTGCTGATAAGCCGAGCGGCTGGCCGGATTGGCCGAGAACAGCACCAGCCCCGCCGTATGCCGGTCGATGCGATGCAGCGGCACCAGCGCGGGGTTGTCGAGGCGGCGAATCAAGCGGCGCAGCAGCGTTTGCTCGACGTACTCACCGGCCGGGGTCACCGGCAGGAAATGCGGTTTATCGGCGACCACCAGGTGTTCGTCGGCGTACAGGATGATTTCCTGCACCGGGATGACCTTTTCGTTCGGCACTTCGCGAAAGTAATAGATGCACAGGCCTTCCTTGTAGGCCAGGTCCAGGCGGATCGGGCTGCCGTGGATGTCGAGCACGCGGCCACGGGCGATGCGGTCCAGCCAGTGTTCGCGGCTGATGGCCGGGAAGTGCTCGCACAGGCAATCCAGCACCGTCGCCCAGGGGCCCGGTGGCAGGTACAAGGTGCTGGCTTGATGCTGGGAGGCGGAGAAACCGGTAGAGGACATGAAATGCTCGAAGCCTGGAAAAACACGCGGGCATTATCCCGCATGCAGCGGGATTGAGCCTAGGGCGGATCTCAGGCCTTGACCAACTCGGCACGCAGGATCGGCGAAGCACTCGCGGCCTCGGTGAACTCCTTGAGCCAGCGCAGCACGTCCACCGCTTCCCAGCGGCCCGGATCATACAGCGCGTACAGCAAGCCCTGGTAACCCACCACGTCCAGCTGCTTGTGGTAACCGGCGCGCTGGAACAAGGCCTCGATCTCGGCGAAGCAGGTATTGAAATGCACTTTGTTAAACGGCGTCTTGCCTTCCGTGACCAGGCCGTCCAGGCGCAGCTCGTTCACCGCGTTGCGCACGACGTCGGCGGACATGCGATTGACGCTGCTTTTCAGTTGTTCAACATTCACCACGGGCGTTCCCTCTATTCAATCGCTGTACAAACATACAGTAACGCAATATTTGGAAACCTGCCATCGCAGAAACCTCAACGAAGGAAGGCCACGACCTGTTGTGTGTCGAATGGCCAATCCAGTTCCGCCCCGGTGTCGACCCGGCGAAGCACCGGAATTCGCAGGCCGTAGGCCTCGGTCAGGTCGACCGGGTCGGTGATATCCACCAACTCCACCAGCAGCCCGTGTTCGACGAGCGGCATGATTTCGGCTTCGGCGAACTCACACAGGTGGCAACCCAGGGTGCCGAACAATTGGCATTCAGGCAGCATGACGAATAGACCCTGTCAGAAGTAGGTGATCATTCTAAGCGCACCCAATACCTGTGGCGAGCGGGCTTGCCCCGCGTTGGGCTGCGCAGCGGCCCCAGTAAGGCCTCCACGCTCATCCAGACACAAATGGGGCGATACGTTTCGGGGCCGCTGCGCGCCCCAACGCGGGGCAAGCCCGCTCGCCACAGGAAGCCAGATCACCAACAATAAGACCACTCGCCACAACAGCCCTCGCTTACCACTTGAAATCCAATCGGCCACAGAAACACCTGACCCAGGTCAGCATGGCCTATAACTGATTCAGCGATTCTCGCGGCTTTTTGTCCGCCACCTGCAACGGAGATGCGTGTGTTTGCCAACCTGCTGATCATTCTGGCCTCATCCCTGGTGGTGATTGCGCTGTTTCGCCGCCTGCAATTGCCGCCGGTGCTGGGCTACCTGTGTGTGGGCCTGGCCGTGGGGCCCACTGCGCTGGATTGGGTCAACGACAGCGAAGAGCTGCCCGACCTCGCCGAATTGGGGGTGGTGTTCCTGCTGTTTTCCCTGGGCCTGGAATTTTCCCTGACCAAGATGCTCGCCCTGCGCCGCGTGGTGTTTGGCCTGGGCAGCTGGCAGGTGCTGGGCTGCGGGGCGCTGCTGGGTGGTTTGTTGATGGTCCTGGGGGTGGCGCCGGGCATTGCGCTGTTGCTCGGTGCCGGGCTGGCGTTGTCGTCCACCGCTATCGTCAGCAAGGAACTGACCAGCCTCGGGGAAATCTTCAGCAGCCACGGCCAGAACGCGATTGGTGTGCTGCTGTTCCAGGACGTGGTGGCGGTGTTGCTGCTGACCCTGGTGCCGGTGTTTGCCGGCAGCAGCGAGCAAGCCTGGTACTGGGCGCTGCCGCTGACCCTGGGCAAGACCGTGGTCCTGTTCGTCGGCCTGCTGTTTGCCAGCCGCTGGCTCTTGCCGCGCCTGTTTCATGAAGTGGCCGCGTCCCATTCGGCCGAGCTGTTTGTGCTGCTGGCACTGGTGATCGTGCTGCTCACCGCCTGGCTCACGCACCTGTTGGGGCTGTCCCCGGCCCTCGGTGCGTTCCTCGCCGGGATGCTGCTGGGCGAAAGCCATTACCGCCATCAGATCGAAGCGGATATCCGCCCGTTTCGCGACATTTTACTCGGGCTGTTTTTTGTCAGCATCGGCATGCTGATCGACCTGCAACTGTTCGTCAGCCATAGCCTGCTGATCCTCGGTTTCACCCTCACACTCATGCTGGTCAAGGCGTGCGTGGTCGCCGCCCTGGTCAAATGGCGCGGCAGTGACGGTGAGACCGCCTGGCGCAGCGGCCTGGCCCTGGCCCAGGGCGGCGAGTTCTGTTTTGCATTGATGGCGCAGATGCAGCAGAGCCGATTGATCCCGGATGAATTCAACGGCCTGCTGCTCGCCGCCACGTTCTGCTCGATGCTGCTCACTCCGCTGCTGTTGCGCG
This sequence comes from Pseudomonas sp. GW821-FHT09C08, assembly GCF_059418125.1. NCBI lineage: Bacteria > Pseudomonadati > Pseudomonadota > Gammaproteobacteria > Pseudomonadales > Pseudomonadaceae > Pseudomonas > Pseudomonas sp. GW821-FHT09C08. Next base: position 820,355 of record NZ_JBWKPG010000002.1, on the reverse strand, counting down.
CCGCGCCGGCCGTCGCGCTGCGCCTGCACCGCAAGCCCAACCAGCAAGTGCAACTGGAGGCGATCACCGCCCTCAACGCCCAATTGCGCGGCCACGCAGTGATCTGTGGCTATGGCCGGGTCGGGCAATCCATCGGGCGGTTCCTGCGGCACGAACAGCAAGCCTTTATCGCCCTGGATGACGACCCGGAACGCGTACAGGAAGCGGCCACCGAAGACAGCAGCGTGCACTATGGCGACTGTCGGCGTGGCGCCCTGCTCAGCGCAGTCGGCCTGGAGCGCGCACGCCTGGTGGTGATTGCGGTGGACAACAGCGATGTGGCCCTGGTGGTGCTCACAGAGGCAAGGCGGATCAACCCCGACGTGCCGATCCTGGTGCGCACCCGCGATGACAGCCAGTTGGCCGAATTGAAAGCCGCGGGCGCCAGCGAGGTGGTGCCCGAGCTATTGGAGTCGAGCCTGATGCTCGCCTCCCACGCCCTGGTGATGCTCGGCTTGCCCGACCAACAGGTACAGGCGCGGGTCGACGAGGTCCGGCACAACCGCTATCGCCTGCTGCACGGGTTTTACTCGCAGGCCCCCAGCGACGACGCGGCGCCGATCAATCCTGACTGACCGCGCCGATCTTGTGGATCGACAGGTCGGCGCCGTAATACTCCTCTTCCTGGCTCAGGCGCAGCCCGTGCAGGCGCTTGATCACGCCGTACACCAACAGGCCGCCGCCCAGCGCGACCACGACGCCGAGGGCGGTGCCGATCAACTGGCTGATCAGGCTCACGCCGCCCAGCCCACCCAGTGCGGTCTGCCCGAAGATGCCACAGGCAATGCCGCCCCACACGCCGCACAGGCCGTGCAACGGCCACACACCCAGTACGTCATCGATCTTCCAGCGGTCCTGGGCCGCAATGAAGCACCACACAAACAGGCCACCGGCGACGACACCGGTGACGAGCGCGCCCACCGGGTGCATCAGGTCGGAGCCGGCACAGATCGCCACCAACCCGGCCAGCGGGCCGTTGTGCAGGAAGCCTGGGTCATTGCGACCGATCACCAGCGCGGCCACGGTGCCGCCGACCATGGCCATCAGCGAGTTGACCGCCACCAGGCCACTGACGCCATTGAGGGTTTGCGCGCTCATCACGTTGAAGCCGAACCAGCCGACGATCAGGATCCAGGAGCCCAACGCCAGGAACGGAATGCTCGACGGTGCAAACGCCACCAGCCGCCCGTCACGATAACGGCCGTTGCGCGGGCCCAGCAGCAACACCGCCGCCAGCGCCAGCCAGCCGCCCATGGCGTGCACCACCACGGAACCGGCGAAGTCATGGAAGCTGGCGCCGAAGGTCGCCAGCAGCCAGGCCTGCAAGCCGAAATTGCCGTTCCAGATCATGCCTTCGAAAAACGGGTAGATGAACGCGACGATCAGCGCGGTGGCGCACAGTTGCGGAACAAACCGTGCGCGTTCGGCGATGCCACCGGAGATGATCGCCGGGATCGCCGCGGCGAAGGTCAGCAGGAAGAAGAACTTCACCAGGCCATAGCCGTGGTCGGCACTGATTACCGCCGCCGGTTGCATGAAGCTCACACCGTAGGAGATCCAATAGCCTATAAAGAAATAGGCCAGGGTCGAGATCGCGAAGTCGCTGAGGATCTTCGACAAGGCGTTGACCTGGTTCTTCTGGCGCACGGTGCCGACTTCCAGGAACGCGAAGCCGGCGTGCATGGCCAGGACCATGACCGCACCGATCAGGATGAACAGGGTGTTGGAACTGTGGACAAGGGTATCCACCGCGCTTTGCAAATTTTCCATGGAGGTGGGCAGGCCTGCATTAAAGGCAAAAAGCACCAAAGCGGTTCAAGCCAGGGTTTCGCGCACTAAATTAGCACCACCGGTCCCACCCCTCTTCAGAGGGCATGAACCGCTTTAGCGCAGCGATTAACACAACAGGCCGTTGCCGACAGGGTTTTTCCGCGGGTTTGAGTGATTTAGGGTAAGGTTTTTCAAGGCATTGGCCTCAGGCCGCCCAGATTCAGCGCAGGCCCCGGGGCGTGCGCACCAAGGCAAAGCAAAAGCTGTACCACACAATTGAACTGAACCTTCACCGATGCCGGTGACTCGAAAACACACGTACCGATCAGCCAATCACGGAGATAACCATGGCCAGAAGAACTGCAAAGACTGCTCAAGAAATACTGATGGCGGATTTCCAAACCCTGGTCAGTGACACCGAACGGTTGCTGGACGACACCAAGGTCCTGGCCGGCGACCAGGCCGATGAGCTGCGCAGCAAGATCCACGAGAGCCTGCTCAAGGCCCGTGAAACCCTGCAACTGACCGAAGAATCCCTGCGCGAACGCGGCCAGGCGGCGGTCACGGCCACCGAGGATTACGTCCAGGCCAACCCATGGCAGTCCGTCGGTATCGCTGCCGGTGTGGGCTTCTTGATCGGTCTGCTGGCTACAAGGCGCTAAATCATGTCTATCGGCGAAAGCAGCTCGTCCACGGGCACAACCTCTCGACGTCTGGGCGCGGCCGTGCTGGGCTTGCTGCACAGCCATGTCGAACTGTTTGGCATCGAATTGCAGGAGCAGAAGGCGCGCACTGTCAGCCTGCTGCTGTTTGCCGGCCTGGCGCTGGTGTTTGCCCTGCTGTTGCTGGTGGGGTTGTCGACATTGGTGATGATCCTCGTGTGGGACACCGGTTACCGCCTCACCGGGATCATCTGCCTGTGCGTCTTCTACAGCCTGGCCGCCGCCTTCTGCGGGGTGCGCTTGAAAGCGGCAGTGTTCGATGAGTCCACGCCCTTCCACGCCACCCTCGAAGAGTTGGCCAATGATCGGGAGCGCCTGCTGCCATGAGCTCGAATGAAATCCAGCAAACCTCGCGCCGGGAAATGCGCAAGGCGTTGATTCGCCTGCGCATGGAGATGCACCGCCAGGAGATCCGCCATGAGTCCCAGCAACTGATGGTGCCTCTGAACAAGGTGCGCAACATGGGCCAGAGCTTCCAGGGCGGGTTGGGCATCAAGCACGCGCCGCTGTGGGGCGTGGCCGCCGTCACGCTGATGGGCTTCTTTACCGGCAAAGGCGCCAAGGGCGGCGGGATCAGCAGCCTGACGCGCCTGGTGCGCCTCGGTGCCGGCCTGATCCCGCTGATCAAATTGGCCATGCAGGGCAGTTCGCGCAAAAGCTGAGCCAGCTGGCTGCATTCTTGCTAACAGAAACGGCCCGGTCCTCGTTTTCGAGGGCCGGACCTTTTTTTCGGCAACGCATCTAAGGAGGCCCCGTGATCGACGGGCAACCGCTCGCCTGCTTCCAACCGTTCATCGACACCGCCACGGGCCGTATCGCCGGCGTCGAAGCCCTCGGCCGCCTGCGCCAGGCGGATGGGCGCTTGCAGTCCGTCGGCCCGCTGTTTGCCGATCCGCGTACGCCGGGTGTGGGCTTGCGCCGCCTCGACCGGCAGATTCGCGACAATGCGCTGAGCCGTTTGCATGAGGCCCCCGAAGACTGGTTCTTGAGCCTGAACATCTCGCCGCGCTGGATCAACCGCCTGCGCCCGGGCCAGGCCCTGCCGAGCCTGAGGCAGATCCACCAGCATGGCGTCGACCCACGGCGCATCGTGTTCGAGATCACTGAGCTGGGCGGCGATATCCAGCGCCTGGCCCAGGTGGTGGCGCGCTATCGCGAGGCGGGCGCGCGCATCGCCATCGACGACTTTGGTGCCGGCTATTCCCAGCTCGACCGGGTGCTGGCGTTGCAGCCGGATATTCTCAAGCTCGACATGCGTCTGTTCCAGGAAGCGGCCAAGGGTGGGCCGAGCAGTGAAGTGGTGCGCGCATTGGCGCAGATGGCGGAAAAAACCGGCTGCTGGATCATTGCCGAAGGCGTGGAAACCGAAGCCCAGTTGAATTTCGCCCTGGAGTGCGGTTCGCGCTATGTGCAGGGCTACCTGTTCGCGCAGGCGCAGTTGGACTGGTTTGCCACCGATGCCTTCGTGGCGCATTTTGCGCAGCTGCGTGCGGCGTATGTGCAACAGAAACTGGAGGAACGCGGGCGCGTCATGCAACTGCGCCAGCAATTGGCCGAGCTGATGAAGATCCTGCAGGCCTGGGCCCAGGGTCAGGCACCGCTGAGCGAGCTGCCGCAACTGCCGGACTTTCCCTGGCTGTTGCGTTTTTATCAGTGCGACCGCCATGGCACCCAGCTGACACCGAACTTCGAGTGGCGCCAGGACGCCTGGCAAGCCGACAGCCGCTACCTGGGCCATAACTGGTCCTGGCGCCCGTATTTTTATCACTTGCTGGCCGAAGGCTGGGAAGAACGCCGCCTGACCTTGTCCTCGACCTACCGCGACGCCACCACCAACCAGTATTGCCTCACCGCCGGACAATTCTTCGATAACGGTCAGCGCTTGCTGTTAATCGATATCGACGCGGCCGGCTTGTAGATTTTCGCTTGCCCAGGCCTCGCTGAACCGGGAAGCTGGGAGGGACATTCACCGTACGGAGAGTACCCGCCTTGGATTGGCCCACCCTGCTTACCCGCGAACGTCTTGGAAAGCCCCTGCACAGCCCGGAAGAATTGGGCCGCAGCCCGTTTCACAAAGACCACGACCGAATTATTTTTTCCGGCGCGTTTCGCCGCCTCGGCCGCAAGACCCAGGTTCACCCGGTGTCCAGCAACGACCACATCCACACGCGCCTGACCCATTCCCTGGAAGTCAGCTGCGTGGGTCGCTCCCTCGGCATGCGCGTCGGTGAAACCCTGCGCAGCGCCCTGCCCGACTGGTGTGATCCGAGCGACCTGGGCATGGTCGTGCAATCGGCCTGCCTGGCCCATGACATCGGCAACCCGCCGTTCGGGCATTCCGGCGAAGACGCCATCCGCCACTGGTTCCAGCAAGCTGCCGGACGCGGCTGGCTGGACGACATGAGCACCGCCGAGCGCAATGACTTCCTTAATTTCGAGGGCAACGCCCAAGGCTTTCGCGTGCTCACCCAGCTTGAATACCACCAGTTCGATGGCGGTACGCGGCTGACCTACGCGACCCTGGGCACCTACCTCAAATACCCCTGGACCGCCCGCCACGCCGACTCCCTGGGCTACAAGAAGCACAAGTTCGGCTGCTACCAGAGCGAACTGCCGATCCTCGAACAGATCGCCCACAAGCTCGGCCTGCCGCAGCTCGAAGAACAGCGCTGGGCGCGTCACCCGCTGGTTTACCTGATGGAAGCGGCGGACGACATCTGCTACGCCTTGATCGACCTGGAAGACGGCCTGGAAATGGAGTTGCTGGAATACGCCGAGGTCGAGTCGCTGCTGCTCGACCTGGTGGGCGACGACCTGCCGCAGACCTATCGGCAACTGGGCTCCCAGGACTCGCGTCGGCGCAAGCTGGCGATTCTGCGTGGCAAGGCCATCGAGCATTTGACCAATGCTGCGGCGCGAGCCTTCGTCGAACAGCAGGACGCCCTGTTGGCCGGCACCTTGCCCGGCGACCTCGTCGAGCACATGCACGGCCCGGCCAAGCGCTGCGTACTGGATGCCAAGGACATGGCGCGCAAGAAAATCTTCCAGGACAAACGCAAGACCCTGCATGAGATTGGTGCCTACACCACTCTGGAGATCCTCCTGAACGCCTTTTGCGGCGCAGCCCTGGAGCAGCATGGCGGGCGGACCCCGTCCTTCAAGAACCGGCGCATTCTCGACCTGCTGGGCAACAACGCGCCGAACCCTGCGTGGCCGTTGCACGCTTCGTTCCTGCGCATGATCGACTTCATCGCCGGCATGACCGACAGCTATGCCACCGAAATGGCGCGGGAGATGACGGGACGCTCCAGCCCCCAATAACCCCGCCGATCACGCCGCCTGTTGCCTGAACAGAATCTGCCTACGACGGTAACAGAGCGGCCTGATCGAATTCGCACAACCACACGAGGAATAATCGCGCGCACTCCGGGCCAACCTGGCGAACCGTTCCTACGTGCCCCCCATCGACGCTTGACTCACTGTGTGCCTTCTATGCCCAGTTACCCCTTACGCATCCTGGTGGTGGAGGACCATCCGTTTCAGCTGCTTGCCACCCAGTGCCTGCTCAAGAGTTTCGGTTTCGGGCAGCTGACCCCGGCGGAAAACGCCGAACAGGCGATCCGCTTGATGACGCTGGCCGACAGCCCTTTCGATATCCTCCTCTGCGACCAGTGCCTGCCGGACCTGCCGGGGCTCGAATTGATCGAAATCGCCAGCCGCCGACGCTTTATCAGCGCCGCCATCCTGCTCAGCGGGCTACCCGAAGCTGAATTATCGGCCCTGCACGAGCAAGCCCGGGAGCGTGGGCTGCCCTTACTCGGCTACTTATCAAAGCCGTTGAACAAAGATGAGTTTTCACGTTTGACCCACTCATTGCCCCGCTTAAACGTGTAGGACTTAAAACATATAAACCGTCGAAAAGCACACGTATGAGGGCCGTTAAATCCCCGGCACCACGATTCGGGCGGCGCGCCGCCGAATCGCTGACCACCCGACTCCCGAAGCCTTAGCGACCAGTAGGCTATTACCTTTTTTAATGTAGGAACTTTCCTGTTTTATATCTATGCCCCCTCGAGTTCATGCTCCCCCCTCAACTTCTGAGCTAATGTGCCCGCTTTATTTGCACTTGCATGGAATGTGATTATGAACACCGTTTTTATTATCGATGACCACCCGGTTATAAGGCTGGCCATCAGGATGTTGCTGGAACACGAAGGTTACGAAGTCGTCGGCGAAACGGACAACGGGTGCGACGCCATACAAATGGTCCGCGAATGCCTGCCCGACCTGATCATCCTGGACATCAGCATTCCGAAACTCGATGGGCTCGAGGTGCTGTGCCGATTCAACGCCATGAATACCTCGATGAAAACCCTGGTCCTGACCGCCCAATCCCCCACCCTGTTCGCTACACGCTGCATGCGCTCGGGCGCCGACGGCTACGTGTGCAAGGAAGGCGACCTGAGCGAACTGCTGAGCGCCATTCGCGCCGTATTGTCCGGCTACAACTACTTTCCCAGCCAGGCCTTGAACTCCCACGGTGCAGACGGCGTGGATACCCAGGAGCTTGAACTGTTCAAGGCAGTCAATGACCGCGAGTTGATGGTATTGCAACTTTTTGCACAAGGCCGCACCAACAAGGAAATAGCCAAGGGTATGTTTCTGAGTAATAAAACTGTAAGCACTTATAAAAAGAGGCTGATGCAGAAACTTCAAGCCAAGTCCTTGGTAGAACTTATCGAGATGGCAAAACGAAACGCGCTAGTGTGAGAAAACGGATGCCCAGGTGTATAAAGGACTATCTGATTATATTGAGTGCCGGCTTGTGCTTCAGCGCCGCCGTGCCCGCAACCCCTCAAACTGGCCCGGAACATTTCAACCTGCTGAGCCGCGCGAGCTACGTACCACTGGAAAACCGCCTGAACAAAGCCCAACGCCAATGGCTACAGAACAAACGCGAGTTGGTGCTGGGCACCGCTTTCCCTGACTACCCGCCCTTCGATCTCACGTCCAGTGGGCGCGACTATGAAGGACTCACCGCCGACTACGCCGGCCTGCTCGCCAAGGCGCTGGCCCTGCCGGTCAAGGTCCTGCGCTATCCCTCCCGAGAGGCCGCGATCAGCGCCCTTGAAACCGGCGAGATCGACTTGCTGGGCTCCTCCAACAGCTTTGAGGCGGCAAACCCCCACCTGGCATTGTCAGAGCCGTACGCCGTGGACCGGCCGGTGCTGGTAACCCGCGAAGGCGAAACCCGCAGCCTCAGCGAGGGCCTGGCCGGAATGCGCCTGGCACTGGTCTACCACTACCTGCCCCTGGGTGAGGTGGAAAAGCTGTACCCCAAGGCGATCATCCGTGCCTACCCCTCGTATCAGAATGCGCTGAACGCGGTGGCCTTCGAACAGGCCGACGTTTTTCTCGGCGATACCATTTCCACGCATTACATGATCAACAAGGGCTACCTGAAGAACGTGCGGATGGCGAACTTCGGCAAGCATGAAGCCTATGGGTTCAGCTTCGCGATGCCCCAGCACCAGCACACCCTGCTGAGCATCGTCGACGAAGTCTTGCGCGCTGTGCCCACCAGCGAACGTGAAACGATCGCCAAGCGCTGGAGCGCCGGCAGCGACATCCTGCTGACCGACCAAAAACTGCAACTGACCTTGCGCGAAGAACGCTGGCTGCGGGACAACCCGGTGGTCAAGGTGATCGTGAACGAAACCTTTGCACCGCTGACGTTTTTTGACTCCGACGGGAATTTTCGCGGCATCGCCGCCGACTTGCTGGAACTGGTTCGCCTGCGCACCGGCTTGCGCTTCGACGTCCAGCGCGAACGTGATGTGAACGTGATGATCAATCAGGTCGAGGCGGGCAAGGCCGATATCATCGGGGCGGTCATCCCCAGCGTCGAGCGCGAAGCCCAGTTGAACTTCAGTCGCCCCTACCTGGAAAACTCCTACGTCATGTTGACGCGCAAGGATGGCCAGGCCCCCAGCAGTCTTGAGGAAATGCAAGGCAAGCGGCTGGCGGTGACCCAGGGCAGCCCGTTGCAAACATTCCTGCGCGACAACTTTCCCAGGATCCAACTGGTAGAAACCGGCGACACCTTCAAGTCGGCCGAATTGCTGGTGCAAGGCAACGTGGACGGCGCAGTGAATACCTTGGTGGTCGCCAATTACTTCCTGTCTTCGCCGATGTTCCAGGACAAGCTCCAAATCAGTTCCAGCATCGGCACCACCCCTGCCACTTTTGCGCTGGCGACAGCACGCAGCGCCACCGAACTCACCTCGATTCTCGACAAGGCCCTGCTGAGCATCGCCCCGGATGAGCTGGGGGTGATCAACAGTCGCTGGCGCGGCTACACCGCGGCCTCCGACAGTTACTGGCGCGACTACCATCAACTGATTGCCCGCATCATCTTCGGCACCGGCCTGCTATTGCTGATTTCCCTGGGCTGGAACGCCTATATGCGCCGCCAGATCAAGCACCGCAGGATGGCGGAGCGCGCGCTCAATGATCAGTTCGAGTTCATGCGTGCGCTGGTCAACGAGACCCCGCACCCGATCTACGTCCGCGACCGCAAGGGCCTGCTGCAGACCTGCAACGACAGTTACTTGCAGGTGTTCGACGTCAAGCGCGAGGAGGTGATCGGCAAAAGCGCCCTGCAGATCAGCACGGCGATGGCGGCAGAGGCGGCGCAATACCATGCCGACTACAAGCGCGTGGTGTCCGAAGGCAACCCGCTGATCCTCGACCGCACCCTGCACATTCGCGAGAAAAAACTGACGATCTACCACTGGATCCTGCCGTACCGCGACTCCGTCGGCGAGGTCCAGGGCATCATCGGCGGCTGGATCGACATCAGCGAACGACGCCAGTTGTTCGACGAACTGCGCGCCGCCAAGGAGCGTGCCGACGAAGCCAACCGGGCCAAGAGCACCTTCCTCGCGACCATGAGCCACGAAATCCGCACGCCGATGAACGCCGTGATCGGCATGCTCGAGCTGACCCTCAAGCGAGCCGACCAGGGTCATCTCGATCGCCCGGCCATCGAAGTGGCGTACAACTCGGCCAAGGACCTGCTGGAGCTGATCGGCGATATCCTCGATATCGCCCGTATCGAATCCGGCCGCCTGAGCCTGGCGCCCGAACGCGTCAACCTGCGGGAAGTGATCGAGTCGGTGGTGCGCGTGTTTGATGGCCTCGCCCGGCAGAAAACCCTCAGCCTGTTGCTGGAGTTCAAGCCCGAGCTGGACGCCACCGAGGTCTTGATCGACCCGTTGCGCTTCAAGCAGGTGCTGTCCAACCTGGTCAGCAACGCGATCAAGTTCACCGAGCAAGGCCAGGTAAAGATCAAGGTCGAGGTGTTACCCACCCAACTGCCGCAGCAGATCGAGATGAAACTGGTGGTCGAAGACACCGGCATCGGCATCAGCCGTGACGATCAGATGCGCCTGTTCGAACCCTTTGCCCAGGCCGACAACTCCGGGCACCTGGCGAGGAGCGGCGCGGGCTTGGGGTTGGTGATCTGCCGCAGCCTGTGCGCGATGATGGGCGGCCAACTGAGCCTGAGCAGCGTGCCGATGGTCGGCACCCAGGTATACGTCAACCTGAAGATGACGCGCCTGCAGCCGGTGCTGGCGGTGGACGAATTCAAGCCCGAGGCCCCCGCGACGGCGCCCGTGCTGAATGTCCTGGTGGTGGACGATCACCCGGCGAACCGGCTGTTGATGTGCCAGCAGCTCGGCTACCTGGGCCACCAGTTCACCGCCGCCCACAACGGCTCGGCCGGTTTCCAGGCCTGGCGCCAGGAGCACTTCGACCTGGTGATAGCCGACTGCAACATGCCCATCATGAATGGCTACGAGTTGAGCCGCTCGATCCGCGAGTACGAGCAGCGCGAGCAACTGACGCCCTGTGTCGTACTGGGCTTTACCGCCAACGCCCAACCCGAGGAAAAGCAGCGCTGCGCCCAGGCAGGCATGAACGATTGCCTGTTCAAACCCATCAGCCTCACCGCGCTGGAGCGGCAACTGGCGCAGATCAGTCCGCGCTCGGCCGGCCTGATCCTGGACCTGGGTAATTTCGAGGCCTTGACCGGCGGCGATCCGCAGATGAGTCGACGCCTGCTGGAGGAGTTGCTGAGCAGCAGTCGTCGCGATCGCCAGGAGTTGCTCGCCTTGATAGCCGCCCAGGCTTCATCCCGGGACATCAGCGAACAGGCGCACAAGATCAAGGGCGCTGCCCGCATCGTTCAAGCCCGAACGCTGGCTTCGCAATGCGAAAGCCTCGAACAGGTGTGCGCGCAGGATGCTGACCGCCCCCTGATCGACACGCAGGTGAAAGCCCTGGAAAAACTGATGCTGGAGCTGGAACGGCTGCTGCAGGTGCAGTTGCAGGAGCTGGAGAGTCAATAAGGGGGCGGCATCCGCCCCCTCGTTGATCAGCAGTCGGTCAAGCGCAGGAAGATCGCCGCCAGCTGTTCGATACCCGCCTGGTCCTGCTCGGTAAAGCGTGCCAGGGACGGGCTATCGAGGTCGAGGACGCCAATCAGCCTGTCGCCCTTGACCAGCGGCACCACCAACTCACTGTTGGAGGCGCTGTCACAGGCGATATGCCCGGGAAACGCGTGGACATCCTCGACGCGCTGGGTCTGGCGCGACGACGCCGCCGCTCCGCACACACCACGACCGAACGGAATACGCACACACGCGATCTGCCCCTGGAACGGCCCCAGCACCAGCTCTTCATTGCGGTTGAGGTAAAAGCCGGCCCAGTTCAAGTCGTCCAGCTGGTTAAACAGAAACGCCGAAAACTGCGCACTGTTGGCGATGAAATCGCGCTCATCGGCCAGCAGCGATTCCAGCTGCGCACACAGCATCGCGTAGCCGTCGAGGCCGGTGCCGGCGTGTTGTAGATCGATCATGGCTGACGCTCCAGCAGTTTGAGGCCTACCCAGTAACGGGCAAATTGGTACGCGCAGCGGCCATTGCGGTTGCCGCGCCCGGTCGCCCAGCGAACGGCGAGTATGTCGAGCGCCTCATCGCGCTGCCACTGCAAACCGGCTTTATTCGCCAGCTCGCCGATCCAGTGCTCGACCACGTCCAGGAAATGCTCTTGCGTGAACGGGTAGAACGACAGCCACAGGCCAAAACGGTCGGACAAGGCAATCTTGTCTTCCACCGCCTCGCTCGGATGCAGCTCACCGTCCACGCGTTTCCAGTTGTCGTTGTCACTCTGGTTTTCCGGTACCAGGTGGCGACGGTTGGACGTGGCGTACAGCAGCACGTTTTCCGGAGCCTGTTCCAGCGAACCATCCAGCACACTCTTGAGTACGCGATAATCGCCCTCGCCGGCCTCGAACGACAGGTCGTCGCAGAACAGGATAAAGCGCTGCGGCAGCTTGACCAGTTGCTCGACCACCCGTGGCAGGTCGGCCAGGTGATCGCGCTCGATTTCGATCAGGCGCAGGCCGGCCTTGGCATGCTGGGCCAGCAAGGCACGCACCATCGACGATTTGCCGGTGCCGCGCGAACCCCACAGCAGCGCGTGGTTGGCTGGCAGGCCGTCGATGAATTGCTGGGTGTTGCGGGCCAGTTGTTCGCGTTGCTTGTCCACGCCGATCAGGTCGGACAGGCGCATGTCCAGGCTCACCTCCAGCGGCAACAGGAAGCCGGTGCGACCTTCACGCTGCCAACGGGCGGCAAGGCACTGGTTCCAGTCGATGGCTTGGCGTGGCGCGGGCAACAAGGGTTCAAGGCGGGCGAGCACTGCGTCGGCCCGCTCAAGAAAAGCATTCAGTCGAGAATCCACGATTATTCCTCTGGCAAGTTCTTGCAAAAGATGGCGTATTGGCAACCCTGCGGCGGATCGCACGAGGCCGCGTAAAAAACGATTCATGCCGGCAAGCCAGAGCCTGTGGATGTTCAGCTATGCTTGCCGGGCGAAGGGAAACGTGAAGTGGTTCAACACTCGATGGATATCAAGTTCGCCCACCGCTTGTCTTATAAACAAGCCAGATTGACTGTGCTGGTCGGTTTCGTCTTGGGAACCTTGCTCAGCCTGATCCAAATCGGCATTGATTATGCCAGCGAAGACGCATCCATCAACCGTGAAATACGCTCGCTGATCGAAATCAGCCATAATCCTACGTCGCGTATTGCCTATAACATTGACGCCGAATTGGCCCAGGAATTGACCCTGGGCCTGCTGCACTCCCCCGCGATCATTCACGCGCAGTTGATCGACAACAACGGCGTGGTACTGGCCGATGTCGAGCGGCCGCGCATGGAAAGCCCCTACCGCCCCATCAGCGATTTCCTGTTTGGCGCCAACCGTCAGTTCGAAGACCGGCTGTACCTGAGCCATATGCCCAACGAATCCCTCGGCGTGCTGCGTCTGGACGTGGACACCTACGCTTTCGGCAGCCGTTTCCTGCACCGTGCCGAGATCACCCTGCTCAACGGGTTTGCCCGTAGCCTGCTGCTCACCGGCATTCTCCTGGCCCTCTTCTACGGGATGCTGACCCAGCCACTGGTACGCGTCATTCGCGAGCTGAGCAACCGCCGGCACGCCCGCCTGGACTGCCCAGCCGGGCATGAACACGACGAGATCGGTGTGCTGGTCAGCGTGGCCAACCAGCAATTTGAAAACATGGAGACGGAGATCCAGCAACGCCGGCATGCCGAAGACCGACTGACCGAATACTTGGGGCAACTGGAAAACATCGTCTCCGCGCGCACCCTTGAACTCAAGGCGAGCAACCAGCGCCTGAGCCAGTCCAACGAAGAATTGGAAGCGGCGAAGATGACCGCCCTGGGCATGGCCCAGGCCCGCGCGGCGTTTCTGGCGAACATGAGCCACGAAATCCGCACCCCGCTCAATGGGCTGCTGGGGATGATCGCGCTGTCACTGGACAGCTCGCTGAACGCCGAGCAGCGCCAGCAACTGTCGATCGCCCATGACTCGGGCAAGGTGCTGGTGGAGTTGCTCAACGATATCCTCGACCTGTCCAAGTTCGACGCCGGCCAGTTGGAGCTGGAGGTGATTCCGTTCGACCTGGGCTCGCTGGTCGAAGACACCGCCAACCTGCTGTCGCAGAATGCCGCGCCCAGCGTCGAGCTGACCTGTCTGATCGACCCGCAGTTTCCCGCCCAGGTGCTGGGCGACCCGACGCGCGTGCGGCAGATCGTCAGCAACTTGCTGTCGAATGCGTTGAAGTTCACCCGTTTCGGTCGCGTTGATGTGCGCCTCAGCGCCCTGAATGGCCGGGTGCGCATCGAAGTGTGTGATACCGGTATCGGCATTGCGCAGGAAGCCCAGGTGAAAATCTTCCAGCCCTTCACCCAAGCCGGCGCGGGCATCACCCGCCAGTTTGGCGGCACGGGGCTGGGCCTGGCGTTGACGCACAACCTGTGCGAAGCCATGAAAGGCCGTCTGAGCATCAGTTCGGAGGTCGGCTTTGGTAGCCAGTTCTGCGCCGAGCTGCCCCTGCCCCTGCATTTGCCCGCCGTGCAACAGGCGCCGCTGGCGGGTGAGGTCATCGCCATAACCAGCGCCGGCAGTGGCCTGACGGAACTGCTCAGCACCTTGCTGCCGCATTGGGGGCTGACACCCCGCTGCTACTCGCAGGACGAGGATTTGAGTGGCCTGGCCCCGGACCTGCTGATCACCGATTGTCCGGAATGCCTGTTCCGCCTGCGGCCTGCCATTACCGCACCGATCCTGCTGGTGACCGCCTATGGCAATTTCATGCCCAGCGAAGAAGTGGCGGCGCTGGCGCCCTTGCAGCAACAGGCGCGCCCCTTGAGCCGCAATGCGTTGTACCAGATCCTGCAGCGCAATTTACGCAGCGACCCGCAACTGATCCTCGATCCCCTCCAATTGGAAGCCGCGCCCCTGGCACACCGGGCGCGCATCCTGCTGGTGGAGGACAATCCGGTCAACCAATTGGTCGCCAAGGGCATGTTGAGCAAGCTGGGGTGCGAAGTGGTCGTGGCCGCCCATGGTGGCGAAGCGCTCAAGTTCCTCGAGGACCAACGCTTTGACCTGGTGCTGATGGACTGCAACATGCCGGTGATGGATGGCTATGAGGCCAGCCGGCAGATCCGCCAAAGCGGACGCTGGCCGGACCTGCCGATTGTCGCGCTGACCGCCAACGCCCTCTCCGAAGAACGCGAGCGTTGTCGGGCAGCGGGCATGAATGACTACCTGGCCAAGCCGTTTCGCCGCGAAGAACTCAAGGGCCTGCTGGACCTGTGGGTGCCGACGACGACAAGTCTCTGATCTGCCCAAGCAACTGGTCCAGGCCGTGGCGCAAGGCATCGGCCTGGTTCAGGTCGATCCCGCTGTCACATAACAATCGGGTCTTGAGGCCATGGGCCTGGTCGCGCAGGTGCAGACCGGCATCACTGAGACTGAGGTGCACTTCGCGCTCGTCTCTGGCGCTGCGCTGGCGCCTGACCCACTTGAGCTGCTCAAGGCGCTTGAGCAGCGGCGTCAGCGTGCCCGAGTCGAGCATCAGGCGCTCGCCCAGGGCCTTGACCGTCGGTTGCGCCGGAGCCACTTCGTGCCACTCCCACAGCACCAGCATTACCACATATTGCGGGTAGGTCAGGCCAAGCTGATCCAGCATCGGCTTATAAGCGCGGGTCACGGCCCGGGAGGCGGCATACAGCTTGAAACACAACTGATCGTCCAGGGCCAGGGACACGGTAGGCAGGTCGGTCATTTGAGCAGGGCTTCAATCTCTTGGGTGAGGTCCTGCGGCTTGGTCGTCGGGGCAAAGCGCTTGACCACCTGGCCGTCGCGGCCAATCAGGAACTTGGTGAAGTTCCACTTGATCCCCTTGGACCCCAGCAGGCCCGGCGCCTGTTTTTTCAGTTGCACGAACAGGGGATGGGCCTCAGTACCGTTCACGTCGATTTTCTTGAACAGTGGGAAGCTGACGCCGTAGTTCAGCTCGCAGAATTCGGAAATCGCGCCTTCGTTGCCCGGCTCCTGCTTGCCGAACTGGTTGCAGGGAAAGCCCAGTACCACCAGGCCCTGGTCCTTGTACTGCTGCCAGAGCTGCTCCAGGCCCTTGTATTGGGGGGTGAACCCACACTTGCTGGCGGTGTTGACCACCAGGATGGCCTTGCCGGCGAAATCGGCCAAGGTCTTTTGCTCACCCTTGATGGTGGTGCACGGGATGCTCAGCAGGTTGTCGCTCATGGCAGTGCCTCGATAGGGAGAAAAGACGGTAAACATAGTAGGCAATTAAATTGCGTGCAATTTAATTGGCGGCATTGATACCCCACTATCACCTTTTCCCTGCAGGAGCCCGGCTTGTGGCGATAGCGATCTGAAGGATGCCATCGCCGGCAAGCCGTGCGGCTACAGGGGTTTACGTTGGCCTATATCGCTCAGCGCGGCACCAGGTCCAGGCACACCGAGTTGATGCAGTAACGCAAGTGGGTCGGCGGCGGGCCGTCCGGGAACACGTGGCCCAGGTGCGCATCGCACTTGGCGCAGGTGACTTCCGTGCGGATCATGCCGTGGCTGACATCGCGAATCTCGACCATCGCGCTCTGGGCGATCGGCGCGTAGAAGCTCGGCCAGCCACAGCCGGAATCGAACTTGGTAGTGGAATCGAACAGGGGCTCGTTGCAGCAGATACAGTGGTACACGCCATCTGTCTTGGTTTCGTTGTACTTGCCGCTGAAAGGACGCTCGGTACCCTTGAGACGGCAAACCTGGTACTGCGCGGGATCGAGCATGTCCCGCCACTCTTCAAGGGTTTTCTGCAACTTATCCATCGGTACACCTCGGCAACTGAAAAAGCCTGATCTGTGTCTTTTCCATGGATCAGGCGGCACGTATGATTGCGCCTCTTCAAAACGCCAGTCTGGCACCCGCGCAACCGGCATTCAAACGTATTTATGGGTGCGGGCCCCGCAGGATTCGCAGTACGGTAGTGTCCACACCGTCTGGATCGTTCATTTTCAGGATCACATCGCCATGCAGGTCAGCAAATCGAACAAGCTCGCCAACGTCTGCTACGACATTCGCGGCCCAGTGCTCAAGCACGCCAAACGCCTGGAAGAGGAAGGCCATCGCATCCTCAAGCTGAACATTGGCAACCCGGCGCCGTTTGGTTTCGAAGCGCCGGACGAAATCCTCCAGGACGTGATCCGCAACCTGCCCACCGCCCAGGGCTACAGCGACTCCAAGGGCTTGTTCAGCGCGCGCAAGGCGGTGATGCAGTACTACCAGCAGAAGCAGGTCGAAGGCGTCGGTATCGAAGACATCTACCTGGGCAATGGCGTGTCCGAGCTGATCGTGATGTCCATGCAGGCGCTGCTCAACAACGGTGATGAAGTGCTGGTGCCGGCACCCGACTACCCGCTGTGGACGGCAGCGGTGACCCTGGCCGGCGGCCACCCGGTGCATTACCTGTGCGATGAAGGCGCCGACTGGTTCCCGGACCTGGCCGACATCAAGGCCAAGATCACCCCCAACACCAAGGCCCTGGTGATCATCAACCCGAACAACCCCACCGGCGCCGTCTACTCCAAGGAAGTGCTGCTGGGCATGCTCGAGTTGGCGCGCCAGCACAACCTGGTGGTGTTCTCCGACGAGATCTACGACAAGATCCTCTACGATGACGCCGTCCACGTGTGCACCGCGTCGCTGGCACCTGACCTGCTGTGCCTGACCTTCAACGGCCTGTCCAAGTCGTATCGCGTGGCGGGCTTCCGTTCTGGCTGGATCGCCATTTCCGGGCCCAAGCACAACGCCCAGAGCTATATCGAAGGCATCGACATGCTGGCCAACATGCGCCTGTGTGCCAACGTGCCGAGCCAGCACGCCATCCAGACCGCTCTCGGCGGCTACCAGAGCATCAACGACCTGGTACTGCCCCAGGGCCGCCTGCTGGAACAGCGCAACCGCACCTGGGAACTGCTCAACGCGATCCCGGGCGTGAGCTGCGTGAAGCCCATGGGGGCGCTGTACGCTTTCCCACGCATCGACCCGAAGGTCTGCCCGATCCTCAACGACGAGAAGTTCGTGCTCGACCTGCTGCTGTCGGAAAAGCTGCTGGTGGTGCAAGGCACGGCGTTCAACTGGCCGTGGCCGGATCACTTCCGTGTGGTGACCCTGCCGCGTGTGGATGACCTGGACATGGCCATTGGTCGCATCGGCAACTTCCTCAAGTCCTATCGCCAGTAGGGTAGATGTCGCCGTACGACCGACATGCGGTCGTACGGCGAGTATCTGGCAACACTTCTCCACCCGCGCCCTAAGCCTTGGCACCTGTGGCGCCCGTTCTCGCACTTGCACCCTATAATTACAGGGCTGCAAGGCAACGGCGAAGTGATCCAACCGCGGCTAGCGAGCCGGAAAATCCCTTCAAGACTCTACATTCAGGCTGTAGGACACAGTTTGAAATAGTCGCTCGGTTGAATCACCCCATGCCGCACCTTATATACCCCGCAGTACGCGACATATTAAGCATGAGGAGAACTCTACAACCATGATGCGCATCCTGCTGTTCTTGGCCACTAACCTGGCGGTCGTGCTGATTGCCAGCATCACCCTGAGCCTTTTCGGCTTCAACGGGTTCATGGCGGCCAACGGGGTTGACCTGAACCTCAATCAGCTGCTGGTTTTCTGTGCCGTCTTTGGTTTTGCCGGCTCGCTGTTCTCGCTGTTCATCTCCAAGTGGATGGCGAAAATGAGCACCAGCACCCAGGTCATCACCCAGCCACGCACCCGGCATGAGCAATGGTTGCTGCAAACCGTCGAGCAGCTGTCCCGCGAGGCGGGGATCAAGATGCCCGAGGTCGGGATTTTCCCGGCATATGAAGCCAACGCCTTTGCCACCGGCTGGAACAAGAACGACGCACTCGTTGCAGTGAGCCAGGGCATGCTCGAACGCTTCTCCTACGATGAAGTGAAAGCCGTGCTGGCCCACGAGATCGGCCACGTCGCCAACGGTGACATGGTCACCCTGGCGCTGGTTCAGGGCGTGGTGAACACCTTCGTGATGTTCTTCGCGCGGATCATCGGCAACTTTGTCGACAAGGTGATCTTCAAGAACGAAGAAGGCCGCGGTATTGCCTACTTCGTGGCGACGATCTTCGCTGAAGTGGTGCTGGGCTTCCTGGCCAGCGCGATCACCATGTGGTTCTCGCGCAAACGCGAGTTCCGTGCAGACGAAGCCGGTGCACGCCTGGCCGGTACCGGGGCGATGATTGCAGCACTGCAACACCTGCGCTCCGAACAAGGCCTGCCGGTGCATATGCCGGACAGCCTGACTGCCTTCGGCATCAACGGTGGCATCAAACAGGGCATGGCTCGCCTGTTCATGAGCCACCCACCGCTGGAAGAGCGTATCGACGCACTGCGTCGTCGCGGCTGACAGCCGGCGCAAGACAAGAAGGGGCGATCTGATCGCCCCTTTTTTGTGGGCGCTTATATGGTCATCGCGGGCAAGCCCGGCTCCCACATTTGGATCGCGTAGCGGCCAGATGCCAGGCCGCCTGCGGGAGCAATCTCCCCCGCCACAGGTCTGGCAGCGTACCCGAAGCGGTGTAAATACCCAGGCCTGGTCAACGCATCGTCAGCTGATAGACACGCTCATCCAGCTGCGTAACGCCGTCCTGAACGAACTTCCAGCTCTCGCCGAGGATGTCCTGCTCTTCGAGCACGCGCAGCGTCCATTGCGAGCCGAACAGCACCTTGACCTCGTCATCCGTCACCGCAAACGGCGGGCCGGCCTTTTGCGTCTGATCGTAATCGAGGGTGATCAGCAGCCCCTGGCAACCGGGACGCAGCAACTGGTGCAAATGCTCGGCATACCGCGCGCGCATCAACGGCGGCAAGGCGATCAGCGCGGCGCGGTCATAAAGCGCGGTGCAATCGGCCACGGCCTCGGCGTCCAGGGCGAAGAAATCGCCGCACCACACCTCGATCAGATCAGCCTGGTACACGCTGAAGACGCCGCGCCGTGTGATGCGCGGCACCAGGTTCTGCTCGCTGAAAAACGCCTTCACCGCCTGTTCCGACAGCTCCACGCCGAGTACCCGCAGCCCATGGCTGGCCAGCCACATCAAGTCCAGGCTCTTGCCACACAAGGGGACCAGCACCTGGGCGCCCTGCGCGAGGGACAACTGCGGCCAGTGCCGTTGCAGGTAAGGGTTGACCTCAGGCAAGTGAAAACCGATCTGATTGCGCGCCCAGCGCTCCTGCCAAAACTTAGGCTCCATGGATCACCCCGAAAATTCGATCAAATGGTGCTAAAACTTATATTAGATTTAGATCAATGATCTGATTGAAGATGGGCCCATGTTAACGCTCAGGACCCTCCCCATGCTCCCCAGCCTGTTTATTTCCCACGGTTCGCCCATGCTCGCCCTGCAACCCGGTGCCAGCGGCCCTGCCCTCCAGCGTCTGGCTGCCGAACTGCCACGACCGCAGGCGATTGTGGTGGTGTCGGCGCACTGGGAAAGCCAGGAGCTGCTGGTCACCGGCAGCCCCGCACCCGAAACCTGGCACGACTTTGGCGGCTTTCCCCCCGAGCTGTTTGCCGTGCAGTACCCGGCGCCGGGCAACCCGCAATTGGCCGGAGAAATTGTCGAACTGCTGCACGCCGATGGCCTGAACGCACGCATTGATGAGCGCCGGCCCTTTGACCACGGCACCTGGGTGCCGTTGTCGCTGATGTACCCGGCGGCAGATATCCCGGTGGTGCAGGTGTCCCTGCCCAGCCGCATGGGCCCTGCCCTGCAGACCCGCGTCGGGCACGCCCTCGCCAGCCTGCGCGAGCAAGGCGTGTTATTGATCGGCTCGGGCAGCATCACCCATAACCTCGGTGAGCTTGATTGGCGCGCCGGGCCCGAGACCATCACGCCATGGGCGCTGGAGTTTCGCGACTGGGTCGTCGACAAGCTGGCAGCCAACGATGAAAACGCCTTGCACGACTATCGCCGCCAGGCACCGAATGCCGTGCGCAGCCATCCCAGTGATGAGCATCTGCTGCCGCTGTATTTTGCGCGCGGCGCCGGTGGCGCTTTCAGCGTGGCGCATCAGGGTTTCACCCTGGGGGCGCTGGGCATGGACATCTACCGCTTCGGCTAAAGCAACCCTTTGTAGGAGCCGGCAAACCGGCTCCTACGGGCGCGCAGACCGCTCAAAAATAACAGGCAAAAAAAAATCCCCGAACCAGTCGGGGATTTTTTATGTGCGATCAATCAGCCCAGGGGCGGATCAATCTTCGCGGTAGCGACGCAGCTTCAGCTGCTTACCGGCAACGCGTGTGTCTTTCAGCTTGGCCAGCAGTTTCTCCAGACCATCTTCCGGCAGCTCCACCAGGGAGAAGCTGTCACGAACCTGGATGCGACCGATGGCTTCACGTGCCAGGCCACCCTCGTTGAGGATAGCGCCCAGCAGGTTCTTGGCCGCGATACCATCACGCGCGCCCAGCGCGGTACGGCAACGGGCACGACCTTCAGCCAATGGAACCGGAGCACGACGCTCACGATCACCACGCTCTGGACGGTCGCCGGAACGCTCTGGACGATCACCGCGTGGCGCGCTGTTCGGAACCAGTGGACGTTCTTTCTCGATCGCTGCCAGGGTCAGGGCCTGACCGTTGGTAGCCTTGCGCAGCAGCGCTGCAGCCAGGGCACGCGGGGTGCAACCGATATCGGCGGTCAGGCGGTCCAGCAGGTCGCCGTGGGTCGATTCAGCATCAGCCACCAGCGGCGACAGGCTGTTGGTCAGTTTCTTGATGCGGGCATCGAGAACGGCCTGGGCATCCGGCAGGCGGACTTCGGCGACTTTCTGACCGGTTACACGCTCGATCACTTGCAGCATGCGGCGCTCACGTGGAGTCACCAGCAGCAGTGCACGGCCTTCGCGACCAGCACGGCCGGTACGGCCGATACGGTGAACGTAGGACTCTGGATCGTACGGCATGTCCACGTTGAACACGTGGGTGATACGTGGAACGTCGAGACCACGAGCGGCTACGTCGGTTGCCACAACGATGTCCAGGCGGCCATCCTTGAGGGAGTCGATTACGCGCTCACGCTGGTTCTGGGCGATGTCACCGTTCAGCGCAGCGGCCTTGTAGCCTTTGGCTTCCAGGGCACTGGCCAGGTCCAGGGTCGCTTGCTTGGTGCGCACGAACATGATCAGGGCGTCGAAATCTTCGACTTCCAGCAGGCTCAATACAGCCGAGGTCTTCTGGTCAGCGTGAACCAACAGGTGAGCCTGTTCGATCGCGGTAACGGTCTGAGTCTTGGTCTGGATCTTCACGTGTTGCGGATCGCGCAGGTGGCGCTCGGCAATGGCACGGATCGACTGTGGCAGGGTGGCCGAGAACAGTACGGTCTGACGGGTCGGTGGCAGTGCCTTGAAGATGACTTCCAGGTCATCCATGAAGCCCAGCTTCAACATTTCGTCGGCCTCGTCCAGAACCAGGTGGTTCACGGTCGACAGGACTTTCTCGTCACGACGCAAGTGGTCGCACAGACGGCCCGGGGTGGCAACGACGATCTGTGCGCCGTTACGGATAGCTTTCAGTTGCGGGCCCATCGGCGCGCCGCCGTAGACAGCCACAACGGTAACGCCTGGCATTTGCTTGGCGTAGGTTTCAAAAGCGGTTGCTACTTGCAGCGCCAACTCACGAGTTGGCGCGAGGATCAGGGCTTGCGGTTCGCGCTTGGCAGGATCGATGCAGTGCAGGATAGGCAGGGCGAACGCGGCGGTTTTACCGGTACCGGTTTGCGCCTGGCCAATCATGTCCTGGCCGGCCATGATGATCGGGATCGATTGCTGCTGAATCGCCGAAGGCTCTTCGTAGCCGGTCGCTGCGACGGCTGCAAGAATATTCGGGTTAAGATTAAAAGCGGCGAAGCCGCCGGTTTCCTGGGTCATGGGTCTGCCTCTAAGTGCATCCGCAAAGACCCATGCTCCAAAGCTGCGCATGCCGTGTTGAGACTCAAGAGTCGCCCTGGCTGCTTTGTCGGCGGGGATTTGCGAAAACGAATGAATGAAAAAGATTCGTCAAGGGAGAGTCCGCTGTGCGGACGTGCAGCCGAAGCTGACTTCGGGGAATTGCGCTACCTAAACGCGGCCCGGTTAAAGGCCGGCGCGCACTATACCGGAAATAGCTGAAAAAGGGAGCTTTTTTTATCGCAAAGTGCCGATAAACCGCGCTGCGTCACAGTCTTTGCGCGGCGGCCCGCAAGGGTCTATTTTTCAAAGGCCCGGCCCCGTTGGTCGTAACGCTTAAACGGTTCACCTGGCGATCAACACCTTTGGTCCGAAACCTTCCATTGCGCCCGAGGGCACCCCCGATGAATCAACCCAGCAGCAGCCGCGTCAGCCGTGAACTCCAGGGTCATGTCCTGCTGTTGGGCCTGGATCGAGTCGCCAAGCGCAACGCGTTCGACCTGGATCTGCTCAATGAGCTGAGCCTGGCGTATGGCGAATTTGATCGAAATGCAGACGCGCGCGTGGCGGTGGTATTCGCCCACGGCGACCACTTCACCGCCGGGCTGGACCTGGCCAACGTCAGCGGCGTGATGGCGGGAGGCTGGCAACCGCCGCTGGGCGGCTGCGATCCGTGGGGCGTGTTCGCCGGCCCCAGGGTGAGCAAACCGGTGATCGTGGCGGCCCAGGGTTACTGCCTGACCATCGGCATCGAGTTGATGCTGGCGGCGGATATCAACTTGTGCGCGAGCAATACCCGCTTCGCGCAGATGGAAGTGCAACGTGGGATCTTTCCTTTTGGTGGTGCGACATTGCGCTTTCATCAGGTCGCCGGCTGGGGCAACGCCATGCGCTGGTTGCTCACCGGCGATGAGTTCGACGCCCATGACGCCCTGCGCCTGGGCCTGGTGCAGGAGGTGATGGCGAGTGAAGACCTGCTGCCGCGCGCCATCGAACTCGCCAGCCGCATCGCCCGCCAGGCACCGCTTGGGGTGCAGGCGACCTTGATGTCGGCACGCCTGGCGCGCATCGAAGGCGAAACCGTCGCGGCCGCCGCCTTGCCGCCGATGGTGGATAAGTTGCTCAACAGCGAGGATGCCAAGGAAGGCGTGCGGGCGATGATCGAGAAGCGTCCCGGGGTGTTCAAGGGTATCTGAACCGGCTGATGGCGCTATCGCGGGCAAGCCCGCTTCCACAGGGTGCGCATTTCAGTCCGTGGGAGCCGGGCTTGCCCGCGATAGCGTCGGCACTGGCGACTAAGTTGCCGGCCGAATCGCCTTGATCAACGGCTGCAACGAATAACCCAATCGCGGTGCCAGCGCCTCGGCACGCGCCGACAGCGCATCCAGGTCCAGCGCCTGATCGAGTTCCGAAGGCACCAGCAGAATCACATTGCCCTCCTTCACCGGCAGTTCCCAGTAATGCCGGTGGTACAACCCGCGCAACAACGCCGCCCCCAGGGGCTTGCCGTCGTCGGTGGCCCACTGGTTGATCACCAGCCAGCCGCCGGGGTTGAGTTTTTTCTGGCAGTTTTCCAGGAAGGTCCAGGCCAGGTGCCCGACGCCTGGGCCGACATCGGTATAAAGGTCGACGAAAATCAGGTCGGCCGACTCGGCTGTATCGAGCAATTGCAGGGCGTCGCCGATGCGGATGTACAGGCGCGGATCGTCGTCCAGCCCCAGGTACTCGATGGCCAGGCGCGGCACGTCGGGGCGCAGTTCGATGGCTTCGACGTCTTCCAGCGGCAAAAACTTGAGGCACGCCTGGGTCAGCGTACCGGCACCCAGGCCGAGGAACAGCGCGCTCTCCGGCAGCTCATGGCACAACGCGCCGATCAGCATCGCACGGGTGTAGTCGTACTCCAGCCAGCTGGGGTCGGCGGTGAACACGCAGCTTTGCTCGATGGCGTCGCCAAATTCGAGAAAGCGGTAATCGGCCACTTCGAGCACACGGATCATGCCGAAATCATCATGGACTTCGGCCAGCAGGCGCTCGACACGCTCCTCGGTCATCACTACTCCTAAAGGGTTTACCGCACGGCAAAGGCGCGATTGTCGGCCAACCGGCGGCAACAGGTCACGCACTAATTGCTGATAACATTGACGCCCGACCGTCAACCACCCTATCGAGTTCATGATGAGCCAACCCTGGAGCCCCGACAGCTGGCGCGCCCTGCCGATCCAGCAACAACCCCAGTACCCGGACGCTGCGCACTTGCTGCAAGTGGAGCAGAACCTGGCCAGCTACCCGCCGCTGGTATTTGCCGGGGAAGCCCGTGAGTTGCGCCGTCAGTTTGCCGAAGTGACCCAGGGTCGGGCGTTCCTGCTGCAAGGCGGTGACTGCGCCGAGAGCTTTGCCGAGTTCTCCGCCGCGAAGATCCGCGACACCTTCAAGGTGCTGTTGCAGATGGCCATTGTGATGACCTTCGCCGCCGGCTGCCCGGTGGTCAAAGTCGGACGCATGGCCGGTCAGTTCGCCAAGCCACGCTCGGCCAATGACGAGACCATCGACGGCATCACCCTGCCCGCCTACCGCGGCGATATCGTCAACGGGATCGGCTTCGACGAAAAAAGCCGGGTGCCGGACCCCGAGCGCCTGCTGCAGTCCTATCACCAGTCCACCGCGACCCTCAATCTGCTGCGCGCCTTTGCCCAGGGTGGCTTTGCCGACCTGCACCAGGTTCACAAGTGGAACCTGGACTTCATCGCCAACTCCGCGCTGGCGGAAAAATACAGCCAACTGGCCGACCGCATCGATGAAACCCTGGCGTTCATGCGCGCCTGCGGCATGGACAGCTCACCGCAACTGCGCGAAACCAGCTTCTTCACCGCCCACGAAGCGCTGCTGCTCAACTACGAGCAAGCCTTCGTGCGCCGGGACAGCCTGACCAACGACTACTACGACTGCTCGGCGCACATGCTCTGGATCGGCGACCGCACCCGCCAACTGGACGGCGCCCACGTCGAGTTCCTGCGTGGGGTGAACAACCCGATCGGGGTCAAGGTCGGCCCGAGCATGAACCCCGACGACCTGATCCGCCTGATCGACATCCTCAACCCGGACAACGACCCCGGCCGCCTGAACCTGATCGCGCGCATGGGCGCAGGCAAGGTCGGCGAGCATCTGCCCAAGCTGATTCGCGCCGTGCAGCGCGAAGGCAAGCAGGTGCTGTGGAGCTCGGACCCGATGCACGGCAACACCATCAAGGCCAGCAGCGGCTACAAGACCCGCGACTTCGCGCAGATCCTCGGCGAAGTGAAGGAGTTCTTCCAGGTGCACCAGGCCGAGGGCAGCTATGCCGGCGGGATTCATATCGAGATGACCGGGCAGAACGTCACCGAGTGCATCGGCGGCGCGCGACCGATCACCGAGGATGGCTTGTCGGATCGTTACCACACCCACTGCGACCCACGGATGAATGCCGATCAGTCGCTGGAACTGGCGTTCCTGATTGCGGAGACGCTCAAACAGGTCAAGCGTTGAGAGGCTGAATCGCCGGGGCTGGCGCTATCGCGGGCAAGCCCGGCGCCCACAAGTGCCCGCGATGGGGCTCTAAACAAGCCTGTCCCGACTGATCATCGCTGCCCGCAACCTGTCGGCACTTGGCCGCTGGCAATTGAGCTGGATCTGTTCCAGCCCCAGCCAGTCGGCCATTTGCCGAAGGTTCGCGGCCAGCGCCAGCATCCCCTCTTCATCCAGCCCCGGTTCTTCTTCGTGCACCGCATGGACAGCCAGCCGCCCGTTGGCACGTTCGGCGCGCAAGTCGATGCGCGCGGCGATGCGTTCGTTGTGCAGGAACGGCAGCACGTAGTAGCCATAGACCCGCTTGTCTTGCGGGGTATAGATCTCCAGCCGATAGCGAAAATCGAACAGGCGCTCGGTACGCGCGCGCTCCCAGACCAGCGAATCAAACGGCGACAGCAATGCGCTGGCCGGCACCTTGCGTGGCACTTTCGGCTCGGGCAGACAGTACGCCGGTTGTTTCCAACCTTGCACCTGGCACACCTGCAACTGCCCGTCCTCCACGAGTTCGGCCAGGCGATTGCGACTGTCGGCAGGGTCGAGGCGGAAGTAATCGCGCAGGTCTTTTTCGGTAGCGACGCCAAGTGCAGTCGCGCTGTGCAACAACAAGCCGCGCTGGGCCTCGGCTTCGCCCACCGTTGTCAGCAGGATCTCGCCAGGGATCACCCGTTCCGGCAAATCGTAGAGCCGCTCGAACCCACGTCGACCGGCCACGGTGACCAGCCCCGCAGCAAATAGCCATTCCAGCGCGTGTTTTTCCTCGCTCCAATCCCACCACGGGCCGGCGCGCTCCTCGCGAGTCGACAGACTCCCCGCGCCCAGCGCACCCTGCTGCTCCACGGTCTTGAGGACGCGTTGAATGACCGCCTGCTGCTCACGGCCAAAGCGCGCCATTTGCGAATAAATGCCCTGCCCTTGCTGGGCCCGCTGCATGCGCCAGCGCATCAACGGGTACAACGCCATCGGCAGCAGCGAGGCCTCATGCCCCCAATATTCGAACAGCGAACGCCGGCGCCCCTGGCTCCAGGCCGCCTGTTCGAGGATCAACGGGGAGTAAGTGCCCAAGCGGGAAAACAGTGGCAGGTAGTGAGAACGCACCACGGCATTCACCGAATCGATCTGCAACACACCCAGGCGTTCGACCAGGCGGTTGATGTGAGCGGCCTTGATCAGTGCAGGCGCCTGGCGCCCGGAAAAACCTTGGGCGGCCAGCGCCAGGCGTCGAGCTTGCTTGAGTGAAAAAGACAGGTCGGCGGGCATGCGAATCTCCATATGGGCGCGCCGACTACCCTACTGCATCCCGCATCATTTTCGCAGCGGGTCTTGCCAGAAATGCAGGTGGCGATCCTGCTCGACGTCGCCGCGGTTAAGCCCTATATCCTTGAGCGCATCATCACTCAAGGCTGCCAGTGTCTGGCGCTCCGCATGCAGCGTCTGCCACCGCACAACCTTATGGAACAGCCCGAAAAACGGACGTTTCGCCAGCAACACAAAGCCTCTTTGACCTTTCATCTTCTCGCCCTCCAGTGGGGATGACGCGAGTGTGTGCTTGGCCTTATGATCAATCCAACGAATGTTTCTTATGCAATACATCTCAGAGATTGATCAATTGTCCGGCTACCCGAGCATCGACACCGAAGTGCTGCGTACCTTCGTCGCCATCGCCGACCAGGGCGGTTTTACCCGCGCCGGCGAATTGGTCAACCGCACTCAATCAGCGGTGAGCATGCAGATGAAGCGCCTGGAAGAAGACGTGCTGCAACGCAAGCTGTTCGAGCGCGACGGGCGTCAGGTGCGGCTGACGCCCGAGGGTCAGGTGCTGTTGGGCTACGCGCGACGCATCCTCAAGCTGCACAGCGAGGTGTTCAATACCTTGCGCGAGCCCCACATGGTCGGCTTGGTGCGCATCGGCACGCCGGATGACTACGTGATGCGCTTCCTGCCGGGCATTCTCAAACAGTTTTCCAAGGCCTACCCGCTGATCCAGATCGAGATGCACTGCGAGGGATCAAGCGTGTTGATGCAGCGACGGGACCTGGCGCTGACCGTTATCAGCCGCGAGCCGGGCAATGATGTCGGTGAGCTGTTGCGCACTGAACGCATGGTGTGGGCGGCGGCGCCGTGCTTTTGCGTGGACGAGCACGATGCCCTGCCCCTGGCGATTCCCGGTGGCGACTGCCTCTACACGCAATGGGCCCTGGCGGCACTCGATTCGGCCGAGCGCAATTATCGCCTGGCCTACCACAGTTCCAACGGGGCGGCGATCCAGGCCGTTGTCAGCGCGGGCCTGGCGGCCATGGTCAGCATGGAAAGCCTGGTGACCCCTGACCTGTGCATACTCGGCAGCGAGGACGGCTTCCCCCCATTGCCCTCGATGAATCTGCGCCTGCTGCGCAACCCATTGCTGGCCTCGCCGATTACCGATTGCCTGGCCGACTACATCATCGAAGGCTTCAAACTTTAAACGTCAGCATCACCGCGCACACCACCAGGAAGCCGCAAAACAGGCCGCGCAATACACGCTCCGGCAGCGCATGGGCCACTTTCACGCCCCAACTGATACTGAGCATTCCGCCAACGGCCAGCGGCACGCCGATCATCCAGTCCACTTCGTGGTGCCAGGCGTAGGTGACCAGGGTCACGCTGGTGCTGGGCAGCGCCAGGGCCAGGGACAGGCCTTGGGCGACCACTTGGGTGGTGCCGAACAGGCTGGTCAGCACCGGGGTAGCAACCACCGCGCCCCCGACGCCAAACAGCCCGCCCATGGAGCCGGAAGCTGCGCCCAAGACGCCAAGCCACGGCCAGGAATAACGCATTTGCGCGGTGGGCGGCGCGTTGCGTGTGAACATACGCAGCAGGTTGTAGGCCGACAGCGTCAGCAGGAATGCGATAAAGCCGATGCGCATGGCGCCTGCGTCCAGCCCCACGGCCCAGATCGAGCCAAGCCAGGCGAAGCTGAAGCCCATCACGCCCAAGGGCAGCGCATGCCTCAATTCGATACGGTTGCGCTGGTGATAACGCCACAGCGCCAGCATCACGTTGGGCACCACCATCACCAGCGCCGTGCCCTGGGCAAGTTGCTGATCGAGGCCGAACAATACGCCAAGGACCGGGATGGCGATCAAGCCACCCCCAATCCCGAACAGGCCGCCCACTGTGCCGAGGGCCGCGCCCAATATCAGGTACATCGCTAGATCCAACACCGTTCGCTACTCCCCCATTCCAGGCCTCGCATGCTACGCAGTCGCCTCTGGCACGGAAACGCACAGCAACGCACAATGGCTGTGCCAATTTCGCATAAGCGTACGCCTATGAACCCCAACACTCTCACCGATCAGCTCGGCCTGTTTCTGGATGTCCTGGAAACCGGCAGCTTCTCCGCCGCCGCCCGCCGTCATCCGCTGACACCCTCGGCGGTGGCTCGGCGCATCGACAGCCTGGAAAGCTCGGTGGGCAGTCGCCTGTTCCAGCGCAGCACCCACGCCGTGGTGCCGACGCCTGCCGGCCTGGCGTTTGCCGAGCGGGCGCGGCGGATTGTCAGCGAGTTGCAACTGGCGCGCGCCGAGGCGGTGTCCCTGAGCCATGCGCCAGAAGGCCTGATTCGCGTGGATGCGCCCGCAGCATTTGGCCGACGGCACCTGGCGCCGGTGATTGCGGATTTCCTCAACGTGTACCCGGGGCTGGATGTGCACCTGCATTTGATCGACAGCTTTGTCGACATGCAGGGTGCCCACTTGGGCAAGGTCGACCTGGTATTGCGCGCCGGGCATATCGTCGATACCCGACTGATCGCCACGCCGCTGGCCAGCATCGTGCGCATCGCCTGTGCCAGTCCGGCCTACCTGAAAAGCCGTGGCACCCCCACTCATCCGCGCGAACTGAGCGAGCATGATGGCCTGGATTGGGACGGCCTGGCCCCCATGTTCGCATGGCGCTTCGAGCTGGATGGGCGCCGCGCCACCTACCGTCCGCAGCGCATCCGCATGAGCGCCAACAACGCCGAAGCCCTGCTGTCCGGCGCCCTCGCCGGGCTGGGGATCGCCCACTTGCCCACCTGGCTGGCCAGTGAATACCTGGTACGCGGCGAACTGTTGCCACTGTTTTGCGAGGATGGCCTGCCCAGCCCGGAAACCACCGGGATTTACGCCTTGCGCCTGGAACAGCAGGCGAATGCCCGCAGCCGGTTGTTGCTGGAATACCTGAAATCGCGCTTCAGCCCGGTGCCGCCCTGGGATCTGGCGCTGCAGAGCGGGCTTGTCTGACCACTCGGACAGAATTATCTGGCGCATTAAAGATTTGCCCGCTAGATTCCAGGCCAGATACGCTTTTTTGAGGCACTGCCATGAGCAAAAATCCTGATCCTTGCGAGTCCCTGATGCTGGATAACCAGCTGTGCTTCGCCCTGCACTCGACCTCGCTGCTGATGACCAAGGTCTACAAACCCCTGCTGCAAGCCCTCGGCCTGACCTACCCGCAGTACCTGGCCATGATGGTGCTGTGGGAAGAAGATGGCTTGACCGTCGGCGAAATCAGCAGCCGCCTGCTGACTGATCCAGGCTCGCTCACGCCCCTGCTCAAGCGCCTGGAGGCTGAAGGTCTGCTCAGCCGGACCCGTAGCCGCGAAGATGAACGGGTCGTCGTCGTCGAGTTGACCGCTGCCGGCCGTGCGCTGCAGGACAAGGCCATGGGCATTCCGCAGTGCATCCTTGGCGCCAGCGGACTGGAGCTGGAACAGTTGCTCAAGCTGCAGGCTGACCTGATTGCCTTGCGCAGTCATTTGCAAGCCAGCGTCTAACCCCCCTTCCCCCTTGTAGGAGCCGGCTTGCCGGCAAGCCGGCTCCTACCGTTAGTGCATCGAGGCGAAAATTTTCAAAATTTATCTTGCGCGCTAAACATTAGCGCTATACATTCGCCTCACCAACTACTTAGCGCGCAAATATTTAGCGCTAAAAAACCAAGAGGACGACACCATGCAAACGCTCTATACCGCAGTAGCCACCGCCACCGGCGGCCGTGATGGTCGCGCTGTCTCCAGCGACAACATCCTCGACGTCAAACTCTCCACCCCCAAGGAATTGGGCGGTGCCGGTGGCCAGGCCACCAACCCTGAGCAACTGTTCGCCGCCGGCTATTCGGCCTGCTTCATCGGCGCACTGAAATTCGTCGCCAGCCAGACCAAACGCAAAATCCCGGATGACGCCTCGATCACTGCCCACGTCGGCATCGGCCAGATCCCCGGTGGTTTCGGCCTGGATATCGACCTGCATATCAGCCTGCCGGGCCTGGCCCAGGACGAGGCGCAAAGCCTGGTCGATGCCGCCCACCAGGTGTGCCCGTACTCCAACGCCACCCGTGGCAATGTCGAAGTACGCCTGCACGTTGCCGTCTGATAAACAGCCGCGCATAAAAAAACCCGACGCTAAGTCGGGTTTTTTGTTGGCGAGCCAGAATTACTTCTTGGCGCGGCCTTTGTACGAACCACCTTCGCGGGTGTCGATCTCGATCAGGTCGTCGATTTCGATGAAATCGGCTACTTGCAGTTCGGTACCGTTGCTCAGCTTGGCTGGCTTCATTACCTTGCCCGAAGTGTCACCGCGAGCGGAACCTTCGGTGTAGGCAACCTTACGCACGATAGTGGTCGGCAGCTCTACGGAAACCAGGCGCTCTTCGAAGAAAATAGCTTCGCAGACGTCTTCCATGCCTTCTTCGATGAACGGCAGAACGGCTTCGATATCTTCAGCGTTCAGCTCGTACATGGTGTAGTCGGTGGTGTCCATGAACGTGTAGGTGTCACCGCTGATGAAGGACAGGGTCGCTTCTTTGCGGTCGAGGATCACGTCGTCCAGTTTGTCATCGGCGCTGTAGACGATCTCGGTCTTGTAACCGGTCAGCAGGTTCTTCAGCTTGGTCTTCATGATTGCGCTGTTACGACCAGACTTGGTGAACTCAGCTTTCTGAACCAGCCAAGGGTCGTTTTCGAGACGGATCACTGTACCGGGTTTCAGTTCTTTACCAGTTTTCATTGCGTATATCCGAAATTTGGATGGGATTTACAAAAATCAAGGTCGCGTATCATATCCAACTTTCATAAAACTGTACCAGCGCCGTCGCAAGATCGGCCTGCAAGCCTTGTTCCAGACACCACGTCTGCGCATGCTGGTTCACCTCCGGCCAGTGCTCCAGCAGCATTTTCCACGCTTGTGCCATATCGCCATCAGTGTTCCAGGCTTGCCAGAGTGCGATCAATGCAGCGCTGGCAGCCGGTGATAAAGCCGCGGTGTACAGCGCGAGGAAGGCATCGAGCTTGTCGAGGTGGATGTCTTCGTCCTGCCGATAGATGTGCCACAACAGCGGCCGTCCGGCCCACTGGGCACGCACGAACGAGTCTTCGCCGCGCACCGCATTGAAGTCGCAGCACCAGAGCAGGCGGTCATATTGCTCCTGGCGCACGAACGGCAGCACCTGCACGGTCAGGGCGTCGCGCTGATGCACGTCCCCCGCCACCAGGCCCTCCACGCCAAGCCAGCGCTGCACATCACCGAGGATCCGCCCTTCCGGGACCAACAGGTGCGTGGGCCGCTCGTCGCTCGACAACACATCCAGCCAACGGCCGAGCCCGGCATTTTCGTAGGCGAACAATGAAATCAGGCGCGCACCCTCTGTCGCAAATACGCCCAGGGCCTGCAGGAACTGGCGCTGTGCAGCTGCGTCCTGCTGAAACGCCTGGCGCTGCTCCAGCAATCCAGCCTCGCGCAGCAGCCCACCGGTGCCCGGTCGGAAGCCCGGGAAAAAGAAGTACTTCTGCACCCCCTTGAACTTCACTGATGGCAGGCGATGACAACCCACCACCCACTCTTCGGCGCTGAGGTAGTCCAGGTTCATCCACAAGGGCGCACGCGCGCTTGCGGCCATGGCTTCCATGTACTCGGGCGGCAACTGGCAGGCGAACGCGGCGATGACTACATCGGCGGAGGCCGTGTCCCGCCATTCGGTCGGCCAAAAGCGCACTTCCACGCCCTCTTGCCATTGCTCGTCCAGGTGCACATCGATTTCCGGGCACATGCGCTCGAAGGCCCGCAGGTCGTCGACCCACAAACGCACGGAACAGGCGTGCTCCACCACCAATTGCCGGGCCAGGCGCCAGGTCACGCCGATGTCGCCGTAGTTGTCGACGACGCTGCAAAAAATATCCCAGCGGGCTTTCATTCCGGGCTCCTACGATCAAAGGCCCGATTGTCCGCATAAATGCCCTGATGCAGAAGGCTTGATCGCGATTATTCTGCACAGCGGCTGTGCGACAATCGCCGCCACGCCGCAATTGCCTGCCAGGAGGCCATCATGTCGGATCAATCGTTGTCGCTGCCCAAGCTTACGTTCGCCATCGCCATGGGGGTGTGGCTGGGGTTTATCGCCATTGTGCTGACCAGTTGGCTGGCATCGCGCTACCTCTTCCCGCAAACCCTGGCGCCCGTGGCCCAAGCCGTCCAGCAACTGGGCAAACCGGCGGTGGCTGCGCCGGAGCCGCCGAACCGAATGTTCGAGCAGTATCAACAGAACCTGCAGAAGCAGGAGCAACAGCAGAGCCTGGATCAGGCCCGCACCAACGCGCGCAACCTGTCCAACCCCAAGTGCCAGTTCTGGCTGCAACAGGACCAGAACGCGCCCAATGAAAAGAGCCGGGCAAATGTCCTGCAATTTTGCGAATGATCAAGCACAGCCATGAATAAACACGCCGTCCACCAGCTTGTGCTGGAGAAGCTCAGCGTCGATCTCGACATTGCCCAACGCGCCGCGCAGACCGCCTACGAAACCGCGACCCACGAAGAAAACATCGCCGAAAACAAATACGACACCCTGGGCCTCGAGGCGTCCTACCTCGCGGCGGGCCAAGCCAAGCGAGTCGAGGAAATCAAGCAGGCGCTGGCGCTGTGCCAGAGCATGCCGTTGCGTGCTTATGATGATCAGCGCGGTATAGAAATCGGCGCGCTACTCGGGTTGGAAGACGAGCACGGTCGCCAGCAGTGGCTGTTCCTGGCGCCGGACGCGGCGGGTTTGAAAGTGGATGTGGTCGGGCAACCGGTGACCGTCATCACCCCGCGCTCGCCGCTGGGCAAGAGCCTGCTGCACAAATTCGAAGGGGATGAGGTGGAGATTCTGGTGGCGGGCGCCCGGCAGCACTTTACGGTGACCGAGGCCAAATAAACGCCTGCAGGAGCGAGCTTGTAGTGGCGAAGGAGCACGCGCCCTCACCACGGCAAGCCAGCCCCTGCAATATCAGTGAACCGGCAATTCGACGCCGTCGAACAGTTCTTCCAGTTCCTGCTTGTTGTGGCACTGGATCGCCTTGGCCATGACTTCACGGGTCAGGTGCGGCGCGAATTTCTCGATGAAGTCGCACATGAAGCCCCGCAGGAACGTGCCGCGACGGAAGCCGATCTTGGTCACGCTGGACTCGAACAACTCGCTGGCATCGAGCACCACCAGGTCTTTGTCGAGGTTGGTATCGACGGCCATCTTGGCCACGATGCCCACGCCCAGGCCCAGGCGCACGTAAGTCTTGATCACGTCGGCGTCGGCGGCGGTGAACACCACTTTCGGCGTGAGGCCGCGATGGCTGAAAGCCTCGTCGAGCTTGGAACGGCCGGTGAAACCAAACACGTAGGTCACGATCGGGTATTCGGCCAGGGCTTCCAGGGTCAGCTTCGGCAGCTTGGCCAACGGGTGACCTTGAGGCACGACCACGCAACGGTTCCAGCGGTAGCACGGCATCATCACCAGGTCACCGAACAGCTCCAGGGCTTCGGTGGCAATGGCGAAATCGACGGTGCCGTCAGCTGCCATTTCGGCGATCTGCATCGGCGAGCCCTGGTGCATGTGCAACGCGACGTCAGGGTATTGCTTGATGAAATCGCGGATCACCGGCGGCAAGGCATAACGCGCCTGGGTGTGGGTGGTAGCGATGGACAGGGTGCCCTTCTTCTCGTTGGAGAATTCCTGGGCGATCTGCTTGATGCTTTCGACTTTGCGCAGGATCTCGCCGGCGGTGGTGATGATGCGCTCACCCGCCGGGGTGACACGGGTCAGGTGCTTGCCGCTGCGCGCGAACACTTCGACGCCCAGCTCGTCTTCGAGCAGGCGGATCTGCTTGCTGATACCGGGTTGCGAGGTGTAGAGGCTTTGAGCGGTAGCGGAAACGTTGAGGTCGTGGTGCGCCACTTCCCAGATGTAGCGCAGTTGTTGAAGCTTCATATGTGTCCCTCAAAGCAAATAGACGCCACGGGTATCAGCGACGGTATATAACTATATTAAAGGTTTGACGGATAAATCTAGAACTTTTTATCGTTATTTACCCATCACACGTCATCACTGCGTCGACGTTGTAACGAAGGCACCAGGTAAACCGGCACGGTAGACAGCTGCAACACCCGAGCTGCGGTACGCCCCAGCGGAGTGGCAGCCGAAGTCGCGTGGCTGTGGCTGCCGACGATCAGCAGGTCTACGGAGAGTTTGCGCAATTGATCGAGTATGACCTCGCACGGATCCCCCTGGATCACCCGTACCGAGCGAATCACCTTCAGGTCCTGCTCCCCTTCCCCCAACTCCTCGCGAAAACTGTCCAGCACCCGCTGCTCGATCGTCGCCATCACCGTGGTCAGCCCCTGGCTCTGCCACTCACTCAGGGCCTTCTCATCAAGGTAGCTCTGCAACACCGATTCGGCGAACAACCCGATCGGCTCGACCACGTGGATCACGTACAGATCTGCCTTGAACGTCCGCGCCAGCGCCAACGCATGCTGCATCACATAAGGCGCGTACAGACCAAGGTCCGTGGCAAAGAGCATCGAGCGAATCATAGAACCTCCTGGACTGCCAGGACGGCGGAGATTGAATCAGCTTAGCAGCGCCCGGACGACTTGGATTGACTTAGCTCTTCACTTCATTACTGATGCCATGGGGCACATGCCCGGTGGCCACCACCTCCCTGGCTTTCTCGCAATGACCGGCCTGGTCATCGAAAAAAACATCGGCGGCGAACGCTTCCAGGAACGCGGATTTTTCTAGCCCACCCAGGAACAGCGACTCGTCCAGGCGAATATCCCACTCGCGCAAGGTGCGGATCACCCGCTCATGGGACGGCGCCGAACGCGCAGTGACCAACGCCGTGCGAATCGGGCAGTCCTCGTCCGCAAACTCGCGCTGCAACAGGTTCAGCGCGGCCAGGAACCCCTTGAACGGACCGCCATGCAACGGCTGGCGCGCCGACTCGCGCTCGCTGGCCTGGAACGCTTCCAACCCGCCGGACTGGTACACGCGCTCCGACTCATCGGAGAACAACACCGCGTCACCGTCAAAGGCAATCCGCAATTCCTCACTGGAGGCACGGCGTGGACCGCCGGACAAAATCGTCGCTGCCGCAAACCCCGCATCGAGGGCACTGCGTACATCCTCAGCATGGGTGGAAAGAAACAGATGGCAACCGAACGCCGCCAAATAAGGATAAGGACTACGCCCTCCGACGAAAGCGGCGCGGGAAATATCCAGGCCGTAATGCTGGATGGAATTGAACACACGCAAGCCGGTGTCGGCACTGTTGCGCGACACCAGCACCACCTCGACCCGGGCACGGCCAAGGCTGGCATTCAGGCTCAGCAGCTTCTTGACCAGCGGGAAGGCATCGCCGGGCTCGAGGATTTCTTCCTCGTGTTCGATCTGGTACTGACGGTAGGTCTCGACCCCCTCGGCCAGATAGACCTTGTGGCTTTCACTCAAGTCGAAGAGTGCCCGCGAGGAAATCGCCAGCACCAACTTGTCACCCAACCCCTTGGCCATGGTGTGTTTCCTCACTCAGCGGTTATGCCGATCAATAAAACTCAAGGCCTGATACAGCGCCTGCATCCGTGGCAATTCGCAACCAGCGGCTTTGGCCGCGGCGAGTGGCCGCGCATAGAT
This sequence comes from Pseudomonas sp. GW821-FHT09C08, assembly GCF_059418125.1. Lineage (NCBI taxonomy): Bacteria > Pseudomonadati > Pseudomonadota > Gammaproteobacteria > Pseudomonadales > Pseudomonadaceae > Pseudomonas > Pseudomonas sp. GW821-FHT09C08. Next base: position 783,375 of record NZ_JBWKPG010000002.1, on the reverse strand, counting down.
CGCCGCCAGTTCCAGCGGGCGTTTATGCACGTGGTCGTGATACATGCTCGGCAGGTAGTCGTCCATGGTTTCAGTCATGGCGAACATCTGCTCGGCGTAACTGGCGGGGATTTCATGCCCGCAAGCATGGGCGCCCTGCACCACTTCGGCCATCAATGCCTGGATCAACTCGCGGCTGGATTCGTCCGCCATCATCGCCGTGGTGCCGGTCCCCAGCAGGACGGACAGGCCGTTGTAAGGCACGTTCCACACCAACTTGTGCCAACGCGCCTGATGCACATTGGCCATGGCCTGGGAGTCGATGCCGGCCTGGTGGAACAACGCGGCGCCGGCTTCGACAATCGCCTGCCGACGGGCGTCGTCGTTGGCCGCGGTGCCACTGTGATACCCCAGGTTGACCCGCCCCAGCGCCTGATGCTCGACCACGCCAGGCGCGGAGCGGTGTACGCCGATGTAGCAGAGCCCACCGAGCAAATGCAGCGACGCCGGCAAGTGTTCACGCAGGCTGTCTTCCACATCCAGGCCGTTTTGCAGCAATACCACCTTGGCATCCGGCGCCGCGACCTGGGCGATAGTCGGGGCCAGCTCAACGTTACCCGTGGACTTGGTGCCCACCAGCAGCCAGTCGCACGGCGGCATGTCGGCGGCCCGTGCGTAGGCCTGCACCGGATGCAGGTGCAAGTGGCCATGCACGCTGCTGTTCAGGCGCAAGCCATGCTCACTGACCGCCGCGTATTCGCTGCGCAACAGGAAGTGCACATCGAAACCGGCGCGCGCCAGCATCAGGCCATAGAAACCACCGATGGCGCCGGTGCCGATAATGCCAATGCGGGGCGACTGTGCTGTCATGGCAGATCCTCTGGAGTACGGGTAAGCGCTTGATTGATCGCGTCGGTAAGGTCAGTGAGTGTAAGACGTGTCTGTAACTGCCCGAGGAATTGACCCTCGCACACCACGAACAACGCGGGCAAATGAAAGATCTGGTAGCGTTCGACCGCGCCGCCGTTGTGGCCGGCATCCACCCAGCACACGCGGTCAATCGGCAGGGACCAACCCGGTAGCTGCTGGCGCGCCCAACGGCAACTGGAACACCCGACGCTGGTGAACACCACCAGCGAAATACCTGGCAATCCCAGCAATTGCTGGTCAATATCCAGGTCGGTCAATTCCAGTTCCTTCACTATACTGCTGCCACCGCCGTCAACTGGACGGTGCTCGGAGTCCGTGTACATGGGTCGTTTTTTACCTCACCCTGATGATGTCGCTGTCGAGTTAATCCAACGTCCCTCTCCTGCCCTCCCCCGCCAGCGCCTGCACACGGTCGGCCTGGGCGGCATCGCCTGCCATTGGCCACGCGCCTGGCGCCAGGGCACAGCCGTTGACCTGCACATCCCGTCCCTGGGCGCCAACGCCCGGTATCCGGGCTATGTAGCCTGGTGCCGCAAGGTCGAAAACGGCTATCGCATCGGCATCTCGTTTACCGATGAGCATGCGTTGTTCGGCGCGCGCATGGGCGAACAAGCATGCCGGATGGAACGCTACTGCCGCCAGCACGAAGATGCCGAACCGACACCTGCACAACTCGAAGCCCTGGCCCGCGAGTGGGTGGCGCGCCATGCCAGCGAGTTCTCCCATGAAGCATTTGTGCGGCCTGCACGGGATTAAAGCGGGCTTTGCCCATTGTCGCGGGCCCGTGTTACGCGCTAAGGTTCCTCCCCCCTGTATTCAAAATCATGCTGTGCCCGCCGCACGGGGATGGCTGGCGGCCGGCACCCGTGACCCTGGCGAGTAACACGATGGCTGATTTACCGATCAATGACCTTAACGTCGAATCCAACGAGACGCTGATCACACCCGATCAGCTCAAGCGCGAAATCCCCCTGAGCGACGCTGCCCTGCAGACCGTCACCAAGGGCCGCGAAGTCATCCGTGACATTCTCGACGGCACCGACCACCGCCTCTTCGTGGTGATCGGGCCCTGCTCAATCCACGACCTCAAGGCTGCCCACGAGTACGCCGAGCGCCTCAAGGTGTTGGCAGCGGAAGTGTCCGACACCTTGTACCTGGTGATGCGCGTCTATTTCGAGAAACCACGGACCACCGTGGGCTGGAAAGGCTTGATCAACGACCCGTACCTGGACGACTCGTTCAAGATTCAGGACGGCTTGCACATCGGTCGCCAGTTGCTGCTGGACCTGGCGGAAATGGGCCTGCCCACCGCCACCGAAGCCCTCGACCCGATCTCCCCGCAGTACCTGCAGGACCTGATCAGTTGGTCGGCCATCGGCGCCCGCACCACCGAATCCCAGACCCACCGCGAAATGGCGTCCGGCCTGTCGTCGGCCGTCGGCTTCAAGAACGGCACCGACGGCGGCCTGACCGTGGCGATCAACGCGCTGCAATCGGTCTCCAGCCCTCACCGCTTCCTGGGCATCAACCAGGAAGGCGGCGTCTCCATCGTCACCACCAAGGGCAACGCCTACGGTCACGTGGTGCTGCGCGGTGGCAACGGCAAGCCCAACTATGACTCGGTCAGCGTCGCGCTGTGCGAGCAGGCCCTGAACAAGGCCAAGATCAAGCCGAACATCATGGTCGACTGCAGCCACGCCAACTCCAACAAGGATCCGGCCCTGCAGCCACTGGTCATGGAAAACGTCGCCAACCAGATCCTCGAAGGCAACCAGTCGATTATCGGCCTGATGGTCGAGAGTCACCTGAACTGGGGCTGCCAGGCGATTCCAAAGGACCTCGCCGACTTGCAGTACGGCGTGTCGATCACCGATGCCTGCATCGACTGGGCTGCTACCGAGAACACCCTGCGCAGCATGCACGCCAAGCTCAAGGACGTCTTGCCCAAGCGCAAACGTACCTGATAGCGCGGTTGAATCGAGCGCACACAAAAACGCCGGGCTAAGCCCGGCGTTTTTCATGCTGCAGCGTGTGGCTTACAGCTTCGCGGCATGGCGCTGGTGGCGCTCCATGTAGCGTTCGACATAGGAGCAGGACGGGATCACCGTGTAGCCGGCCTCTTCGGCGAACTTCAGCGCTTCTTCGGTCAATGCCGCCGCAATACCACGGCCGCGCAGCGCGTTGGGCACGAAGGTCCGATAGATGTCCAGGGTCTGCTTCCCGAGGTCCATATAGGTCAGATAGGCACGATGACCGTCCACATTGGTCTCGAACTGATGACCAGCCTGGTCATGGTGGATGGACAACGCCTCGCTCATCACTACTCCTCGCGGGTCTAAGATTGCGACCCCTACCTTACCGATGTTTTTCCGGCGAAGGAACATCTACGCCACCCCGTGCCGGTTTCGACAACGAGAAAACCTTTAGCGCTCACAACCAGCACGTAGAGAATAGTAGGCACCAATCCTGCCATTGCTCAAGCCGCACTCGTCATCCTTGCCATGGGTGGATATAGAAAGGGCCTCGATCAACCGGTGACCGATAGCCTGAACATTTGCCGGCCGTTGAACCTTGAGACGAACTGCCGCTCTTAAAGTCACTCTACATGCGTAAAAGATGCCAGGCGTGGTAAAGGCAAGCAGCGCGAAAGTGTCGGCCTCGATATATAAATTTTCATCTATTTACAAGGCTTAACACATGCGGGCCGGCCCTTTCAGCCTGGATCCAATTTTCGCCCGACTGCAAAAAATTGGACGGTTTTTATACAAACCTCCAAAAGATTAGCCAAAATAGATTCGGCACAAGAATTTTTTTTGCTTCTTGCGCTACGTCAGTTTACTTACTACAAGTAATGAGTAGTATGTACGCCGGCTATGAACTCACTCTGAGGAAATAGCCATTTAATAGAAAGTCCTTGAAGGGGAACACGATGAACAACGTTCTGAAATTCTCTGCTCTGGCTCTGGCCGCAGTTCTGGCTACCGGTTGCAGCAGCGTCTCCAAAGAAACCGAAGCTCGTCTGACTGCAACTGAAGACGCAGCAGCTCGCTCCCAGGCTCGTGCAGACGAAGCCTACCGTAAAGCTGATGAAGCTCTGGCTGCTGCTCAAAAAGCACAACAGACTGCTGACGAAGCTAACGAGCGCGCTCTGCGCATGCTTGAAAAAGCAAGCCGCAAGTAATAATCCCTCGGGGTTGTTATCAAGCCGATCCATTCTTGGGTCGGCTTTTTTATTGCCCGCGATTCGTGCCTCGATTGCCGCGCAATAAAAAGCCCGCCGCAGCGCAAGGCCGTGGCGGGCTCAGGGTCGAGCAGGCTTATTGCTGCAGGTCGATCGGCGCGCTGGACGCTACCGGCGCTGCACCCGGCACCCCGATTTCGGTGGGCAGGCCGTCTTCGGCCGCGACCACATCACGCACCTGATCCCAGTTCACCCGCAGGTTATTGGCCAGGTCTTCACGCTTGAGCAGGGCGTTGATGACCGCCGTGTGCTTGTCGACCACCGAAGGCGTGCCGTCGTCGTTCAGCGGCGTATGCGCCTCGAGGTAGACCTTGCCGCCGCTGCTGCCGAACTTGTAGGCATCGTTGATGATGCGCACCGAGGTACCCACCGGCACCATGCTGGCCATCTCCAGCACGTTGTTGTTGAACATGCGGAAGCAACCGTGGCTTGTACGCGTGCCGATACCAAATTTCATGTTCGAACCATGGATCAGGTAGCCCGGGGTGCCCAGGGTGAACTTGAACGGCCCCAAAGGATTGTCCGGACCGGCCGGCACCACGTTGGGCAGCGGATCGCCATTGGCGGCGTGCTCGGCCTTGATCGAGGCGGGCGGGGTCCAGGTCGGGTTGGGGATCTTGCCGGTAATCGTGGTGTGGGCGACCGGCGAGCCCCAGCCCTCACGACCGATCCCCAGCGGGAAGGTGTAGACCACATCCTGGCCCTTGGGGAAGTAATAGAGCCGGTACTCAGCCAGGTTGATCACGATCCCTTCCCGAGGACCGGGCGGCAGGATGAAACGCGTCGGCAGCACGATGTCAGTGCCCGCCCCCGGCAACCAGGCATCCACGCCCGGGTTGGCCGCGACCATCTCCGAATAGCCCAGGTCATAGGTCGTGCCCAGGTCGGCAAAGGTGTCTTCGTACTTGGCCTTGATCACCTGGACCTGACCGACGATGTCCTCGCCTGGCGGGGGCAGGGGCAACTGCAAGGCTGACGCAGAACCGGCCGCACAAAGTGCAGCAAGAGACAGGCAGCAGGTGACGACGGAAAGGCGCGACAACATCCGGAAAATCCTTCGCAGAACGACGGGTAGGTTAAAAACAAGCTGCAAGCTGCAAGCTACAAGCTTTCAGCCGCTAGCTTACAGCTTATAGCGTGAAGCTTGCAGCTGCATCTAGAGCTCGAAACGCAGCTCCGGCCAGATTGGCGGCGTGCCGCGCTTCTGGGACTCCAGAATCGCCCGGCACAACGGGCAAAGGCGCTGGTCCTGGAAGATCGAGCGATCGACCAGCGACCACCGCGGTTGCGCCGGCAGTAACGTACCGCACAGGGTACGATCGATGGAGCCGCCCAGTTCCAATTGCCGCGTGACCAGATGCACCCGCACTTCCTGGCAGGCGAACAGATCCAGCTGCTCGTCCGGCTCGATCAGTTGGTAGTTAAACAGGGACCAGGCAGGACGCGACATCAAGGGCTCCAAATCGGGGGGGCGCCACCTTAGCCGAAAGCCTGCCGGTAGAAAAGCGTCAAAGCAGCGGTTTTAGCGTCGGCCAGACATTTTCCAGCAACTTGCCCTGGGCGCCGACCGCCGGGTGCAGTTGATCCGCCTGCATCAGCTCGGGATGACCACCGACGCCCTCGAGGAAAAACGGTACCAGCGGGACGTTTTTTTCCTTCGCCAGTGCCCCATACACTTCAGCGAATGCCGTGGTGTAGCGCGGGCCGTAGTTGGGCGGCAACTGCATGCCCAGCAACAGCACCTTGGCGCCGCCGGCCTTGGACTGATCGATCATCGACGCAAGATTTTGTTTCAATTGCGCAGGCGGTTGGCCGCGCAGGCCGTCATTGCCGCCAAGCTCGATCACCACGACATCCGGCTTATGCTCTGCAAGCGCCGCCGGCAGGCGCGCCAAGCCTCCGGCACTGGTGTCGCCGCTGATGGAAGCGTTGACCACTTTATCGTCGAAACCTTCCTTCTTGAGCCGTTGTCCCAGCAACGCTACCCACCCTTTGCTGGTATCCAGGCCGAAACCGGCACTGATACTATCGCCAACGATCAGGACTGTACCCGCCGCTGCGTTCTGGGCCATGCACATCAAGGCCAGGCCAGCACTCAAAAACCACATTCGCATCGGATTCTCCATGGGCGCAAGCATTCTCACCGCGCGGAACCTTAGCAAAGTGGTTCCCAGCGCGGAAGGTGAACTGACTATCCTGCACGAACTGAGCCTGGAACTGAACAAGGGCGATAGCCTGGCTATCGTCGGTGCTTCCGGCTCCGGTAAATCCACCCTCCTGGGCCTGCTGGCCGGCCTCGACCTGCCCAGCAGCGGCGAAGTCACGCTCGCCGGGCAAGCCCTCAGCACCCTCGACGAAGACCAGCGTGCGCGCATCCGCGCCGAGCACGTGGGCTTCGTGTTCCAGTCCTTCCAGTTGCTCGACAGCCTCAACGCCCTGGAAAACGTCATGCTGCCGCTGGAGCTGGACGGCCGCAAAGACGCCCGCGAGCGCGCCACCCATTTGCTGGAGCGAGTCGGCCTGGGCCAACGCCTGACCCACTCGCCGCGCCAGTTGTCCGGCGGTGAACAGCAACGCGTGGCGATCGCCCGCGCGTTCGCTGCCGAACCGGACGTGCTGTTTGCCGATGAACCCACCGGGAACCTCGACAGCCACACCGGCGAGCGCATCAGCGACCTGCTGTTCGAGCTCAACAAAGAAAGCGGCACGACCCTGGTGCTGGTCACCCACGACGAGCGCCTGGCCCACCGTTGCCGACGCCTGATCCGCCTTGAAGCCGGCCTGATGGTCGCGCCCCTGGAGCCTTGATGGCACGTTTGCCGCTGTTGCGCCTGTTCAGCCTTGCCATGCGCCAATTGCTGCGCGATGCCCGCGCCGGCGAATTGCGCGTGTTGTTCTTCGCCCTGCTGGTAGCGGTAGCTGCCAGCACCGCCATCGGCTATTTCGGTGCCCGCCTGAATGGCGCCATGATGCTGCGCGCCACCGAGTTCCTCGGCGCCGACCTGGTGCTTGAAGGCAGCTCGCCGGCGCGGCCCGAACAAATCCGGTCGGGGACCGAGCTGGGCCTGGATCACGCCCGGGTGGTCGAATTCTCCAGCGTGATTGCCACCGACAACGGCATCCAGCTCTCCAGCATCAAGGCGGTCAACGAGCAGTACCCGCTGCGCGGTGAGCTGAAAAGCGCGGCTGCGCCGTTTGGCGATGAAACCCCGGGAGGTGGCCCGAAGCCCGGTGAAGCCTGGGTGGAGGCGCGGCTGCTGACTGCACTCGACCTCAAGGTCGGCGACAGTATCGATGTCGGCATGAAGAGCCTGCGCCTGGCCCGCATCCTCACCTACGAACCCGACCGCGCCGGTAATTTCTACAGCCTCACGCCCCGGGTGATGATCAACCTGGCGGACCTGGATGCCACCGGTGTGGTCCAGCCCGGCAGCCGCGTCAGCTACCGCGAACTGTGGCGCGGGCCACAAGGCAGCACAGCGCTGCAAACCTATCGCGACCTGGTCAAGCCCGGCCTCGCCGCCAACCAGCGCCTGCAGGACTCGCGAGACGGCAACCAGCAGATTGGCGGCGCCCTGGGCAAGGCCGAGCGCTACCTGAACATGGCGAGCCTGGTGGCAGTGCTGCTGGCCGGTGTCGCCGTGGCCTTGTCGGCCAACCGTTTCGCCACCCGCCGCTTCGACGCCAGTGCATTGTTACGCTGCCTGGGGTTATCGCGCCGTGAAGCGATGTTGCTGTTCAGCCTGCAATTGAGCGTACTGGGCCTGCTGGCGAGCCTGACCGGCGCCCTGCTCGGCTGGCTCGCGCAGTTTGGCCTGTTCTACTTCCTGCACGATCTGCTGCCGGCGGACGTACCGCCTGGCGGCCTGCTGCCGGCCATCGCCGGGATCGGCACCGGGCTGGTCGCCCTCGCCGGCTTCGCCCTGCCGCCACTGGCGGCATTGGGTCGGGTGCCGCCGCTGCGGGTACTGCGTCGCGACCTGCTGCCGATTCCTTCCAGCACTTGGATGGTCTACGGCGCAGCCCTGTTCGCCCTGGGCCTGATCATGTGGCGCCTGAGCCTCGACCTGGTGCTGACTTTCGCCCTGCTCGGCGGTGGCGTGGTGGCAGCGCTGGTACTCGGTGGCCTGCTCCTGTTGCTGTTGCAGAGCCTGCGACGCCTGCTGGCTCGCGCCTCCCTGCCCTGGCGCCTGGGCCTGGGACAATTGCTGCGTCACCCGCTGGCGGCGGCTGGCCAGTCCCTGGCCTTTGGCCTGATCCTGCTGTCGATGGGTTTGATTGCCCTGCTGCGCGGCGAGTTGCTAGACACCTGGCAAAACCAGTTGCCCAAGGATGCGCCCAACTATTTCGCCCTCAACATCCTTCCGGCCGACAAAGACGCGTTCGGCGCTCGCCTGCTGGAGCTGCAGGCGCAGTCCGCACCGCTGTATCCCGTGGTGCCGGGCCGGCTGATCAGCATCAACGGCGAACCGGTGCAGGAGATTGTCAGCAAGGACTCCAGCGGCGACCGCGCGGTGCAACGTGACTTGAGCCTCACCTGGGCCGCCGACCTGCCACCGGGCAACGCCCTGACAGCGGGCACCTGGTGGTCGCAGCAACCCACAGACGAGATCCCCGGGGTCTCGGTAGAAGCCAAGGTCGCGGAAAGCCTCAAGCTCAAACTCAACGACCACTTGGTGTTTACCGTGGGCGGGGAAAACCGTGAAGCGCGGGTCACCAGCCTGCGCACCATCAACTGGGACAACTTCCAGCCGAACTTCTTCATGATTTTCCAGCCAGGCACGCTGAAGGATCTGCCCGCGACCTACTTGACCAGCTTTTACCTGGCGCCTGGGCACGACCAGCAGATTGTCGATCTGTCACGTGCCTTCCCGGCCGTGACCATCCTGCAGGTCGAGGCACTGCTGGAGCAGTTGCGCAGCATCCTGGCGCAGGTGACCCTGGCGGTGGAGTACGTGCTGCTGTTTGTGCTGGCGGCCGGAATGGCGGTGTTGTTCTCCGGCCTACAGGCCACCCTTGATGAGCGGATCCGCCAAGGTGCACTGCTGCGCGCCCTGGGCGCCGAGCGCAAGCTGCTGGTCAAGGCCAGGCGCATCGAGTTCGGCTTGCTGGGTGCCGTCAGCGGGTTGCTGGCGGCGCTGGGAACCGAGCTGGTGACCTGGGTGCTGTACCGCTATGCCTTTGACCTGGCCTGGCACCCGCATCCGTGGTTGTTGGTGCTGCCGGTGATCGGTGCAGTACTGATCGGCGGGGCCGGGGTCTTCGGTACACGCCGCGCACTGAATGCCAGCCCTCTGACCGTATTGCGCGAAGGCTGAAAACACAATGGCCCGCGTCCTTCAAGGGACGCGGGCCAACGCCGCTCACTTCACATACTCGATCGCGGTGATCCACCAGCACACTTCACCGCCGGGCGTCTGCACAATGGCCTCGTCATCGACTTCCTTGCGCAACAACGCGCGGGCCATCGGTGAGTCGATGGAGATATAGTCCATCCGGTCATAAATCTCGTCATAGCCGACAATCCGAAAACGCTTGGTCTCGCCCTGCTCGTTTTCGATATCGACCCAGGCGCCGAAAAACACCTTCCCTTCCTGCTCGGGCATGTACTCCACCACGCGCATGTCTTCCAGGCGCTTGCGCAGGTACCGGACACGACGATCGATCTCGCGCAGCAATTTCTTGTTGTACTGGTAGTCGGCGTTTTCGCTGCGGTCGCCCAGCGATGCAGCCCATGTCACTTTGCGCGTGGTGTCCGGGCGCTTTTCGCGCCACAGGTAGTCCAGCTCTTTCTTCAGCGCTTCATGACCTTCTTTGGTAATCAGCTTGGTACTCAAACGCATGCATCCCCAGGCAATGTCCATAGGTGCCGATCGGCCAGGCAATCATGCCCTGGCGTCGGCTGGCTGGCGTTGATGATAAATGAACCCGGGAAAGTAGCCAGGCCGGTCTAGCCATCCAGGACCTGGTCCAGGTCCAGCAGCATCGCGCGCAAGCTTTGGCGCAGGTTCGACACCTGCGACGTCATGACCTTCAGCGCTTCTGTTCTCTGGCTGACCGCCAGCGACTGGTCATGCAACTGGGCAATGCGCTGCTCCAGCTCTCGAGACCTCTCATCGGACTGGCTTTGTTCCTGCTGCAATCGAGCCTGCCATTGATCAAGCGCCGCCTGCTGTTCGATGACGGCGAGCTTTTGTTGGGTCAACTCCTGTGCGACACGCGCCAGGTTGGTCAGTGTACTGTCCACCTCGAACATCGCGTTCTGGTCCATGGCCGCGGGCAATCCAGGTTGCCCCCGCGGCTCCAGCGCGGGCGGCATCACAGGTGCAGCCTGCACGCGGTTTACCGGCATTTCGATCGCCACCGGGCGCGCCTCTTCGACAGGCTGTTCGTGCTCAGGTACACGGGCAGGGTCGGCCGCGATCGCTGCCCTGGGGGACGAGCTTAATTTCGATGAAAAGCGAATGGACGGCACGATCAATGACGCGCTTTCGATTGCCGGCAACGCAGGCGCGGAAATGCCCAGGGTAATCACCTTCATCACCAGCGCTTTCTTGATGATCACCGAGTGGTGATCCTCGGGCCTGGCAGGCGGCAGCTTGCAGCCTTTCAAATCGACAAAATGATAGGGCAACTGGGTTTCCGTGACGCCAGCGGCTTTTGCACCCGACGCCGCCAACGTCAGAATTTGCTTGAACACATGCATGGCAACTTGCAAGTCGTCCCTGGACTCGACACCACCGAGAAAATACCGTTCGGCTTTTTTACGCAATGCCGCGATGTAAACCCTGGAACTCCCCGGTTCAACTTCTTCATCGAGGCTGTAGACGAGGAAGTTGGAGGCAATCTGACCAACAGCAAACCCACAGAGCAGTGCGCCGTTGACCGGTGCATCCTGACCATCGCGTTCAAGAACTAGGGTACGTAGCAGCATCATGATTATCAGGCCTCGTTACACAGCGCAGAACGTCTATACAAACATCAAATAAACATTCGAAAATTAAAAGTCAACACACACTCCAATTGTTTCAGCGATGTACCGGGCACACACGTAGGACTTCTCTTATTAATGCTGATCGTCGTTCCCAAAAGCGATGATTATCCGTACCCTTTTTAAAATCTCTCCCTTAACGTCATACCAAACTTATTCGGTAAACACATGATCGAAATAAGCAACGTGACAAAATACCTGGACAAGAAAAACATTATCAGTGATCTCTCATTCAGCGCCAATCAACACGAATGCCTGGGGCTTTTTGGAGAAGACCCTGCTGTTAAAACGCTACTGTTGAATATACTTTCCGGTACAACTTCGCCTTCCAGTGGCCACGTCACTGTCCAGGGTATCAACCCGCAAGTTCTCAAGATAAAGAAAGCGATCGGCTATCAACTTGACCGGGATCTCGGTCATCCAACGATGTCGGCAAACGCGTTCCTGCATTTCATTGCCAGCATTCGTGGGTTCCACGGCGCAGAAAAACGCGCGCGCGTGGAACACGCCGCCATGCGACTGGAGTTATGGCCCATTCTCAACGCGCCCCTCGACACACTCTGCACTGGATGGAAACGTAAAGTCGCGATTGCCCAAGCCATCCTGCATGGTCCGGCCTTGTTGTTACTGGATGAGCCGACCGAAGGACTGGCACCCGATCAAAGACACACCTTCAGGGCGCTTATCAGGTCGTTGACGCAGGAGATGACGGTGATCATCGCGTCCCGGCACTGCGATCAATTGTCCGAACTCTGCACACGGGCGCTGGTGCTTGCGGGCGGGCGTCTGGTGGCCGATACGCCACTGCCTGATCTGCAACGCGATTCCCGTCATTTCCAGGCAGTTACCCTGACCGCGCAAACGCCTCTGGACCTGCTGGCGCTCGCCGTCCTGCCAGGCGTGGCGGGCATCGAAGAGCATCGCCATGCTCCCGGCACCGTGACCGTACTGGCCATGCCGGGCCATAACATCTCCTCACACATTCACACACTCATCGCCAGTCGTCGGTGGCAAATCAGCTCGCTGCACCAGGAGTCAGGCCGCCTGAACGATGTGGTCCACCACCTGAGCCGAGAGGCCACTCTTTGAAATTGCTGCCCGTCATTTTCAAGCGCCAACTCGCCAGTTATGCCTGCACACCCGGCACCTACCTGAGCGTGGCGATTTTTTAGTACTGTCCGTGGCCTTGGGTTTTCACCTCAGCCCGTGGCTGGAGCAAGACAGCAGCACCTTGCAGGTTTTTTTCCAACTGCATCCCTGGCTTTACTTACTCTTGATCCCCGCCCTGGCGGCGCAACTCTGGTCGGATGAGGCGAATGCCGGTTTTCTCGAACTGATGAAAACATTGCCCGTCACCCCCTTTGAGTGGGTGATCGGCAAGTTCCTGGCTGCCTGGGTTGTAGTCGGCGTGGCTCTGCTGTTGACGTTTCCCCTGGTCATCATCGCCAATTATCTGGGCAGGGCGGACAACGCCGTTATAGCCTCGCAATTTTTAGCGAGTTGGCTGCTGGCGGGCAGTTATCTATCTGCCGGTTGTTTCATCTTCACTTGCGTCCGTCAGCGTACCGTCGTCGTCATACTGACGATGGGCTTACTGCTCACCGTCAGTGGACTTTCATCTTTACTCGATGCTCTGGAACATCAAGCGCCCATTTGGGTTATCGACAGTTTGAGTTCCCTCAATCCGCTTTCAAGATTCAGCAGCCTCGACGATGGAAAATTTGCACTTCGCGACATTCTTTACTTCATTAGCATGATCCTGGCCTTCCTCACTGCGGCGACCATCACCCTTAATTACAAGCATCGCTGAGAAGGAAAGCCCCATGCGATCCACTCTGCGTACCGGCATGACACTTATTGTCTTGCTTTTACTATTTCTCGCGTTCAACCTGGTCTGGATAGTTAAACTTCCCGACATTCGCTGGGACTATTCCCGTTCACAGATCCACACTTTATCCCCCACCGTACGGCACTTTCTGAATGCCCTGGAAAGCCCGGTAGACTTGTATTACTTCAACGCCAACAACGCCCCAGCAAGAAGTCCCGCGATGAAACGCTATGGCAAGCGTATCGAAGACCGGCTCAAGGAATATGAAAAAGCCGCACGAGGTATGCTCAACCTGCACCTTATCGAACCTGCACGTTTTTCAGAGGATGCCTACAAAGCGGAGCTATTTGGCCTCGACGACGAGGCCGGTTTTCTGGGCCTTATCGGTACCCGTGCCGGTCACGGTGCGCAACGCATCGAATCATTCAGCCTTGATCGTGAGCCCTTGCTCGATTACGAAATCAGCCACTTGATCTATAAGTTGCAACACCCTGAGCGCCCCATTGTCGGTCTGATCTCAGGGCAAGCGATGGAGGAATCCGCAGGGCGGCTGCTCAAGACCGTGCAGCAGCACTTTAACCTCGCGCTGCTGGAGTCGACGACCGTGCGCATCCCGGAATACGTCCAGGCACTGATGGTGGTGCAGCCCGCCGCGTTGTCCGAACAGACCCTGTATGGCATTGAACAATTTGTATTGAAGGGCGGCAGGTTGATGATGTTTATCGACCCCCTGGGCGAGCAACGCTCAGGCCGTGCGCCAGCCAATACTCGATTGCACGAACTGCTGGCCGCCTGGGGTATCCAGATGCCAGCGGATAAGCTGCTGGTCGACGGCCTCTATTCGTCTTGGACTGAGCCGGGCCCCGGAAGAAACGCGGAGCGGTACCCGGCCCGGTTAAACCTGCCACGGCAGGCGATGAACACGCAGGATGTGAGCACCTGGAAATTGAACACCGTGATCGTATCCAGCAGCGGCGCTGTCTCTCGCCTGGCTAAAAGTCGCACGACATTTACCCCCCTGCTGTACAGCTCCGAGCACGCCGAGCTGATGGATACCGAGCGTTTCGTGGACTTCACCGCGCGTGACGCATTGGCTGACGTGCTGCCCAAGCAAGGCAAACATCATGTAATTGCGGCCCGTATCGAGGGGCCGGCTTATTCGGCATTTCCGGAAGGCATCAAGGGTCAACCGCCGGGCGTGCAAAAAGCGACACAGATCCATGTCGTGGTGGTCGCCGACACCGACATGCTCACCGATCAGCTCAGCCCCGCGACGCCTGAAAGCAACGCACTGTTTATCTTGAATACACTGGATAACCTGTCCGCCCTTGAAGCACTGGCCAACGTTCGGCCGCGTACACCAGCGAGCAACTCACCGACCCTGCTGGAGGCCATGCGCAACGCCGCCGAACAGGTCTATCGCGGCAAGGCCTATGAGGTGGAACGACGCCTGCAGCGAACGGAACAGGAATGGCGGCAGTTGACGCCACAAGTGATCAACCTGGGCACCCAGGCAGTGGACACCAGGACGCAATTGCAGGCCCTCAATAAGGAGCGCCTGCGTTTGCCCATGGAGTTGCACGCCTTGAAGGCCGAGGCATACGCGCAGATCAATCGCCTGGAGCTGGCGATAAAACTGGGCGTGACCTTCGCGATCCCGCTGATGTTGTGCCTGGTTGCCTGGCTGGTGTTTCTCGGCCATCGTCGACGGCGCTTGAACGGCGAGGCCACACGTCGCTGAACCTCAACGCCTGGCAATCAGCCCTTGCCGGGCAATGCGGGTCAGATGGCCGATCACTTCAGCTGCATTGACGGCGCTCGGAGCCTGGATGACCGCGAGGTCAAAGCTGTTGTTGGCAAAACGGGCGAGAGAGTCGCCGTCTTCCACAAACTGGATCAGGAACGCCGATGGCCGCCCGGTACGACGCGGCCAGCCATCCAGGTAACGCAACAGCGTCGGCTGGTGCTTGCCGCCCAGGAGAATTTTCGGATTGCGTTGAGTCAGGTCCGCGGTGATCGGGGCCAGGCGTATCAGGGGGCGTAGTGCATTCATCGTGTCGTGTCTCTGCCTCAAAAGTCTGCGGGCAGGTGAGAGGCAACACCGAACCAGCGCTTTAGCGGAATTTCAAAGCTGTCTCGGCATGGGAGTACAAGCTTCTGTCGGGCTGCATAGAGTCCCGGTGGCGCCCCGCAATTAGCTGTTTAAATCGGCGCATGAGCGGCATCCTAGAGAAGCCGCAGGGGCGGTGTCAAGAATGGCGGGCAACGAAAAGGCCCGCACAGGGGCGGGCCTTGTCGGTTTTCCAGACGTCGATCAGCGGGCGATGGCGCGGTCTGCAGACAATTTGCCGGCACCTTCCAGCAGCACTGCCAGCGCGCCGCCGAGCAGCGCCAATGCGAACTCATACCCGTTATTGGCCATGAACAGACCGTTATGGATATGCACCGAGAAGATCGCCACCAGCGACAGGATGGTCAAGCCCAGTGCCGCCGGGCGAGCGAGCAAACCGATGATCAGTGCCAGGCCGGCGAAGAACTCGGTCCCGCCCGACAACAGTGCCATCAGGGTACCCGGTGCGAGGCCGATGCTTTCCATCCACTGCGCCGTGCCGGCCAGGCCGTAGCCACCGAACCAGCCAAAGAGTTTTTGCGAGCCGTGGGCCGCGAAGATAATGCCGACAACAATGCGCAGGACAGTCAGGCCGTAACCGGCACGGGTGGTCAGGAGGCTTTTGATCAGTGGGCTCATGCTTGTAATCCTTTTCGAAACAGGGGTTGGTTGGCCGCCATATTAATCAGTTTAAGCAATGTTAAAAGCGCAAAAACTGCCATATCAATATCGAATTAATCGATTACTTCCGTGAAGCAATTTTCGGCGCTGGCGGCTCCAGGGACTCCCGCTCCCGATCGAACGCCAAGTAGTACTTGTTGACGCTATTAACATAGCTGACGCCGCTCATGCCCACCTGCTCCATGGCAATGCGTTCAACCTGGAAGAACCACTGGTTGGGGTTGAGGCCCCGGCGCTTGGCCTCGGTGCGCATGCCCTGCACGCGCTCCGGGCCCATGTTGTAGGCCGCCAGCACAAAGGCCATGCGCTCGCGCTCATTGAGCTTGGGGCTGGCGAAAAACTTGCGGCGGATCATCGCCAGATAGCGCGCGCCGGCCTGCACATTGCTGTCGAGGTTCTCGATATTGTTGACCCCCACCCGCTGCGCCGCCGACGGCGTGATCTGCATCAGGCCGGTGGGCCCGCCGCTGTTGCGCGCGCCGGGGTCGAGTGCCGACTCCTTGAAGGCCAATGCCGCAAGGTTCAGCCAGTCCATGCCCTGCTCGCGCGCATGTTTTTGCAGGACCGGGCGCAGCTTCTCCAGGCGCTGGCGGTCGACCCGGGCCAGCGGATTGCGCACTTGGTACAGGCGCCGATAGATACGCTGGAACGCGACATCCTGGTCGGAGGGCGTGCGATAGGTCTTGAGAAATCGATCGATGCTGGCCCGCAGCATCGACGCGTCCTGGCGCACGAACCAGTACTCGTCACCCGGTTCGCTGATCGCCACCTGCTTATCGAAGCGCAATTTGGGCAGGATCTTCGACCAGCGCTCGGCAATCGGCTTTTCGACAATGGTCAGGTGAAAAATCCCCGCCTGGACCATCTCCAGCACGTCCTCCACCGCGAGCGTCGGGTCGACCCATTCCACCTTGATCGACGGCTGCTTGTGCAGCGCCAGCTTCTGATTGACCTGACTGATGGCATCCGCCGCCGCGCTGCCAGTGGTCAGCGCCACCGTCCGGCCAGACAGTTGCTCCAACTTGGTAAACCGCCGCTCGCCCTTGACCCCCACCAGCCACAACGGCACACCGCTGGCGATCGGGTCACTGGTGCTGATCTTGTGTGCGGCCTTCACATCCAGCAGTTCACCAGGGGCCACCAGGTCGCCTTCGCCACGGGCCAGCGCGCCAAGGAGTTGGTCCTTGGCCTTGGGAATGATCTTGAGGTTGATTTCCTGGCCATCACGGGCGTGGCCATTGAGGTACTGCTCGAAGGCGCGCAGGCGGTGATATTCCACCCCGATAGCCTGGCCCTGCACTTCACCAGAGCTATTGCGGCTTTGGTTGACCAATACGCGCAAGGTGCGGCTGGAGCGGATCTCCGCCAGGTCGCGCACCTTGCTGGGCTTGGTCACTTCCAGCGGCCCGTCCAGACGCGCAACCGCCGCCATGGGCAGCAATAACGTCAGGCACAACATAAGCAACGCCGAGGGTCGGATCATCCGCTCTCCGGAAAGAATACTGGCCAACGCTCTCGCGAAAAACGAGGCGGTGGGCGTCAGAAACAGAGCGCTTTATGCGCTGGCAAGGTACGCAACGGCGACACTGGGTCAGGCGGTCGGCCGACCACAATGTCACTTGCGACGTTCAAAGACAGCTATAACTCGTTGTAGTTCTTCGATTTTCTTATAAATCTACAGCTCTGATATGCTTTCCGGCCGCAGGCGGAGATAGCACCATGCAACTCATTGATATCGGCGTCAACCTGACCAACCCCAGTTTCGACGAGAAGCACCTGGCCGTTCTCGAGCGAGCCTATGCCGCTGGCGTACAGCAATTGGTACTCACCGGCACCAGCGTCGACGGCAGTGAGCAGGCCCTGGAACTGTGTTTGAAACTCGATGAAAGCGGCCAGCGCCTGTTCAGTACGGCCGGCATCCACCCGCATTCCGCCAGTGACTGGAACGGCGACAGCGCCCAGCGTTTGCGCGGCCTGCTCAGTGAAAGCCGCGTGCGTGCCGTGGGCGAATGCGGGCTGGACTTCAATCGCGACTTTTCCCCACGCCCGCAGCAGGAGAAAGTCCTGGAAGAGCACTTGGCCCTGGCCGTCGAGTTGAAACTCCCGGTATTTCTGCATGAACGCGACGCCAACCAACGCCTGCTGGAAATCCTCAAGGACTACCGCGACCACCTCACCGCCGCCGTGGTGCACTGCTTCACCGGCGAACAGTCGGCATTGTTCAGCTACCTCGACCTCGACTTGCACATCGGCATCACCGGTTGGATCTGCGACGAACGCCGTGGGACACACTTGCACCCGCTTGTGAGGGAAATTCCCCGTGGCCGTCTGATGCTGGAAAGCGACGCCCCCTACCTGCTGCCGCGCACCCTGCGGCCCAAACCAAAAAACGGCCGCAACGAACCGGCCTACTTGCCGGAAGTACTGCGCGAAGTCGCGCTGCACCGCAACGAAAGCGTGGAAGACCTGGCCGCGCACAGCACCGCCAGCGCGCGCGCGTTTTTTGGCTTGCCTGCCGTGGATTGATGCGGCGCATTGACCCATGTCAAAACCGGCTTCCTGAGTAGCGGCACAATAATGGCACCTTGCCAATGCTGTTTCCGCTATCAGAGAAAACCTTCCATGGGTGCCTGGCTTAGCAATATCTCGCTGAAGTACAAATTCTGGGCCGTCAACGCGGTCGCGTTCATCACCACCCTGCTGCTGGTGCTGTACGCCGTGCAGCTTGAACAACAGGCGCGCAGCGATGCGTCCCAGGCCTCGGCGCAGGCCCAGGCGCGATTGCTCAGTGCCTGGCCGGCGGAAAAGGCCCTGCCCACAGATGAGCACTGGCTGACATATGCACAAGGCCAGATCCCACAACGAGCTGACCAGGATCTTTCAGCCCTGAGCGGCGCCAACAGCTGGGTCGACCTCAACCGTATGCCGCTGTTTGGCGAGAACCCGATGATGGGCGCCGAAGTGATCGCGCGCCCCGACGGCCAACAGATCGCCGTGCTGGCCTATGCCCCCAGCCTGAGCCAAGTGTTCGGCGAACGCTTCGCCAACTATGCGGTGGCCGTATTGATTCTGATGCTGGCGATGCTCGGCGCTTCGCAGTTATTGATCCGCTTCCTGCTCAGCCAGCTCAATACCCTCAAGGACGTGATGCTGCACGTGGAGAAAACCGGCGACCTGTCGGCCCGTGTGCCCTTGGCCTGCAAGGACGAGGTCGGCCAGATGGCCAGCGCCTTCAACGCCATGCAAGCCGGCTACCAACGGGTGGTCAATACGGTGGCACGCACTGCCCGGCAACTCGACGAGGGTGCCGCGCGGCTGGCCAGCAGCATGAACGAAGTGCAGCACGGCATGCTCGGCCAGCAAAGCGAGACCGACCAGGCCGCCACTGCTATCAACGAGATGACCGCCACCGTCTACCACATTGCTCAACATGCCGGTGCCACGCGCGATCTGTCCCAGACCGCCGACACCCTCGCCGGCAGCGGCCAGGAAGTGGTCACCCGCGTGCAACGCTCAATCGCCGGGCTGTCCACCGGCGTGCAACAGACCGCCGAAATGATCCAGAAACTGGCCGAGGACAGCCAGAAAATCAACGGCGTGGTCGGCGTGATCCACAGCATCGCCGAACAGACCAACCTGCTCGCGCTCAACGCCGCCATCGAAGCCGCGCGCGCCGGCGAAATGGGCCGGGGGTTCGCCGTGGTTGCCGACGAAGTGCGCAACCTGGCCAAGCGCGTGCAGAGCTCCACCGACGAAATCACCCGCATGGTCTCGGCGCTGCAAGCCGGCACTCGCGACGCAGTGGACTTCATGCAGGAAAGCTCGTTCAAGGCTGACGACTGCGTGCAACAAGCCCAGGAGGCCGGCGCCGCACTCGCCGAAATCACCGGCGCCGTGGCGCAAATGCGCGAAAGCAACACCCAGATCGCCGTCGCCGCCGAACAGCAAAGCCACGTCGCCGAAGAGATGAACCGCGCAGTGGTAAGCATCCGTGATGTGACCGAGAACACCGTGCAACAGACCGTGGACTCCGCGACGACCAGCAATGAACTGGCGACGCTGGCTGGGGAATTGAGTAAGGCGATCGGGCAGTTGAAGCTGTAGAACTGTTCAACCTGTAGTCCCCACCCTACAACTAGGCCTCGGTGAACCTGAGGTTCTGCACGATGCAAAGGTATTGCAGCGGTCATACGACCGCATACCTATTCTTACGTATCCGATGCACAGGGACGACCCTGACTGCGTTATTTGGACATGAGGGTAACCTGTCAAAAATTGCCCTCTATGACCCCCATAGCCAGCCCCAATTCGCCCCCTTACCCAACCCCACCTAGACTCTCTGCATGTTGTTTCAACGGACAGAGGATTCACCACCATGGGCAAACGTCATCCCAATCTCCCCGCCTGGCAATGGCGTAACTACCCGCAGAACCATCAACACCCGACCAACCTGGCGTTGCACCTGATTGCGGTGCCGCTGTTCATCATCGGGTTTCTGTTGATTGTGTCGGGGGTGTTCAGCCTGAGCCTGGCCAGTTTCGCCATTGGCGTTGTCGGCATTCTCGCCGGCCTGGCGCTGCAGCGTCATGGGCATAGCCTGGAAGCCCAGGCCAGTGAGCCATTCAGTGATCGTAAAGACGCAGTGCAACGCCTGGTGGTCGAGCAGTTTGTGACCTTCCCGCGCTTTGTGCTGAGCGGCGGCTGGTGGCGTGCCTGGCGCCAGCGCCACCGGCATTGAGGTCAGGCGAAGACCACCACAGTCTGGCGGCTCAGGGCGATCAGCTCGCCGGTCGGGCTCCACAGTGCGGCAGCGGCATGGCCATAGCCGTCACGGGCGTGTTCGATGTTGACGTGGTATTGGCACCAGTCCAGGGTCGTCAGGTCCTGCAGCGGCTGGATAAATTCGATGGTCCACGTCAGGGTGCTGCCTGGCGCTGGCTTCTTGAGGTGCGGCAGCAAGGCCGGGGGCCAGGCATCGACCAGGGCGAGAATATGCGCCTCGGTCAGCGGTTCTTCTTTGACATCCCCACGCAATCGCACCCAACCGCCCATGTCGCGGGACTTATTACCGGTGAACGGCAAGCCGCCGACACTCCAGCGCATCGCCAGGTGGCGCATGAATTCAGGGGTGACCCCCTTGATATAGGGCAACTCCTGGCACTCATCCCAGTGTTTGAACACCGGCGCTGGCTCGCTCGCCACATCGATTTCCGACGCGCGAGAACCGCCGAAACTGGCCTGGACCAATGTCGCCACTTCACCGTTCTGCACCACACGGCCAAGCAATTGGCTGACCGCCTTGCCTTCGCGCAAGACTTCGACTTCATAACTGGCCGCTACGTCAGGCGCTACCGGGCCGACGAAAGTGATTGCCAGCGAGCGTAATGGGCGATCCGCCGGCACCTTGGCGCGTAACGCTTCGTACTGCAAGGCGGCGACCAGGCCGCCAAACGTGGCGCGGCCCTGGGCCCACTCGGCGGGAATGGTGACGTCCAGCGGGTGGTTTCGGGCGGCGTCGAGCAAATCACTAAAGCGCATGGCGACCTCACATCAAAAGAAACAGATGAAGGATCTTAACCATCGAGCCAGCAAGGTACAGCGCTTATTCCGGCCAAAACCCGGACCGTTTTAGAAACAATCGGCGCTGAGCTTGTCCAGCACGCGGTCCGCCTGCCCTTGCGCCTTGGCCATGGTGCGATGCCACACGGCAACACACGGCTGCAAATCCGCCTGGTGTTCAGCCTGGGCCAGCCACTGCCAGCAGTCATGCCAGTCGCCCAGGGCACCTTGGGCCTTTTTCAGCCGCGACATGGCGTTGGCGGGCAGCTTGTCCAACTCGGGATAAGCCTCGGCGGCGTAACGCACGCGCTTGATCAACAAACGCAGGCGGTGGCGATCATGCTCAGGATCCTTCAGGGCTTGATCAAGTTGGTGCCATTGCTTGGCCAGTCGTTTCTGGATTCGCGGACGCAGGCCCTTGAGCAATTTCTGATGTTCGCTGGCGCGGATAAACCGTGGGAATGCATCGAGGATCAGCAGCAAATGCGCAAGTTCTGCGCCTTGCGCCACATGGCGATACGCATCGGGTTGCAGGCGCATGCGCCGATCAGCGGCAGCGTGGTGGCCATGCGCGTGCAAATACGCCGCCAGCACCTCACGGTCACGCAGCGGTGTAGTCAATTGGCCGACCGCGCGGGCGGCCGCCTCAACCTGCTCCACCCCAGGCAGCCCGCGCAAGGGGCGCAACAGGCTGCGCAGGCGGCGCACAGTAGTGCGCAGGTCGTGCAGGGCTTCATCGTCGGTGACGGCAGCGAGGCGAGCCTGGCAGCTCAGTAACCCTACTTCCAGGCCAATGACCTGAGCGACTAACTGATCGACCAAAGCTGACATCCCTTCCCCCTTGACGATGAAAATCCCGGCTGGCTCACGCCAGCGTAGACGGCTTAGCGGCCGGCGCGCGACTCACGAATATAGAACCGCGCTTTCTCGGCCTTGTTGGAGCAGCCTTCAAACGCTTCGAATTGCTGTTGGGTCTTGGCGCCGGTCAACAAAGACAGGGCCTTGGAGTAGCTCACGGTGCCGGCAAAACCTTCGGCCTTGGCCAAGTCCAGTTCGTGCCACGCTGCATCCAGTTGCGTGCCGCAGCTGTCGCGGTACGCGGTTTTCCCGGCACAACCGGCCAGGGCCAACACGATCACAGGCACACACATCCAGGCTTTCATTGATGACACCTCAAATAAAGAAAAACAGTCGTACGCTGTAGACGTTTCCTACAAGGAAAAGTGCCTTATCAGTCAACCTGAAATCGAACTCGCCTATTGCCAGAGCATACCCGAGCCGCATGGCTTTCCTGGAAAAATACTGCATGCCCGCACGAAGATTGAAGCCACCCCCTCAAAAGGTGCATTGTGGGTGCTTGCCTAGGGGAGGACATCGACCATGAAAAAGCGTGTTGCCTTGGTGCTGGGCTCCGGTGGGGCGCGGGGCTACGCCCATATCGGGGTGATCGAGGAAATCGAACGGCGCGGCTACGACATTGCCTGTATCGCCGGCTGCTCCATGGGCGCCGTGGTCGGCGGGATCTACGCCGCCGGCAAGCTGGACGAATATCGCAACTGGATTGAGAGCCTCGACTACCTCGATGTATTGCGCCTGGTGGACGTGAGCTTTCGCCTCGGCGCGATTCGCGGCGAGAAAGTCTTCGGGCAGATCCGCAAGATCGTCGGCGAGATCAATATCGAAGCGCTGCGCATCCCTTACACCGCCGTCGCCACTGACCTGACCAACCAGCAGGAGATCTGGTTCCAGGAGGGCTGCCTGCACCAGGCCATGCGCGCCTCGGCGGCGATCCCGAGCCTGTTCACCCCGGTGATGCAAGGCAACCGCATGCTGGTGGACGGCGGCCTGCTCAACCCGCTGCCTATCGTGCCGGTGGTGTCGAGCCATTGCGACTTGATCATTGCGGTCAACCTCAACGCCACCAATCAGAAGCACTACCAGTTGCCGGTGATCCAGCGTCCGCCGGCGTTCAAGAGCCGTTTCGACAGCCTGGTGAAATCCCTCGGCTCGCACTTGCCGTTTCGCCGCAAACAGGCCGAGCAGTTGTTGAAGCTGGAGCAGGAAGCCCTGCAGGCCCAGGCGGCCGAGATCAACCCGTGGCTGGAGTCGGCCGAGCCGGAATCCCAGCAACCTGCCGCCGCGCCGGAAAAGGCCGGGGCACCGAAGTCGGCGACTGGCTCGTTCATCATCGACAACGTCGGCCCGGCGTCATTGCTGGACCTGATCAACCAAAGCTTCGAGGTGATGCAGACGTCGCTGGCGCAGTACAAGATCGCGGGCTACCCGCCGGATATCCTGATCAACGTGCCGAAGCGGGTGTGCCGGTTCTTCGAGTTCTACAAGGCGCCGGAGTTGATCGCGCTGGGGCGGGAAATTGCCAGTGACACGCTGGATCGGTATGAGAGTGAGCAGCGCTGACAGGTGGGTGGTTGCTGAGGGCCTCATCGCGGGCAAGCCCGGCTCCCACATTCGATCGAGTTCACCCTCTGGAATGCGGACGAATGCAGGAGCTGGACTGCAAAAATGTCGTCTACCCGTCACAAAAACCAGGCCAACCCAGCCCCCTCATTCAATCGAGCTTGCCCTCTGGAATGCGGACGAATGCAGGAACTGGCCTGCAAAAATGTCGTCCCCCGTCACAAAAACCAGACAAGCCCAGGCCCCACATTCAATCGAGCTCGCCCTCTGGAATGCGGACGAATGCAGGCGCTGGCTTGCCTGCGATGACGCCCGTCCAGGCGCCGATAAACTCAAGCATTCAACAACCGGTAACCCACCCCCGCCTCGGTCACGATAAATCGCGGCTGGGTCGGGTCATCCGCCAGTTTCTGGCGCAGATGGCCCACCACGATGCGCAGGTAGTGGCTGTCATCGGTGTGGGTCGGGCCCCAGATATCCTTGAGCAGTTGCTGCTGGGTAATCACCCGCCCCGGATGCCGCGCCAGTTGCGCGAGCACCGCGTATTCCTTGCGGGTCAGCGCCACTTCGACGCCGTCCAGCAGCACGCGGCGGTAGGCCAGGTCGACGGTCAAGGGGCCAAACCGCAACGCCGCTTCCTGGGCTTCCCCCGCCGGGGCCTGGCGCAGTAGCGCGCGCACGCGGGCGAGGAATTCCTGGATGCCGAAGGGTTTGGTCACGTAGTCATTGGCGCCACCGTCGAGGGCCTCGACCTTTTGCCCTTCGCTGGCCCGCACCGACAACACCAGCACCGGCACCATCGACCATTCGCGAAACTCGCGCAGCACCTGCTGGCCGTCCATGTCAGGCAGGCCGAGGTCGAGCACCAGCAAGTCCGGCTTGCTCAACGCCGCCTGGGCCAAGCCCTCGTTGCCGGTGCCGGCCTCGATCACTTTGTAGCCTTGGGAGGCCAGGCTGATGCGCAAGAACTTGCGGATCTGCGGTTCGTCATCAATGACCAAAATCGTCGCGGTCTGGCTCATGGTGTCCAATCAAATTCCGTGGAGAAAAGAGGGTAGCTCACGGCTCGCCTTCCAGGCCAGGCTGGGTCGGCAACGGCAGGAATAAAGTGATGCAGGTGCCGCGCCCGTCGATGCCATCGGCCACGCTGATATGCCCACCATGGGCACCAACCATGCCCTGGCAGATCGCCAGGCCCAGCCCCGTGCCCTGCCCGCCGCGATCGCCTCGGGCGGCGGTGTAGAACATATCGAAAATCTTCGCACGCTCCTCCTCGGGAATCCCCGGGCCCTCATCGGCCACCGCAAAAAACAGCTGGTTGTCAGAGACACCGGCGCTGAGCTGCAAACGGCCCTGGGGCGGCGAAAAGCGCGCGGCGTTTTCCAGCACATTGACCAGCGCCTGCTCGATCAACGCGGCATGCACATACAGCAACGGCAACTCCGCCGGCACCTGGGTGCTGACCTGCAGCGGCGCCAATACGGCACGCAAACGCCCGAGTGCGCTGCCGACGATGTCGCCCGGCGACACCCAATCGCGCGCCAGCTTCAGGGCGCCGTGGCCGAGGCGCGTCATGTCGAGCAGGTTCTGGATGTAACGGTCGAGGCGCTCGGCCTCATCGCGGGTACCTTCGAGCAATTCGCGGCGATCCTCCAGCGGGATCGCCTCACCGAGCGCCAGCAGGCTGTCGATACTGCCGCGCATGGACGTCAACGGCGTGCGCAAATCATGCGACACCGAGGCCAGCAACGCGCTGCGCAGTTGCTCGGTTTCGCCGTGCAGGCGCGCCGACTCCAGCTCCTGCGCCAGTTGCGCCCGCGCCAACGCCTGGGCCAGCGGCTGGCTCAGCGCAGTGAGCAAGCGGCGGCGTTGGCCACTCAATTCCCGGCCGGGCTTGGCACTCACCCCGAGCAAGCCCAAGGGCCCCTCCTCACTCGACAGCGGCCACCACCACCAACGACCGAACGGCAAGGTGCCGGTGCCCATGCCCGCTGGCTGGTCATGCTGCCAGGCCCAGTCCGCGGCAGCGCGTTCGGCTTCGGTGAGGGTCAATGGGCCACCGGTCTCGACCTTCCAGCCGCCCTGGCCATCGCGATTGACCAGGCACAGGTCCAGGTCGCTCCAACCTTCCAGATGATGCGCCGCCGCACTGATCACCGCCTGCCGATCGGTGGCGGCCGTGAGTTTGCGCGACAGGTCGAGCAATTCGCTGGTTTCTTCCTGGGTATCGCGCAACGCCTGCAATTGCCGGCGCTGGCGGGCAGCCAGGTTACCGGTCAGCGCGGCCATGAGCAGGAAGAACAGCAGGGTCAGCACGTCCTCTTCGCGCTGGATGGCGAAGGAAAAATTCGGCGGGATAAACAGAAAATCGTATGTCAGGAATGACAACGCGGCACACACCAGCGACGGCCCGAGACTGCTGCGCACCGCCACCAGCAACACGGCGGCGAGAAACACCAGGGAAATATTCGGCAGCGGCAACACACTGGACACCGCCCAGGCCACAGCTGCAGCCACCACGGTGGCGAGCACCGCCAAGGCGTAGTCAAACCACACCAAGCCGCGCACATCCGGCAGACGCGGCGGTGCGGGGATGTCGTCGCTGTCGAGCACGTTGATTTCCAGACCCCGCGCATTACGCAACAGCCGTGCGGCCAGGCCACCACCGAACACGCGGCGGCGCCAGCGCATCCGCGATTGCCCAACCAAGACCAGGCTGGCACGGCGTTCGGCGGCATGCTGGATCAAGGTCTTGGCCACCTCCCCCGCACGCAGCAGCACCACTTCCCCGCCCAGGCGCTCGGCCAGTTGCTGGGCGTTTTGCAGACGCAGGCGCGATTGCTCATCGCGCGCGCGGCCGTTATCGATATGCACCAGGCTCCATGGCAAATGCCGGCGCTGGGCCACGCGGCTGGCATGACGCACCAGGCGCTCGGCCTGCGCATCGCCATCCACGCCGACCAGCAAACGACCGCGCACCGCTGGCGCAGCCTGGCCCAGTTGGCGATAGCCCTGGGCCAAATCGTCATCGACGTGGGCGGCGGCGGTCTGCATCGCCAGCTCGCGCAACGCCATCAGGTTGGTCTGGGTAAAAAACGCATCGATGGCCGCGCGGGCCTGCTCCGGCACATAGACTTTGCCGTCGCGCAGGCGCTCCAGCAGTTCGCGCGATGGCAGGTCGATCAGCAGCAGTTCATCCGCCTCTTGCAACACCCAGTCCGGCAGGGTTTCGCGCACCTGCACGCCGGTGATGCCACGCACCTGATCGTTCAGGCTTTCCAGGTGCTGGACGTTGACCGTGGTAAACACGTTGATGCCCGCGGCGAGTAGTTCCTGGATGTCCTGCCAGCGCTTTTCATGCCGGCTGCCGGGGGCATTGCTGTGGGCCAGTTCGTCGACCAGCACCAGCTTGGGCTTGGCGGCGAGCAGGCCATCGAGGTCCATTTCCTCAAGCATCACGCCGCGGTATTCCGTGCGCAACAATGGCTGCTGCGGCAGGCCGCTGAGCAAGGCTTCAGTCTCGGCGCGCCCGTGGGTCTCGACCACGCCGGCGATCAGCCGCACCCCCTGACGCAACTGCGTGTGGGCCGCCTGGAGCATGGCGTAGGTCTTGCCCACTCCCGGCGCGGCGCCGAGGAAGACTTTGAGCCGGCCACGGCCATCCCGGGGCAGATCGGCTAAGAGGGCGTCGGCGCGGCCGGAGTCGCTCATGCGCGAGGGTTCCTTCAGGTATTCATAGGGAGTCTGTCACGCCGTCATCGCGGGCAAGCCCGCTCCCACATTAGGCATGCATACCCCTGTGGGCGCGGGCTTGTCCGCGATGACGGCACCACCGCTTACAACTTTTCCAGGGCCATGTTCAGCGCCAGCACATTCACCACCGGCGGGCCTACCAGCGGGCTTTCGATGTGTTCATCGAGCAAGCGCTGCAAGGTCGATACCGGCACATTCCGCGCCGCCGCCACTCGCGCCAGTTGATAGGCAATTGCCGCAGGTGGCAAGTGTGGATCAAGACCGCTGCCAGAGGTAGTCAGCGAAGCCAGAGGCACCGGGCCCTGGGCTGGCACCAACTGTTTATTCGCGTCGTCGAACACACGGGTGGCCAATGCCGGGTTGCTTGGGCCCAGGTTACTGGCGCTGCTGGAAACCGTAGCAAACGCGCCGGCCGATGGGCGTGGGTGGAACCAGTTGTCGCCGGTAAAATCCTGGGCGATCAGACTGGAACCACGCACTTTGCCGCTGTCGTCGCGCACCAGGCTGCCATTGGCCTGGTCCGGGAACGCCACTTGGGCGACGCCAGTCACTACCAGCGGGTAAGCGACGCCAGTGATCAGGGTCATGAGCACCAGCAGGCTCAGGGCCGGACGGATCATGTTAGACATTGCACATTCCTCACATTGAATCATCACGACCTGTAGGAGCCGGAGGACGCTTGGTCCTTGCCGGTGATGACGACGGGTCAGTCGGACCGCATCGGACCCATCGCCGGCAAGCCGGCTCCTACCAGGGTTGGGGTTACACCAGGTGCAGCGCAGTCAGCAGCATGTCGATCGCCTTGATGCCCACGAACGGCACCAGGATCCCGCCCAGCCCATAGATCAGCAGGTTGCGGCGCAGCAACGCCGCGGCACTCGCCGCCTGCACACGCACACCTCGCAGGGCCAGGGGAATCAGCACCACGATGATCAAGGCGTTGAACACAATCGCCGACAGAATCGCGCTCTGCGGGCTCTGCAGGTGCATCACGTTGAGCACGCCCAGTTGCGGGTAGATCGAGGCGAACAGCGCCGGCAGGATCGCGAAGTACTTGGCCACGTCGTTGGCGATAGAGAACGTGGTCAGCGCACCGCGCGTCACCAGCAACTCTTTGCCGATCTGCACCACGTCGAGCAGCTTGGTCGGGTCGCTGTCGAGGTCGACCATGTTGGCCGCCTCGCGTGCGGCCTGGGTGCCGTCGTTCATCGCCATGCCGACGTCAGCCTGGGCCAGCGCCGGGGCATCGTTGGCACCGTCGCCGCACATCGCGACCAGGCGACCGTCATTCTGTTCGTGGCGGATGCGCGCGAGTTTTTTCTCCGGGGTGGCCTCGGCCAGCACGTCATCCACGCCCGCTTCGGCAGCAATCGCGGCGGCGGTCAGCGGGTTGTCACCGGTGACCATCACGGTGCGGATGCCCAGCTTGCGCAGCTCGGCGAAACGCTCGCGAATGCCGGGCTTGACCACGTCCTTGAGATGGATCGCGCCCAGCAGCTTGCCATCGGCACACACCAGCAACGGGGTGCCGCCGCTCTGGGCGATCTTGTCGATTTCCCGCGACAGCGCAGGGGCAAGGTCGCGACGTTGCTGGCCGATAAACGCCAGCAGCGAGTCCACTGCGCCTTTGCGGAACACGCGGTCCTGGTAGTCGACACCGGACAAGCGGGTTTCAGCACTGAACGGTACGGCGGTCAGCTCATCCAGGGACGGCTCGGCCTGGGGGTGCAAGGCACGCAGGTATTCGACGATGGATTTACCTTCCGCCGTGTCGTCCGCAAGTGACGCCAGCAGCGCGCCTTCGGCCAAGTCCCGGCCGCTGACACCAGGCGCCGCGACCACCGCCGCACAACGACGGTTACCGAAGGTGATGGTGCCGGTCTTGTCGAGCAGCAACACATGCACGTCGCCCGCTGCTTCCACGGCGCGGCCAGACTTGGCGATCACGTTGAGGCGCACCAGGCGGTCCATGCCGGCGATGCCGATGGCCGACAACAAGCCGCCGATGGTGGTAGGAATCAGGGTCACCAGCAGTGCGACCAAGAACACCAGCGGCAAGCTGCCATTGGCAAAGTGGGCGAACGGCTGCAGGGTCACCACCACCAACAGGAAGATCAAGGTCAGGCCGATCAGCAGGATATCCAGCGCGACTTCGTTGGGGGTTTTCTGGCGTTTTGCGCCTTCCACCAACGCGATCATGCGGTCCAGGGTCGACTCGCCAGGGTTGACAGTGATGCGGATCAGTAGCCAGTCCGACACCAGACGCGTATTGCCGGTAACGGCCGAGCGGTCGCCGCCGGACTCGCGGATCACCGGTGCGGATTCGCCGGTGATCGCCGCCTCGTTGACCGCGGCGATGCCTTCGATGACCTCGCCGTCACCGGGGATCATTTCCCCGGCGGTGACGCGCACGACATCGCCTTTGCGCAGGCTGGCGGCCGGCACGACCTTGAAGCTGCCATCGGCCTCCTTGCGGCGTGCGCTGAGGCCTTCGCTGCCGGCCTTCAGGCTGTCAGCGCGGGCCTTGCCACGACCTTCGGCCAAGGCCTCGGCGAAGTTGGCGAACAGCACGGTGAACCACAGCCACACGGCAATCTGCACGGCGACGAAGGTCGGCACTGCCGTGTCGGGCACAAAGCACAGCACGGTAGTGAGGATGGCGGTCAACTCGACCACCAGCATCACTGGCGAGCGTTGCAGCTGGCGCGGGTCCAGCTTGACGAAGGCCTGGACCAGCGCCGGGCGCCACAGGGCGGACATCGCGGTTTTTGGCGGTTCCTGGGTGTTCACCGGAGCCGCGTTTTTTGCAGGCATATTCATTTTCATATCCCCTTAGAAGCCCATGCTCAAGTGTTCAGCGATAGGGCCCAGTGCCAGCGTCGGCAGGAAGGTCAGGCCGCCCACCAGCAAAATGGTCACGGTCAACAGGGTCACGAACAGCGGGCCATGGGTCGGGAAGCTGTTCTGGCCGATCGGTGCGGTCTTCTTCATCGCCAGGCTGCCGGCCAGGGCCAGTACCGGGAGGATGTAGCCGAAGCGGCCGATCAACATGCCCAGGCCCAGCATCAAGTTATGGAACGCGGTGTTGGCGCTGAAGCCGCCAAATGCCGAGCCGTTGTTGGCGCTGGCCGAGGTGTAGGCGTAGAGCAACTGACTGAAACCGTGGGGCCCGGGGTTGCTGATGGCACCGGCCGGACCCGGCAGGCTGGCGGCGATAGCGCCCAGCACAAGCACGCCGACTGGCATCACCAGCAGGGTCACCACCAGCAATTGCACTTCCTTGGCCTGGAGTTTCTTGCCAAGGTACTCCGGAGTGCGGCCGATCATCAGGCCGGCAAGGAACACCGCGATCAAGACGTTGAGCAACATGCCGTACATGCCAGCACCGACGCCGCCGAAGATCACCTCGCCGACCATCATGTTGACCAGCGCCACCATCCCACTGAGAGGGTTGAGGCTGTCCTGCATGCCGTTGACTGAGCCGTTGGACGCCGCCGTCGTCGTCACCGACCACAGCACGGTACCGGTGGTACCGAAGCGTGCCTCTTTACCTTCCAGTGGTGCGGTTTGCTCCACGGCCGGGTTGTTGAGGGTTGGGTTAGGCTGGTATTCGGCCCACAGCGAGGTCGCGCCGCCGATGATGAACAACGCCAGCATGCAGCCGAGAATCGCGCGGCTCTGACGCAGGTCCTTCACGTAATGGCCGAAGGTGAAGACCAGCGCCACCGGGATCAGGATGATCGACGCCAACTCGAACAGGTTGGCCCAGGCAGTCGGGTCTTCAAACGGGTGCGCCGAGTTGACGCCGAAGAAGCCGCCACCGTTGGTGCCCAATTGCTTGATCGCAATCTGGCTGGCGGCCGGACCCAGGGGGATCACTTGATCCACGCCTTGCATGGTCACGGCATCCACATAATGTGCGAAGGTTTGCGGCACGCCCTGCCACACCAGGAACAACGCCAGCACCAGGCACAGCGGCAGCAGGCCGTAGAGGGTGGCCCGCGTCATATCGACCCAGAAGTTACCCAATGTCTTGGTGGATTTGCGACCGATCCCACGGCACAGAGCGACCAGGACTGCCAAACCGGTGGCCGCACTGACGAAGTTCTGCACGGTCAGGCCCACCATCTGGCTGAGATAACTCAGGGACGCCTCACCGCTGTAGGACTGCCAGTTGGTGTTGGTCATGAAACTGACCGCGGTGTTGAAGGCCAGGGTCCATTCCTGACCCGGCAATTTCTGCGGGTTCAGCGGAAGATAGTCCTGGAACAACAGGATCGCGAACAACAGCAAGAAACCTGCGAGGTTGAACGCGAGCAAGGCCAGCGTGTATTTCTGCCAGCTCTGTTCCTGATGCTCGTCAACGCCCGACAGGCGATAACACGCGCGCTCGACGGGGCCGAACACCGACGTGAGCCAGGTGCGCTGGCCTTCCATCACCTTGTAGTAGAACCGCCCCAGGAACGGTGCCGGCACCAGCACCACGGCAAAGAAGGCGATGATCAGCCAATAGTCATAACTGTGCATAGCCCTGCTCCTAGTTCCGATCCGCGCGTAACAGCGCAACCAGCAGATAAATGAACAGTGCCACGGCCAATAGCAGTGACACCCCGTCCAAAACGCTCATGGAAGTCTCTCCGTTTAGCGGCGAGTGCCGCGTGTGGGGCAATTGTCGGCAGGAGGGGCGTAAAGGAACGAGAGCGAGGGTGTGGCTGGGGCGTAAAGACGGCGTAAAGAGTGGGTTTATGCGGGATTTACAGGGGGATTTGTGGGGAATTTGAGGGCCTCATTGCGGGCAAGCCCACTCCCACACTTGACCGTGCTTGATCTGGAAAGACTCGGTCCCCTGTGTTTAAGCAGGAAAAGACGCGGTCCCCCGTGGGAGCGGGCTTGCCCGCGATGGCGGCAGCTCAAGTACCACCGCACTTATCTGGTGCGACACCGGCAAAATTCAAACGCCAAACCATCCCCCACGCGACAGTAACGTGGCTTTACGACAACGATCTTCAGGCTGGCATGGCCGCTGCAACACCTTGAATCATTCCAAACGGTTCAGGGAGAGCAACATCATGAACACACAACTCAAACCCACCTTGGGCACCCTGCACTTATGGGGCATCGCGGTCGGGCTGGTGATTTCCGGCGAGTACTTCGGCTGGAGCTATGGCTGGGGTGTTGCCGGAACCCTGGGCTTCTTGGTGACCTCATTGATGGTCGCGGCGATGTACACCTGCTTCATCTTCAGTTTCACCGAGCTGACTACCGCAATTCCTCACGCCGGTGGCCCATTTGCCTACAGCCGTCGTGCCTTTGGTGAGAAAGGCGGATTAATCGCCGGCCTCGCTACCTTGATCGAGTTTGTTTTTGCGCCACCCGCCATCGCCTTGGCCATCGGCGCCTACCTCAACGTACAGTTTCCCGCACTCGACCCGAAACACGCCGCCGTCGGCGCCTATATCGTGTTCATGGGCCTGAATATCCTCGGCGTGAAACTCGCCGCCACCTTCGAGCTGGTGGTGTGCGTACTCGCCGTCGCCGAACTGCTGGTGTTCATGGGCGTGGTCGCCCCCGCTTTCAGTTTCAGCAACTTCGCCCTGAACGGCTGGGCCGGTTCCGACACCTTCGGCGCGCCAGCGATTGCCGGGATGTTTGCCGCGATTCCGTTCGCCATCTGGTTCTTCCTCGCCATCGAAGGCGCGGCCATGGCAGCCGAGGAAGCGAAAGATCCGAAGCGCACCATTCCAAAAGCCTACATCAGCGGCATCCTCACCCTGGTGGTCCTGGCCATGGGCGTGATGTTCTTTGCGGGCGGCGTGGGCGACTGGCGCACCCTGTCGAACATCAACGATCCGTTGCCGCAGGCGATGAAAACCGTGGTGGGCGACAGCTCCGGCTGGCTGCACATGTTGGTGTGGATCGGCCTGTTTGGTCTGGTAGCCAGCTTCCACGGGATCATCCTCGGCTACTCGCGCCAGTTCTTTGCCCTCGCCCGCGCCGGGTACCTGCCGTCTTTCCTCGCCAAACTGTCGCGCTTTCAGACACCGCACCGGGCAATCATCGCCGGTGGCGTGGTGGGCATCGCCGCAATCTACAGCGACGGCCTGATCAACCTCGGTGGCATGACGCTGACCGCAGCGATGATCACCATGGCCGTGTTCGGCGCCATCGTGATGTACATCATGAGCATGCTCAGCCTGTTCAAACTGCGTAAGACCGAACCGCTGCTGGAACGCACCTTCCGCGCGCCGGGCTACCCGATCGTGCCGGGTATTGCATTGGTGCTGGCGGTGGTCTGCCTGGTGGCCATGGCCTGGTTCAACGCGCTGATCGGCCTGATTTTCCTGGGCTTCATGCTGGCGGGCTTCATCTACTTCCAACTGACCGCGCAGGACCGCGCGGATGCACCGGCGGATGCGATGTTGACCGGGCTCTGATCTACTGGAGGCAGAACGGGCCTACACTGAACTAGTAAGAAAGCCCGTCACTCAAAGCAGTTATTACCGTGGGAAAACTCTCCCACGGCAATCTGCCTCAAGGAGAGCCTTATGCCGTGGTATGCATGGTTGATTTTAGTGGTAGCGATCGGGTCGATCGTCGGTGGGTTGATGATGCTGCGTGACAGCGCCAACAAGGTGGAACTCACCGACGAACAACGCAAGCGCGTCGCCGAACGCAATGCCCAGGCGGATGCCAAGGACGCGCAGGATCGCTGAACCTTGGGGTTACTCCCAAGGCGCCTTGGCAATATGCAAACCGTGCTGCCCCTTGTAGGCAGCACGCTCCGGCTGGCTCCAGCCGTTCAGCAGCTCATCCTCCAGCTTATAGATCTCCACCCCCAGCGGACGGCACACCGTCAGCGGATCCTGTGCCTGCGGGCCCCACATCGGCAGCGATAAATCCCCGCCCGGGCACGTCGACAGCGCACACAGCAAATCAATCTCGGCAAAGAACTCCAGGTAGTCGCCCTTCTGCGCCGGGCACGCCTTCATGAAATACATGTCGTCATGATTCAGGCCCGTACACTGGAAAATATTCAGCACGTCATGCACATCGAACTCCGTAAGACCGTGGGGTAAAACCGCGCGAGTCAGGTTCGAATGGCAATGGTGGTGGAAGTCCTCACCAGTGAGCATGCGGTTGACGTAGGGATCACATCGCGTACCAAGCAAATCGTGCAGGCGCCCACCGTGTTCATCGATGCCGTAACTGGCGAGGCTGTCGTCTGTGATTGTCACCAAAGGCCTCAAAAATGGCAGGTTCGACCACAGGCGGTCATGGGTGCTGACATGGGCGCCCTGCAATTGACGAGTGCGCGCCGCCCATAGGCGCTCGCGAGGGTCGTTGGCGTTCCACACGTTGAAGTCGCCGACCTGCGGGCCGACCGGCGTAGTCACTCGAAACACATGCCCGGCCGGTACTTTCCACGCCCTGCCCGTTCGGATCGGCACCTCGAACTGCTCGACCAGCGTGCGCTGGTTCACCTTGTCGCGAATCCGCTCATAGAATGCAGTGTCGACCTGCAGTGCTGAACCTTTGCTGACCTGGTAAGCGGCCGGATAGTCTTTGTACATGATGCGGCTCCTCAATCAGGAGTGGTCGAACAGGGCCAGGGACAGACGCTCCGAATCATCCAGGTAAAGACTCATCGCCTCCCCTGCCGCCGGCTTGTCTCCTCGGGCCAATAAGGTGTAAATCTCACGATCGCGCTCCAGCCAGGGCGACTGGAAACGCTGCTCATCCGGCGCCGCGCAAAACACCAGGCGCAACTGGGCAATCACCTGGGCAAAAAACTCATCGAACAACGGGCTGCGCATCAACCCGACAATCTGCTGATGGAACACCAGGCTGTGGGTCGCCACCGCACGCCAATCCTCGCGTTCGCGGGCCAAAGTGGTGGCGTCGATCGCGTCCTGCATACGTGCGGATTGATCCCGGGCAAGCGCACTGCTCTGGGCAATGGCCTGCAACTCCAGGGTGCGACGCACGACAAACAAATCGCGCACCTCATCGCGTTCAAGACGCCGGACCATCACGCCTTTATTGCGCACGTAACGGGTGAGCCCTTCCTGGCCCAAGCGATGCAGCGCCTCACGAATAGTATTGCGCGATGCGTTGTAGTGCTTCACCAACTCCCCCTCGACCAGCGAAACACCTGGCAACAGCCGCCCACCGATAATGTCGGCGCGCAGTTCGAGGGCAATCTGGTCGGCTAAAGACAGGCTGAGTACCATCAACACCTCACGATTGTTGAACAATCTTTGCTGTAGACGTAATCACGTTTCATGCCAACCCTTCAAACGTGGGGGTAAGTGTGTAAAGCCGTGTGAGATGGTTAAATACCGACCTGACCACGAGGCAGTCCTATGCGCTATTCACCAGACCACAAAGCCCAGACCCGACAGCGCATCATCAAGGAAGCCTCGGTACGCTTTCGCCGCGACGGCATCGGCGCGACCGGCCTGCAGCCGCTGATGAACGCGCTGAGCCTCACGCACGGCGGGTTTTACGCCCACTTCACGTCCAAGGACGAACTGGTGGAGAAGGCGCTGCAGGCCGCAGGGGCTCAGCTGGATGCCCATTGCGAGATGCTGTTCAGCCAGGAGCGCCCGCTGGAAGCCTTCATTGATAATTATCTGTCGCCGTGGCACCAGACCTCACCCGGAGAAGGATGCCCGCTGCCGACGATGTCGGCCGAACTCGGGCTGAGAGGCCAACCGAGTGCGACGACGGATGCGGTACTCGGAGCAAGGCTCAAGCAGATTGAAGCGGCCCTGGGTGACGGGCGCGGCGATGCTGCTGGCCTGATGGTAATGTCGACACTGGTGGGAGCATTGGTGCTGGCCAGGAGTGTCGAAGATTCAGCGTTGGGCTTGCGGATTATGGAAGTCGTGCGAGAAAGCCTGAAGACGCTCCTCCAGGACGATAAAAAGGCCGATCAATGACCGGCCTCTTTGTGGCTTAGTTGATTACCAACCTGTCGCGATTCTTCTCCATCAGCGCCTTGCCAATCCCCTTCACTTCCAGCAGCTCATCCACCGCCGTAAACGGGCCGTTGCTTTCACGGTAAGCGATGATCGCTTTCGCCTTTGCTGCACCGATGCCAAAGAGGTCGCGACGCAGGGTTTCAGCGTCGGCGGCGTTCAGATTGACCTTGGCGGCTTGCTCGGCATTGACGACTTGAGCAGTGATGGGGGCTGGGGCTTCGGCCTTGATGGACGGGGCTGCAGTAGTGGTGACGGAAAGAGTGGTGAGGAAAGCGAAGATCAGGGAAGTAAGGTAGGTGTTTTGCATTTTGACGCTCCATGACATGCGTAAGAGAAAAAAGCAGCTTTTCCGAAGCTGCCTTTCTAACTTAGGCGATGGTGGGGATTCGTCAAAAAGGCTTGAGTAACAGCGTGTTAAATCAAGGTTCCAAGCGGCGCTGCTGGTAGATCCAGTCGACGATTTCACCATCGGGAGAGTAGCCACTGACGGTGTCGCGAAGGAGTTGGCGGACACGGGTGTAATCGTCCTCATCCACCGCGTCGAGCAGCTCTGTCAGCTTGCCCTTGAGCACTTCCCATGAGAGATGGTCTTCGTTGGCACTCATGATCATGGGATGCCGAGTGGCGACTACGTTGTCGCCGATGAGTAACTCTTCGTAAAGCTTTTCGCCGGGACGTAGGCCGGTGAACTCAATCGCGATATCACCGTGCGGGTTTCTATCGGAACGGACGCTGAGGCCAGAGAGGTGGATCATCTTTTCAGCCAACTCAGTAATCTTTACCGGTTCGCCCATGTCGAGTACAAACACATCACCGCCCTGCCCCATGGAACCGGCCTGGATGACCAGTTGCGCGGCTTCGGGAATGGTCATGAAGTAGCGGGTGATTTTCGGGTGAGTCACCGTGATGGGCCCACCCGATTTGATTTGTTTGTGAAAGAGTGGGATCACTGAACCGGATGAGCCCAATACATTGCCGAAGCGGACCATGGTGAAACGGGTTTTGTTGACGCGAGAGATATTGAACTTGTCACCGAACATGACCGGTGCCAGTTCACGACTCAAGGCTTGGAGCGTCAACTCGGCAAGACGCTTGGTGCTCCCCATGACATTGGTTGGACGCACCGCCTTGTCTGTAGAAATGAGGACAAAGTTGGCAACCCCGACCTGAAGCGCCGCTTGTGCGGTATTCAGTGTGCCGATCACATTATTCAGGACCCCTTCGGCAATATTGTGCTCGACCATCGGTACGTGCTTATAAGCCGCAGCGTGGTAAACCGTATCGACACGCCATGTCTTCATGACGTCCATCAGTTTGGACGGGTTGCGTACGGAACCGAGGATCGGCAGCAGCGTTATGGGCAACGATTCACGGGTCACGCGTTGCTCAAGCTCCGAGAGAATGCTGTACAGGTTGAACTCACTGTGTTCGAACAACAGCAGCGTCTTCGGCCGCAGGGACATGATCTGACGGCAGAGTTCAG
This sequence comes from Pseudomonas sp. GW821-FHT09C08, assembly GCF_059418125.1. Classification (NCBI taxonomy): domain Bacteria; kingdom Pseudomonadati; phylum Pseudomonadota; class Gammaproteobacteria; order Pseudomonadales; family Pseudomonadaceae; genus Pseudomonas; species Pseudomonas sp. GW821-FHT09C08. The sequence goes on along the minus strand of NZ_JBWKPG010000002.1, from coordinate 745,418 downwards.
AACCAATAGAGCCACCTGCTCCCGTCACCAGGACGCATTGCCCCTTGATGCAACGTTCCAGTAGATCGGATTGAGCAGGAACGGCGTCACGGCCCAGCAGGTCCGCGATGTCGACCTCTTGGATATCATCGACCTTCACCCGACCGCTGGCCAGGTCCATAAAACCTGGAATACTGCGCACATGCAGCGGAAAACCTTCAAGGAACCCCAGGATTTCACGCCGGCGACCACGGTTGGAAGAAGGGATCGCCAGCAGGATTTCCTGAGCGCCCGTGTCATCGATCATACGTTCGATATGCTTGGGCTTGTAGACCTGAAGGCCAGAGATAACACGCTCGGCAATGCTAGCATCGTCATCGATAAACGCTACTGGGCGCATCAAGCGCCCCATCCGCAGTGCTGCAACCAACTGGTTGCCAGCAGCGCCAGCACCATAGATGGCAACACGCGGAAGGCCGTCATCTCGATTGGTAAAGGGCACATGCTGCGAGGCGGAGAACCAATCACCGAGAAAATACTGGCGCATAGCCAAGCGAAGCCCGCCCACCATGATCAAGCTCAACCACCAGTAAATGAAAATGATCGACCGGGGAACGGTGTGCTGCTGGTTGCTGTTCAAATAAACAACAATTACCAAAATCAAGGCTGACAGGCTGACGGCTTTGAATATGGCGATCAGTGCATCGTTACCGAAATACCGCATGACAGCGCGGTACATCCCAAAGCGGACAAAAAGTGGGATTGCGACTACTGGTGCCGCGAAAAACAACCAGAGATGATCTCGTAGCGGGTTGGCCATTTCATCAATTCCCAGCCGTACGATAAACGCCAGCCAGAGAGCCGCCCAAACGACCACGACGTCGGTCGTCACTTGAATCAGTCGCTTGTAGCGTCGCGGCAGCCCCACCAGGAATGCCCGTAACCTTTCCATAATCCCTTCGCCCACCTAACCGTTCCTGTAATTGATGACTGCGTGATCTTTTTATGCGTTTACCATGCCAGGCCTCATGAATGTGAAGTCAGACGCTGCCTTGCGTAGCGTCAGTCTTTTCCAGTTCACCCGCATGAAACTTGAGCGCCAGCGCGACCAAGGGCACGTAGGCGACAACGACACCCACAGCGCCATCCACCCCCAGCAAAACCACGCACGCCGCTACCGGCAGTAACCAGAATAGGTTCAGACCGGCCACAGCGAGTGTCACCGGTAAATGCCTGCCATAGCGCCGGGAAGCAAATTGGTACGCGTGGCTTCGATGTGCCTCATATACCTTGTCGCCCCGCAGAAGGCGGCGAGTTAATGTAAAGGTGGCATCCACAATGAATACACCCAACAGAATCAACCACGCCCATAGCAACTGAGAAGAGGCCCAAGCCGCCTGGAGTGAAAAAACTCCCAGAATGATCCCCAGGAATCCGCTGCCTGCATCACCCATGAAGATTCGAGCAGGCGGAAAATTCCAGCATAGGAAACCAGCCACTGCGACTGCCAGCACAAGGGGCAATAGAACCAGGCCAGTGTGGCCACTCAACGCGCAAAGCAAGCCCATGCCGAGGCACACACAAATGGCTTCAACGCTGGCAATGCCGTCAATTCCATCCATGAAATTGTACAAATTAAGCATCCAGACCAGATAGAACGCAGCAAGAACGCCACCAGACCAACCCGCGTCGACAGTCATACCAAAAAGTGTCACCTCAGGCAGACCATCTAGCCAGTATAGCGCCCATACCGAGGCGCAAAAGTGCCCCAATAAACGCCACCGGGCCGCGATATGCCCGTGATCGTCCATGAAGCCGATGACTGCAACTAATGCACCGGCTCCGCCTGCGGCCATCAAGGTGTCAAATGAAACCTCCTCGGCCCATCCAAGCAAAGGCAGCGCTATAAGGAAGGACACTACAATGGCCACGCCCCCCCCCCTCGGAGTGGGTACAGAGTGGGAACTGCGAGCGATGGGCACGTCGATGATGCTGTGAGCCAAGGCATAGCGCCGCAACGCGGCAGTCAACACAAACGACAAAAAACCGACAAGGCCGATAAGCCACCAATCACTCATTGTTGTTTATCGCTCTTGTAATGTATTGCAACTGCCTTGAGTGCATCGTTCACTGACACGGGAGGTGCCCATTGCAGCAAGGTTCGAGTCTTCTGGATATCAACCTGCAGCGAGCCGCAAAGCCTTTGGGATAGAGCGTCCTTACCCACGAGCCTGGCCGCTGTGCTGAGCATCCAGGCAGGAACAGGCAACAAACGGGCGGACTTGCCCAGGGCCAAGGCGGTACTGCGCAATAACTGCGTCGTAGACAAGTCGTCGCCATCGCTCACCAGGAATGTCTGGTTTGCAGCTGCAGGATGGTTAATAGCCGTGATGATCAGATCCACCAAGTTATCCAGGGCTACCAGGCTCCGGCGATTATCGATAGCGCCAAAGGGCAGCGGAATGCCCTTATCCAACCAACGCATCATATTCAGAAAGTTGGCTTTGACTCCCGGCCCGTACACCAGCACCGGGCGGATAATCACGATTTCCATGGAGGTGCGGGCTGCCAATGCGAGCAGTCCCTGCTCTGCCTCAAGTTTGGAAACCCCGTAGGCGTCGCTCGGAGCGCATTGATCATCGGCCGTATAGGGTTGACCGGGTCGAGTACCCTCCCCGTTTACCTTGATGGAGCTGATGAAGACAAAGCGTCGGACGCCGGCCTGCGCGGCTTGCCGGGCAAGGTTCAGGGTGCCCTCCACGTTTACCTTGCGAAAAGCCGCCAATGGATCGACTTCGGTATCACTCATGACATGCACACGTGCGGCACAGTGGACCACTGCATCGACGCCAGCGAGGCTTGAATGCCAATTTACGTCTTCAAAAGTATCAAACCGAACAACATCCACATCGCCGCAGGCGACTTTGGATCCATCACGTACCGCTGCGGTGACGCGCACGTCATCCGTGACCAGACGGCGCATTACCGCGCCACCGACGAAACCGGTGGCACCGGTCAAGAAAACAGATTGCGACATCACGGACGTCCTTTGCGCAAGGTTGCATCGTGAAACAGTTGTTCCAGGCGAGCCAAGAGAGTGGGCTTCGAATAGTTGGCCAGGTAGTACTCACGGCCAGACTTGCCCATGCGAGTGCGCTCGTTCTCGCCGGCGTTCGCCAATTCGAGCGTAATACGTGCGAGCGCAGCGGCATCACCGGACGGACATGCCAAACCTGCACCTGACGCCTCGATAACGTGCGCCGCCTCACCATTGATCATCCCAAGAATGGGTTTGCCGGAGGCCAGATAAGCCTGGACCTTGCCCGGAATGGTTTTTTCGAAGACGTCATTGGTCTTAAGCGAGACAAGCAAGGCGTCTGCACAAGCGAACAAGCCGGGCATTTCCTCCAAGGGGTGACGCCCCAACAGCAGGACATTGTCCAGGCCACGTGCTTGAACTTGTTCCGCAAGCCATTCGCTCATACGGCCATCGCCAACAATGACCCAACGCACCGCTACAGTCCCCACCAAGGTCTGGGCCGCGTCTATCACCGCGGGTAAATCCTGCGCCTCACCCAGATTGCCTGCGAACAAAACGGTGAACACCGATGGGTCGTGCGTCAACAGTGTTGAAGGTGGCGGCGCAACGTTGGAAAAGTCGTCCTCTGCCCAGCTTGGGAAGTAGATGAGTCGCTGCGGCTGCATTTCTCGCGTGCAATAGCGCTGCACGTTTTCAAAAAAACCGTGGGATTGCAGCAAGAGATAGTCCGCGCGATTGTAGATCCAGGACACTACTCGACCTACGCAGCCCAGCAACAGTGGCTGACGCAATACGCCGACAGCACGAAGCGTTTCAGGCCATAAATCCAGGACCCAAATGAACACAGGCGCTTTTTTCAGTCGCCCAATTACCAAGGCGGGGATCGCTGCCATGATGGGAGAAACGGCATACACAAAAATCGCATCAAACTTTTGACCGCGAACTTTCCATGCTCCCAGCGTGGAAGCCATGGTGAAAAAGGACAGGTAGTTGAGAATCAGGTTGATGCTGCGTTTTCCTCGAGGGATCAGCGGCACCCGCACAATACTCGCCCCGTAATACTCACCGAAGTTCTCCGGCTGGGCTCGATAGCGTTCATATACCTGACCTTCGGGATAGTTCGGCAACCCGGTCAACACGGTAACGTTGTGGCCCTTTTCCGAAAAATCGCGGACGAGATCGTTGATACGCATATTCTCGGGCCAAAAATATTGCGTCACGACCAGAATATTCAGCTTGTTATCATCAGGCATCAGCATAACTCGATCAGTAGCGTTTCCAGACAATGCGGTTCACATAGTCCGTATAACTATGAACAAGCCTGACAACTTTTTCCGATACATTCGGCATGCTGTAGTCACTGACCAGCCGTAACGTACGACTTTCCCCTGTGCGCTGACCTTCTAGAATACCCAACCCCTGAAGTACACGGTCAACCTCAAGCCCGACCATCATGACGGCCGCCTCCTCCATGCCTTCCGGACGTTCATGAGCCTCTCGAATATTCAAGGCTGGGAAATTCAGAATGGAGGACTCTTCGCTGATTGTGCCGCTGTCGGACAAGACGGCCTTGGACGCCAATTGGAGCTTGTTATAGTCCTTGAACCCGAGAGGCTTGAGCAGTTGCACATTCTTGTGGAAGGTCACCCCCATGGCATCGACCCGCTTCTGGGTGCGCGGGTGCGTTGAGACGATAACGGGAAGGTCATAGTGAGCGGCTACGGTATTGAGTACTTCCACCAACTTGAGGAAGTTTTTGTCGGAGTCGATATTCTCTTCACGGTGGGCGCTGCATACAAAGAATCGATGTTGCTGCAGACCGAGGCGCTCAAGTACGTCCGAACTATCAATGCCCGCACGATAATGATTCAGCACCTCGAACATTGGACTGCCGGTCTTGATCACCATGTCTGGCGGCAAGCCCTCACGTAGCAGGTAGTCCCGCGCAATGGTGCTGTAGGTCATGTTGATGTCGGCAGTGTGGTCAACAATACGCCGATTGATCTCCTCGGGGACGCGCATATCGAAACAACGATTGCCCGCCTCCATGTGGAACGTCGGGATCTTGCGGCGCTTGGCCGGAATAACCGCCATGCAGCTGTTGGTATCCCCGAGTACCAACAGGGCTTCCGGCTGAACGTGAGCCAGCACACGATCAACAGTGATGATCACATTGCCGATCGTTTCCGCGCCACTTGCTCCCGCAGCATTCAGAAAGTGATCAGGTTTGCGGATGCCCAGATCCTGAAAGAAAATCTCGTTGAGCTCGTAGTCGTAGTTTTGTCCGGTATGCACCAATACGTGTTCACAGTGCTCGTCCAGGGCCGCGATCACCCTCGACAGACGTATAATTTCAGGGCGCGTACCAACGACCGTAACAATCTTCAATTTCTTCATGACTCTATCTACTTGAGAGTGTGTTTAGGCTTCTGTACCCACCGGTAAGGCATAAGTATCCGGCCGTTCACGATCGAAAATTTCGTTGGCCCAGAGCATGACGATCATCTCCTCGCTCCCCACGTTCGTAATATCGTGGGTCCAGCCTGGCACTGTTTCTACAACTTCCGGCTTCTCCCCGGAAGTGAACAATTCGTAAAACTCTCCCGATACGATATGGCGGAAGCGAAAACAGGCATCCCCCTTGATCACCAGGAACTTCTCGGTTTTCGAATGATGGTAGTGCCCGCCTCGAGTGATGCCCGGATGCGCAGTAAAATAAGAAAACTGACCGCAATCCTGGGTCTTGAGCATCTCGACAAAGACGCCTCGCTGGTCACCATACTTAGGAACTTCGTAGGTAAAGGACTCAGGAGGGACATAGCTCAGGTACGTCGAATAAAGCGCCCTGGTCAGCCCAGTCCCCACCGCTTCAGTGATCAAGGTTTCACGGCTGTCACGGAACGCCAGCAATTGCTCGGCTACCTTCCCGACCGTGGTGGAATAGCTGGGTTGGACCGAAAGAAATGGATCGCCTGTGAGTTGACCGTCCATGATCCTAACAAAGTGCGCGATCACATCATCGATGTAGACCAGCGTCAGGGCAGCGTCAGGATTGTTGATCTTGATAGGCTGGTGGCGAGCGATGTTATGGCAAAACGTAGCCACCGCCGAGTTGTAGTCTGGACGGGCCCATTTTCCAAATACGTTGGGCAGCCGAAAAATATGTACCGGAACCGCATGTTTTTCCCTCAGTTCCAATAGAGCCTGCTCTGCAGCCAACTTGCTCGCGCCATAAGCGTTTGCCAGTTCCGCCTGGCTTGACGAGGTATACAGCACGGGCGTTTTCCTGCCGCTGGCGGCAATGCCCTCGCAGACCACACGCGTCAGGTCCGTATTTCCAGACTTGAAGTCTTCTGGATCCGTTGGTCGATTCACACCGGCCAAATGAAATACGAAGTCTGCCTGCATGAGCATTCCCTTCAGGCTGGAAATACTGTCCTCGCGGGAAAACTCCAAGACTTCAATGTCCTCGCGCACTGCCAAATGAACAAGGAGGTTTTTGGCAACAAAACCCTGGCTGCCAGTGACCAATACCTTCATTGCTTATTCCTCCGGAGTGGCATGTTCGCCACGCTGGATCGCGCGCATGAACTCCAATTTCAGAAGCAGGGCCTGCATCCCCTCGACGTCAAGGCGCTCGGTATTATGGGAGTTGTAATCTTCCATGGTGGAGATTTTTTCCTCCCCCTGTTCGACATACTTGCTGTAGTTCAAATCGCGCAGATCAGGCGGCACGCGGAAGTACTGACCACGGTCTTCAGAGCATGCCATTTCTTCCCGGCTCAAGAGCGCTTCGTACAGTTTCTCGCCATGGCGGGTACCAATAATCTGGATCGGGTGCTCGGGGACCCCCAGCATTGCCGTCAAGGCGCGAGCCAGCGTTTCTACGGTGGCTGCGGGTGCCTTCTGGACGAACAAATCACCATTGTTTCCATGCTCGAACGCATAGAGAACCAAATCCACCGCATCCGCGAGTGTCATCATGAAACGCGTCATGCTCGGGTCAGTGATCGACAGTGCTTTGCCTGCTCGAATCTGATCGATAAACAATGGAATGACCGACCCTCGGGAAGCCATGACGTTACCGTAGCGAGTGCCGCATATGACGGTCTTGGCTTCGTCGACATTGCGAGATTTCGCAACCATGACCTTTTCCATCATGGCCTTGGAAATACCCATGGCATTGATGGGATACACCGCCTTGTCGGTACTCAAGCAGACAACGCGCTTGACCTCATTCTGAATAGCCGCCTCAAGCACGTTGTCAGTGCCAATAACATTCGTCTTGACTGCCTCCATCGGATGAAATTCGCAGGAAGGAACTTGCTTGAGGGCGGCCGCGTGAAAAATGTAATCAACGCCTCGGGTGGCGTTCAGCACGCTTTGGTAGTCGCGGACATCGCCAATGTAAAATTTCAACTTGGGGTTGTTGTAGTGCTTACGCATATCGTCTTGTTTTTTTTCATCACGACTGAAAATGCGAATTTCACTAATTTCGGTATTCAAAAAACGCTTTAAAACAGCATTTCCAAAAGAACCCGTGCCGCCAGAGATGAGTAGTTTACTTCCTTCAAACATAATTTACCTCAAACCGCGCATACAATTCTGAATATGAAAAAGGCCTAACAGGGCCTGAGTGAAAAGCTCCACGGGTAGGAGCGATGTGCGAACAGGGTGATGACGAAATACCTTTAAGCGGCGAGGGAGCAAAACGCACAGACGAGTCTCAAACCTGAGGTCGATCGCGCTGGCCCTGCAAACATGCCTCACCGGACGTAGCACCAGAGGCGCGCATCATTGCCGAACATTACCCAGCAAAAACGCCAGCCGGCCTTAGGTTTGAGCGCGAGTTTAGCACGACATCACCCTTGAAAAGCACTGTACCCAACCGCCAGAGAAGAGCACCGGCCTTGTGAAGGTCGAGGCGTAAAGCGCCAGGTATCACTGGGTATCGCGGGTATGCCGTGAAACTCACATCTCACCCAGCTCAAATCCGTAGTGAAACCAGGAGCCGCTGCAGGCAATGCCTGCAGGTTACCACATGCCTCCGACAGGGGAGGAGCGTCCACATCCGCACTTGAAGTCCGTAGATTTGTGTGCTTGGCAATTACAGAAACAACCTACACAAATGTTTATTGAAAAAAAGACCGGAACGTGATTCTGGATTGTGGGAGAATAAAAGCAAGCACCCTTACAGCATCTGAAACAATGACCGAAAGTGAGTACGGTGAATTGACACAAAGTACAGCGCCCGAGACTGTAGTAAAGCTATCGTTGGTGGTACCCGTTTTCAACGAGTCAGAAACAGTCGCCTTATTTATCGATTCGGTCTCGAGTGTGTTTGCGGCCGAGCCGCTGATTGATCTTGAGATTCTGTTCATCAACGATGGCAGCACCGATGACACACTGTCGCACCTGCTCAAACTGCAGAGTGTCGACTCTCGAATCCATATAGTTGATCTCAGCAGAAACTTTGGCAAGGAAGCCGCTCTTACGGCAGGACTGCAGCTGTGCTCGGGGCAAATAATCGTGCCCATCGATGTTGATCTGCAAGATCCTCCGCAACTGATTCCCGCCATGGTCGCCAAATGGCGAGAAGGCTTTGAGGTTGTCCTCGGCCGCCGCACCGACAGAAACTCGGACTCTTGGGCCAAGCGCTCTTCGGCGAATTGGTTCTATCGCATCCATAACAAAATGACCAGCTCGAAAATACCGGAAAATGTAGGTGACTTTCGCTTGATGGACCGGTGCGTCGTGGAAGCACTCAAAGAACTTCCCGAATCGAGGCGGTTTATGAAAGGGCTTTTCGCCTGGGTGGGCTTTAAAACCACCCACATCGATTATGCCCGGCCTCAACGCTCTGCCGGTACAAGCAAATTCAACGGCTGGAAGCTGTGGAACTTCGCGCTTGAGGGTATCACCAGCTTCAGCACTGACCCACTTAAAATATGGACTTATCTGGGATTAGTGTTTTCTGCGATCTCGTTTCTGCTCGCCATCTTTATTGCTTTGAAAGTTATTGTTCATGGCATTGATGTGCCTGGCTATGCGTCTCTTATGGTTGCGGTGACCTTTTTGGGCGGATTGCAATTAATCGGTATCGGTATACTAGGTGAATACCTGGGCAGGACCTACATAGAATCGAAACGACGCCCAGTATTTCTCGTGCGTCAAATTTACGGGAGCAAGAGCTGATTTATGGACCTTAAAGAAACTGAAATTCTGGGTGATGCAATCAATCAGCATTGGTATTACAGCTCCAAAGTAAAGGCGGTGGAGAAGTTTCTCAGCAAGGCACCGATCACTAAAATTCTCGACATTGGCGCAGGATCTGGTTTTTTTTCAAAATATCTGCTTGAAAACACTGCCGCCAAAGAAGCCTGGTGCGTGGATATTAGCTACGCGTACGAATCCGATGAGAGCTACGCAGGCAAACCGCTGTTCCTGCGCAAAGCCATTGACTCCATCGACGCTGACCTCGTCATGCTCATGGACGTGCTTGAGCATGTTGACGACGACATTGGCCTGTTGAAGGAATACGTCGAAAAAGTTCCTACTGGCACCCAATTCTTGATAACAGTGCCCGCGTTTCAATTTTTGTGGAGCGGGCATGATGTTTTTCTCGAACATAAACGCCGCTACACCTTAAAACAACTTGAGTCCGTCGTAGGTGCATGCGGATTGGAGCTGAAAAAGGGAGCGTATTTTTTCGGAGGCGTATTCCCCATCGCAGCAGCTCTTCGATTGGCTGATTGCGTCAAACCGAAAGATCGCGCGCCAAAATCGCAACTGGCACAGCATGGCCGCTTCACGAATGCGGTCCTGAAAGGCATTTGCGCGCTAGAGGTGCCCTTGATGAGCTTAAACCGGATAGCGGGTCTTTCGGTGTTCTGTATCGCAGTGAAACCATGAGCAGGCGATTGAAGTGAGCATACCCAAGGTGCAGCACCAGATGATCGGCCAGCATGACGCGAAAAAAAGAGTCCTGCGCTTTTGCGCCACGGGCCTGCTCATCACCCTCCTCCATGCATTCATCGTCTGGGCCATGGTCAGTGTATTCTTGTATTCGCCTCCTTTATCGAACGGCGTCGCATTTATTATCGCCACACTGACATCTTATGCAATCAATACCCTGTGGAGTTTCTCTCAGCCCCTGCAAAGACACACACTCTATAAATTCATTTGTGTGTCCGTAATAGGCTTCATTGCATCGGTCTCCATCGCGTGGCTAGCACAATGGATAGGGTTAAATTACCTGTTAGGTATCCTCGGAGTAATTCTGACTGTTCCCATTATCACGTTTATTCTGCACAGCACGTGGACATATCGCGACCCCAGATAATAATAAAACTATCGCTCATTCCACTCCGAAGACTCATACCTTAAGGACCTAGGATGTTCTCTCTGAAAACAATGTTTTTTGATAAATCCTGGACAGATATTAAAGAAACAACTCTCCAGATAAATTTTGTCAGCATCAGCCTCCAGCTGTTGATGGCAATAACACTCACTGTTGGTCTCGCTGGCTTTCTGACCATGGGGACCGATCTATGGGACGGTGTCATCGTCTCCCATGCCGTGTCCCTTGAACGACCTGACATCTACCACGAATGGTTCAGCGAAGCCGGATTGTTTTTCACCCCCTACATTTACGACGCGGTTTATATTTTTCATGAAATTATAAACTACGAGACACTTGCAAAACTATTTACTGTTCTTTTTCTGATTCTGTCAGCCCTTGAAGTCGGTCATATTGCGTCAAGGTATTTTGAAATACCCCGACAGATAAAATTCTACACAGCCATCCTGTTTTATTTATCGCCTGCCTGGGTGCTTTACTACTCAAACATTTACTTGATGCATTCACTTACGTTGTTTGCCACGTTAATCTGCACACGCTATCTACTGGATCGAAAAGCACTGGCATTATGTCTCCCCTTGCTTCTCCTTTCATTTCAACAGTCGTCGAATGCGCCACTGTCAATATCACTTATATTACTAAGCTGCCTGTATCAACACACCCACACAAAAGACCGCCTCATCAATGCCGGTCTTATCATATTCATAACAGCAGGTTTTTTTGCCCTCAGAAAAATATTCCCCACCTACGGCTTATACGCCACATACAACGAAATTCATCTCAAAAATATCTTCAACATCGGAAGCTATCTTAAACTCACAAAATATTATGCAATCCTGTATTTACCTAGCCTTGCTGCCGCCTGTTTAGCCTTATACTATCGGCGCGAAAAGAAAACATTCTATCTTTTTTCAATTCTCTTTCTGGGCATTTTATTTAATGGCGTTGCCTATATCGCCGTCAATAAAGTACCGGGCGTATCTGAAATCGGGTTGATGCACGGCGAGAGCCTCCGATTTACATTCACCAGCACTGTTTTTGCAGTACTACTGCTACCGGCGATTTGGCAGTCTCTAGCTCACATGCCCCGCTTGCGGTACCTGGCACTAGCATCAATATTGATACACGCATGCGCAATTAATATTTATGCACATGAGGGAAAAATGAAGGAGGTACTCTTTCAGCGTGGCTTGATTAGCGAACTGAAAGGCCTTGCGCCACTTCCTTATTGCGCTATCAACATCCGAAGCAAAGGGGTTGGAACGTTAACAAATTATGAATATGGCGATATATTCTATCGAGCCTACGGCGACACAAATCAATTACCACTGGGGGATTCGAAAGACCCAATCTTCGACATGAAAGAACTTTATGGGAAATTCACCAAAGAGAGCTATAAGAAGAAGTATTTCATGCCCGCGCAGATGCCGAACTGCATCGTGGATATGAACATCAGCACATCAGTTGGTAAATGGAACGCTGGAAAAACTTTTGCTAAATACCTTTCAGGAAAGGGCGACTCTATCGTAACCGTATCAATCTCGGAAATGAGTCGACCCTGATATTGATCGCAGTAGAAGCATTGAGCTGAATAACTTTTACTGCGATCAATGGCTGATCAATTAGAGCGCAACGCTGAAAAAATAAACTTTTCTTTCTGGGTAATATCGGGATAACTGATCAACACAGCCCGATATGGCCCTTTGAAAACAAAGAAACTACCTGCCGCAACCCCCACCGCCCCACAGTTCGATATGACCTTGCCCATATCTTCCAAGGATCCAGCCCCCCCGAGGATCGTCACAGGCGTATTGACAGTCTTGCGTAGCTGCATAAGCAACTCAAGATCATAGCCTTTCATGCGACCGTCGTTGTCAATGGAGTTAATCACCACTTCGCCCGCCCCCAGAACCTCCATCTCCTTGGCCACATCGAGTACATTGCGCTTTGTGTTGACCTTGCCATTATGCGTCCATACATCATGCTGCTTGCTCAGCAGTCGCTTTTTATGATCAAGAACTACAACGACACTTTGCCGACCTACTTCATTTGCTATTTGAGCCACCAGCTGCGGGTTCTCCAAAGCGGCAGCACTGATGGCCACTTTCTCCACACCTGATGCAATAATTTTCCGGGCTTGGTCAACAGTACGTATACCACCGCCATAACAAAGTGGCATTCGGCATTCCGCAGCCAAAATTGCTATTTGCTTATAATTTGGCTCACGATTATTAACCGTCGCATCAATATCCAGGACGATTAATTCGTCAGCCTCCTTTTCGTTAAAAATCTTGACAGCATTAATGGGATCCCCGACGTATTTAGGGTCCTTGAAGCGTACCGTTTTCACCAGTCCGCTATCTTGAATCAGCAAGCAGGGAATAATTCTAGGTCTTAACATTTCATAATTCCGCGAAATTTTTTAGAAGCGCGACACCAAAGTGATGGCTTTTTTCCGGGTGAAACTGAACACCGTAGATATTTCCCTCAGAAACTGCGCAGCTGAAATTCAGACCGTACTCGGTTCGAGCAACCTCATTAACATCTTGTGCGCATTCAAAATAGAAGGAGTGAAGGAAGTAGAACCTTGCCTCATTCTCCAGCCCTCTGAACAAAGAGTGCCCAGGTGAAGACTCAATATCATTCCACCCCATATGCGGCAAAGGGAGGTTTGTTAATCCGGGTACAGAGCCAAAATGTCGCACGCGCCCCGGAACCCACCCAAGCCCGGGAAGTGAGCCTTCATCGCTACTGTCTGCTAGCATCTGCATGCCCACGCAGATACCAATCACCGGGATTTTCCGGACCAATACCAACTCATCAAGCATTGCGCGCATACCTGAGGCGTTCAATCTTTCCATCGCATGATCGAAGGCGCCCACGCCTGGTAGGATAAGCTTGGTCGCAGAGTGCAAGTCCTCCACAGTACGAGCAATGGTGACAGGTATATGTAAACGCCTATAAACATTCACAAAAGCCTGAATATTTCCGAGGCCATAATCAATAATGGTGATCATCTAAACAGCCTTCTTTCCAATCCCAACGCAGACAGTACTCGAGCTCCCAAGCCAATCATGAAATGCTTATTCTTATAATCGTGAAAGGTCTTATTCTTCCCCTCAAACAGCGCCTGCAACTCTGTAACACTGAGGTCTAGCTTGCTGGCAACATACTCAAACTCTGACATCAGGAACTGTTCATCAAGTTCGGGCTTGGAAATACGCTGCAATGCCTCTTCACGCGTCATCTGCCCCGTCATAATGAGGCTGGAAAAATGCGCGCGCCGCTTTTCATAACCAAACTTACGCGGCATCCAATAGTCTTCGTAAAAACGGGTAAAACGCGACTCATGGTGCTTATGTTGAAATTTCTTCCAACCAAACAATCGCTCCAGGGTTGCCTCAGCATCGTGCTTGACGTAGGGCACCAAATTCAGCGGGCGCACCACTTGCATGCCTAGAACGTAACGGTAGTAAATTTTATAGGCCAATACGTCAACAATCGGGAAGCTCTTCAACTTCCGCGAGCCGAACTGACCGTGAATGTCGTTGATCAACGTCTTGTCGATACCAGGATAGGCGCCCCACTCCTCAGGCTCACGGCAACACTCAGTGGAAAAGTTCCCCCCCGTCAGTACGTATTTAATTTTGTGAGCTTTGGCGAACTTATAGAGCCCAGAGAAAAACGCAGTGTCTTGGGGGATATCCTGATCAGCGACCTGCGCCTTGAGAAAGGCCAATTGCAGGCTTTTCATTTCTTCCCAATTGATGACTTCGGTGTACAGGTCCAAGCCCAAGCCGTCGACCAACTTTTCAATGTTGCCAACAGCCTGGTCTGTATTCCACCCTGCGTCCACATGGAAAAGTAAGGGGCGCAGGCCCATAACTTCCTTGGCCAAGTAGCTCACATACGAACTGTCCAGGCCCCCGCTCAACCCAATAATACAATCGAAATCTCGCCCCTGTCCGTCTTTCTTTATTTTTTCACTCAACTTCATGAGTTCGGCGTGGCCGCGCTCGTTTGGGTGCCAGTTAGGCATAATCGCCAAATCAAAATTGACGCAATAATCACACAACCCTTGTTCGTTAAAGTGGATATGCGGATCACTACTATCCATAATACAGCGAGAGCACATTTGATAGTCTTTACCGCTCATACCCACTCCTTTAAAGTAACCATAACGCTCATTCTATTTTTTACAGCCCATTGTGTCTAATTTTGACTTGATTGACTCCAGAAGGCCAGAGGAAACCTCTGGATTCAAATCCAACGGGTGGAGTATCGCAGAAATTCCTGATGCGGCGTACTCAATCACCAAGGTTGAGGGGTAAGCTATAAGAAAATCGACCTCCGGGAAAGACTCACGCCCCACAATTACCTGCCATGCCTCGTGTTGCACAGACTCCGCAGCACCCGCGGTAGGGTGTGGTTTGTAATAAAAACTCACTTGATAGGCTTGAACGAGATCCCGAAGTAAATGCGCATGCAGTCCTTCACAAATAGGATGACCAACAAATAAAACCCGTACAGGGTTTTCAGAGGGATATGTAGTCAACTTTATGGCTGGGCTAAAATAGGTAAATGCAACCCCCGCGGCTGTACAACTAAACGAGAGGATATCCGACGCAAATATCATTTTAGCGTCTTCGTTGTAGACGAACGCATGAGTTACATTTTTCAGCTTATGCCCAAGTTTAAATGGTAACGAGGGGCGTGCCTGATACTCCAGTGATGCAAGTCCGGACAGGGAACCATGCTGCACCATGACTAATTCCATGCCTGAATCACTCTGGTTTCCTGGATCTCTCCCGCATCGCGACGCCACACTGTCTGCGAGCATAGCCCACCGATCATAATGTTCAGCAATAATTAATTTATGGGTACGCAATTTTCCCAAGGCAATACGAACAGCAAACCAACGAAATGCGGTATAGCTTTGAAGCATCCATCTCTGATTTTTTTTACTGTGAGCGATTTTTCTCGACGCAATGACAGCAAGAACAAAAGCGGCGAAGATATCCTTTCCTTTCAATAAGGAGAACACATCAATCGACTCTACTTCCCGCTCGAAATTCGTTTGCACCCATGGAAACGTAATCCAGCACTCCGGTTCAAAAGAAAGAACTTTCGACGTTAATATATCAGCGGCCCGTGCTGAAAAAGCTAACGCGTACTCACGCGAGTGATTTTCACTTTCTAACTGCGCAGGGACACGTCGAGAGTATTTGTAAAAAACGATCATTTCATAGAAAAAGAACAATGAAGCGCCGCCTGCGCGCCAAAGTCCTCTCAACACCATGACCAATAGCTTGAACAATACAGGTCGTTTTATGAATTTATTGAGTATCTTAGCCGGACGCGGCATGTAACCCAAGCGCTCGGGAGACGTATTCGCGAGATCGTAAACACTCTTATCTATGGAAATTTCATTCTCAGTTGCCCGAATGTAATCTGCAACAATAACTAATAATTCTTCTTTCATAGAGCAACCATCAAACCGTTTCTACTTTATTATTCGAATCACTCAATTCCACGAGAACCTTCTCATCCGATCATTGAGTTCACATTATATAAGCACGCTGGAGCTTATACGTCGCACCCTTAAAACATAAGCAAATGACTTCCATATTAGAATCACAAAAAAGGCAATACACATAGATATGGGTACAGCATAAAAACCCTCTTCGCCCTGGAGCCAGTAAGCGCCAGCCAAGAAAACAAACAAGCCAACCACTTGGCTGTACAAAAGGGGTTTATCAAACCCAAACGCATAAAGTCCAAGATGTGGAATCATACTCACCGAGTACACAGCGACTGCCAACAACAACCAATATAAAATATGAATATTCTCTGAATAAATAGCATTATTCAACCAGTGTAAAACGAGACCACTAACTCCATAACATGCCAACACAAGGAATGCCGTGACGCCTAAAACGTTAAATGCAAGCATCTTCATCTGCTTGCGGAATAGTGGCAGATCTCCTTTTTTCGCAGACGACACCAATTTCGGATAGAAAAACACAATCACACCCGCATCCAAAAAAGACAGCACTGCAGATGCCATTCCGACAAACAACACGTAGGCCCCCAGGACTTCAAGGCTAGCGGTACTCTCAATAAAATACCTGTCAAAGGTGAAGACACCTCTCATGGCAAGGCTGGCAACCAGCAATGGGATCGCAATCTTCACCCCCCGGGAAACCCAGCTCCAGTTTATTTTTCGGCGCAGGGAATTCCGGTCAAATTCAGAAATCTTCTTGATAGCCAGTATACAGCCCAGCAAGCAACCTACGACCCAACCTCCGAGCAATACGTCCAAGTTTCGGGCCGACACATCCACCCACATGACGACGACCACTGCCAGACACCAAGCGCCGCTGCGTAAAAAAAGCACCACGCTGGCTAACAGCTGTTGAGAGATGGCAACCAATATACGATTGAGTTCCTGAGCTATATGCTCAAGCAACGCCAGGACGAGAAACCAGAATACGTGTGACCATGGGAGCCACCCCATATAGAATATGAAAAGCGCGCAAGGCAGGAATATGCAGTACAAAACCCCATACAAGGCCAACTGATCCCGGATCATCCCCAACCAATGTTTGGAGTCCTCACCGATCATTTCTCGCGTGGAAAAATTATAGAACTCAAAACCGATAACGTAGAGGGCATAGCCAATAGTTGCAGAAAGCAATCCATATAACCCTACCTCACTTGCCTGAAGAAATTTAGCAAGAAAAAATAGCAGTACAAACTTACTGACGAGCGTCATCCCACGCAATGTGATATTGGCGACACGGACTACGTGTTCTCTTAACATAAAACCAACCGCCAGACGTTCATGTAGTAGGTATAGAGCTAAGCTGCCGTGTACGGGAAAACAACAAGCGTCGGCCGGCCCAAATACAAATATAGAAGCCCATATTAAAGAGCGCTATCCACTGAAACATACTCCCCCTGAACATACTTAAGAACAGCAACAGTTCAGAGACATAAATAAATAGAAAAACAGGCCCACCTCTGAACCTGAAATAATACAAACCACATATATAGAGCGAGCACAACAGAACAGGAATAAACCAGAAAATGTAACTACCGTAATTCAAATACAACTCTGTTTCTATAGGCCATTGTTGGGTCGCAGATTCATCAAACCATTGAGAAGGGAAGTAAATGGACGTCAGCCAACGACTGATATCATGCAAATATCCCTCTGACGGAACCCCCACAAATGTCATCCATTTTTTAAACGGGAAGTCGAACGTAAGGAAAAAATCAGGTGGCATGTCCCTTAAAATCATATCGTGCAGAAAGATAGTGTTGAAATAATTTAGAAAGTACTCCAATAACATTTCAGGCGTATTATAAAATCCATTGGACCGGAAATACATGGAAAAACTAAACAGCAGGACAAATCCTGCAAAGATCAAACTGGATTTTATAAGTGTCAATTTAAATGTACTTAGCCACGGCAGGCTAAAAAATATCAGGAAATAAAATATCCTACTCTTAATCCCTTGAATATAAGCACAAAAAACCAACACTACCAGGACCAAAAGCACCAATGGCACATTAAGTCGCGTTTTTGTTCGCCAATGTACGCCCAATGCAAAAGCAAGAAAGTTCGCCCCCATCAAGAGCAGAAAATTCAATACCCCATACCCTTTCTTTTTCTCAAGATAGGTTTTACTGTAATCGCTGAACCAAGCATCCATACCGCCGGTAACCTGGAAGAAATAAATACCTCCTAGCAAAACGACGAAGGCCAATAGCGCGATTCCGATGGGCCTTACCTGATACTCAAAAAAAATATCAGACGTGTGGCGACGGTCTATTATTAACTCAAGCAAGCGAGTTATCAGGAAAAAAAGTGTGAACACATAAGCATAAGACAACACTGCCTCGTTGGAGAGCGCCGCCCAGTCATTTATTTTTCCCCAGGGAAGCACATATTGCCAACTCAGAGCTTCAAGGATATAAAAAAGTGACGCGGGGAAAACAAAATATAGAAAGTAACTTGCAAACACTATATTTGAAGGACTCAGCACATGCTTATTTCTCAACAGAAAATAAACACAAAGCATGTATCCAATAACGAGGAGTTTCATAAAGTTAAGTCGCCGCCAATGAAGTAGCATTAAGCATTAGACGCTCGACCAACAACGATACAGGCCTCATAGTGAAAACCCATCATCAACAATTATATTTTGCCCATTAACATATCTCGCGCTTTCAGACAGCAAGAATAGAACAGTGCCGGTGACATCACTAATATCAAGCATGCCCTTACCCATACAGTATGATTTATACTTCTCCAAAAAAGGCTGAGGCTGGTTGTCAAATATACCGCCTGGGCTCACACAGTTGGATCGGAACAAGCTATTAGACACGTAAGCGGTTAAATATTTACTCAGCTGCAGGACACCCGCCTTTATTGCCGCATACTCGACTGGCATTGTCATGGCGGTGTTTTCATATATTTCAAACCGCGGAGCAATAACGCCATAAACCGAAGAAATATTGACCAGCGAAAATGCCTGCTGCTCCCTCTGGAAATACGCGGCACATTGCTGCATAAACAAGAACGTGGCACCCAGATGAAGACTTACATTTTCATTAAAGTGCTCTAGCTCGACATCAAACAACTTTGCACCATAATGCTTATTTCTCGGATATGCACAGTTGGCCGCGCCATCCAACCCCTTGGCCCCCTTAAAAAAAGCTTTGACGGCTTGGGCATCATTCAAGTCAAGTTCTACGAGTGTTAAATTACCACTGGCGTCGAAACCAGATACCTTTTCCAGGCGAGAAAGCATTGCCTGCCGGTTTATATCTGCGGCGATGACAGACGCGCCTTGCCCCAGCAAGGCCGACACAAGATTTGATCCGAGCAAACCACCCGCACCCACAACAAGAATAGTTTTATTTTCCAACATGTACAGTGTCCTTACTTTCTAAAAACATTTCGGCCAACTTGAAATCATAAATATCATCAATATCGACCGCACGCTCGCGTGGTATAACAACGGATTTTACGCGACCTGAAAAAATACGCTCATTGGACATAATGAATTCTGGGCGAGCCACATAAGCCACTGTCGTCATGTCATACACGACCGGCGCATCTTGACGACGACTTACCTGCGAGCCCGAGCACACCAATTGGCTGGCTCCTTCTTCATCACGTACAACCATATTGAAGTATGGACTTCGTGAAGCGGGTGTAACTGTAACGACTACGTCCGACTGTTCATCAAGGCTTGCCATGCATTGCTGAACGTCTCCAACGTTCCTCAAGGGGCTCGTCGCGGGTAAACTCACAAATACATCGAAACTATCTCCCTGAGCTTGTAACGTCTCGATCGCATGCCGCCACGCGAGCCATTCTGAAGCAGTATCCGTGGCCAGTTCGTCAGGTCTCATGATTACTGTGGCCTGGAAAGCTTCTGCCACTGCCGCAATTTCGGCAGAATCGGTAGAGACAAAAATCTTGTCTATACCCGGCACCTGCTGAGCGACACAGATGGAATGCGCTAAGAGCGGCTTCCCTCCCAGTAACTTAATGTTTTTTCCCGGCAACCCCTTGGAATTGCCCCGCGCAAAAATAAAAGCATAGGTGCTCACGCTTGACTCTCCTCAATCTTGACCGACAGCCCTGTCAAAACAGACGCCTTCATTGCCTCAATCAGATATAGCGTGTTAAGCCCTTCGTTAATGCTGATGGCCGGGGAGACGTTCCCACTGGCAACATCTGAAAAATGCCGAAGTTGATCAAGGTACATATTATTCCTGTCATACTCGGAATCTTCGAACAGTACCCTTTTTTCATTTGCGCCCGTACGGAGAGTAATTGTATTGCTGATGATATCCCAAACCAATGTTCCGAGCGCTCCGATTACTTTGCACGTGCGCACGGGAGATCGCTGTAGAAAATCCATATGCACCGCAACAGTGAGGCGATCCTCGCGCACTAACAGCGCATCCGCGACATCTTCAACATTTACATCCAACGTACCAGTATTTCTAGAGACGCAATAGGCAGTTTCAAATCTACCAAACAGCCAACCTAAGTAATCAAGATCATGACTGAGCTCGAGCAATACACCACCGCCCAATTCTTTACGAGCAGAGACATTCCTCCGATAGTCACTCGCCGGGCGCCAATCGGGCAAATACTGACCGACGTCAACGCTGACCCCCTGCACTGCCCCCACTACCTGATCTTCAAGCAAAGCCTTAAATTTAACAGCCGATGGCAAGAAGCGAAGATTGTACGCAACTTCAATTTTATCCTGATGTGCTAACAACGTACTTTCGTACAACCTAAAATTTTTTAATGAATCAGACAACGGCTTTTCAATTAATAATGGAATATTTTTCTGCAGCAACTGTGCGGCATTCTCTATATGCCAAGGTGCTGGTGAAGCAATAATAGCAAACGCATATTCATTTTCGAGCGCCTGCGCCAGCGTGTTATAAATCACTATCCCTTCGCCCACTTCACTTGCAGAGATAGTTCTGCCTGAAGCAGAAACACACCCTATTGTCGTGTGACTACCGCCGAAAAGCCTTTTGAGATTTGCAAGATGACGCTTTGCAATACTACCGCTGCCGATGACTAGATAATTCACCTGCTCGCTCATAGCCCACCGAACTCTTGCTGCGCCCGCTGGAAATCTTCCATCCGGCCTATATCAAGCCAATATTCATGAACGGGAAACATATTTACATCTCGACCCGCCGCGATTTCGCCTTCCAATAACGTGGGCATGTCCACTCGTGTTTTCGCGGCGACACTCTTCACTAATTCTGGCGAGAGCAAATAAATACCCGCATTGATGAAAAAGTGCTGAATCGGCTTTTCGACCATAGAGCGTATGCGATGACCATCACTTTGTATCACACCATAAGGAACGCAATACTCGTATTCACGCACACACATAGTCGCGGCGCCCTGGTGCTCTTGATGAAACTCAAGAAGATTTTCAAAATTCAACGTGGTTAACAGATCACCGTTCATCAAGAACAGCGGAGCATCTATTTCATCGTGAGGCAACAGCCCCAGTGCTCCTCCCGTTCCCAAGGGTTCATCTTCATGAATGTAGCGAATGGAGACTCCCCACTGACTACCATCGCCAAAGTGCTCCCTAATCATTTCAGGCATGTAGTGAGTCGAGATGAAAAATCTGTGGAAGCCAGAACTAATGAACCTCTCTAGAATTAACTCGAGAATGGGCTTGTCTCCCACCTTGAGCAGCGGTTTTGGACAGTTATGTGTCAACGGTCGCAAACGAGTGCCGAAACCGCCCGCCATCAAAAAAACTGGATTATCACGACGCCTGCGGGTCAACAACTCATGCAACGTCTCAAGCCCGATAACTTTACCTTCAGTGTCTATTACCGGTAACTGCAATAATTGGTAGGTGTCCATAACCGCCATAATGCGCTCACGGCTCCAGTTAGGACCGGCAGTGCGCGGCGTCGTGCACATCACATCTTTGACTTGCGTGGACAAAGCCTTCTGTTTCAACAACGCTCGACGCACGTCGCCATCAGTCAAAGTACCTAACAGGCAGCGTTCCTCGTCGACAATCATAACGATACGCACAGCAACACGATCAAGTGTCGCGATGGCCTCCTCCATTGAGCACTCTGGACCGACGAGTGTTAACTCCCACTGTTTCATTGATTACCTTCTCTATTTGTCTCGTCAGGAACGAATTTGGAACGCGCCGCTTGTCCTAATAAAACATTACGGGCTGCCAGGTCACGAACCATGACCGTCCCGGCACCGACGACAGCGTACTCGCCCAGCATCAAGCCCTGAATAACAGTTGCTCCCGCACCTACAAATGCGCCGGTGCCTATCTGAACGTTCCCGCAGAGGGTCGCTCCGGGGGCGATGTGTACATGGGCAGCCACAGTGCAATCATGATCCACGCTGGCTCGGGTATTGATAATGGTATTGCATCCCAGGATCACATCTGGCTGGATGATAGCGCCGGCCATTACTTGTACTCCGTGACCCAGCACAGCGGATTCATCCACACAAGCAGACGGGTGTACAAGTGGAGGAAATAGAAACCCCCTGGCTACCGCCGACTCATAAATGGTCCGTCGAAGAGTACTCCCAACTACCTGACCAATGCCGTTTATCAGACCGACGCGCGCGCGATCAAGCGGTTCCAACGCATCATCCCCACCCAACACGGTAAGTCCGCGCCACATCAGGACGCCTGAACGGTGAAGCTCTGGATCACAGACGCCTATCACGTGCAAACCCGAGGCCTTTGCAAGTGAAAGCAGGACCTTGGCATGCCCGCCCGCGCCCAGCATCACCAAGTTCAATGATGGGTTAGATGGCTGATTCATTAATTGATGGTCTCACCGGCCTGCACGGCAAATTTGCTGCGGGTTCCAACCAACTCCCATAACGCTGTGGGCGGCAATCCCGAGCCGGCGCGCGCCGTTGTCAAATCGTCCCTGCCAATGATGGAGCCTTCAGCAATATCGCGCGCCGCCACTACCTGCTGGCGCGCGGCCCTGCGGGTGTCCCATTCACTGGGTTGAGGCGCCTTGCAGGCATCGCCCAAGGCCAACTCCAGCACGCGGATCTGGCTAATCATTGCCTTTAATTCGCCGGGCTCAAGGGATGCCTTATGATCCGGCCCTGGCATAGCGCGGTCCAGCGTGAAATGTTTCTCGATGACCCTAGCGCCTCGGGCTACCGCAGCGACGGAAATCAAGCCACCTTCCGTATGATCGGAGTAACCCACCGCCAGATCGAACGCTTTTAACGTATCCATTGCGCGCAAGTTCACTTCCTCCCACGGCGTAGGGTACTGGGAGGTGCAATGTAGTAAGGTGACATGTCCCTTGAGACGTGCGCGAGTTTGCGGCTCGCTCCAGCTCTTCCAAACCTCGTCCATGTTCGCAGGCTCTCGATCAGACGCCAGCGCATGTGCAACGATCGCCAGGCCCTGCTCGACTTCGCTCAATGTAGCCATACCGGTCGACAACACGAGTGGCTTTCCAGTATGTGCAAACTGCCACAAAAGCGGACCGTTCGTGAGTTCGCCGGAAGGCACTTTGAAAAATGGCAGATCCATCTCACACAAAAAAGTCAGGCTATCGGTATCGAATGCCGTGGATAAAAACTCAATCCCTCTACTATGTGCATGAGCCTGAAGATCCGCATGCCATTCTTTGGGCAATTCAAGTTTTTTGAGCATGGCAAGTTGGCTTTCGGCCGCGTCGGTACTCTGCTTTTGATAAGAGGCCTTGGGAGCCGCCTTCGACGCTAGACGTGCGGCATCAAAGGTTTGAAATTTCACTGCATCAGCACCCGCTTCAGCCGCTGCGTCCACGAGGGCAAACGCAAGGGCTCGCTCACCATTATGGTTAACGCCGGCCTCAGCGATGATATAGACCGAGTCTTCGTTAGATACTTTCATGGTTTAGCTCAAATCGTGAAATGACTTGTGATATTCCCCGTGGAAACGCTCGAGGACGTCCATAATGCCACGCACAGCATTGCCAGCACCGTAGGGGTTTACCGCCTTCTTACAGGTTTCAGCGAACGAGTCAGTCAGTGCAAGGCGTATTGCATTTCCGATGGATTCAGCATCCGGAGCACAGTGGACAACCGATGCCGAGGATAAACGACCGGTCTGTCGTGCACCTATGTTAACTGTCGGCACGCCAAACGCCGGCACCTCAATAATGCCACTGGAGGAGTTGCCTACGACCGCATCCGCCAGCGCTACCACACTCAGATAACGCCGAAATCCGAGCGAAGGTATGGGTATTACTCGTTGGGGGCTACGCTGCGCATACTCCTCCAGCAGGGGAATTATCGCGCGACCGCCATTATCGGCATTAGGGTAGGTAAGAATGACTTTATGTTCAGGAAACTGATCAAGCGCCGACAATAGCGCATTGAAACTTCGGGCAGGATCTTCCTCGAGTGCGGTCACCGGATGGTAAGTCACCAACAGGAACGGCCCATCCAACGCAAAGTCCAGGCTTTGCGCTAGTTCGTCCCGAGTCATACGTGGGCTACGCAGCAAATGGTCAAGCCCAATCGCACCCACATTAAATACTCGTTCAGGTGATTCGCCCATCTGAATAACGCGTTGGCGATAGGGTTCGGCGGCTACGAAATGAAAGAACGCCATTTTGGTAATAGCGTGTCGGATGGCGTCATCGTAGGCCCCCTCGGTAATCTCGCCACCATGCAGGTGCGCAACCGGAATCTTCATGATCAATGCCGCTTGTACGATGGCGAGTGCCTCAAACCGATCTCCCAGCACGATCAAGATCCCGGGCCGCAACCGGTCCAAAGCATCAGCGAAGCCCAGCGTACCGAGCCCCATCGACTTGACAACACCAACATCGCTATCGGAAGACAAAAGCATTTCAACTTTTGCGTCAATGGTGAACCCGTCGGCTTCTATGCCCCTCCACGTTTCACCAAACTCAGGCGAGAGGTGCATGCCACTTACAATCACTTGCAGCGCCATGCTCTGGCTGGCGTGAATATCTTTCATCAGCCAATAGAGCAATCCATATTCGGCACGCGTGCCTGTGAACACTGCAACGTTACGCTTCAAACCTGCAACTCCGGCACCACACTACTCGGCAGATTGACAACACGTTGCTCGAGCCATAATGCATTAGTCAATTCGCCCCGCAGGCTTGAAGAGTAAGCGGGCAAATGGCTCATCAACTTCCAGATAGGTCGCGTCATGACACCAGCCTGATTGCTGAAAGCCAACAATTCATCACGCTGTCCAAGGTCCTCACAGATGATCGCGTTAAGCCAATAGTTGGAACGACACCCTTGAGGTTCAACAACAAACTGGAAGGGTCCGCCCTCCAGGAATGACTGGTAACGCGCCGCAAGAAGACGCTTTGCGCTAATAAACGAGTCCAGCTGTTCAAGCTGGGCACATCCCAAAGCGGCGTTAAGATTAGGTAAGCGATAGTTGTAGCCCACCTCATCATGAACGTACTCAAAGGGGTGAGCTTTTTTCGCAGTCGTGGTCAAGTGCTTTGCCCGGGCACCCAAAGCCTCTCCCGCCAGGATCATGCCCCCACCACCTGTTGTGATGGTCTTGTTTCCGTTGAAGCTCAGAGTGCCAACAGCACCAAATGTACCGGTGTGCCGCCCTTTATAGAGACTCCCCAGCGACTCGGCAGCATCCTCGACTATCACCAGCCCCCAGCGGGTGCAAACTTCAATCAACAGGTCGAGTTCGACCGGATGACCAAAAGTATGCATGGGCAGGCAGGCACGGATAATTTTGTCGCTTTCTTTAACCCGGCAAGCGCCATCGCTATCCAGGTAAGCAAACTCCTGCAACCAGCACTCCATCGCTACCGGCGAAAGCCCCAGCGTGTGCTTGTCTACGTCAATGAATACTGGCTCCGCACCGCAGTAAGCAATGGCATTGCAAGTCGCCACAAAGGTAAGTGGCTGTGTGAGCACCAGATCACCGGCCTTAACACCCGCCAACATCAGTGCGACATGCAATGCGGCCGTGCCATTGACGGTCGCAACCGCCCGGGGACTGCCGGTGTAGGTTTCCATGTCTCGCTCGAATCGATCAACGAAAGCCCCAACGCTGGAAACAAACGTTGAATCTATGGTTTCGAGGACGTAGCTTTTTTCGTTCCCGCCAAATATTGGCGCATGCAAAGGAATGAACTCGTTGGTACGGTATTGCTCGCGTACAAATTTCACCAGAGCGTCAAGCATGATGGCGCCTCAGACGTTGTAGAGATCGGCTTTGTATTTAGCCAGGTTCTCAGGCCGAGTAAACCAATCAATTGTTTCCTGCAGCCCTTGTCGGATCGAGTACTGTGGCTGGAACCCCGTTAGACCCTGAATCTTGGTGTTATCACACCACAACCGGAACACCTCGGATTTCTCAGGGCGCAGACGCTGGTCATCCATCAAGAACTCGACATCACTGCTCATCAACTCGCGGATGAGGTTCAGCGTGTCACCCACAGTGATTTCAAAGTTTGAGCCGATATTGACGATCTCACCTACAGCCTTGTCGCAGCGCAGGAGTTCTAGAAAGCCGCGGCAGGTATCAGCTACATAGTTGAAGTCGCGAGTGGGTGAAACATCACCCAGCTTGATCTGCTTCTTGCCACTGGCAATCTGAGTGATGATTGTGGGAATCACAGCACGTGCAGACTGACGAGGCCCATAAGTATTGAAGGGACGTGCGATGGTCAGAGGCAAATCAAATGCGTTGAAAAAGCTCATGGCCATTGCATCGGCGCCCATCTTAGAGGCGCTGTAAGGTGATTGCGGCTGAAGCGGGTGTTTCTCATCAATAGGCACGTATTGCGCAGTACCGTAGACTTCGCTGGTGGACGTGTGGATCACCCGTTGCACACCATTGTCAATTGCAGCCTGGCAAATATTCAGCGTACCTTTGACGTTAGTATCCACATAGCTGTCGGGCGCCACATAGGAATAAGGAATAGCAATCAACGCCGCCAAGTGAAAAACAGCATCGACACCTTTAGTGATGTGTTTGCAATAATGCGGATCGCGCACGTCACCATTCAAAACCTCAATATCTTTCAGGCAACTTACATCCTCAAGCCAGCCCCAGTAATTAAAGGAATTATATTGAGATAGCGCCTTTACCTTGTACCCTTCCCGAACCAATAGCTCAGTCAGGTGCGATCCAATAAATCCATCCGCTCCGGTCACTAAAACTGTTTTCATCATTTCACCTTGACTGTAAACCTAACTACGACGTGACTTCGCTATGTGACGCGAGCAAAAATATGCTATAGCCCCCATCAGCCTGCACTCACCGCCCATTTAATCGATGAATGCATGGAATTCTTCTACTGACAATTTACAGACTTTGACCTCATAAAACCAGTCGCGAGGCTGGCCAGCGCCGGCCGCATGGGGCGCAACCCCGACCTGGAAGCCACTCCTACCCTGACCCACGTGAAAGCCAGCCGAAACCCAAAAAAAATAACTCACCGAAACACAACTATGCATACCAGTATTCATCGGCGATAGATTTAGATTTCAATGCCGCCCAGCATATTAAAATCCCGGGCCGAGCCTCCAAGGCGGCGACTCGAAATATCGATCCATGTCTAACCAAAAAAAACAAATAAATAAATTCGATAATTCAAACACAAGCCCGTCTAAAAAGGACCACAATCAACAGCTGCCGAACTAACCCTGCTAACGATATCACTTGATCTTTCGTTCCGACTAAAGATGCAGACAAAGACTGCACGCCGACGCCCACCCGTCAGCGCACACCACTTAGCGATTTCATTAATCTTAACAATAAAAATCTTACCGCGAGAGCACAACACCCTCAACCGCTAACGGAAATGACTTGATTACAATGATATAGCACAAAGACGCGAACCATGACGCTCGCACACCACCAGGGCAGTCAGCATCATGAGGAGGCCTACAAGCGCATGGCTACTTGAGTGATAAGCGACTTAGCTAGCGACCCGAGGAGACCGACAGACGACTTGCCTTACGCCGAAAAATAAAGCCAAGAAGAGGCCCTAAAAGGAGACCCACTAACAGAGAAAGCGCGATAAAGATAGAGACCGGTATTTGCGGAGTGGTCCAACCCAGAAAGGAAAGGGCGAGCACTTGCTGATTCTCCAGTACAAATACCAAAACGCCCAGCGCTACGATAAGCAGAATTAGAGCAAGCAAAGCTCGCCTAGCGTGATACATATCCCTCTCCTGATTTAAAACGACTCAAACACCTTCATCCTCATCCTCATTCACCCGATCCCGCAACTCCTTCCCCGGCTTGAAATGAGGCACAAACTTCCCATCCAGACTCACCGACTGCCCAGTCTTGGGGTTCCGCCCCACACGCGGTGCGCGGTAGTGCAGGGAGAAGCTGCCAAACCCACGGATCTCAATCCGATCCCCGGTAGCCAGGCACTGGGACATTTGCTCGAGCATGGTCTTGATGGCCAGCTCGACATCCTTGGATGAGAGCAGCCCTTGATGGGTGACAATTCGTTCGATCAACTCCGACTTCGTCATATTTTTCCCTTCTTTTTCAAGCAGCTAGGAAAAGCGCTTCGAAGGTTTTAGCATGACTTGATGAATTTGAACAGCCCGCGCGGCAACTTATCTGCGGGATAGATGGAAGCCTGTCTGGCCGGCGCAACGCCATCAATTGCAGATCACCAGCATGGTACGGGTTACGGCGCCAGCAGGGTTCCAGCCGAACAGGTAGTCACCCTCTTCGTCCTTGGCATCACTGGAGCGGGTGATCACCTTGTAGCCCTGCATCTTGCACTCGCGGGCGGCGCGCTTCTCGCACTTCTCCCATTTGTTGCCCAAGCCCGAGCAATCGATCTCGATGCCGCTGACTCCACGCTTGGCGTGGGTCTTGGCGCTGGTACTGGAGCAACCTGCAAGCACTACTAGCACTGCAAATAGCACGATAAGCCTGTTCATTTAAATCCTTATCAAAACAACAACGCTGGAACAGCTTTCATGAAGACTATAGTCAGTTCTGACAGTGAGCTGTGCGTCTTGGTTCTCGATGTTGATTCAACGAATTTCAGGCACAAAAAAGGGCGACCGAAGTCGCCCTTTTTCTATGGTCTGACAGAACTTAGTTCTGTTTTTCCATTTGCGCACGCAGCAGAGCACCAAGAGTGGTGTCAACTGGAGCATCCGACGAGGCTGGCTTGTCGCGCAGGCTCTGGATGGCTTCTTTCTCTTCGATCTCGTCTTTCGACTTGATGGAGAGTTGGATTACGCGGCTCTTGCGGTCAACGCTGATGATCTTGGCTTCTACTTCCTGGCCTTCTTTCAGAACGTTGCGCGCGTCTTCAACGCGGTCACGGCTGATTTCGGAGGCTTTCAGAGTCGCTTCGATATCGTCGGCCAGAGTGATGATGGCGCCTTTAGCGTCAACTTCTTTCACAGTGCCCTTAACGATTGCGCCTTTGTCGTTCTCTTGAACGTACTCGGAGAACGGATCGCTTTCCAGCTGCTTGATACCCAGGGAGATACGCTCACGCTCTGGGTCAACCGACAGGATAACGGTGTCCAGCTCGTCGCCCTTCTTGAAACGACGAACAGCTTCTTCGCCCACTTCGTTCCAGGAGATGTCGGACAGGTGAACCAGGCCGTCGATGCCGCCGTCCAGACCAATGAAGATACCGAAATCGGTGATCGACTTGATGGTGCCGGAGATTTTATCGCCCTTGTTGAACTGGCCAGAGAAATCTTCCCATGGGTTAGATTTGCACTGCTTGATGCCCAGGGAGATACGACGACGCTCTTCGTCGATGTCCAGAACCATAACTTCCACTTCGTCGCCGACTTGTACGACTTTCGAAGGGTGGATGTTCTTGTTGGTCCAGTCCATTTCGGAAACGTGTACCAGGCCTTCCACGCCTTCTTCCAGCTCTGCGAAGCAGCCGTAGTCGGTCAGGTTGGTAACACGCGCGGTCACGCGAGTGCTTTCTGGGTAACGGGCTTTGATAGCAACCCATGGATCTTCACCCAGCTGCTTCAGGCCCAGGGAAACACGGTTGCGCTCGCGATCGTATTTCAGAACCTTGACATCGATCTCGTCGCCAACGTTGACGATTTCGGAAGGATGCTTGATACGCTTCCAAGCCATGTCGGTAATGTGCAGCAGGCCATCGACGCCACCCAGATCGACGAATGCGCCGTAATCGGTGAGGTTCTTGACGATACCTTTGACTTGTTGGCCTTCCTGCAGGGATTCCAGCAGAGCTTCACGCTCGGCGGAGTTTTCTGCTTCCAGGACGCTGCGACGGGAAACGACAACGTTGTTGCGTTTCTGGTCGAGCTTGATGACCTTGAATTCGAGTTCTTTGCCTTCCAGGTGCGTGGTGTCGCGCACTGGACGAACGTCGACCAAAGAACCTGGCAGGAACGCACGGATGCCGTTAACGTCGACAGTGAAGCCGCCTTTAACCTTACCGTTGATAACGCCCTTGACCACTTCTTCAGCTGCGAAGGCTGCTTCGAGAACAATCCAGCATTCAGCGCGCTTGGCTTTTTCACGGGACAGCTTGGTTTCACCGAAACCGTCTTCAACCGAGTCCAGAGCAACGTGAACTTCGTCACCGACATTGATAGTCAGGTCGCCAGCATCGTTGTAGAACTGTTCCAGCGGGATCAGAGCTTCAGACTTCAGACCAGCGTGAACGGTTACCCAGCGAGCTTGGTAATCGATATCAACGATAACACCGGTGATGATGGAGCCTGCCTGAAGGTTCAGGGTTTTTAGGCTTTCTTCAAAGAGTTCCGCAAAGCTTTCGCTCATTTTAATTCCTGTTGATAAGGGCGAAGAATACGCCCATCTCCACACCCCAGACGGTGTGGGTTAGTTTCAATTAGAAGAAGCGCCCCAGGACTATGACTGGTCCCCTGCGGCCTTCTTGGTCACCCGGCGATATCGCGAATGGCGATTTCGCTCAAGATGCGTTCCAGCACCTGCTCGATGGACAACTCCGTGGAATCCAGCTGTATGGCATCAGCCGCCGGCTTTAGCGGGGCTACTGCGCGCTGGGTATCACGCTCATCGCGTGCACGGATCTCATCTAGCAGACTCGACAGACTAACACCATCGACTTTGCCCTTCAACTGCAAGTAGCGGCGGCGCGCCCGCTCCTCGGCACTGGCGGTGAGGAAAATCTTCAGCGGCGCCTCCGGAAACACCACCGTGCCCATGTCGCGACCATCGGCGACCAGGCCCGGCGGCTCCTGAAACGCCCGCTGACGCTGCAGCAAGGCATCGCGCACGGCCGGCAGCGCGGCAACCTGGGAGGCCCAGGAACCGACTTGTTCATTGCGCAGGTCATCGGTCACATCATCGCCTTCAAGGATGATGCGCTGGGGATGACCTTCCGTCGCCCCGACAAACTGCACATCAAGATGCGCCGCCAGCAGCTTCAGCGATTCTTCGTTGGTCAGGTCGACGCCATGGTTGCGTGCGGCAAACGCCAGCAGGCGGTACAGCGCGCCGGAATCGAGCAGACACCAGCCCAGGCGCTTGGCCAGGATGCCGGCGATCGTGCCTTTGCCCGAGCCACTTGGCCCGTCGATGGTAATCACCGGTGCTTTGATATTCACAATTGAGCCTCTTGGGCAACACGGATGCCGACGTGGGCACACAGTGTAAGAAAGTTCGGAAAAGACGTAGCAACATTGGCGCAGTCACGGATACGAATAGGTGCCGTCGCCCGCAGGGAAGCCACACTGAACGCCATGGCAATCCGGTGATCACCCTGGGCGTGCACTTCACCACCGCCCATCAGGCCACCGTCAATGATAATCCCATCGGGAGTCGGTTCACACTTCACGCCCAGCGCCAACAGACCGTCGGCCATGACCTGGATACGGTCGGATTCCTTCACGCGCAGCTCCTGCGCCCCGCGCAACACAGTGCGGCCCTTGGCACAGGCCGCCGCAACAAACAGCACCGGAAACTCGTCGATCGCCAACGGCACCAAAGCCTCGGGGATCTCGATACCGTTCAGGGCCGCAGCACGCACACGCAAGTCCGCGACAGGCTCGCCGCCTACTTCACGCGGGTTTTCCAAGGTGATATCTGCGCCCATGAGCCGCAGGATATCGATCACCCCGGTCCGCGTCGGGTTGACGCCGACATGCTCCAGCAACAACTCGGAACCCTCGGCAATCGACGCCGCCACCAGGAAAAACGCCGACGAGGAAATATCCCCCGGCACTTCTATATGGGTAGCGGTCAGTGCATGACCCGATTGCACCGACGCGGTCGCGCCGCTCACCGCCACCGGGTAGCCAAAACCGCGCAACATGCGCTCGGTATGGTCACGGGTCGGCGCGGGCTCGGTCACCGAAGTCTCGCCCTCGGCGTACAACCCGGCCAGTAACAGGCAGGATTTGACCTGTGCACTGGCCATCGGCATCGAATAGGCCAGGCCTTTCAACACCTGGCCGCCGCGGATGGTCAATGGCGGACGCCCTTCCGGACCGGTCTCGATTACCGCGCCCATTTCCCGCAGCGGCTTGGCCACGCGGCTCATCGGGCGCTTGGACAAGGACGCATCGCCGGTCAACACGCTGTCGAAGCTTTGCGCCGCCAACAACCCCGACAGCAGCCGCATGGATGTGCCGGAGTTACCCAGGTAGATCGGCCCCGGCGCGGCTTTCAAGCCATGCAAGCCCACGCCATGAATGGTCACGCGCCCATGGTGCGGACCTTCGATGACGACACCCATGTCGCGAAAAGCCTGCAAGGTCGCCAGGGCGTCTTCACCCTCGAGGAAACCTTCAACCTCTGTCACACCCTCGGCCAAAGAGCCGAGCATGATCGAGCGATGCGAGATCGACTTGTCACCCGGCACCCGGATACGTCCGCTCAAGCGGCCGCCCGGGCTGGCGAGGAAGGTCAGGTCATCGGCGTTTACGGCAGTTTCCATATAGGCCCGGCGCGCCAGGATCTTGCTGAAATGCTCACGCGCCACCCGCGCACGGGTGAACACGCCCAACAACTGGTGGCCATCCCCGGCATCAACCGCGTCGCGCAGGGCGTCGAGGTCGCTGCGAAAGGTGTCCAGGGTGCGCAACACCGCTTCGCGGTTAGCGAGGAAGATGTCGTGCCACATCACGGGGTCGCTGCCGGCAATCCGCGTGAAATCGCGAAAGCCACCGGCGGCGTAACGGAAAATCTCGAGGTTTTCATTACGCTTGGCCAGCGAGTCCACCAGGCCAAATGCCAGCAGATGCGGCAAGTGACTGGTCGCCGCCAGCACTTCGTCGTGGCGCTCGACCTGCATATGCTCCACGTCAGCGCCCAGCTCACGCCACAGCCGGTCAACCACGGCCAACGCCGCAGGATCGGTCTGCTCGAGCGGCGTCAGGATCACCTTATGGCGCCGGAACAGCTGCGCATTCGATGCTTCAACCCCGCTCTGCTCGGAACCGGCAATCGGATGGCCCGGCACGAAGCGCGCGGGCATGCCGCCAAACGCCTGTTGCGCAGCGCGCACCACATTGCCCTTGGCGCTGCCGACGTCCGTCAGGATCGCCTGCCCCAGGTCCATGCCCGCCAATACCGCCAGCAATTTCTCCATGGCCAGGATCGGCACCGCCAACTGGATCACGTCAGCGCCCTGACATGCGAGCGAGAGGTCCGCTTCGCAGCGATCCACCACGCCCAACTCGACCGCCAGCTTGCGCGATTGCGGGTCCAGGTCCACACCGACCACTTCGCCACACAACCCACTCTCACGCAGGCCTTTGGCGAAGGAGCCGCCGATCAACCCCAGACCGACCACCACCAGGCGACCGATCATAGGCACAACAGGTTGCAATGCAGTGACATCAACCACGAGCCAGAACCTTGGCCAACGCCTCCAGGAAGCGGCTATTTTCTGCCGGCAAGCCAATGGTGATACGCAGGTGGTTCGGCATACCGTAGTTAGCCACCGGACGCACGATCACACCTTCGCGCAGCAGGCCCTGGAATACCGGAGCAGCCACTTGGCCGAGGTCGACACAGATGAAGTTGCCCTTGGACGGAATCCAGCCCAGGCCCAGTTCGCGAAAGCCTGCCTGCAACTGCAACATGCCGCTTTCGTTGATGCGCCGGCCCTCTTCCAGGTATTCGGCATCCTGCACGGCGGCACAGGCCGCCGCCAACGCGAGGCTGTTGACGTTGAACGGTTGGCGCACGCGGTTCAGCACGTCCGCGACGACCGCCGTGGAGAGGCCGTAGCCCACCCGCAGCGACGCCAGTCCATAGGCCTTGGAAAAGGTGCGCGAGACCAGCAGGTTCGGGTAGGCCGCCAGGAAGTCGAGGCCGTCCGGCAAGTCGCTGCCTTCGGCGTACTCGATGTAGGCCTCGTCCAGCACCACCAGCACGTGCTCCGGCACATCCTGCAGGAAGTCGTTCAGCGCCTGCGCGTCGAACCAGGTGCCCGTCGGGTTGTTCGGGTTGGCGATGAACACCACACGGGTCTGGGCGTCGATGGCCGCCAGCATGGCCGGCAGGTCGTGGCCCCACTCCTTCGCAGGAATGATGCGCGCATCAGCGCCGACCGCCTGGGTCACGATCGGATAGACCGCAAACGCGTGTTCGCTGAACACCGCGTTGAGGCCCGGCGCCAGGTAGGCACGGCCGACCAGCTCGAGAATGTCGTTGGAACCGTTGCCCAAGGTCACCTGGCTCAGCTCGACCCGGCACTTTTGCGCCAGCAGGGACTTGAGCGCAAAGCCGTTGCCATCGGGGTAACGGGTCAGCTCGGCCAGCTCCTCACGAATGGCCGCCAACACCTTGGGGCTTGGGCCCAGCGGGTTTTCGTTACTGGCCAACTTGACGATCTTCGAAGGATCCAGGTTCAACTCACGCGCCAGCTCGTCCACAGGCTTGCCTGGAACGTAAGGCGACAGTTGTTGCACGCCCGGCTGAGCCAGGGCGAGGAAGTTGCCACTCATGTTAAAGCCTCACAAAACCGCTTTCGGGTAAGAGCCCAGCACTTTGAGTGCCACGGCTTCCTGACTGATTTTCTCGAGCACACCCTTGACCAGCGGGTCGCGGTGATGGCCGACGAAGTCGATAAAGAACACGTAAGTCCATTTACCGCTGCGCGAAGGACGAGTCTCGATACGCGTCAGGTCAATCCCGTTGTCGTGGAACGGCACCAGCAGCTCATGCAGCGCGCCGGGCTTGTTGCTCATGGAGACGATGATCGACGTCTTGTCGTCGCCGGTCGGCGGCACTTCCTGGTTGCCGATCATCAGGAACCGCGTGGAGTTGTCCGGGCGATCCTCGATTTTCTCGGCCAGGCGCGTAAGGCCATACAGGCCTGCAGCCATGTCACCGGCAATGGCCGCCGAATTCCACTCACCCTTGACCCGCTTGGCCGCCTCGGCATTGCTGGACACCGCCACGCGCTCCACATTCGGGTAATGCGCGTCCAGCCACTTGCGGCACTGGGCCAGCGACTGGGCGTGGGAGTAGATACGGCTGATGCTGTCGGTCTTGGTGTTCTCGCCCACCAGCAGGTGGTGATGGATGCGCAGCTCGACTTCGCCACAGATCACCATGTCGTGCTCGAGGAAGCTGTCCAGCGTGTGGTTGACCGCGCCTTCGGTGGAGTTTTCCACCGGCACCACGCCAAAGTTCACGGCACCGGCCGCCACTTCACGAAACACTTCGTCGATCGCCGCCATTGGCTTGCTGATCACCGCGTGGCCGAAGTGCTTCATGGCCGCCGCCTGGGTGAAGGTGCCTTCAGGCCCGAGGTAAGCCACTTTCAGTGGCTGCTCCAGCGCCAGGCAGGAAGACATGATTTCACGGAACAACCGCGCCATCTCTTCATTGCCCAATGGGCCCTTGTTGCGCTCCATCACACGCTTGAGCACCTGGGCTTCACGCTCGGGCCGGTAGAACACTGGCACTTCGCCTTCGGCCAGGGAGGCCATCTTTACCCGTGCCACTTCCTGGGCGCACCGCGCGCGCTCACTGATCAGCTCCAGGACTTTCTCGTCCAGGCTGTCAATGCGCACGCGCAGGGCCTTGAGTTCTTGCTCAGACATTAGCCGTGTTCCTTTTCGAACTCTGCCATGTAGGCCACCAACGCGTTGATGGCGTGGATGTCGACAGCGTTGTAGATGGAGGCGCGCATGCCACCGACCGAACGGTGGCCCTTGAGGTTCAGCAGGCCGCGCGCGTCGGCACCGGCCAGGAACGGCTTGTCCAGGCGGTCATCGGCCAGGCGGAACGGCACGTTCATCCACGAGCGGTCGGTCAGGTTGATCGGGTTGCTGTACAGGCCGCTGGCGTCGATGAAGTCGTACAGGGTGCGCTTCTTCTCTTCGTTCAGCTTGCCCATGGCAGCCACGCCACCCTGCTCCTTGAGCCACTCGAAGACCAGGCCGGACAGGTACCAGGCGAACGCCGGCGGGGTGTTGTACATCGAGCCGTTATCGGCCGCGACCTTGTAGTTGAGCATGGTCGGGCACAGCGAACGGGCACGCCCCAGCAGGTCTTCGCGGATGATGTTGACCAGGATGCCGCTCGGGCCGATGTTCTTCTGCGCGCCGGCGTAGATCATGCCGTACCTGGACACATCGATCGGGCGCGAGAGGATGTCCGAGGACATGTCGCACACCAGCGGGACGTCGCCTACTTCCGGTACCCAGTCGAATTCCAGGCCGCCGATGGTTTCGTTCGCTACGTAGTGCACGTAGGCCGCGTCCTTCGACAGCTTCCACTCGTTCTGGCCGGGAATGGCGAAATAGTCGTAGGGCTTGGCGGTACCGGCAACGTTGACGTGACCGTAGCGCGAAGCCTCTTCAATGGCCTTCTGGCCCCAGATACCGGTGTCGATGTAGTCGGCGGTGCCGCCTTCCGGCAGCAGGTTCAGGGGCAGCTGGGCGAACTGCTGGCTGGCGCCGCCCTGCAGGAACAACACTTTGTAGTTGGATGGGATGTCCAGCAAGTCGCGCAGATCCTGCTCGGCCTTGGTGGCAATGGACACGAACTCATCGCTGCGATGGCTCATTTCCATCACGGAGAGGCCTTTTCCATGCCAGTCGAGGAGTTCACCCTGCGCACGCTGCAGGACTGCTTCAGGAAGCGCCGCGGGACCGGCACAGAAGTTATAGGCTCTCTTGCTCACATCCAATCTCACTCTGATCTGGTGGGGCTGCAATCATGTTCGGCAACAACCTTTCTCTGGAGCGGACCCTTGCGGGAGCTGGCCTGCCGGCGATAAGGGCACCTCGGTAGCGCAGTGATACCGTGGCGCTGCCATCGCGGGCAAGCCAGCTCCCACATTGAGCGCGTCCAGCCAAAGGACGTGTTATTTCACAAGGGACAAACAACAAGGGGGCGAATCTTCATCCGCCCCCTGTGTGTCCGCTTATTCCTGCGGTTCTTCTTCGTCTGCGGCAGCGTCGAGGGTTGGCTCGTCGACGTTGTCATCGCCTGCTGCGATCACCTCGCCGTCGAATTCCTCACCTTCCAGCTCTTCGCCTTCGACTTCCGATGGCTCCTGCACACGCTCCAGGCCCACCAGTTTTTCGTCTTTAGCCAGCTTGATCAGCGTCACGCCCTGGGTGTTACGGCCCAGGCTCGACACTTCAGCCACACGGGTACGTACCAGTGTGCCCTGGTCGGAAATCAGCATGATCTCCTCGCCGTCGAGCACCTGGACCGCGCCGACCAGACGGCCGTTGCGATCGTTGCTGACCATGGCGATCACGCCCTGGCCGCCACGCTTGTACTCCGGGAACTCGCTGATGGCGGTGCGCTTGCCATAACCACGCTCGGAAGCCGTGAGGATCTGGCTGCCTTCTTCCGGGATCAGCATCGAAATCAGCTTCTGCCCTTCCGGCAGGCGCATGCCACGCACACCGCGGGCGGTACGGCCCATGGCGCGGACGTCGGATTCCTTGAAGCGCGTGACCTTGCCGCCGTCGGAGAACAGCATGACTTCACGCTCGCCATCGGTAATGGCGGCGGAGATCAGTACGTCGCCTTCGTCCAGCTCCAGGGCGATCAGGCCCACGCTGCGTTGACGGCTGAAGGATTCCAGCGGGGTCTTCTTCACGGTGCCTTTGGCGGTCGCCATGAAGATGAAGTGACCTTCGGTGTATTCCTCGACCGGCAGCATGGTGGTGATGTACTCATCACTGTCCAGCGGCAGCAGGTTGACCAACGGACGACCACGGGCGGCACGCGAGGCTTCCGGGATCTCGTAGGTCTTGAGCCAGTACACCTTGCCCTTGCTGGAGAACAGCAGCAGCGTGGTGTGGCTGTTGGCGACCAGCAGGTGAGCGATGTAGTCCTCATCCTTCACGCCGGTAGCCGATTTACCTTTACCACCACGACGCTGGGCCTGGTACGCAGCCAGGGGCTGGGTCTTGGCATAACCACCGTGGGAAATGGTCACGACGCGCTCTTCTTCCGGGATCATGTCACCCAGGGTCAGGTCGAGACGCGCATCGAGGATTTCGGTGCGGCGCACGTCGCCGTATTCGGCGCGAATCACTTCCAGTTCTTCGCGGATCACTTCCATCAGGCGCACGGCGCTGCTGAGGATGCGGATCAACTCGCCGATCTGGTTGAGGATCTCCTGGTACTCGGCCAGCAGCTTCTCGTGCTCCAGGCCGGTCAGGCGGTGCAGGCGCAGCTCCAGGATGGCCTGGGCCTGTTCCGGCGACAGGAAGTACTTGCCTTCGCGCAGACCGTATTGCGGGTCCAGGGTCTCCGGACGGCACGAGTCGGCGCCGGCGCGTTCAACCATGGCCACCACGGCGCTGGATTCCCAAGGGGTGCTGATCAGCGCTTCCTTGGCTTCCGACGGGGTTGGCGAGGCCTTGATCAGGGCGATCACCGGGTCGATGTTCGACAGCGCAACTGCCTGGCCTTCCAGGATGTGGCCGCGCTCGCGGGCCTTGCGCAGTTCGAACACGGTACGGCGGGTGACCACTTCGCGGCGGTGACGAACGAAGGCTTCGAGCAGATCCTTGAGGTTCAGGATGCGCGGGCGGCCGTCGATCAGTGCTACCACGTTGATACCAAACACGCTTTGCAGCTGGGTCTGGGCGTAGAGGTTGTTGAGGATAACCTCAGGCACTTCGCCACGACGCAGCTCGATCACCACGCGCATACCGTCTTTGTCGGACTCGTCGCGCAGCTCGGTGATGCCTTCGAGCTTCTTCTCTTTGACCAGCTCGGCGATCTTCTCGATCAGCCGCGCCTTGTTCAGCTGGTACGGCAGTTCGGTGATGACGATCTGCTGGCGACCACCGACCTTGTCGATGTCTTCGATGATCGAGCGGGCGCGCATGTAAATGCGCCCGCGACCGGTGCGGTAGGCTTCGATGATACCGGCGCGACCGTTGATGATCGCAGCGGTCGGGAAGTCCGGACCGGGGATGTATTGCATCAGCTCATCGACAGTCAGCTCAGGATTGTCGATAAGGGCCAGGCAACCGTCGATGACTTCACCGAGGTTGTGTGGCGGGATGTTGGTGGCCATGCCCACGGCGATACCGCTGGAGCCGTTGACCAGCAGGTTGGGAATCTTGGTCGGCATGACGGCCGGGATCATTTCGGTGCCGTCGTAGTTCGGCACCCAGTCCACGGTTTCTTTATGCAGGTCGGCCAGCAGCTCGTGCGCCAGCTTGGTCATGCGCACTTCGGTGTATCGCATGGCCGCGGCGTTGTCGCCGTCGACCGAACCGAAGT
Organism: Pseudomonas sp. GW821-FHT09C08; assembly: GCF_059418125.1. Taxonomy (NCBI): domain Bacteria; kingdom Pseudomonadati; phylum Pseudomonadota; class Gammaproteobacteria; order Pseudomonadales; family Pseudomonadaceae; genus Pseudomonas; species Pseudomonas sp. GW821-FHT09C08. The sequence goes on along the minus strand of NZ_JBWKPG010000002.1, from coordinate 705,772 downwards.
TGCCCTGGCCGTCTACCAGCAGGTAGCGCAGGGAAAACGGCTGGGCCATCCGAACGATGGTGTCGTACACCGCAGTGTCGCCGTGAGGGTGATACTTACCGATCACGTCACCGACAACACGGGCAGATTTCTTGTACGGCTTGTTCCAGTCGTTACCCAGCTCGCTCATCGCGAACAGCACACGCCGGTGCACGGGCTTCAAGCCATCGCGCGCATCAGGCAGTGCCCGACCGACAATTACGCTCATCGCGTAGTCGAGGTAGGACTGTTTCAGCTCGTCTTCGATATTGACCGGGAGGATTTCTTTGGCCAGTTCGCCCATGAGAAGCCTGATTCCTTTTTCGGGTGAAACTTCGTCACATCCATATGGGACGAACGAAGCTCGCCGCTGCCGGCACAGTGCCTGACAACGACTTACGACAAATCAACGAGTTATGACACGGATCTGCACGTTATAGGCCACCCCTCGGGGCAGCCCTGGAAACCGCCGGATGTTATCACAATCGCCGCCACGCACCTATCCCCCTGATGCGCATGGAGCATAGTAAGTTGACGGATGACAGGCTTGAGGGCGACGAGAGGGGCTCAGAGATGCCTTGGTGCTATTTTTTGCGTATGGATCCAATGGTTTTGTTGACATTTGAGGGGGTTCGCCGGCAAGCCAGTTCCTACAATTTTGCACAGTGCGCACCGCCACTGCAGGAACTGGCTTGCCAGCGATAGCAATCTCGAAGGCCGCAACACCCTCAATGCAATCGTTTACGGCACATCAACTTGGCCAGCTTGGCGGTGTCCGGCCGTTCGACGATGCCTTTTTCAGTCACGATCACATCGATCAGGTCGGCGGGAGTCACGTCGAACACGGGGTTGAAAGCCGCCGCGTCCAAACGCTGCCCGGCGACTTCCAGCAACTCGCCCGCGTCGCGCTCTTCCAGGGCGACGTCCTCGCCAGTGGCCATCATCAGGTCCAGCGTCGAACTCGGCGCCACCACCATGAAGCGCACGCCATGGTGCATGGCACACACCGCCAGTTGATAAGTGCCGATCGTGCCGATCACATCACCATTGGCCGCGATGCAGTCGGCGCCGACCACCACCCAGGTCACCCCTTTGGTCTTGAGGATATGCGCGCCGGCCGAGTCTGCATTGACGGTGGTCGCAATCCCCTCGCCCGCCAGCTCCCAGGCCGTCAGCCGCGAGCCCTGCAGCCAGGGGCGCGTTTCGTTGACGTAGACATGCTCGACCAACCCCTCCAGGAAGGCAGCGCGGATCACCCCGAGGGCCGTGCCGACACCCCCGGTGGCCAGGGCGCCAGCATTGCCATGGGTGAGGATCGCCTGGGCATTGCCCTGGTGCTTGCGAATCCGCTCAAGGCCCAGCTGCGCCATGCTCAGGTTGGCTTCACGGTCACTTTCGTGGATCGCGATGGCTTCTGCTTCCAGCACCGCCGCCGGGTCGGCGTGCTTCTTGAGACGATCAAGGCGGTCACGCATGCGCTTGAGGGCCCAGAACAGGTTCGACCCTGTCGGACGCGAATCGGCCAGCAACGCGTAGTCCTCTTCCCATGCCGCCTGCCAGTCACCGCCTTCGGCAATGCGTCGACGGGCAGCGAGCACCAGGCCGTAGGCTGCGCTGATGCCGATGGCCGGCGCACCACGCACGGTCATCGAGCGGATGGCAGCGGCGACGTCTTCGACCGTCGAACACACCACCCAGCTTTCGCGGGAGGGCAAAACACGCTGATCGAGCAGGTGCAGTGCGCCATCACGCCAATCGATGGCCTTCACTTTCTCCGCTGCCAACAGTCGATCGCGCATCCCTCACCCCGTACTCATCAACAAAAGCCGCCGATTATAGCGATCCGCCAGCCTGGACGCTCGGGTATACTTCGCCCTTCTTTTATAGCTGCCCCGGAAGAAGCCTGCGATGACCGCCACTGCCGCCCCGCTCGACTTATTACTCCTGCCGACCTGGCTGGTGCCTGTCGAACCTGCCGGCGTGGTGCTCAAGGAGCATGCCCTGGGGATCCGCGATGGGCGCATTGCCTTTATCGGCCCACGGGCCGCCGCGCTGAAACTGGCGGCCACCGAGGTCCGCGAGTTGCCGGGCATGCTGCTCAGCCCGGGCCTGATCAACGCCCACGGGCACGCGGCGATGAGCCTGTTTCGCGGCCTGGCCGATGACCTGCCGCTGATGACGTGGCTGGAAAAGCACATCTGGCCCGCCGAAGCCAAATGGGTCGATGAGGCCTTTGTGCGGGGCGGCACCGACCTGGCCATCGCCGAGCAACTCAAGGGCGGCATCACCTGCTTCTCCGACATGTATTTCTACCCCAAGGTCGCCAGCGATTGCGTGCACAACAGCGGCATGCGCGCGCAGATCGCGATTCCGATCCTCGACTTCCCGATTCCCGGCGCCAGCAGCGCCGATGAGGCGATCCGCCAGGGCATCGAGCTGTTCGGCGACCTCAAGCACCACCCGCGCATCAAGATCACCTTCGGTCCCCACGCGCCCTACACCGTCTGCGATGCCAACCTGGAAAAGATCCGCGTAATCGCCGAGGAGCTGGACGCCGCGATCCATATGCATGTGCACGAAACCGCCTTCGAGGTCCAACAGGCCGTCGAGCAGACCGGCGAACGGCCGCTGGCACGCCTGGGCCGCCTCGGGCTGCTCGGCCCGCGCTTCCAGGCCGTTCATATGACCCAAATCAGCGAGGACGACCTGGCTTTGCTGGTAGAAAGCAACACCAGCATCATCCATTGCCCGGAGTCGAACCTGAAACTGGCCAGTGGCTTCTGCCCGGTGGAGCGCCTGTGGCAGGCTGGGGTCAATGTGGCCATCGGCACCGACGGCGCCGCCAGCAACAATGACCTGGACCTGCTGGGTGAAACCCGTACAGCGGCGATGCTGGCCAAGGCTGTCGCCGGCTCGGCCACCGCCCTGGATGCCCACCGTGCACTGCGTATGGCGACGCTCAACGGCGCGCTCGCCATGGGCCTGGAGAATGAAATCGGCTCGCTGGAAGTCGGCAAGGCCGCGGACATGGTGGCCTTCGATCTTTCCGGGCTGGCGCAACAACCGATCTACGATCCGGTCTCACAGCTTATATATGCCACCGGACGCGATTGCGTGAAACACCTTTGGGTCGCCGGCAAGCAGTTGCTCGACGACCGGCAATTGACCCGCATGGATGAACAACAGTTGACCGCCACGGCCATTGCCTGGGGCCAACGCATCAGCGGGCACCACGAATAACGCCGGTGCCAGGCGTGCGCGCCGGGCACCGACCACACGATTTATCAGGTTTAGAGGATTCACCATGAGCAACGTCGACCACGCCGAAATCGCCAAATTCGAAGCCCTCGCCCACCGCTGGTGGGACCGCGAGAGCGAGTTCAAGCCCCTGCACGACATCAACCCGCTGCGGGTCAACTGGATTGACGAACGCGTCAACCTGGCCGGCAAGAAGGTGCTGGACGTCGGTTGCGGCGGCGGCATCCTCAGCGAAGCCATGGCCCAGCGCGGCGCCACCGTGATGGGGATCGACATGGGCGAAGCGCCGCTCGCCGTGGCCCAGTTGCACCAGCTGGAATCCGGCGTGAGCGTGGAATACCGCCAGATCACCGCCGAAGCCCTGGCCGAGGAAATGCCCGAGCAGTTCGACGTGGTCACCTGCCTGGAAATGCTCGAGCACGTGCCAGACCCGTCCTCGGTGATCCGCGCCTGCTTCCGCATGGTCAAGCCGGGCGGCCAGGTGTTCTTCTCCACCATCAACCGCAACCCCAAGGCCTACCTGTTCGCGATCATCGGCGCCGAATACATCATGAAGCTGCTGCCGCGCGGCACCCACGACTTCAAGAAATTCATCCGTCCTTCCGAGCTGGGTGCCTGGAGTCGCCAGGCCGGGCTGACCGTCAAGGACATCATCGGCCTGACCTACAACCCATTGACCAAGCACTACAAGCTGGCCAGCGACGTTGACGTCAACTACATGATCCAGACCCTGCGCGAGGAGTAAGCCTGTGAAGTTGCGAGCGGTTCTCTTCGATATGGACGGTACCCTGCTGGACACCGCGCCGGACTTTATCGCCATCTGTCAGGCGATGCGTGCCGATCGCGGCCTGGCGCCGATCAACGACCAGCACATCCGCGATGAAATCTCCGGTGGCGCCCGCGCCATGGTCGCCGTGACCTTTTCCATGGACCCCGAATCGCCAGGTTTTGAAGCGTTGCGCCAGGAGTTCCTGGAGCGCTACCTCAAGGGCTGCGCGATCCACAGCAAGCTGTTCGATGGCATGGAAGAACTGCTGCAAGACATCGAGAAAGCCAAGCTGATCTGGGGCGTGGTCACCAACAAGCCGGTGCGCTTTGCCGAGCCGATCATGCAGCAACTGGGCCTGGCCGAGCGTTCGGCGCTGTTGATCTGCCCGGACCATGTGAAGAACAGCAAGCCGGACCCGGAGCCGCTGATCCTGGCCTGCAAGATGCTCGACCTGGACCCGGCCAGCGTGCTGTTCGTGGGCGATGACCTGCGCGACATCGAGTCCGGCCGCGACGCCGGCACGCGCACGGCGGCGGTGACCTACGGCTACATCCACCCGGATGACAACCCGCGTCACTGGGGCGCCGATGTGGTGGTGGATCACCCGCTGGAGCTGCGCAAGGTGCTGGATAACGCGCTGTGCAGTTGCTGAGGCCAATGAAGATATAAATGTGGGAGCGGGCTTGCTCGCGAAGGCGGTGGGTCAGTTGACACGTTCATTGACTGGCACGCTGCCTTCGCGAGCAAGCCCGCTCCCACAGGGGATCTTCACTACTCTCAAGCGTGGTGTTAGCAATCTGTTGAATTTTGTCGAGGCTATTTATGTTTGATTACTCCGCACGTCCAGAACTGCTGAAAGACCGCGTCATCCTGGTGACCGGTGCCGGTCGCGGGATTGGTGCGGCGGCGGCGAAAACCTACGCGGCCCATGGCGCCACGGTGCTGCTGCTGGGCAAGACCGAAGCCAACCTGGCCCAGGTCTACGACGAGATCGAAGCCGCAGGCCACCCGCAGCCGGTGGTGATCCCGTTCAACCTGGAAACGGCCCTGCCGCATCAATACGATGAGCTGGCGGCGATGATCGAAAAGGCCTTCGGCCACCTCGACGGGTTGCTGCACAACGCCTCGATCATCGGCCCACGCACGCCGATCGAGCAGTTGTCCGGTGAAAACTTCATGCGCGTGATGCACGTGAACGTCAACGCGATGTTCATGCTGACCAGCACCTTGCTGCCGCTGCTCAAGCTGTCCCAGGATGCGTCGGTGGTGTTCACTTCCAGCAGCGTCGGGCGCAAGGGCCGGGCGTATTGGGGGGCGTATGGGGTGTCGAAGTTTGCCACGGAAGGTTTGATGCAAACCCTGGCCGACGAACTCGAGGATGTGGCGGCGGTACGTTCCAACAGCATCAACCCCGGCGGCACACGCACCAGCATGCGCGCCCAGGCGTATCCGGGTGAAAACCCGATGGAGCGGCCGGCGCCGGAAGAGATCATGCCGGTGTACCTGTACCTGATGGGGCCGGACAGTGCCGGGATCAACGGGCAGGCGTTTGACGCGCAATAACCCTGAAACACCGCAGGGCAACTGTGGGAGCTGGCTTGCCTGCGAAAGCGCAGTGTCAGCCAGCACACATGCCAACTGACCGACCGCTATCGCAGGCAAGCCAGCTCCCACAGTTGATGTTCGGTGTACCTGAGGTTTAGTTTTTCACCACTTCCTCAAGGGTGAAGCGACCCAGCGGATTTTGCAGGAAGTTGCTCACATTCTTGCGTGAGATGTTGATGTAAGGGCTGTAGTACAGGTCGATCCAGTTCACATCCTGTTTCGCCAGTTTCTGCAGGTCGATATACATCTGCTCACGCTTGGCCGGATCGGCCTCGATCCGCGCTGCCGCCACCAGTGCCTTGACCTGGTCGTTCTTGTAGCGGGTCATGTAGTTCTGGTTGGTGTCGTGACCCAGCACAAAGGTGGTCTTCTGGTCCGGGTCGAGAATGTCGTTGGTCCAGTACATCACCGAAATATCGTAGTCACCGTCCACCAGCATCTGCCAGCTTTGGGTCGGGTCGACCTTCTGCAGGTTGGCGGTGACGCCGACCTTGGCCAGTTGATCCTTGATGATCACCGCAATCTGCTCGTCGGCTTCGTTGCCGGCGTTGACCACGTAGTTGAGTTTCAAGTCCTTGGCCCCCGCCTCGTCCAGCAGTTTCCTGGCGGCGGTCGGGTCATACGGGCGCTGCAGGTTGTTGGCGTAGTGGTACAGCGAGCCTTTCGGTATGTAGGAATAAGCCACGGTGCCTTGACCGTACGTGGCGGTCTTGACCAGCGATTGCTTGTCGATCGCCATGTCCAACGCCTGACGCACTTGCGGCTTGGCCAGCAGGCCGTGCTCGTGGTTGATCAGCAGGTGATCTTCACGGGTGGACGGGTCGGCGTGGATCACCACGTTCTGGTCTTTCTTCAGCTCTTCCACCCGCGAGAACGGCACGAAGATCGCTGTGTCCAGTTCGTTGTTCTGCACCATGCGCATGCGCGTGTTGTCATCGGTCACCGACACCCATTCGACGCCGTCCAGGCTCACCTTTCCGGCCTGCCAGAAGTTCGGGTTCTTTTTCAGAATCACCCGGTCACCCTTGCGCCACTCGTCGACGGTGAACGCACCGGAGGTCACTGGATTCTCCGAGTAGGCGTCCTCGCCCATTTTGGTCATGGCCTTTTCCGACAGGATCGACACCGTCGGCGACGCCAGTTGCGAGAGAAACGCCACCGCCGGGGTCTTCAGCGTGACCACCAGGGTTTTCGCGTCAGCCGCCTTGGCCGTGTTGATAAGGTTGAAAGGGTCTGCCCACAGCGAGGCTTTGTTGTCGCGGATGCGCAGCAGGCTGAACGCGGCGTCGTCGGCGGTGATCGGCGAGCCATCGGAGAATTTCGCATCGCGCAGCTTGAAGGTGTAGGTCAGGCCGTCCTTGGAGATGTCCCAGCTTTCTGCCAGCCCAGGTTCCATCTTGGTGCCCAGGTTATCCACGCGCACCAGGGTGTCGTAAACGTTGGCGAACACCCAGGTGTCGCGGTTTTGCGCGCTTTTGATCGGGTCGAACGTGGTGCTGTCTTCACGGCAGCCGATGGTCAGGACGCCGGCGGCCTGGGCAAAACCGGCGGTCAGCGACCACGCCGTCAGCGTGGCGGCGGCAAGCAACTTCAAGTGGCGCGATTGCATGTCATAACTCCTTGTTCATGATGGGCAGGAAGGGTCAACGGTTCTTCAAGCACGCAACTGTACCGATGCTCGTGCAGGAAATGAGTCGGCGGCAACACCACGGAACACATGGCCCGGGCATACCGACAACGCGGGTGAAAGGCGCAGCCCGCAGGCAAATTCAGCGGGCTCGGGGGTTCGCCGGGCAACGGCTCGGCAGGCAATGGCCGATACGGGTCGATCTCCGGAATCGCCTGGATCAAGGCCGCCGTGTAGGGATGACGCGGCGTGGTAAACACCGCTTCCACCGGGCCTTCCTCGACAATCTTGCCCAGGTACATCACTGCCACGCGGTCGCACAGGCGGCGCACGATGGCCAGGTCGTGGGCGATAAACAGGATCGCCAGGTTCATGCGCTGTTGCAGTTCCAGCAACAGATTGATGATCTGGCCCTGGATCGACACGTCCAGCGCCGCCACGCATTCATCGGCGATGATCAGGCGCGGCTCCACCGCCAGCGCCCGGGCAATCCCCACGCGCTGGCACTGGCCACCGCTGAGGGAGGCGGGTTTACGGCCGGCCAGTTCGGGGCGCAGGCCGACCAGTTCGAGCAACTCGGCAACGCGGTCGGGAATCCGCGCCGGCGTGACCTTGCGCTGTACCCGCAAGACCTCGGCGATGGTCTCGCCGATGGAATGGCGCGGATTCAACGCGGCATACGGATCCTGGAAAATCATCGCGGTTTCGTGACGCAACCGGGCGATGTCGATCGCACTGCCGTGGGCCATGTCGACGCCATCGAACAACACCTGCCCGGCGCTGATCGGATTGAGGTGCAGGATCGCCCGTCCCAGCGTGCTCTTGCCGCTGCCGGACTCGCCGACCAGCCCCAGGGTCTCACCCGCCGCCAGGTTCAGCGACACGCCGTTCACCGCCCTCACCCACTGCTTGTTCAGGCCGAACACACCCGTGCCGGACGCCGCAAAGCGCACCTCCAGATCCTTGATCTGCAACAAGCTCATGGGCGAACTCCCAACGGATAGTGACACGCCACCCGCGCACCTTCGGGCAACACTTCGGTACACAGGGCGCCGGCCTGTGGGCAGCGCGGGTTGAACCGGCAGCCCGCCGGCAGCGCATCCAGCAACGGCGGCTGGCCGGGAATGGTGCGCAACAAGGCATGCCCGCTGCTGTGGGCCGGCTGGCAGTCGATCAGGCCGGCGGTGTACGGGTGTTGCGGATGCGCCAGCAGCGCGTATTTGCTGCCGTGCTCGCACAAGCGCCCGGCGTACATCACCGCGATGGAATCGCAGGTCTGCGCCACCACGCCGAGGTCATGGGTGATCATGATGATCGACAGGCCGCGCTGGTCGCGCAGGTCGAGCAACAGCCGCAGGATTTGCGCCTGTACCGTCACATCCAGGGCAGTGGTTGGCTCGTCGGCGATCAGCACTCTCGGGTTGCAACCCAAGGCCACGGCGATCATCGCGCGCTGGCGCATGCCGCCGGAAAATTCGTGGGGATAGTTGTCGACCCGTGCCTGGGGATCGGGAATGCCAACCTGGCGCAACACCTCGATGGCTTGGCGGTGCGCGTCTTTTTTCGATGCGCCTTGATGCAGGCGCACGCCCTCGGCGATCTGCGCGCCGATGCGCATCAAGGGGTCGAGGTGGCTGCTGGGGTTCTGGAAGATCATTCCCAGTTGCCCACCCCGCACGGCGCGCATGCCGGCATCGTCGAGTTGCAGCAGGTCACGACCAGCCAGATGCACGGCACCGCCTTGCACGCGCAGGCTGGGCGACGGCAACAGGCGCATCAGGCCACGGCAGGCCATGGTCTTGCCCGAGCCGCTCTCGCCCACCAGGCCCAGGACTTCACCTTCGGCGAGGTCGAAGGACACCCGGTCCACCAGGGTCACATCGTGCCCGGCGTTGTTGGCGATCACACTCAAGTCACGCACCTGCAACACGCTCATGCGCGATCCCCCAACACTTGCGCCACCCCATCGGCCAGCAGGCTGAAGCCCATGGCCAGGGTGACGATGGCCAGGCCGGGAAAGGTGCAGATCCACCAGGCCGTGGTGATAAACGCCTGGCCTTCGGCGACCATCGTCCCCCACTCGGCCGTCGGTGGCTGCACCCCCAGGCCGAGGTAGCTCACGGCGGCGCCATTGAGCAGCACCAACACGGCATCGGACATGGAAAACACGATCGAGCCAAACAGCGCATTGGGCAGCAAGTGCCGAAACAGAATGCGCCCATGGCCAAAGCCCAGGCTCTTGGCGGCCAGGGCGAAGTCGCTTTCCTTGAGCACCAGGATCTGCGAGCGGATCAGCCGCGCGTACGACACCCAGCCCACCAATGCCATGGCGATATAAAAACTCTTCAGGCCGGGCCCCAGGATGGCCATGATTGCCAGCATCAACACCAGGAACGGGAACGCCAGAATCACGTCGATCACGCGCATGCACACGCTGTCGAAGCGCCCGCCGATGTAACCGGACACCGCACCGACAAAGGTGCCGATCATGAACGGAAAGATCACGCCGATGATCGCCAGTTGCAGGTCGATACGCGCGCCCCAGATCACCCTCGAAAGGATATCCCTGCCATAGTTGTCCGTGCCAAATGGATGGGCCAGGCTTGGGCCGAGCAAGCTGATATCGGTGTTCTGCGCAATCGGGTCATACGGCGCGATCCACGGCGCAAACACCGCCAGGGCCAACCACAGCAGCAGCACCAGCAGCCCCCACGCGGCCGTCAGCCGGCCATTGCGCAAACCCAAACGCAGACGCAAGCGCCACGGGGCAATCAACGGGCGGCTGCTCATTGCATTTTTACCCGAGGGTCGAGGGCCACTGTCACCACGTCCGCGACAAAGTTGACCAGCACCGTCGCGCACGCCAGCACCATGGCCACGCCCTGCACCACCATGTAGTCGCGGGTGAAAATGCCGCGCACCAGCAGTTGGCCGATACCGGGAATCGCGAACAGGCTTTCGATCACCACCGTACCGCTGATCAGCCAACCAATATTCACCGCCAGCAGGTTGACCGCCGGCACCAGGGAGTTGGGCAACACATGGCGGCGAAACACCGCCGCTTCCGATAGCCCGCGCGCTCGGGCGGCGGTGACGTGGTCGGCCTGCAACTCCATCAACATGCTCGCCCGCAGGTTGCGCACCAGCACCGCCGACAATGCCAGGGCGATGGTCAGGCACGGCAAAACCATGTGGTGGGCCTTGTCCAGCCAGGTCCGCCCGTAGCCGGACACCGGGAACAAGCCCCATTGCACGCTGAGCAGCAGGATCAGCATCAGGCCCAGCCAGAACGCCGGCATGCCCAGGCCCACGGTGGTAAACACGCGGATCAGGTTATCCACCCAACCGCCCTTGTTACGCGCGGCCCAGCTTGCCAACGGCAGCGCAATCAGCAGCGCCAGCAGCACACTGCCGAGCACCAGTACCAGGGTCGGCTCGATGCGGGTGACGATCAGTTTCAGGGCGTCGACCTTGTACAGCAGCGATTGGCCGAGGTCGCCCTTGAGCAGGTTTTTCAGGAAGTAGAAATATTGCAGCCACAGCGGCTGGTCGAGGCCGTACTGGGCGCGGATCTTCAGCAACGCATCGGGTGTGCTGCGCGACCCCAGCAAGGCGCGCGCCGGGTCGCCCGGAATCGAGCGCACCAGCACGAAGGTAATCAGGCTGATGCCAAACAGCACCGGCAGCAATTGCAGCGGCCGGGACAGCACAAAACGGTAGCGCGCCAGGTTCATCCGTCAACCTCGATGGCGAGCGAGGAAGTCCAGCAGCACGGGGAAATACGCTTGGGGCTCCTCATAAAATGGCATATGGCTGCTGTTGGGGAATACGTGCAATTCGGCGTGCCGGGCCGCCATTTTCATGCGCATGGCGCAGGCCGGGGTGAGTTCGTCGTGCTGGCCGGTGGTAATCAGGATCGGCATCTTGAACGCGGCCATTTCAGGAAGGCGGTTCCAGTCCTTGAGGTTGCCGATGTAGAGGAATTCGTTGGGCCCCTGCATGGTTTCGTAGGGCCCCATGTTCCAGTCGCCCAGGGAGCGCTTGACCGGCTCGGGCCACTCGTCCAGGCGGCAGACGTGGCGGTAGTTGAGCAAGGTGATCGCGGCCTGGTACTGCGGGTGGTCAAGGGTGCCCATGGCCTCATGGCGCTGCATCATGGCCACGGTTTCGCTGCCGAGCGCGCCGCGCAGGCGTTCGAGTTCCTGGGACAGGTGGGGAATGTCGCCGACGGTGTTCTCGAGGATCAGGCTTTTCAGGACGTCGGGATAATGGATGGCGTATTCGATACCGAGCCAGCCGCCCCAGGAGTGCCCGAGCAGGTGCACGCGTCCCAGACCCAGGGCTTGGCGCACGGTTTCAACTTCTTCGACATAACGGCGGATTTCCCACAGCGAAACATCGGTCGGTCTGGCTGATGCGCCCGTGCCAAGCTGGTCGAATGCAACCACTCGCAGGCCTTGCTCCTTGAGCCAGCCATGGGCGTCGCGCAAGTAGTCACACGGCAGCCCCGGGCCGCCATTGAGGCACAGCAGCACCTCATCGCCTGCGCCAAAGCTGTAGGCCACGAGGTTATGACCGTCGACTTGCACGTTGTACTGCTGGTCGGGGGCAATTTCACGCCACATGCATACATTCCTTGTGTTGTGTCGGCCTGGCAGGTAGCGGCCTTTTGTCGAGCCAACACTACCGAGGATGCCGCGCGTCCATAACCTAGCATTTCTTATAGGTTTGGCCTGGCTGTCCTTCGCCGGGGCGTGGCATTCTACTTGCAGCAAGTCGAGATTCAAATGAATTCGGGAGCAGAACGGATGCTGGCCAAGCTAACTGCCTTCAATCAGCGTCTGATGCCGGGCAGGAGCCTGGACGAGCAGATGGACAACACTTTTATCCTCGCCCAACAGCTGGGTTTCGACGCGCTGGTGTATGACTACACCCCGGTGCCGATTGACCAGGATGGTGCACTGATCACCCCCTCGGTACTGGAACTGCGCAACACCCCGCCCGACTGGCATGCGTTGTGGTGCAGCAAAGGGTTTTACCAGATCGACCCGGTGCAACACCTGGCCTTGCGCACGGTGTCGGCGTTTGTTTGGTCCTACGAAGCCAAGGCCGACACCGCCCTGCAAACCATCATCGACCCCTGCCACGCCCCCGTTTCGTCCTACCTGCACGACCAGCAACTGACCTGCGGTGTCAGCGTGCCGATCCACCTGCCCCGTGGCGGCTTCGCCTCGCTCACAGGCCTGCGGACCGGCACAGCACATTCCGTGTTGCAGGACGCGCAGCAGACCCTGTCGGACTTCAGCCTGATTTCCCACGCATTGCAGGAAGCGGCCTACCCGTTGTTCAGCAAGGAACTGCGCACTTACCCGCATATTCATCTGACCAAGCGCGAGCGCGAGTGCCTCAAATGGGCAGCCGAAGGCCTGACCGCCGCCGAAATCGCCACGCAACTGAGCCGCTCACTGGCCGTGGTCACCCTGCACCTGGCCTCGGCGATGCACAAGCTGGGGGCCAAGAACCGTGTGCAGGCGGTGGTGCGTGCCACCCATTACCGCCTGCTCGAAGATTGATCCCTGGGCAAAACCTAGCTGTTTTGCTAGTTACTTAAATTTCGCGCACGCATTATCGTGTCCCTGATCCTTTTTCAAAGAGAGCAGGGTACGAAATGGAATTCATCGAAAAAATCCGCGAAGGCTATGCGGCGTTTGGTGCCTACCAGACCTGGTACCGCGTCACCGGCGACCTCTCCAGCGGCCTCACCCCGCTGGTGGTCATTCACGGCGGTCCCGGCTGCACCCATGACTACGTAGACGCGTTCAAGGATGTCGCCGCCAGCGGCCACGCCGTCATCCACTACGACCAACTGGGTAACGGCCGCTCGACCCACCTGCCCGGCGAGGCCCGCTCTTTCTGGACGGTCGACCTGTTTCTCGCAGAGCTGAACAACCTCTTGGACCACCTGCAGATCAGCGACGACTACGCGATCCTCGGCCAGTCCTGGGGCGGCATGCTCGGCAGTGAACACGCGATCCTGCAACCCAAGGGCCTGCGGGCGTTTATCCCGGCCAACTCACCGACGTGCATGCGCACCTGGGTCAGCGAGGCCAACCGCCTGCGCAAGCTGTTGCCCGAAGGTGTGCATGAAACCCTGCTCAAGCATGAAGCCGCCGGCACTTATCAGGACCCGGAATACCTCGCCGCCTCGCGGGTGTTCTATGACCACCACGTGTGCCGGGTCAACCCATGGCCGGAAGAAGTCGCGCGCACCTTCGCCCAAGTCGATTCGGACCCCACGGTGTACCACGCCATGAGCGGCCCGACTGAATTCCACGTGATCGGCAGTTTGAAGGACTGGAAGTCGATCGGCCGCCTGTCGGCAATCAATGTCCCGACCCTGGTGATTTCCGGCCGGCATGACGAGGCCACCCCGCTGGTGGTCAAGCCGTTCCTGGATGAAATCGCCGATGTGCGCTGGGCGCTGTTTGAAGACTCCAGCCACATGCCCCATGTGGAAGAGCGCCAGGCGTGCATGGGCACGGTGGTGAAGTTTCTGGATGAGGTGTGTTCGCACCAAGTGCTCAAGGCCAGTTGAATCTCCGTGTGTGCGGGCTTGCTCGCGAATGCGGTCTGTCAGCCGGTCTATGTTTCGACTGATTCACCGCATTCGCGAGCAAGCCCGCTTCCACAGGGTTAAACGTGGCTGGTTTCGGGCTTTGTCATTTTCCTCGGCACATCCGCTACCATCGGAATCTCCTTGCCCTCGGCATCGAACAACTTGCCGCCGCTGAAGTAATCCCCCTCGCGCAAGGCCGCCACGTCGTGGAAGCACAGGCTGCGCTCAGTCCCCGCGACGAACACCGACTGCTGGTCGGAGTTGCCTGCGGTGAAATGGTTGAACGCCAGGTTCAGCAAGATCGCCATGATTGCCGACGAACTGATGCCTGAGTGAAAAATGGTCGCGAACCAGGTGGGGAAGTGGTCGTAGAAACTCGGCGCGGCAATCGGGATCATGCCGAAACCGATGCTCGTGGCGACGATGATCAGGTTCATATTGTTGCGGTAATCGACCTTCGACAGGGTGCGAATGCCACTGGCCGCCACCGTGCCGAATAGCACAATCCCGGCACCGCCCAGCACTGAAGTCGGCACCGCGGCGATCACCCGCCCCATGAAGGGCAGCAGGCCGAGGATCACCAGGAACAGTCCGCCGGTGGCCACCACAAAGCGGCTTTTCACCCCGGTGACCGCCACCAGGCCGACGTTCTGGGCAAACGCGCTCTGGGTGAACGAACCAAAGATCGGCGCAAACATGCTCGACAGCATGTCGGCGCGCAGGCCGTTGCCCAGGCGCTTGGAGTCGACCTTGGTGTCGATGATCTCACCCACCGCCAGGATATCTGCCGAGGTTTCCACCAGGGTCACCATCACCACGATGCACATCGAAATGATCGCGGCCACATGGAACGTCGGCATGCCGAAATGGAAAGGCGTGGGGAAGCCGAACATCGGCCCCTGGGTAACACCGGAGAAGTCGGCCATGCCGAGGAACACCGCAATCACGGTGCCGATCACCATCGCCAGCAGGATCGACAGGCGCGAGATGGTCGCGCTGCCGATTTTGCTCAGCAACAACACCAGCACCAATGTCAGTGCCGCCAGGCCGATATTGGGCATGCTGCCAAAATCCGCCGCGCGGCTGTTGCCGCCCATGGCCCAGCGCGCCGCCACCGGCATCAGCGTCAAGCCGATGGTGGTGATCACGATGCCTGTGACCAGTGGCGGGAAAAACTGGGTGATCCGCGAGAACACCGGGGTGATCAGCAGGCCTATGAATGACGCGGCCATCACCGCGCCGAGAATCGCCGGTACCCCGCCGGCGCCGTCGCTGCCGACAATCGCAACCATGGTTGCCACGCCAGCAAACGACACGCCCTGCACCAGCGGCAACTGACAGCCAAAAAACGGCAGCCCCAGGGTTTGCAGCAGCGTTGCGAGGCCGCCGGCAAACAGCGATGCAGCGATCAACAGACCGATATCTGCCGGCGACAACCCGGCTGCCTGGCCGACGATCAACGGTACCGCGACGATGCCGCCGTACATGGTGAGCACATGCTGCAGGCCGTAAGCCATGTTGGCGGCGACGCCGAGATTCTCATCTTCTGGCCGCTGCGGTGACGCCTTCGGGATAGTCATGGTGAGGGGTTCTCTGTTTTTGTTGTGCGGACACTGTATGCAATATTTGGAGCGGATGTCCATAGAGTTGTATACAATCCGCCGAACAAGATACCCTCCATCGGCGTTACAAAAATAATCCGGCCGTGATGAGCCAGAACGCCCAAGGACCGATAACAATGAAAAAAGCCCTACAGGGAGCAACCGTCGCACTCACCCTCCTCGGCGGCGGGGAGGCTGTCGCGGTGGAATGGATGAACAACAGCGTAGGATTTCGCTACGGCCAGCAGTTCACCAACCCGAATAACCCCGACGAATTCAGCAAGCGCATCTACAGCTTTACCCATGCCAGCGGCTACACGTACGGCAGTAATTTTCTCAACCTGGATGTGTTCCTGTCCGACAGCCGCGACCCGCGCAAGGGCACCGACCACGGGGGCAGCGAGGTGTACGCCGTGTACCGGCACCAGTTGTATGCATCACGGGTGTTCGATAGGCCGCTGGGCACTGGCCTGATCAAGGACTACGCGCTAACCCTGGGCTTCGACGCCAACCGCAACAACAACTTCGCGTCGGCAAAAAAACGTGCGCTGGTGATCGGCCCGACCCTGAAATTCAACACCGTGGGGGTGCTGGACCTGAGCCTGATGTACTACAAGGAACGCAATCACACCGGCATCCCCGGCGCGCAGGAGTCCAATCACACCTTCGATGACACCTACATGCTCAACCTGACGTGGATGCGTCCTTTCGAGATCGCCAACCACGCGGCGAAATTCCAGGGGTTCATCAATTACGTCGGGGAAAAAGGCGAGGACTACCATGGCCGTGACACGGCACCGGAAGCGCTGATGCGCACTGCACTGATGGTGGCGGTGCGACCGGGTAAAAGCGTGAAGCCGAACCTGTACCTTGGGGTGGGTTATGAGTACTGGCATAACAAGTTCGGCGTGGACGGCGGCCGGGGCAGCCGCACCTCAACGCCGACGGTGAACCTGGAAATCACCTTCTGACGGCAGGCGCTGGCCTGCCTGCGACCGCATCGGCTCGGTGTACCTGATGCACCCAGTCGTCCGCATTGCAGGCAAGCCAGCGCCTACAGCTTGACCGGGGTGTCACTCCAGATCCGGCGCCAGCGCTGAATGGACGGTTTTCGGCCGCGCCAGCCAGTAACCCAGCACCGCCAACGGTGCGGTCGCCAGCATCACGATCACGGTGATCATCAGCGGCTCATCGATCATCGACGACACCAGCAGGCTGCTGAGAAAGCACAGGCCCAGTTGCAGGGTGTTTTGCAGGGCCGCCGCCTTGCCGGAGTTTTCCGCAAACGGCATCAGCGCATTCGCTACCACAATCGGGTAGCTGGCACCGTTGACCAGCGCCATCAGGCAGAATGGAATCAGCAACGTGGTGAGAGTCGGCGCGGTGAATGTCGCGACCAGGTACAACGCGACCATGCTGATGCAATAAGCCAGCAGCAGCCACGGCAACAGCGTCTTGCCCTGGAAGCGCTGCAAGGCGCTGCGGCAGCTGTAGCCGCCGATCAGGAACGCGAGGGTCGGCAGCACGTAGCTCAGGCCGATATCGTTCGGGCTGTAGCCCATGCCCCCAAGGATGAACGGCGAAGCGGTCAGCCAGGCGAAGAAGCTGGCCGAGCACGCGGCAAAGATCATCACATTGCCGGTAAACACGCGGGACGTGAGCAATTGCCCATACCCCAGACGCGTAGGTTCGCCCTCTTCTATCGGACGTTTCGGCAGGCTGCGCAGGAACAAGGTTGGCACCAGCAACAACACCGACACCCCCAGCAATACGCCGAAGATGGCCTGCCACCCCAAGTGATTCAGTACCATCGCGCCCAGCAGCGGCGCCAGGGCCGGCGACAGCGACATCAGCGGCATGATGCTGGCGAACACGCGGTGAGCCTTGTCGGCCGGGTAGCGGTCGATCACCAGCGCCTGCCAACTGACGGCAGCGGCACACACACCCACCGCTTGCATAAACCGCAAGGCCAGCAACTGCGGCGCCGTTTCGACCCAGAACATCCCCGCACAGCCGAGCACGAACAGGCTCAGGCCGGCGAGCAGGATCGGCTTGCGCCCCAGCCGATCGGACAACGGCCCCCACAACAATTGCCCCAGCGCAAAGCCCGCGAGGAAAATACTCAAGCTGGCGCCGACCGCGCCTGCGCTGATCTGCAGCTGCTCGCCCATGGCGCCGAACGCCGGCAGGTACATGTCCATCGCCAAATAGCCGAGCATGCTCAGCCCCGCCAGATACCCGGTAAAACCAAAAGAATTTTTCATTGAAGCCTTGTAGATCCTGCCATCAAACTATTTGCTGACTGGCGCCCATTATGAAGCTGACAGTTTTTGTGTGAAGCGATAATAATTGGACACTCTTATCAATATTTTTGAAGGCAGCCGCCATGTGGTCCGAATATTCCCTGGATGTGGTCGATGCCGTGGCGCGCCACGGCAGCTTCAGCGCCGCTGCCCAGGAACTGCACCGCGTGCCGTCGGCCATCAGCTATACGGTGCGTCAGCTTGAGGAGTGGCTGGCGGTTCCATTGTTTGTACGGCGCCACCGTGACGTCGAGCTGACCCCCGCCGGCCGCCTGTTTATCGACGAAGCTCGCGGCGTGATGAAAAAAATGCTCGGCACCCGGCGTTTGTGCCAGCAGGTTGCCAATGGCTGGAGCGGCCAGCTGAAGGTGGCCGTGGACTCCATCGTCAAGCCCCAGCGTTGTCGGCAACTGGTGCTGGATTTCTACCGGCAGTTTCCTGAAGTGGAATTGCTGCTGGAGTACGAGGTGTACAACGGCGTGTGGGATGCCCTGGCGGATGAGCGCACCGATATCGTCATCGGTGCCACCAGCGCGGTGCCGGTGGCCAGCCATTTCACCTTTCGCGACATGGGCTTGCTGAACTGGCTGTGTGTGGTCAGCGCGAAACATCCATTGGCAGCCATGCAAGGGTTGCTCAATGACGACCAACTGCGCCCATTCGCCTCATTGTGCATGACCGACACTTCTCGCAACCTGCCCAAGCGCGACACCTGGACCCTGGATAACCAACGCCGCCTGGTGGTGCCCAACTGGGCCTCCGCCATTGATTGCCTGCGCGACGGCCTCTGCGTCGGCATGGCACCGGCGCATCAGGTACTGCCGTGGATCGAACGGGGTGAATTGGTGGCGCTGCACCTGTCGCGGCCCTTCCCGGCCAGCCCGTCGTGCGTGGCCTGGGCACAGGGCAAGCTGTCCCCGGCCATGGCCTGGTTGCTGGAATACCTGGGAGATACCGAAACGATGAACCAGGAGTGGCTGAACGGAAACGACCTCTGAGGATGATGAAGATCCCTCGTAGGAGCGGACAAGCTCGTTCCTACAAGGGCGGATCTCGCTTCAATCCAATAGGCGGCTAATGGCGCGTACGATCATCTCGACTTCCTTGGCGTCCAGCGTCAGCGGCGGCAGCAGGCGAATGACCTTGCCCCGCGTGACATTGATCAGCAGGCCATGCTCCTGGGCCGCCCGCTGCGACAGGTCGCGATACGGGGTCGCCAATTCGATCCCGATCATCAAGCCCTGCCCACGAATCGCCAGCACCTGCGGGTGTTCACTCAACTCCACGCGTAACCGCGCCAGCAAGCGTTCGCCCTGAAGTGCGGCGTTCTGCAACAACCCCTGTTCTTCGATGATATCCAGCACGGTGCAGCCCACCCGGCAGGCCAGTGGATTGCCACCAAACGTGCTGCCGTGACTGCCCGGGGTAAACAGCTGGGCCACCGCGGTTCGGGCCAGGCAGGCGCCGATGGGCACTCCGTTGCCGAGACCTTTGGCCAGGGTCATGACATCGGGCACGATGCCTTCATGCTGGAACGCAAACCAGGCACCAGTGCGGCCGATGCCGGTCTGGATTTCGTCGAGCATCATCAGCCAGCCATGGCGTGTGCAGTGATCACGCAGGGCTTGCAGATAGCCGGCGGGGGCCGGCAGTACGCCACTTTCGCCCTGGATCGGCTCGAGCAGGACCGCCGCGATACGCGCCCCAAACGTCCGGGTGATGGCCTCCAGCGCCGTCAGGTCCCCAAAGCCCACCTTGAGGAAATCCCCCGGTAAACGCTGGAAACCCAAGCGCACCGACGGACCATCGCTCGCGGCCATGGTCCCCAGCGTACGGCCGTGAAAAGCGTTCTCCATCACCACCACCAGCGGCTCTTCAATGCCTTTTTTCCATCCGTGCAACCGCGCCAGCTTCAGCGCTGTCTCGTTGGCTTCGGCGCCGGAGTTGTTGAAGAACGCGCGATCCAGACCTGACAGCTGGGTCAAACGCTCGGCCAGACGTTGCTGCCAGTCGATGCTGTAGAGGTTGGAAGTGTGTAAGAGCAAACCGGCCTGCTCGCTGATGGCCGCCACCAACCTGGGGTGGGAATGCCCGACATTGGTCACTGCCACACCCGCCACCGCGTCCAGGTATTCGCGCCCCTGCTGGTCCCACAGGCGCGTGCCCAGGCCGCGGGTAAAACTCAGGGCCATGGGTTGGTAGGTAGTCATCAGGCAGGCGGCAGTCATGGTGGCGGGCTCCAGTGCATCGTTGAGATGCCTCCAGTATCGTTAGCCATCTGAGCTGGATAAACTGCGCAACTCTGCAATAACTTTAAACCAGGGCTTGATAATGGATCTGTTCCAGGCAATGTCGGTGTACGTGAAAGTGGTGGAGACCGGCAGCATGACGGCCGCCGCGCACGAATGCGGGATGTCGACCACCATGGTCGGCAATCACCTGCGCGCCCTGGAGCAGCGGCTGGGCGTCAGCCTGCTCAAGCGCACCACCCGCAAGCAAAGCCTCACGGAATTTGGCGGCCAGTATTACCAGCGCTGCCTGGAGGTGCTGGGCCTGGTAGCCGACTCCGAGCTACTGGCGGAGCAGGCCCACAGCGAAATCCCCAAAGGCAGCCTGCGCATCACTGCGCCACCGGTGTTCGGCACCGAACGCCTGACGCCCGCCCTGAGCGAGTTTGCCCAACGTTACCCGCAGATCAACCTGTACGTGGTGCTGAGCAACGAGCGCATGGACCTGGTCGACAGCGGCTTCGACGTGGCGATCCGCCTCGGCGAGCTGGAAACTTCCAGCCTGATCGCCAGGCCCCTGCAGGCCTACACCCTCACGCTGTGTGCATCACCTGCGTACCTGGCGCGTCGCGGCACGCCGCAGACACCCGAAGACCTGCAGCAGCACGACTGCCTGGCGTTCGCCTACCCGGCCAGCGACAACTGGCGAGACACCGACAAACTCTGGCGCATGACCGGCGCGGAAGGCGAGGTGGAGGTGCCGGTGTCCGGCTCGTTGACCATCAACAGCTCGCAAGGCTTGCGCCAGGCCGCCGTCAACGGCATGGGCATCATCATGCTGGCCGATGCGCTGGTGCAACCGGACCTGGAGAGCGGCAAGCTGGTGGCCCTGTTACCCGGCTACCAACTGCCCTCGCGCCCCATGCACCTGCTCTACAGACAGGATCGCTACCGCCTGCCCAAACTGCGCGCCTTTGTGGATTTCGCCATGGAAAAATGGGCGCGCTAGAAGCTCACACCCAACTCGCGCAGGCGCGCTGCTGTGCGCTCGGCCGACACATGGTGAATACCCTGCCAGCCCAAGGCGACCGCAGCGTCGATATTGCCGGCAACATCGTCGATAAACACCACTTCACCGGGCTGGATATCCGGCAGATGCGCCCGCACCTGGGCGAGGCTCGCGTGATAAATGGCCGCATCCGGCTTGATCAGCTTCAGCTCTCCCGACACCACGATATCGCGCAGGCGTTGCAGGAACGGATAGTTGGCCCGCGCATAAGGGAAGGTCTCGGCGGACCAGTTGGTGAGCCCGAACAGCGGCATATCGGCGGCATGCAGCGCTTCGAGAATCGCCACGCCTTCTGGCAACGAGCCACGCAGCATCTCGTGCCAACGGGCGTAATAGGCCTGGATCAAAGGTTCGTGTTCGGGGTATTGCTCGACGAGGTGGCGAGTGCCTTCTGCCAGGCTGCGGCCGGCGTCCTGCTCGGTGTTCCAGGCCTGGGTGCAGACAGTGTCGAGAAAGTGTTGCCGCTCGTGATCATCGGCAATCAGCTGGCGGTAGAGGTGCTGCGGGTTCCAGTCGAACAGGACACCGCCGAAATCAAAAACTACTGCACGAATGGTCATGGGGCCTCCCCTTTAGTGTGGCGTGACAGGCACACCAGTCTGGCATGCTGGCATGCTTCTAGAAGAACAAAGAAACGTAGGAATCTTCTGGGAATTTCGCAGTTTACCTACAGATAAACTGCGCCTGCATCCCCGATAATCGCGCTTTGACCTCCCTCGCGCGAGTTTAGGGCATACAAGTAGTCATATTTTTTATTTAGCCCAGGCCAACCGATCTGTTTAGGGTCCGACGTGCAAAGGAGGGAATGCCTCAGCCTGGAAAGGATTATCCAACGGTATGCTGAAACCTCAGTTGGAGCTCCCCATGACAAACGTGATCAACGCCCATTGCTCTGCATCCAGCCGCAATCAGGCGCCCTTGGAGCCCCGCCCTTCCAGTCCGCAGAGTCACGCGCAATCGGCGTTGAATTCAGTGGAAGCGGCGGCAGCACGTGCCCAGGACGGGACCGGAATCCTGTCGGACCACCTGATTCCCTTGCAAAGCCTCGCAACACAGACCAACACCATCATTGGTATCCGCCCGGTGGAATCCGTCGCCACCGGATTGATACGGGAAGGACACCCCACCAAGGACTTCCATATCAAAGGAAAAAGCGCTGACTGGGGGCCGCAGGCGGGTCTGATCTGCGCAGACCAGGCACTTAGCAAGCTCGAGAAGTCTGCAACACTGGCACCGGAGAAAATCGCACGCGCCAACGAGCAAATACAGGCATGCATTCGCGATGGCCATGCAGTAAGCGTCCCACTGGAGATCTCCCGCGCGCGCCTGGATGAATTGCTCGGCCTGGGCAAGCTCTCTGAGCTGACGCTGCCCGACGACGACGGCACTATCCACCTCAAGGCCCTGGGGCCCAGCCAGCAGCAGTATGTATTCGAAGGCAAGCGCGCTTCGTCTTCAGACGAGCGCTATGTCATCAGCCAAGAGGGCAAGCCCGTGCAAGTGCTGGCGAAAAGTCCGGAGGGCAAGGCATTGACGGCAGACTATGACCTGCACACGATCGCGCCCCATATCAGCGACTACGGTCGCCAGGACAGACTCCCCGTACCCGATATCGCTCATAGTGTTTACACAGATCGCATCAACAGCTACAAGCATCGCCACGCCGATGTCGACGACTATCAAGTGCCAGAAGCGTTGCGCGCGGATTTTGAAAGCGCAGGCCACTTTTATAGCAGAGAAGATCCCGACCTCGGTAACGCCACGCCGCGCATCAAGCACATGATCGAGCTCATCAACCAAAAGCTGGTGGGCGATGCAGAGCGAGTGGTCCACCACAACGCGGATTCAGGCAGCCCCGCTGCAGATGTGGCGACCAACTATCCGGCGACTTTTTTTCTGCCGGCCAAATTGGGACAATTCGACGAAATCTGCCTGATCAATAACAGCAAGGAAATGGCAGAACTGGTAAGGACCGCGAAAGACAGCGGCTATCACGTGCCCCTGAATCCGCTGTGGGAAAAAGAAGTGATCAGTGTCAAACGCTCAGGCTTCATCCAAGCGCAGGCGCGCCTGGCGCGAGCCTTTGACCGTAGCTGAGCGCCAGGCGGCAGCCTCGATACTCAGATGATCGAGGCTGCTACCGGTCACTGCGCTTACGCGTTAATGAGGCCGTTGATCTTCACAGTAGGGTTTACATCAGCGTCGTAGTCCACGCCATCGATCTCGAAGCCGAACAAGCGCAGGAATTCAGCCTTGTAGCCGGCAAAATCGCTGATCTCGTTGACATTGTCGTCGGTAACCTGGTTCCACAGGGCTGCTACCGCGTCCTGGACCTTTGGCTCCAACTCGGCCAGGTCGGCACGCAGGCGACCGTCGGCGTCCAGCTTAGGCTCGGCGCCGTACAGGCTGTCCTTGAACAGGCCATAGACCTGCTCGATGCAACCTTCGTGGGTGCCCTGCTCTTTCATCACCTTGAACAGCAACGACAGGTACAGCGGCATGATCGGGATCGCGGAACTGGCCTGGGTGACCACGGCCTTGAGCACCGATACGCGGGCGTCGCCCTTCAGTGCGGCGAGGTTGTCGCGCAGGGTCAGGACTTTCTTGTCGAGGTCTTTCTTGGCTTCGCCGATGGAGCCGTTCCAGTAGATATCCTGGGTCAGCTTCTCACCAAGGTAGGTGAACGCGGTGGTCTTGGCGCCTTCGGCCAGCACGTCGGCGTCACGCAGGGCGTCGATCCACAGCTGCCAGTCTTCGCCACCCATGACTTTCACGGTGCCGTCGATTTCTTCCTGGGTCGCCGGCTCGAGCGTGGTGTCGACCACAACGCCCTTGTCGGTGTTGATCCCGCGCAGGGTTACGGCCTTGCCGATCGGCTTGAGAGTGGAATTGTGCACCACGCCCTGCGGGTCGGTGCGACGTGGCGCGGCCAGGCTGTAGACGACCAGGTCGATCTTGCCCAGGTCTTTCTTGATGGTTTCGATGGTCAGGCGCTTGATCTCGTCGGAAAACGCATCGCCATTGATGCTCTTGGCGTACAGGCCTTTTTCGACGGCAAACTTCTCGAATGCGGCGCTGTTGTACCAGCCGGCAGAGCTGAGCTTGCCTTCTTCGCCTTCTTTTTCAAAAAACACGCCCAGGGTGTCGGCGCCGCAGCCAAACGCAGCACTGATGCGCGCGGCCAGGCCGTAGCCGGTGGAAGCGCCGAGGACCAGCACCTTCTTCGGGCCGCCTTCGATGGCGCCGTGTTGGGTGACGTAGTCGATCTGTTCCTTGACGTTCGCCTCACAGCCAACAGGGTGAGCGGTCACACAGATAAAGCCACGAACCCGCGGTTTGATGATCATAAAATTTCTGCCTCTTCCAAGGTGCCGAAGGCCAATGGTGGCCATTCAACTTCAATCGTACCGGTCTATGACGCCTGAAAAACCGAAGCGTCACGATAGTCGCAAATCTTCCGTTTACAAAATCCAATCCACTCACGCGGGGCAACGGTTAAAAACGGTGTAGAGCCTTCACAATTTTGCACGATTTAAAACGCCTCTCCGGCACTGAACGCCTTATCATGACGTAGTTGTTTCAATATGTTTCAAACCCCCACCACTCGCGGCCACGGATCCGGACCTGTCGAATGGCGTCCTGCTGGAGCTGAGTGTCATGAACAAGTCTGCGTTGCATAAAAAGGCCGTATCGATCGCCTGGGTATTGGGCGTATTGCTGATTATTGCGGTCTTCCCCGAAACCACCCTGGTGTTTCTCGGCCTGGTGCTGGTCTGCGGCATCTACGATTTCCTGCGCAATGGCTTGTATGACGCGCCCACCATCAAGAAATACTTTATCGGCAGCGGTCGTAACACCTGGCTGCTGGCGCCGTTCAACACGCTGTTCGACCTGCTGAGTTCGCGCAACCGTCACGTGTATACGATGGCCGACCTGCCGCCCGCCTGGCGCGCAGACCTGCAGCAGGTGATCAGTGATGCCATGGCTCACAAGGATGAAATCATCGGTTACCTGGATGAACGCATGGCCGAGAAGAAGCGCGGCATGCTGTTTTTCCAATGGTACGGACGGCCGATCGAAACCACGCTGAACATTCCGCAACTGCGGGAGAAGCTGCCGTTCGTGAAGACTGTCGGCGTATCGGTGTTCAACGAAAACCGTTCGACCTCCTTCCACTTCGGCCCGCTGCGCATGATGTTTCGCGTGCTCTACAACATGGCACCGGCGCCCCATCACGACGGCGTCTACATCCAGGTGGGCAAGCACAAGCACTACTGGCACGACGACCCGCTGTTTATCTTCGATGACACGTTGATGCACGCGTCCTTCAACAAGAATGATGCAAAACGCTACTGCCTGTTTATCGATATCGTACGGCCGACTCCGCTGCCTTCAGTATTGAACGCCGTGATCGCGGGGTTTGCCGGGCTGGTCTTTACCCTGCGTCGGGTTTTCTACAAAAACTGGAAGCTGATTCAGTAACTTCTGCGGCATGATGGTGCTGGACGGTGTTTGCACTCGGCGGCATGCCTGAGGTAAATAATCGTCTCGTGCGACCGTTTTCGGCGCCCATCATTCTCAAGCCATCGCGTAGTTCTATCGGGCGCGGTGGCTGTGCTTTCAAGGAATCAGAATGCCCCAACGTCAAGTCATCAATGCCTCCGTCAGCCCCAAGGGCAGCCTCGAAACCCTGTCGCAACGTGAAGTCCAGCAACTGAGCGAAGCCGGTACCGGCAGCATCTACACCCTCTTCCGCCAATGCGCCCTGGCGATCCTCAACACCGGCGCGCACATCGACAACGCCAAGACCATCCTCGACGCCTACAAAGATTTTGAAGTGCGCATCCACCAGCAGGATCGCGGCGTGCGCCTGGAGCTGCTGAACGCACCGGCCGACGCTTTCGTCGATGGCGAGATGATCGCCAGTACCCGCGAGATGCTGTTCAGCGCCCTGCGCGACATCGTCTACACCGAGAACGAGCTGGACAGCCAGCGCATCGACCTGAGCAACTCCCAGGGCATCACCGACTACGTGTTCCACCTGCTGCGCAATGCGCGCACGCTGCGCCCGGGTGTCGAGCCGAAAATCGTGGTGTGCTGGGGCGGGCACTCGATCAATACCGAAGAATACAAATACACCAAGAAAGTCGGCCACGAACTCGGCCTGCGCAGCCTGGACGTGTGCACCGGTTGCGGCCCTGGCGTGATGAAAGGTCCGATGAAAGGCGCGACCATTTCCCACGCCAAACAACGAATTACCGGCGGCCGCTACCTGGGCCTGACCGAGCCGGGCATCATCGCCGCCGAAGCGCCGAACCCGATCGTCAATGAACTGGTGATCCTGCCGGACATCGAGAAGCGCCTGGAAGCGTTCGTGCGTGTCGGCCACGGCATCATCATCTTCCCAGGCGGCGCCGGCACGGCCGAAGAGTTCCTGTACCTGCTGGGCATCCTCATGCACCCGGACAACCGCGACCTGCCGTTCCCGGTCATCCTCACCGGGCCGAAGCACGCCGCGCCGTACCTGCAACAACTGCATGCCTTCGTCGGCGCTACATTGGGCGAGGCCGCACAGGCGCACTACCAGATCATCATCGACGACCCGGCCGAAGTGGCGCGGCAGATGACCGCGGGTCTCAAGGCGGTGAAACAGTTCCGTCGCGAGCGCAATGACGCATTCCATTTCAACTGGCTGCTGAAAATCGACGAAGGTTTCCAGCGCCCGTTCGACCCGACCCACGCCAACATGGCCAGCCTGCAACTGAGCCACGCGCTGCCGCCCCACGAACTCGCCGCCAACTTGCGCCGCGCGTTCTCGGGGATCGTGGCAGGCAACGTCAAGGACAAGGGCATCCGCCTGATCGAGCAGCATGGTCCGTATGAGATCCACGGCGACCCGGCCATCATGAAACCGCTGGACGAGCTATTGCAGGCTTTCGTCGCCCAGCACCGCATGAAGCTACCGGGCGGCGCGGCGTACGTACCGTGCTACCGCGTGGTGCAATGAATTAGCGTTGTACCGCCACACATTTGATTTCCACCAGCAGACCGGGGTGTGCCAGTTCAGACACTCCGATCGTGGTCCAGGCGCAATGCCCGCGTGGGAACAGACGGTTTTTCACCTCGCGAAAAACCGCCATGTGCTGGCTCATGTTGACGTGATAGGTGGTCATGTCCACCACGTCGTCGAAGGTGCAGCCACCCTCCTCCAGAACCTCCCGCAGATTCTCCCAGGCCGCGACGAACTGCGCCTCGGGGTCCTCGATCACCGCCAATGCAGCCGTCCGCCCGACCTGGCCTGCGCAGTACAACGTCTTGCCGACTTTGACCGCCGGCACGTAGCCGGCGCGCTCGACGATGGGGTGCATGGAAGGGGGAATGATGAGAAAGCGGTCGGTCATGGTTTGTATCTCTTTAAACCCTGTGGGCGGGAACAGTTCGGACTAGTGTTTTACCTGTTCCGACTAACCCACACCAGATGAGCGACCTATGGACCAACGGATATTGTCCTCTGTCACTCCTTACCCTAAGGTAAGGAATATAACGATGGAGATCTTCACTATGGCGACCGCCACACTGACCTCGAAAGGTCAAATCACCATTCCTGTCCAAGTCAGGACAGCCCTTGGCCTGGAAACAGGCGACCGGGTCGAGTTTGTTGAAATGGAAAACGGGCAGTTTTCCATCATTGCCGCGAGCCACAGGGTTCAGGACCTCAAGGGCTTGATCCGCAAACCTGCCAAGGCCGTTTCCATCGAGGAGATGAACCAGGCCATCGCAGCACAGGGGGCAAAAGCCGGATGATCGGACTGGATACCAATGTGCTGGTGCGCTACGTCACCCAGGATGATCCGGTTCAATCCGCCAAGGCATCCGAGCTGATCGAATCGCTGACCACCGCCTCGCCCGGCTTTGTCAGCATGGTGTCGATCGTGGAATTGGTGTGGGTACTGCAAAGCTGCTACCAGTCGGCCAAGAGCGATGTGGTGACGGTACTGGAAACCCTGCTACGCACCCGCGAATTGACCGTGGAGCATGGGGAGATCATCTGGCAGGCACTGCGCAAGTTTGTGGCGAACAAGGCCGACTTTGCAGACTGCCTGATCGAACGCTGCGCCCATGCCGCCGGTTGCAAGTACACGGCCACCTTCGACCTCAACGCGATCAAGACAACGGGCATGAAACGCCTGGGCTGAACCGCAGCGTTGCGACTACGGGCGGGCTTTGGTAAAAACCGTTTCTAACCTTGATCGAGAGAAAGACTGACGTGCGCACGTTTCTACTCGCCGCCCTGGCCATCGCCCCGACCCTCGTCCTGGCCGACACCATCACCTGGCCCGACCTGCCGAAGAGCTGCTTTGTCAGCGGCCGCTCCGCCACCAGCATGGATGTCGATACCGGTTGCGCCGCCTTCCTGATCAACGTGAAAGGCCAGGCGGCGGGTACACCGATCAAGCTGGATATTCCCCAGTACGCCATGCATGTGGACGAAGCCACCGGCAAGGAAACCCCGGTGATCCTCATCCAGGCAGAGGAGAATGGCGAGGTCAAGGCGGTGGGTTATAGGGAGTTGGGCACCGATCAATTGGGCGCGGCGCTGTTGCGGGAAGTTCGGCTGCTGGGTACCCAGAAGCCGATTTAAGGTTTTTTGCAGGCGCAAGCTTGCGCCTGCAAAAACGCTACCGATTCAGCCGGGGTCAGCGAACCCAACCACCCGCCTGCCAGTGATACCCATCATTGCGCTGCACCCAATGCGGATGCACATAGCGATAACCTTCGCGCACCGGCTCCCAATGGCCGTGCACCGCGACGTAGCGCCCACCTTCCCAACGCCAGTAACCGCGTGACCAGATGTAGCCGTAGCGAACCGGCGGCTCGACTTCAATCACTTGCACCGGCGGCGGTTGCGGCGCGACGACTTCGACATACTCACGTTGCACCGGCCTGCGCTCATGCACAACGCGTTCTTGCACACACCCGGATGCCGCGACGACCATGGCCGCCAGTGCCGCATAACGTAGCCACATAAACAATCCTCGGGCGCTGGCGCCCAGTACCTGCATCGCTGAAAAATGCCCCCTTGTTGCAGCCACGCTCCTGCTTGGCCCTGGGTACTTTTTAACAGGAGGTGTCTGTCAGCTTGCTGAACCCACAGCCCTCAAGCGCTGCACGCGACGGTCGGTCGTTTCAGGCGCACCAAAAGCAGCCCGGCGGCGACCACAGCAATGCCGGCGTAGGTCGGCGCATGGATCACGTCGCCAAACATCAGTGCCGCCCACACCAGGGTGACCGGTGGCTCCAGATAGACCAGCGCGGCCACGTGGGTCGCGGTCATCACGCGCAGCAGCATCCACAGGCTCAAATAGGCGACGAAGGTCGAGAACACGGTGAGCCAGACGATTGAGATCAACACGTCAGGGTCGTGGGGAATACTCAGCGTGTCGGTGTAGAGCACGGCGCCGGTAAAGCCGATCAAGGTCAGCAGCGACTGGATGAACAGCGGCAACACCAACCCAGCGTCGGTTTTTTGCACCGTGCGGCGCTCATACAGGGTCGCCAGCGTCAGCCCCAGTGCCGCGGCGAGTGGCAACACGTACATGACCCAGCCGACGCTGCCCGCATCACTGCCATGCTGCCCAGCTATCACAATGGAAACGCCAGCGAAGCTGATCATCAGGCCGATCCACTGCCAGCCCCCACTGCGCTCGGTAGCGCTGCCGGTCGACAATGCCGCCGTCATCAACGGCTGCAACGCGGCGATGATCGCCGCGATGCCGGGCGGCAAGCCATTCTGAATCGCGACATAGAGACAACTCAGATACAGGAACTGCGAGAGAAACCCGATCACGGCGTAATGGCGAACCTGTGCCCACGAGATCCGCAGTAACCTCACATTGAGGAACAGTCCCAGGCACACCGAGACCAACAGGAAACGCCAGAACAGCAAGTTGAACGCACCACTACCCTGCGTGCCCAATTTGGCGCCGATATAGCCTGAGCTCCACGACAGCACGAACGCCACCTGCAATAGCAGCCGCTTTAAGGTTGATCGCGTCATGAAGCCTCCGGTCAGTGCACGTTGACTGAAAGGCTAAGGGCCACGCATGATTCTGTATATTTGAATAACCCGCACTACCAATCCGTAATAGTGGAATCATGGCCAGACAATTGAATATCGACTTGTTACGCACCTTCCACGCCGTGGCGCGCTTTCGGCGCTTCAACGAGGCGGCCGAACATGTGCACCGCAGCGCGTCGACCGTGACCACGCAGATTCAAAAACTCGAAGACCAAGTCGGCCAACGCCTGTTCAGCCGCAGCAACCAGGGTGTGGAACTGACGCTGTACGGCCTGAAACTCCTCGGCGAAACCACCGAATTTCTCAAGAGCCACGACCGCCTGCTGATCACGCTGATGCCCCAGCGCATGCAGGGCAAAATCCGCCTGGGCATTCCCGACACCTACGCACCGGCATTCATGCAGGAATTCCTGCCCGACTTGATCGCCGACAACCCGCTGCTCGAACTGGAAGTAGAAGCACGTACCAGTGGTGAATTGCTGAATTTATTCATGGCAAACCAGCTGGACCTGGCCATTACCGTGAGCGCACAACCGCTGGCACAGGGTGAACGCCTGGGGTCGGTTCAACCGTTGTGGGTTGCGGCCGAGGGCTTTAGCTGTGCGTCGAATGCGGCACTGCCGATCACCGTGCCTGTCGCCGGCTGCCCCTACCGCGCGGCGGCCTTGCAGGCGTTGAAGGATCACGGGGTTTACCACCGTGTGTTGCTGGAGAGCCCCAACTCATCAGCGGTTGAAGCCTGTGTGCGCAGTGGCGTGGCGGTAGGCCTGATGGAAAAAAGTCGCATGGGCGAAGGGTTGAAACACATGACGGAACTGCCGCCGCTGTCGGCGCAGCACCTGTACCTCCTCAGCGATACCGGCAATGCATTGGCGTTGCACCTGCACGAGCAGGTCAGGCACTTCAAGGTGTAGACACTGCGCACAAAAAAGCCCGCTGACCGTTACCGGTTCAGCGGGCTTTTTACACAGGCTCGGTACTCGGCTTACAGCGCCAGGTCAGAAGCCGGCTTGCTCGGCTCAGCCGCAGGCTTGGCAGCCTCGGTGGCCGTTGGAGCGGTGAGCTGCGGAATCGCAGGCGGTGGGGTCAGTTGCAGGATACCGGCGGTGTACGCCCATTCCTTGGCAACAGCCTCAGGACTGTCGTTCAGCTTGGTGCCGTAGCTCGGTACGATCTGGTGCAGTTTTTCCTGCCACTCAGGGGTCGCGACCTTGTCCTTAAACACTTTCTGCAGCACGGTCAGCATGATCGGAGCCGCGGTGGACGCGCCTGGCGATGCACCCAACAGGCCTGCGATGGTGTTGTCGGCGGAGCTGACCACTTCGGTACCGAGTTTCAGGACGCCGCCCTGCTCTTCGTCACGCTTGATGATCTGCACGCGCTGACCGGCTTGCCACAGGCGCCAGTCTTCTTTCTTGGCGTTCGGGAAGTACTCTTTCAGCGCGTTGTAGCGGTCGTCATCCGACAGCATCAGTTGGCCGGCAAGGTACTCGACCAGTGGGTATTCGCGAATACCGACTTTGGTCATTGGCCAGATGTTGTGGGTGGTGGTGCTGGTCAGCAGGTCCAGATACGAGCCTTCTTTCAGGAACTTGGTCGAGAAGGTCGCGAATGGGCCAAACAGGATTACGCGCTTGCCATCAAGCACGCGGGTGTCCAGGTGCGGAACCGACATCGGTGGCGCGCCAACCGAAGCCTTGCCGTAGGCCTTGGCCAGGTGCTGTTCGGCGATGGCTGGGTTATCAGTCACCAGGAACGAACCACCCACTGGGAAGCCGGCGTATTCCTTGGCTTCCGGGATGCCCGACTTCTGCAGCAGGTGCAAGGCACCGCCGCCAGCGCCGATGAACACGAACTTGGCGTCGGTTTCAGTCTTGGTGCCGTCTTTCAGGTTTTTGTAGCTGACGCGCCACGAACCGTCGGCGTTCTTGGTGATGTCCTGCACTTCGCTCGACAGTTTCAGATCAAACTTCGGCGTGGTTTGCAGGTGAGCGACGAACTGGCGGGTGATCTCGCCGAAGTTCACGTCGGTACCGATCGGGGTCCAGGTGGCCGCGATTTTCTGGTTCGGGTCACGCCCTTCCATCATCAGCGGAACCCACTTGGCGATCTGCGCCGGGTCTTCGGAGTACTGCATGCCGGCGAACAGCGGGCTGGCTTTCAGTGCTTCGTAACGCTTCTTGAGGAACTTGATGTTGTCATCGCCCCACACAAAGCTCATGTGCGGCGTGGAGTTGATGAACGAACGCGGGTTCTTCAGCACGCCCTGCTGGACCTGCCAGGACCAGAACTGACGGGAGATCTGGAACGCTTCGTTGATTTCGACCGCTTTAGGGATCTCAACGTTGCCGTTCTTGTCTTCGGGGGTGTAGTTCAGCTCAGCCAGGGCCGAGTGACCGGTACCGGCGTTGTTCCAGCCGTTGGAGCTTTCTTCGGCCACGCCGTCGAGGCGCTCGACCATTTCCATCGACCAGTCCGGCTGCAGCTCATTGAGCCATACACCCAGGGTCGCACTCATGATGCCGCCGCCGATCAGCAGCACATCGACTTTCTTTGCCTCTTCCGCGTGAACGGACGTTATCCCCAGCGACAAAGCCAGCCCCAGCAGGGCAGTGTTTACTTTTTTAAACATCAGTAGCACCTATGATAAAACGCCATCCGCCCTGCCGATCCGGATCATGGGCACCCCTCAATCACGCTGCGCCAGGCAACGCATCGCGGGGTGTGCACATTCATTCGGGGACCGCAGGGTGGGCACACAAGGCCGACGTGTCGACCTCACTTTTATGTCCCTTCTGCGCTGACTTCTTATCATTATTGGCTTCAGCTACCTGGGCGACAGCCAATCACCGGGACGTATACGGGTGTACGCACCGGAGAAAGACTAGACCAAGACGGCGCGCAGAATATCACGCCAAACAGCGGTTATGCGCTGTTTGGCCAATTGACAGCTCTAAAACGCGGGTTTTAACGCTTTACTGTCAAGCCCGATGGGCGCGACGTGGGGTCACAGGGTGGCCAGGGCGATGGAACTCTGCCGAAAAAGGCTGTTCTAGACACCTTCGTCGCTGCTTGCGTAGCATCGGCGGCTCTCCTTCGTGCCATTCATCCAAACAGAGCGATCCATGTCTATCCACCAAACTCCCGGGCACGTGCTGCCCGCGCGCAGTGCCGCCAAAATGGAAGCGGCCATGGCCGTGGGCGCTTTCGCTATCGGTACCGGCGAATTCGCCATCATGGGCCTGATGCCCGACATTGCCCACAACCTCAACCTCAGCGAACCCCAGGTCGGCCACGCCATCAGTGCCTACGCCCTGGGCGTGATGGTCGGCGCGCCACTGCTGGCAATCCTCGGCGCCAAACTGCTGCGCAAACATATGTTGCTGCTGTTGATGGGGCTGTATGCCTTGGGCAACCTGGCCACGGCGTTCACCCCGACCTTTGGTTCACTGGTGGCTTTCCGCTTTATCAGTGGCCTGCCCCATGGCGCCTACTTTGGCATCGCTGCCGTTGTCGCCTCCAGCATGGTGCCCACCGACAAACGCGCCGGCGCCGTCGCGCGGGTAATGATGGGGCTGACCCTGGCGATGCTGCTGGGCAACCCGATTGCCACCTTCCTCGGCCAGTATCTGGGCTGGCGTTCGGCATTTGCACTGGTCAGTGCCATCGCCGTGTGCACGATTGCGCTGGTCTGGCACTACGTCCCCGATCGCCGCGATGAACCACGCAGCGACCCGCGCAAGGAACTGCGCGCCTTCACCAAACCCCAGGTGTGGATGGCCCTGGCCATTGGCGCCATCGGCTTTGCCGGGATGTTCTGCGTGTTCAGCTACCTGGCGCCGACGATGCTTGAAGTCACCAAGGTGTCACCGCAATGGATTCCGTTCGGGCTGGCCGCATTTGGCGTCGGCGGGATTATCGGCAACATTGCCGGCGGCAAGCTGTTTGATCGCCTGCAATTTCGGGCGGTGGGTTTGATTCTGGTGTGGTCGATGGCGGTGCTGCTGTTCTTCCCATTCGCCGCCGGGTCGCTCTGGGGCGTGCTGCTGGGCATCGGCCTGGTCGGCACCATGGTGTCACTGGCCGCACCGCTGCAAATCCGCCTGATGGACATCGCGCACGAAGCACCGAGCCTGGCGGCCGCGTCCAACCATGCTGCGTTCAACCTGGCCAACGCGCTGGGCCCGTGGTTTGGCGGCATGGCGATTACAGCGGGGCTGGGATGGACCAGCACCGGGTATATCGGCGCGGCCACGGCGCTGGTCGGGCTGGGCGTTTACCTGATCGCACGACGGATGCAAGGCGGTCATTGAACGAAAAAGGGGCAGGCAACCCTGCCCCGATCACGGGTTTAATCGTGCAGCAAGCCTGAGCTGTACTGGCTGAAACTACTGCCCAACCCGCTCCCGCCAACGTTCACCTTGGTCGCATTCGCGGCGCCATGGCCATCGAACGACTGACAGCCTTCGGAAAGGCATGTACTGGTGCTGACGCCCGAGCAACCACTGAGCAGCACAACACCGGCAATAAGCATGGTTTTTATCAGGTTCAAGCGCATTTTTCAGATTCCTGGCGGCTCGAGCGTGAACGAATCGGTCATGCGAGTGATCCTATGCCAGTGTGTTGCCAGGCATCATGAAACTTCTGTACGTGCCAGTTGCAGTTCAAACTGCAATCAAAGCGCGAACAGTCGATTGAAACAACACCCGCCACAACAAACAGGAACTATTCGCATTTAATCGCGGTGGGATTAATACATGTCATATGTCGGTTTTTTCTCTACAATCCGGGAACGTAAATAAAGGAATTTTTCGTGAGCATTTCAACGAATTCAAAACCGCGTTCCACAGATGATGAAATAGACCTGATTCCAATTCTCCTCGCCTTGTGGTCAAGTAAGAAAACCATCATAGCCACCACTCTCGCGGGCGCGGCTGTCTCATTTGCAATCAATGCAACGGCTCCCGAACAATGGACTGCCAGTACTTACATCACCAAGTCGTCGCTCTACAGCTTATATAAAGAAATTAAAGACAACGATGCAAGCACCCAAGCGAATCCACCACTGAAGGAAACCGAACTCTACAGTTCAATACAAAACGACATGTTCTATACGGCCATGGGCGTGATGGCGGCGCAGTCGGTTAACGTGAAGGAAACTACGCCGAAAACAGGTAAAAACGAGGCTATCCTGTATGTCGCATCGGCCACCGCGACAACTGAAGCGCTGGCGCGATCGCAACTCAAATCCGCCCTGGATACAGCGAACACGGACGCCATCGCGCTGAACTTACCTGCCTTGGCTCCTGGCAATAACGTGCGAGCGTTCAACGCCCTCGACGACGTAAAAGCCACCAATACCACACCCTCAAAAAAATTCATTTTGCTAGGTGGCTTTTTAGGCTTGATATTGGGCAGCCTGTTTGTGATCAGTAGATTTCTCATACAGCAACACCAACACGCCCGCCGGACGTGAAGTTCGCTACAGAAATGCTTCAACCAGAAAATAGATAATGCAGACCAATAGCGACGCAACAAAAACAATAAACAATTTCGCAGAAAATGTCGTTTTCATTAATAGTACTTATAAGAAATCAGATAATGGCCTTAAGCCATTATTGCACTGCGCCGCTTTTTTTTCACAGCGTTTTTTTGCCCTAGTGGCCGAGGAGAGCCCCCCCTCTTCGGTCGATAGGCAAGCCGGCGTGCAACCTTCACCGCCGCGACAGTCTTGAGATTTTTAAAAAAAGGGACTGTCGTTTCGGGGGTGATTGAAGCGGGCATCCAAGACCAGGGCAGGCACAGCATGAATCCTGCCCCTGATCTCTCATAAACTTGCCCCCTACCCTACCTACTCAGACAAAGTCCCCGACCAGCGCTTTATCGCAACTCTCGTCCCGCCGTTTCCATTGCTCCGATGATGGATTGAACATAGCAATCCGAAAATACAAGATCAGGCTTACTCGTAAAGCTATGAAATTTTATTCTCGTAGCGATTCTGAAGAAACAATGGCGTCGCTCGCAGAGCCTAAAGTGTGTTGATCAATACCAAGTCAGCACCTAGAGACGGCCCTGATTGAACACTTGGCGAAACATCGGTATCAATAGCTTATTGCCAAACTCATTCAAATGATCATCATCAAAATAGAGGGGTTGGCCATCTTTGCTTCCCCAGCACCGACTCTCGCCGCACAAAAATGGTAAAGGGTCCAAAATTTTAACTCCACAGCTTCGAACAGCGTCATCTTGAGCCTCCCATATGAAGGCATGTCGCTTGTGATAATCCTCCAAGGAGATCGAAACATCGGTGCTTTTGCCGCTAAATAACAGTGAAAGCGACATTGACCGAGGAACATCCACTCCCATTTCAGGTATGGGCCTGACCAAAAAAACCTCTCTCGCCTGAGCTAAGCTGCAAGCTGTAGAGATCAGGTCAGACCTGAATTTCTCTCGAAAATAGAGCGTCGCCGTGTCTCCTTTCTTATCAAAGTAGACTATGGGAACACCCACTAGGTTTTTTGGAGACTCGTTAGCCATTAGTCCGTCAACATAAGACGTGGTTCGATTGATGATTACAGCCGGTATATTAGAAGGGATTTCAGACGTAGTTTTAAGCATCCACGAGTTAAAATCATCACATTCATATCCATCTCGCTTCGCATGAGTCAACGTTGGGCAACCTTTTTTCCCAAACAAAGAAACGCCATTATTTGATTCAATTCGAGCGGCCTCGGCAAAAGCTGTGATTGTTGCACCGGCGTGACTGTCTCCAATCATAATCGCGGCAAGATTGCCTGTACCGTAGAAACATACAGGGGTAGTCCGACCGTCCGTTGACTCCCAGCATTGCTCAGCCCGAGGATCCATATCATAAGCTGCTGCAGATACCCGTTCGACACTTTCTGGTATTCTGCCAGGAAAAGTTTTAAATGCGGCTAGAGCGCCGATCAAAAGGACGACTGATGCCCCGCCAATAAAAATGCTCAACTGGCTGCCCCTGGAATATGCTCGTAGTTTGGTCCGTGCAGGCGTCTCTATCATTCTTAGCGAGATCTCGCCCATGACGATTGACAATACGACCCCCAAACAAATCAGTATCCAATTTGATTCCAATCGAGCATATGCCAATGCAACAACAAATGGCCAATGCCACAAATAAATAGAGTAAGAACTGTTACCAATTCGCTGCATAAAACTGTTAGACAACACTGGCACGTTCTGCAGATTTGCCGCCAGGATGCACATCGTTCCAACTACAGGCCAAATTGCGGAAGCCCCTGGCCATATGGTTGTAGAGTCGAATACCGCAACTGAT
This sequence comes from Pseudomonas sp. GW821-FHT09C08, assembly GCF_059418125.1. Classification (NCBI taxonomy): domain Bacteria; kingdom Pseudomonadati; phylum Pseudomonadota; class Gammaproteobacteria; order Pseudomonadales; family Pseudomonadaceae; genus Pseudomonas; species Pseudomonas sp. GW821-FHT09C08. The sequence goes on along the minus strand of NZ_JBWKPG010000002.1, from coordinate 668,284 downwards.
ACACCTAAAATAATTAGACCAACAGCCATTACATAACCAGACAATTTCCGCGTCAACTGGATGCGGGATCTACATAGCCACCACACCAGTCCCCCGGCCAACATCTCCCAAGCACGTGTAGGGATCAGATAAAACGCACCACTTGGAGAGCGCTGACTAATGATAATTGACAACGCAAGCGAGCCGATACCAACGCCGATTAATACCCACTTAACCGCCTTCGGCCCCAACAGCTTCCAAACAATCAAAATCCCCAACGGAAGTAAAATATAAAACTGCCACTCAACCGACAATGACCACGTGTGGAGCAGCCATTTTTCGTTTGCCCCGCCGTCAAAATAGCCAGTCTCTTTCCAAAACTTAAAATTTGAAAGAAATGCTACGGACGCTACAATATGCGTACCAAGCTGCTGATAATTTTTGGTAGGCAAACAAAACCATCCTACCAGCACTAAGACCGCGCATAGCACAACCAACGCGGGAATGATTCGCCTTGCTCGATCAAGATAAAAATTAAGCAGCGAAAAGTTTTGGTTTTCCATTCCTGTGATAATAATCTTTGTCATCAAGAAGCCCGACAAGACAAAGAAGATATCAACACCAACAAAACCACCGGAAAAACCGGGCACTCCAAAATGAAATAGCACTACAACCAGAACGGCAATAGCTCTCAGAGCGTTGATATCTCTGCGGAAATCTTTTACAGCAATAGGCCGATCGATCAATTTAAAAATTCCATTTTATCAAGTACAACATACGTATTTTCAGATACGCCTACGCCCCTTCAAACCCGCCGAGTCTAATAAGAGTGTCGGTTAGCTATAGCTGTTCTCTCAGCTATAACATTTCGGTGAGCATGGGAAAAAACCAGAAGAGCCTACCCATATTCAACAGGCGGCGCAACCAAACTTTCGAGGGCATATTTACGCAAGCATGATGCCGGAACTCGCAGCAGACCATTAGCCGCCGATAGTCCCAACACCTGAAGGTAAAGGATTGCATCCAGTAGACAGTGCTACATTGTGTAGCCTGAAATATGAGCGACTGATAAATCTAGGCATTGGAGTAAAGATCGTGCAGCCTAGTCATTCGCTGCAACGATCCCTAACCCCACCCAAACGGCTTACTGGCGCTCTCTTAAAAGCTCAAACGCTTCGGCTGCCAGGCAACCCGAGGCAGCGCCCCGCAGCGTCGCGAGTGCTCGTATAGCCTCGTTGCTACGAGGAAAAGGAAACACGCCAAGCTCTGACTCATAAATTGCCATAGCCGCCAGCTTCTTTTCGAGATGGGCACTGATATCGATATAGAAATTCGGTGAAAACTTAGTCTGCCCACCCAACCCAAACTCTGTCTCAGAAAGGGTTTCATAAGCCAAAACTCGTTTGACCGATGGATATCTGAACCACTTTGTGCATCCAGCAACGGCATCAAATGTCACACGGTGATCGGAATGCACATCTGAAAAATGAGGAAGAAACACCTCATCCGGCTCAAATGATTTGAACACTTCCGAAAACGACTGAACCAAATCGCCCAGTGGAAACTTATCAACGTTAGCGGCCGGAAAACCCAGCTCATAAACCTCATCGAAGCCGATCAATTCTCTAACGCGCTTAATTTCCGCCGCCCTTTTATCGACTTTCTCTTTTGGCCATCCATCGTCTACGGAAATGGAAGTTACAATTAGCCATGCCACACTGCAGCCTTCCGCTTTCCTGCGAAGTGCCGTCCCACCAACGCCTAAAATCTCATCATCCGGGTGCGGTGCAATAATCAAAGTTTTCATAGTTCAACACTTGAAGTTCAGAATTATTTGGAAAATCAATAAACGTCCGAATCACCCATCTGTAAGTACCACCCACGATAGCTAGCCCACTGCTCAGGGAGCTTTTCAGGATTCAACTGCCGCCCGGCAAAATAGGTTATCGGTGCCACATTTGTGAAACCCAGCCGTTCTAAAATCGCATGAGACCAATGATGAGTAGGCATCCAGCAATTGATGCTCACCAGGCTCTCGGAAATCGACTTTTTGATAATGTGACCAAGAAGAGCTTTCGCTTCTGCGGCATTAGAAAAACACATGTCAACCACATCGATACTATTTCCGAAAACCTTAGTCACTAGGTACGAGGAAGCGACCCCAGCCTTAGAAACAATATGATTTTCATAGCTATTAACTGGGTTGTCCGCATATCTCCAACGTAAATACTCGCGAGACTTATGAACCCTGATAAGTCCGTCATCGTGCTGATGAGAGTACTCCTCCAAAAAATCATCGTCTCTTTTCACGAGGAAATCATCTTGAAAATGGCCGGCCTGTACCTTTGCAAGATCAAGCGTCATCGTTGGGATTTCGTAAATATCCGACCACTCTAACTTATTGATAAATGTGGAGTGACTGTTCGCATTAGGGAACCCCCAGATCGCAGCTATTTCGCCCTTCGACTCGGTGTAGAGCTCAGTAGCCAACTTCGGAAACAACCCCTTCCCGCGCCATTCTGGATGCGTCATTGTGGTCATGGACAGTGCAGTGCGCACAACCTTCCCATCACACTCCAAGTCTACCGGGAATGCAGAATAGCTTGCAGCAACTGTCTGAGCATCGACCTCAAGAGAGAAAAGAAGCTGCTCTTTATGATTATTTATATAACGCCAGTCAAAGTAGGCAGGGTCAATACTTTTACCAAAACTATCGTGAAACAGCGCTTCCAAACGTTCCTTGTAGCTCGACCACTCTGAAAAATCCAAAATCATCACTTGACCTCCCTGTCTACAAACTCTTTGGCCGACAGGTTTGGAATACCTATCATTTGTTTAATTTTTTCCAATATCTGCCCAGATGTATTACCCTCTCCATAAATCATTTGCACACCGTCAAAATTTTCACTCAGTGCACGATCTATCGCTTCACAAATATCATGTGCAATGGCTGTCGACCTTATGACGGAGGTTGGCGCGGCGCGCCCGCTCTGGCGCAGACCAATATCTACTGTCGGAGTATTGAGATAAGGAGCTTCGTAAATCCCACTTGACGAATTCCCTATCACAACCGCCGCGTGTTTGACCGCACTCAAATAGCGAAGCCGTCCAAGGGAGTCAAAAAGAAAGGCATTCTGTTGGCTATCAGAAAAATCTTCAAGAATCTGGTTGATTGCTTGCCCACCATTATCGGCATTGGCCTTGGTGAAAATTACAGATACGTCACCTCGGTCCAAATACGTCCGGATTGCATTCAGCAGTTCGCGCAACTCATCTTCAGACGATTCATCACCCATCGTTAACGGATGATGAGTAACCAAAAATAGCTTTTCCTGTAACTTCACCCCCAGGCTTTCTTCCAACGCTTCCCGAGACAGAAGTGGTGTATTCTTTATATTTTCAACACACGTTGACCCAAGGCAAAACACCCGGTCATCCCTTTCTCCAAGCTGCAACACTCGTTGCCTGGCATCCTCATGAGTCACAAAGTGCAGAGACGCAATCTTCGTCACACAATGCCTAATGGTATTATCGTAGGTTCCGCTACCCGTATCACCACCCGACAAATGAGCAAGCGGTATTTGCATCATTAATGCTACTTGTGCGGTCACCATGAGTTCGTATCGGTCACCCAGCCCTACAATCAGGTCCGGTTTCAACTCACTAAAAGCACTTGAAATCCCCACTAACCCTAATGCCATGGAGCTTAGAACCCCCACTGCAGAGTCTGATCGAGTGAGTATTTCAACTTTACTATTTATCGTGAACCCGTCTGCCTCAATCTCCCTATACGTGAGACCGAACTGAGGAGACAAGTGTGAACCGGTAGCAATAATTTGAAGTTCAAAGGAGGAATCTTCAGATATTTTTTTAATAAGCGGAAGCAACAGCCCGTAGTCTGCTCGGGTACCAGTAACAACACATATTTTTTTCAGAGAGGTCATATTCACACGATAAATTTTAATATTTTATATTGCGACGGGCGTCTTACTTTTCAACTAAACACTAATACCGCATTCATCTTGAGTGCTTTTCTACCCTGCCGCTTAAATGGCTGAAGGATGTTCTACATGCATGCAGTCTGTTGGTCAAGTCAAGTCAAGTCAAGAACTGCTAAACCTGCGCAGAGCATTGCCGCTGGCTAGGAAGCCCGGATTGCGTTGCTTCACAGCACGCTTCAATCGCCCTTCCAAAGCATCTGACTTGCAATTCATAACAATCAGTTCTCCGCCGGCCTGCGCCTTTCTCTGCCGTCCAATAGCAGTGCTATAGCAGATACAGTAAAACTCTCCAAACACCTTATGACTATAGGAGTGGTCATTGATGAGGACCATCACCTTCCCTTACCGCGCCGCATGAAGTCCGCCCATGCGCTGATAATTCTCAAAAAGGAACATCTACCCCATCGCCTGTCGTCTGCCAGTAAGGCGAATGCATCCAGTGAAAGTTGTGGGCCCGATCGTAACATTCAGCGCGCTCCAACCAGGATGTGGTCGCGGCGCCAAACGTCCGCCTCGTACCTTGGCAGCGAAGGCGTGGTGCCCGGCATACTGGGTGTCGGTGAGGGTCTCAGGACGTGTCATCTTCTGCCACTCGAACACCTGGCGGGAGCTTAGCGCCCATTTGAACTGGCGCACGAATTCTTCCAGGTGGTTCTGCACGACGCGGTACAGCGTCACTAGGTCGCCGTTTCTGTCGTCGAGGACTGAGCCAACTCCGTCTCCTGTCGCTTGATCCAGGCCTGGGCGGCCTGTTTCCGGGCGAAGATCTGGCTCTCTTGGTAGACTTGCACTCCGTCGCGCTTGATGGGGATTTGAGCTGTGTAGCTCACCGTCCCATCTGCCAGTTTTCTTGCCCTGATAGTCGCCATATCGAAAGTGGTACGCGTCAGTTTTTGAACGGTACCTCGTACCACCAAACCTGTAAAAAAGCCTGAAAACGCCCCAAAACACGTCAAGAACACGTTGAGTAAAATGCTAGATAAACAGAGCTTTAGCCCAGCAGAATCAAGCCCCGCACTGTCTCGGCGCTTTTCCGTCGCCCCGATGATGGATTGGACCGACCGCCACTGCCGGTACTTCCTGCGCCTGCTCTCCAAGCACGCCCTGCTCTACACCGAGATGGTCACCACCGGCGCAATCCTGCACGGCGATCACGAACGCTTCCTGCGTCACAACGAAGCCGAACACCCGCTTGCGTTGCAGTTGGGCGGCAGTGTGCCGGCGGATCTGGCTGCGTGCGCGCGCATGGCTGAGGCTGCGGGGTATGACGAGGTGAACCTGAACGTGGGTTGCCCCAGCGACCGCGTGCAGAACAACATGATTGGCGCGTGCTTGATGGGTCACCCGGCCCTGGTGGCCGATTGTGTGAAGGCGATGCGCGATGCAGTGTCGATTCCGGTGACGGTGAAGCATCGTATCGGGATCAACGGCCGGGACAGTTACGCCGAGCTGTGTGATTTCGTCGGGCAGGTCAAGGACGCGGGCTGCACCAGTTTTACCGTGCATGCGCGGATTGCGATCCTGGAGGGGTTGTCGCCCAAGGAGAATCGGGACATTCCACCGTTGCGTTATGACGTGGCGGCGCAGTTGAAGCAGGATTTTGCCGAGCTGGAGATTATCCTCAATGGCGGGATCAAGACGCTGGAGCAGTGCCACGAGCACTTGCAGACATTTGACGGCGTAATGCTCGGCCGCGAGGCCTATCACAATCCGTATTTGCTGGCAGAGGTGGATCAGCAGGTGTATGGCAGCTCGCAGCCGGTGATCAGCCGGGCTGAGGCGCTGGCGCAATTGCGGCCTTATATAGCGGAGCACTTGGCCACGGGCGGTTCGATGCATCACATCACACGGCATGTGCTGGGACTGGGCACGGGTTTCCCCGGGGCGCGCAAGTTTCGGCAGTTGTTGTCGGTGGACATTCATAAAGCCACGGACCCTTTGGCGTTGCTGGACCAGGCTGGGGAGTTGTTGGAGGGGCGCTGATGGGCTGCGTGTCAGGGAAATGTTGAGTGGCTGGGCTGTTGTGGCGAGCAGGCTTGCCCTGCGTTGGGGGGCGAAGCGCCCCCAGTAGGACTGGTGCGATTTTTCAGTTGGAATGCGTTGATAGGTTTCAGGGCCGCTGCGCGACCCAACGCAGGGCAAGCCTGCTCGCCACAGGGAGACGGCTTCCACGGGGCTGCGTTGCCCGCAGGGCAGTTGGGTTGAACCTGCCGGCCGTTTTGCCCTCCTATTTACCAGCAAGATCAGTCATTCAAACGGCTGTTTTCAGGTTGTTGCCCTCGCAAACGATCGAACGCATTTGCGCCCTTGAGCGCCTGCCAGCGCTCGGGTAATGTCATCAGACCCATAGGACAGAGCACGCCCATGACTTCCAAGCTGGAACAACTCAAGCAATTCACCACTGTCGTAGCCGATACCGGCGATTTCTCAACCCTCGCCAAGCTCAAGCCGCAAGACGCCACCACCAACCCTTCCCTGCTGCTCAAGGCCGCCTCGATTCCAGGCTATGCCAAGCTGCTGGATGAGTGTGTGAAGGACTGCAACGGTGATGTCGGCCTGGCCAGCGACCGGTTTGCAGTGGCCGTCGGCCAGGAGATCCTGAAAGTGGTACCTGGGCGCATCTCCACCGAAGTGGATGCGCGCCTGTCATTCGATACCGACGCCGTGCTCAAGCGTGCGCATCGCCTGATCGACCTGTACGACAAGGCTGGTGTTGGCCGTGATCGCGTGCTGATCAAGATCGCCTCCACCTGGGAAGGTATCCGCGCGGCGGAGAAGCTCGAGAAAGAAGGCATCCAGACCAACCTGACGCTGCTGTTCTCCTTCGCCCAGGCCGTAGCGTGCGCAGAAGCCGGCGTGTTCCTGATCTCGCCGTTCGTGGGCCGTATCTATGACTGGTACAAGAAGGCCAATGGCAATGACTACACCGGCGCCGAAGACCCAGGTGTGCAGTCGGTAACGCGCATCTACAACTACTACAAGGCCAATGGCTACAAGACCGTGGTGATGGGGGCGAGCTTCCGCAATCTGAGCCAGATCGAAGAGCTGGCCGGGTGTGATCGCCTGACCATCAGCCCGGATCTGCTGGAGAAGCTGGCAGCCGATGAAGGCAAGCTGGAGCGCAAGCTTTCGCCAGGCCATGCCGGCGAAGCCCGTGTGCATCTGACAGAAGCGCAGTTCCGTTGGGAGTCCAACGAGGATGCGATGGCCACCGAGAAACTGGCCGAGGGTATTCGTCAGTTTGCTCGCGACCAGGAGAAACTGGAGGCGTTGCTGACTGCCAAGCTGTAAAAGCGGCGGTAGCAAAAAGGGCGGCACCCTCGCGGGTACCGCCCTTTTTTGTGTTTCATCGATCTTGAGCTGGCCACCGTTCAAGTTGCAGGCGCACGCTTGCTCACGGGTGCGGCAGCAACGGATAAGGTGATCGACACGCCGCCATCGCTAGCAAGCCAGCGCCTACCGTTGGAATCCAGGTCAGTGGCGTTCGAGGGCATTCACGAGATCGTGGAACGCTTCGCGATTGGACTCGTTCAGGCCCATCAGGATCTTGTGCGCTTCCAGCACCTTGACCCGCACCACTTCCTCGGACTGATCCTGGGAAGGCAGGTCGGTCAGGCATTCAGGGCATGGGATCGGGCGATCAACGATGTTGAACACCTGGTCGAAGCCCATGGACTGCAGCAGACGGGTGATGTCTTCATGGGTGGTGACGACCGTCGGCAACAGGCCGACCTTCTGCCGAGACAGAATGGACAACTTGGCCAACAACCCAAGGGTGGTGCTATCGATGCTGCGGGTTTCGGTCAGATCGATCACGATCGCCGAAAAATTCAACGCTGTGAAAATCCGCTCAATCGTCGCATCCAGCGCCGAACACAAGGTCAGGCGCACTTCACCGACAAATTTCAGGACGAAGGTCCCGTCTTGCTCGGCGAATTGGATTCTTCCGGTACTCATCAAAGATTCCTGCTCAACACCAATAGGGCGATATCATCCGGCATCTCCCCTAGCGTGGCCAATCCAAAAACCTGCCGCAGGCCATCCAGGCTGCCGCCCGCCGACTTGACCTTTTGGGGCAAGGCAGCTTCTTTCTCTTTGAGTGTAGGCTCTGGAAGCAGGTCCAGGATGCCATCGGACATCAGCGTCAGGCTGAACGTCGGCGGCAGCTCCAGGATGTGGTCTTCGTAGGTCGCTTCATTGAACAAGCCTACGGGCAGGCCACGCCCTTCCAGGTAGCGCACACTGTCGGGAGTGTACAAAACCGGCATCGGCAGGTGACCGCCGATGCTGTAGGTCAAAAGACCGGTTTCTTCATCAATCACGCCGCCTACCATCGTCACGTGCTTGCCCAGCTTGCAACTGATCAAGCCCCGGTTGATGTGGCCCAACACCTCGGAGGGGGTGAACTCCGGCAAGGTGCCATTGCGCTTGGACTCGAACAACAGCCGTGTGGTCATGAACTTCAACAACACGGTTACAAAGGCAGAGGATGCGCCATGGCCGGAAACATCGGCCAGGTAAAACGCGACACGCCGCTCATCAACACGGAAGTAGTCGACGAAATCACCCGACAGGTACAACGACGGGATGATCTGGTGAGCGAACTGGAATTCGTCGATGGTCCACGGGCTGACCGGCAACATGTTCATCTGCACCTGGCGACCGGCGTTCTGGTCTTCCTGGAGCAGGTTCAGGCTGGCTTCGAGTTCGCGGTTGGCGGTTTCGAGCTTTTCGCGGTAACGCTGGTTTTCCAACAACAGGCGTGCACGGTCCAGGGCGCGACGTACCGAGTGCTCCAGCACCGCCAGGTCTTCCAGGGGCTTGATCAGGTAGTCGGCAGCGCCCAGGCGCAAGGCCTCTACGGCATCGTTCATCACCCCGGCACCGGACACGACAATCACCGGCGTCTGCGGGGCAAGCTCGGTCACCTGGCGAATCAGCTCGAGGCCGCCCATCTGGGGCATGCGCAGGTCGCAGATCACGAGGTCGGGCTTGTCGCGCTCGAACACTTGGAGACCCTGTTGGCCATTGCTGGCCTGCAGGACGCTGAAGCCACTGTCTTCCAAATAGGCCGCGAGGCTCGCGCGCACTACTTCGTCGTCATCGATTATCAGCAGCGTGGCACTGGTTTTTTGCATGTGGGCAAACGGCGCCAGAATTAGGTTGGCGTAGGTGGCTCGGCAATGGCCGGGCGCACGTACTGGATTCGCTTTCTAGCCTCTCTGTCCTACAACATACGGGATTTTAGCCCACGCACAACGGTAAAGCAGAGGTGCCCTTCTAAGGCGCAGACGGTACTCCCATCCGCCAGGGGTTTCAAGCTCATGCCGATGGTCGCCGGGCGTCTTTACACCGCAAATCACCGGGAGTTATAAGAACGGGCACGACCACAACACAAAGTAAGGATGGAACCCATGAGCGAACACGAGCGCGACTACGCCGAAAAACGCGATTTCATCCGCATGCGCGTGGATGCCGATGTGTCTCTTATCCACGCCGGGCAGGAGATTGCCGGGGTGTGCGTGGACCTTTCAAGCTCCGGAATGCAGGTCCAGGCGCCTCGCCAATTCAAGGCGGGCGACCACCTGACGGTGCGCATCGAATCGGAGCACGCCGCACTCAAGGGGTTGGAGGCGGACACCGAAGTGGTCTGGACCAAGACCACCGGTGAGGAGCAGCAACTGGGCCTCAAGATCTTGAAAATGCACTGAAAAGTGCGCACAAAAAAAGGCGACCGCCAGGGTCGCCTTTTTTCATTTCAAAACGTCACGGCTTAGAAGTCGTCGACGACCTTGCCATCCTTGACCTTGAACTCACGGTTCTGCAGGTAGGCGTTGCGGATAAACGTATATTTGTCGCCGGTGATCAGCTTCTCGCTGTCGAGCAGGCTGGCACGGGTGTCCACGATATTCAGGCCGAAGGTGCTGTTGCGCCAGCCGATATCGTTCATGTAGCGGTACGGTTGGGTGTAGCTGTCCACGTACTTGGACGGCGCGTCACGCAAGGTGCTCGGGCCCAGCAACGGCAGCATCACGTAAGGCCCGCTGCCGACGCCCCAGTAGCCGAGGGTCTGGCCGAAGTCTTCGTCACTGCGCTGCAGCCCCATTTTGGTGCCGACGTCGATAAAGCCCAGCACACCGAAGGTGGTGTTCATCAGCAGGCGAGCCGTGTCCACACCCGCCGCATGCGGCTTGAGTTGCAGCACGTTGTTGGCCAGGTTGCCGACATCGCCGATGTTGCGGAAGAAGTTGTGCACGCCGTCCTGCACGAACTGCGGGGTCACAAACTGATAGCCCTGGGCCAACGGCTTGAGCGCGTAGGTATCAACGGTGTCGTTAAAGGTAAAGATCGGGCGGTTGACGCTTTCCCATGGATCGTCTTCGGACGCGGCCTGTGCGGCGAACGGCGCCAGCAGCACAGTGGCACACACCGACAGCTGAGCGAAGTAGTGGCTCCAGCGCATAGCTTTTGCTCCTTGAATGGTCTGTCATGGGCGCTATGCCCTGAATAAGACGGCCAGTATATGACGGAAGTGTCCAATTAGGCAGCATGCAGGAAACGACATACGGGAAATGCACAAAATTCCTACAATTAACCCTGCTGTCATCGGCCTGTCATCGTGACCCGTTAGCGTCAGGGCTATTTCAGGGATGTTGAAATGCCTCACGCCGAGATTGCCATCGCCAGCGCGCCTGCCTTGACTGCAGTTCTGTTTGGCCTGAGTGGCTGCCTGGTGGACTTCGGTTCCCGGGCACGCACCGATTCCCCCACGCTTGGTTCCGATGCCACACCCGGCGCCCTGAAAATCCTGCGCAGCCTGAAGGATCAAGGCGTGCCCTGTGCCTGGCTGGATGAATTGCCACCCCCGGTGACCACCGCGCTGTCGGCCTCACTCCCCGAGTGGCTCAAGGCTGCATCGCCCTCCTCCATCCGCTGGCCGGCGCCCCACGCGTGCTGGCAAGCCTTGATGGAACTGAATATCGAACGCCTGGAAGGCTGCGTGCTGGTCAGCGGCGAGCCGCGCTTGCTGCAATCGGGGCTGAACGCCGGCCTGTGGACCATCGGCCTGGCCTCGTGCGGCTCGCTGTGCGGCATGGCCCCCGAGCAATGGCAGGCACTGAGCGAGCAGGAGCGCGAGTACAAGCGCGGCAAGGCCACCGTCGCCCTGTATGGCCTGGGCGTGCACTCGGTGATCGACCACCTGGGCGAGCTCGGCAGTTGCCTGGCCGACATCAGCCTGCGCCAGCTCAAGGGCGAGAAGCCCTGATCGAGATCATGCACGGAGGGCGCCAGTGGATTAATCTACAGGTCAGCTCGTAGACCTTTCTCGGCGTGCCGTGGTCTATGCCAGTGCCTATCGATAAAAGGAACCACGTCATGCCTGATCGCAAAAAACTGGAAGAACAGGTCGAGATCCTGCGCGGGCAGTTGGAACAGGAACCGCCGCTGCCGGAAGAAAAACGCGAAGCGCTGGAAGCCTTGATTGCCAAGTTTGAATTACAACTTGAACTTGAACCGGCGACTCAGACGCCGAGTATTTCCGATGATGTGAACCAAGCGGCCATAGAGTTCGATGCCGATCATCCGGTCATTTCCGGCACATTGCGCAATATCATGATCACCCTGGGCAACATCGGGATCTGAACCCAGCCCCAAGGCAAGCGCAGAAACCCATGTGGGAGCTGGCTTGCCTGCGATCGCGATCATTCAGTCATCCATCGGGTGACTGATACACCGCAGTCGCAGGCAAGCCAGCTCCCACATTTGATTTGCGTGATAGCTACTGGCGAGCCAGGCGCACGTTCTGGAACGCCACATCCTCGGTGCTGCGGTACGGGTTGATATCCAGCCCGCCACGCCGCACATACCGCGCATACACCGTCAGTTTCTCTGGCTTGAGCAAGCGCTGCAGGTCCAGGAAGATGCGCTCCACGCACTGCTCATGGAAGTCCGAATGCTGGCGAAAGCTCACCAGGTATTCGAGCAAACTGGCGTGATCGAGTGCCGCCCCGCGATAGTCCACCACCACGCTGCCCCAGTCTGGCTGGCTGGTCACCGGGCAGTTGGATTTGAGCAAGTGGCTGTGCACGCTCTCCTCGACCACACGCGAAGCATCGCAGCGCAAGAGTTCGGGGCGCGGGTGTTCGTAGTTGCTGACGCTGATATCCAGATCGTCGATGCACACACCCGGCAAAGCCTGCACGCCTTCGGCTTCAACCTCGGCCAGGCTGCGCACGCGCACGCTCACAGGCTTGCCGGCAGCCGCGCTGAGGTCGGTGCGCAGGGTGGCTTCCAGGCTGTGTACGTCGGCAAACGCGCTCTGGTTGAGCGAATTGAGGTACAGCTTGAATGACTTGGATTCGATGATGTTCGGCGAATCGGCCGGAATGCTGAATTCACCGATGGCCACCACCGGCTTGCCCGATGGCAACAACCAGGACAATTCGAAGCAATTCCAGAAATCCACGCCTTTATAAGGCAGGGTTTCGGCGCTCAGGCCCAGCTCGGCCCATTTGGCGGCGCGCGGAATCGGGAACAGCAACGAGGGGGTGTAGGTGGAGATGTATTCACTGGACTTGCCCAGCGGCGAATGTTCGGCTGCGGGATGCATGGCGGAAACCTGGCTAAATAAACCCAGCCAGTCTACCAGCCTTTGATCCCGCCTCTAAGAACCGCCTTACTCGACGGTCAGCTTGCCGACCATCCCCGCCTGGTAATGCCCCGGCAGGTTGCACGCGAACTCGAGCCCGGTGGCCTTGGTAAAGGTCCAGGTCAGCTCGGCGGTTTTGCCCGGCTCCACCAGCACACTGTTGGGGTCGTCGTGCTTCATGCCGCCCATGTCGCCATGGCCCATCGCACTGTGGTCCATCTTGCCCATACCGGTGGCGGTAAGCATGCCGCTGGCTTGCATCTGCAACATTTCCTTCTGGTGCTCGGCATGCATCGCCGCGTCACCCAGGTTGAATTCATGGAGCAACTGGCCTTTGTTGACGAGTACAAAGCGCACCGTCTCACCAGCCTTGACGTCCAAGGACTTGGGTGAAAAGGAAATGTCCTGCAGCGTGACTTGCACAGTGCGCGTGGCCTGGTTCGCCGGTGCCGGCTGGCCGAACGCGTAAGTGTGAGCCGTGTCAGCCGCCGCACCGAAACTCAGCGCCAACAGGCAGCCCGCCAACATCAGGGGAGTACGCAACGCCATCTCTCTTCTCCGAAACTATGTAAACCGCAGGATCAGCACTCTAAGATGACGCCGCTGCCAGCCAGCTGACTGCTAGATTACAACTTTGTCAGGTTGCGCCCTTACCCCGGCCCCCACGGTATAAAGCCGGTCGTGCCCTGTTTGCCAAGAGCTGCCCATGAAATTGTTGATTGTCGAAGACCAAGCCAAAACCGGCCAATACCTGCGCCAGGGCCTGGCCGAGGCTGGCTTTACCACCGAATGGGTGGCCGACGGCGCCAGCGGCCAGCACCTGGCGTTGACCGGCGACTACGACCTGCTGATCCTCGATGTGATGCTGCCCGGCCGCGACGGCTGGCAAATCCTGCAAGCGCTGCGCGGCGCCGGCCTGGATATTCCGGTGCTGTTCCTGACCGCCCGGGACGCCGTGGAAGACCGCGTGCACGGCCTGGAACTCGGCGCTGACGACTACCTGGTCAAACCCTTCGCCTTTTCCGAACTGCTGGCACGCGTGCGCAGCCTGTTGCGCCGTGGCAGCAGTGCCCCGCAGGAAACCGCCTTACAGTTGGCCGACCTGCGCCTGGATTTGATTCGCCGCCGTGTCGAACGGGACGGCCAGCGCATCGACCTCACCGCCAAGGAGTTCTCGCTGCTGGAACTGTTGCTGCGCCGCCAGGGCGAAGTGCTGCCCAAGTCGCTGATTGCCTCCCAGGTCTGGGACATGAATTTCGACAGCGACACCAACATCATCGAAGTGGCGATCCGCCGGTTGCGCCTGAAAGTCGACGACAACTACCCCACCAAGCTGATCCACACCGTGCGCGGCATGGGTTATGTGCTGGAGGCACGGTGCAATTGATCTCGCGCCTGTCCCTGGCCAGCCGCCTGGCCTTGCTGTTTGCCGGCTGTACTGCGGTGGTGTCGCTGCTGGCCGGCGTGCTGTTCAATCATGCCAGTGAAACGCACTTTATCGAGCTGGACCAGCAACTGCTCGACGGCAAACTAGTCGCCTTGCGCAGTACCTTGCAAGGCGTCGACACGCCGCAGCTGTTTGCCCAGCGCGAAGCGCAACTGCGCACCGAACTCACTCGCCAACCCGACCTGACGCTGCGCATCAGCGCCGCTGGCCAGCGCTGGTTTGACAGCGCGGCGGGCATGAGCTTGCCCGAGGCACCGGGCTTGCACCGCCTGCAGAACGCCGGCACCGACTACCGCGTGTACAACGTGCCACTGGCGCCAAGCCAGCCGGACTCGCCGCAACTGAGCCTGATACTCGACATCACTCACCACCAACACTTCCTGCAGCGCATGCAGCACCTGATCTGGTTGACTGTCGGCCTCTCGGCCCTGGCCACCGCATTGCTCGGCGCCTGGGCCGCGCGCAGTGGGTTGCGGCCCTTGCGACGCATGGGCGATGTGGCGGCCAGCGTCTCCGCGCATTCCCTGACCCAGCGTCTGCCCGAGCAGCACATGCCGCCAGAGCTGGCGGAACTGGCGCAGGTCTTCAACGCGATGCTCGGTCGCCTGGACGACGCGTTCCAGCGCCTTTCGGCGTTCTCCGCCGATATCGCCCACGAACTGCGCACGCCGCTGTCGAACCTGTTGACCCACACCCAGGTCATCCTCACCCAGCCGCGCCCGCTGGAGGACTACCGCGAGGCGCTGCACAGCAACCTGGAAGAGCTGCAATGGATGGCGCAACTGGTCAACGACATGCTCTACCTGGCCAAGGCCGACCACGGCTTGCTGGTGCCCACGCGCGAACCGCTGGCGTTGGCGGAGGAAGTCGACGCGTTGCTGGAGTTCTTCACGCTGCTGGCCGAAGACGCGCAGGTCAGCCTGGTGTGCGCAGGCGCTGCCCAGACACGCGGCGATCGCAGCATGCTGCGCCGGGCCTTGTCGAACCTGCTGGATAACGCGTTGCGGTTTACCCCGGCGGGTGGCGAAGTGCGGGTACGGATGACAGAAGATGCCCGCGGGGTGACGCTGACCGTAGAGAACAACGGTGAAGGTATTGCACCGGCGCTGTTACCGCGCCTGTTTGATCGCTTCTATCGAGTCGACCCGGCGCGCCGCGAAGGCAGCAGCGAGCATGCGGGGCTGGGCTTGGCGATTACCCAATCGATCGTGCGAGCGCATGGCGGAAGGATTTATTGTGAGTCGCAGGCAGGATGGACGCGGTTTGTGATTGAGTTGCCGAAGGAGGATTGAGGCAAGCTGGGCAGGCCGTATCGCAGGCAAGCCAGCTTGTGAATACATTCAAAAATGTGGGAGCTGGCTTGCCTGCGATCGCGGTGTTAACGGCTACGAATATCTGAGGGCATGCGCCGGCTCAATCTTCGCCGCGCGATACGCCGGGTAGATGGTCGCCAAGAAGCTCAACACAAACCCCGCAGAGCAAATCAACAACACATCCCCACCCTGCAGCTCCGACGGCAGGTTGCTGACAAAATACACATCCGAACTGAAGATATGCTGCCCCGTCACGCGCTCCAGCCAGCCCACCAGCTCACTGACATTCAGCGCCGCAATCACCCCCAGCACGCCGCCGATCAAGGTGCCGACGATGCCGATCACCGTCCCCTGCACCATGAAGATCGCCATGATCTGCCGAGGCGTGGCGCCGATGGTGCGCAGGATCGCGATGTCTGCGCCCTTGTCATTCACCACCATGATCAAGGTCGCGATGATGTTGAACGCGGCCACGGCGACGATCATCAGCAACAGCAGGCCGATCATGGTCTTTTCCATCTTCATCGCGCTGAACAGGCTGCCCTGGGTGTGGGTCCAGTCGTCCGCCTTGTAGGCTGCACCGAGGCTGCCGGCGATGTCCGTCGAGACCTTGGGCGCTGCGTACAGGTCCTTCACCGCCAGGCGCACGCTCTGCACTTGGTTCGGCTGCCAATGCTGTATCTCGGCAGCGTCGGCCATATGGATCAGGGCCATGGAGCCATCCAACTCGGCGCCGACCTTGAAGATGCCGACCACATTCAAGCGCTGCATGCGTGGGGTGATACCGCCCGGAGCGCTGCTGATTTCCGGCACGATCAGGGTCAGCTTGTCGCCCACACTCAGGCGAAAACGCCGCGCGGTGATTTCACCGACGACCACGCCGAACTCGCCGGGCTTCAGGTCGTCGAGTTTGCCCTGCACGATGTGCTGGGCCACGATCGACACCTTGCCTTCCTGCGCCGGATCGACGCCACTGATCTCGATCGGCTGCATCGCGCCCTTGTAGGAGAACATGCCGTCCATCTGCGTGAACGGAACAGCGGCGGTGACTTCTGGATTTTTCATCGCCTCCGCAGCTACCGGCTGCCAATCATCGATCGGGTTCACGCCGACGATGGTCGCGTGGGGCACCATGCCGAGGATGCGCGAGCTCATTTCGCGCTGGAAGCCGTTCATCACCGACAGCACCACAATCATTGCCAGCACGCCCAGGGCGAGGCCGATCATCGAGGTCATCGAGATAAACGAAACAAAACGGTTGCGGCGCTTGGCGCGGGTATAGCGCGTGCCGATGAAAATCGATAACGGTCTGAACATTCGCGGGCACCGTTGAAAAAATGAAAAAACCCGGCGCTATAGGCACCGGGCTTGAAACGGGTCAGATGGCGACCAAGTGACCTTCCTGCAGGTGCAGCACACGGTCCATCTGGCGGGCCATGCTCATGTCATGGGTCACCACCAGGAACGCGGTGCGCATCTGGGTGCTCAGTTCCAGCATCAAGTCCTTGATGCCCTGGGCGGTGTGGGAGTCGAGGTTGCCGGTCGGCTCATCGAGCATCACCAGGCCCGGGTTGTTCACCAGGGCACGGGCAATCGCCACACGCTGGCGCTCGCCGCCGGACAATTCGGCCGGCTTGTGCTCCAGGCGATGGCCAAGGCCGACGCGCTCCAGCAACGCCTTGGCACGCTCGCGCGCCTGCGGGATCGCAGTCTTGCCGATCAACAGCGGCATGCACACGTTTTCCAGCGCAGTGAATTCCGGCAACAGGTGGTGAAACTGGTACACAAAGCCCAGCGAACGGTTGCGCAACTGGCCACGGGCTTTTTCACCCAGGGCCGACAGCTCTTCACCGGCCAGCCAGACGCTGCCCTGGGACGGCGTATCGAGGCCGCCCAGCAGGTTGAGCAAGGTACTTTTGCCGGAGCCGGAACTGCCGACGATCGCCACGCGCTCGCCCGGATGCAGTTCAAGTTGCAGGTTGGACAGCACCACCACCGATTCCGGGCCTTCCTCATAGGATTTGCCCAGGTTGCGGCAGCTCAGGATTGCTTTTTCACTCATGCCCGATTCACTCATAACGTAAGGCCTGTGCTGGCTGGGTACGTGCCGCGCGCCAGGCTGGATACAGGGTGGCAAGGAAACTCAGGACCAACGCGGCGCCACCCACCATCAGCACGTCCTGGGTTTGCACCTGGGACGGCAGGTAATCGATGAAGTAGACGTCGGCGTTGAGAAACTTGTGGCCGATCAGGGTTTCGAGGCCGGCGATCGCCGCACTCACATTCAGTGCGGCCAGGATTCCCACGGCCGTGCCGATCAAGGTGCCGACCACGCCGATCACGGTGCCCTGCACCATGAAAATCGCCATGATCTGCCCCGGCGTGGCGCCCAGGGTGCGCAGGATGGCGATATCGCCTTTCTTGTCATTCACCACCATCACCAGCGTGGAGATGATGTTGAAGGCGGCGACGGCGACGATCAGCAGCAACAGCAGGCCGATCATGGCTTTTTCCATGCGGATGGCCTGGTACAGGTTGCCGTGGGTGCGAGTCCAGTCGCGGGCGTAGTACTGGGATTCGCCCAGGTGCTGGGCAATTTCCCAGGCGCCGCGCGGGGCGTCGAACAGGTCGTTGAACTTCAGGCGCAGGCCCTGCACCTGGTCCGGCTGCCAGCGGTGCAAGCGCGCCAGGTCGGTGAGGTTGGTCAGGCCGAGGTAGCCGTCGATCTCGCCGGCGCCGACGTGGAAGGTGCCGACCACGGTGAAGCGCTTCATGCGCGGGAACATCCCGGCCGGGGTCACGGTGACTTCCGGGGCGACGAAGGTCAGCTTGTCGCCGAGGCCCACGCCGAGCTTCGCCGCGGCCTTGTCACCGATGACGATGCCGAAGCTGCCGGGCGCGAGGTCGTCGAGTTTGCCCTGCAGCATGAACTTGTCGATGATCGAGACGTTGCGCTCCTGGACCGGGTCGATGGCATTGAGCAGGATTTTCTGCACCTTGCCGTCATTGGTCAGCAGCCCCTGCATCTGTGTAAACGGCGCTACGGCCACTACCTTGGGGTTCTGCTTGACCTTGGCGGCCAGGCTTTGCCAGTCGTTGATGGGCGCATCGCCCTCGATGGTCGCGTGGGGCACCATGCCCAGCACGCGGGTGCGCATCTCATGATCGAAGCCGTTCATCACCGACAACACCACGATCATCACGACCACGCCCAAGGCGAGCCCGATCATCGAGGTCAGGGAAATGAACGACACAAAATGATTGCGACGCTTTGCACGGGTATAACGCGTGCCGATAAATACGAAGAGAGGTCTGAACATGTCGGGGCTTGTTCGGAGGAAAAGAAGACGTCCCGGTGGCGGGGTCTGGTAAGCAGCTTTACACTCAGACCATTACCGTTACCTGGGGTTCGCCATGTCGACATTAGATGAAGAAGAGCGCCGCGAATACTACCGTATCGACGACATGATCGCACTTCAAATCAAAAGCCTGTCTGCCCCCGAAGCGGCGAGCAAAGAAGTGTTGCTGGATGATTCCCCGCTGTTCAATCTGCTCAGTGAACTGCACCTGAGCGAGTTCGAAGCCCAGCACCTGTTACGCCAGCTCAGCGAGAAAGACCGTACCCTCGCCGCCTTTCTGCGCGTGCAGAACAAACGCCTGGACCTGCTCAGCCAGATCATGGCGCGCGGCCTGCTGGATGAAGTTGGCGCGCCGCAGCCGGTGATCATTTCCGAAGGCGGCATCGACTTCCAGCACCCTACGCCCCTGCCGACCGGCGCGCACCTGGCGGTCAAGCTGGTGCTGATGCCCCAGGCGCTCGGCCTGTTGTTGCGCGCGCGGGTCACCCACTGCGATCCCAAGGGCGCAGGTTTTGATGTGGGCACGGAATTCGAATCCATGACCGATGCCCAACGCCAGCTGCTCGCGCGCTATATCCTGCAGAAACAAGCCCAGGAACGGCGCCTGGCGCGGGAACAGAGCGACGCCCAAGACACCTGAATTCGTATCACCCCGCCAGCAGACCTGGCGCATAGGAGCAACTGTGACCCTGATTTACGGCCACCGCGGTGCCAAAGGCGAAGCACCGGAAAACACCCTGACCAGCTTCCAGGAGTGCCTCAAGCACGGTGTACGCCGCTGCGAACTGGATTTGCACCTGTCCATGGATGGCGAGCTGATGGTCATCCACGACCCGACGCTCAAGCGCACCACTGACCGGCGCGGCAAGGTCGTCGAGTATTCGGCGGCGGACCTGGTGAAGATGGACGCGCGCAAAGGCGGCCCCGGCTGGGTCAAGCCGTGCCCGATCCCACGCCTGGAAGAGCTGTTCGAGCAGTGCGACTTCGATCACTGGCAACTGGAAGTCAAAAGTGCCTCGCGCACCCGCGCCGCAACCACCGTACTGGCCATCCGCGAAATGGCGGTGCGCTTTGGCCTGATGGACAAGGTCACCGTGACCTCAAGCTCGCGGGAAGTGCTGAAGGCAGCGGTTGAACTGACCCCGGACCTGTCACGCGGCCTGGTCGCCGAATACGCCTGGCTCGACCCGCTGAAGGTCGCGCAGAACTATGGTTGTGAGTTTCTGGCATTGAACTGGACGTTGTGCACCCCTGAGCGTCTGGAAAAAGCCCAGCGCCAGGGCTTGCACGTGTCCGTGTGGACAGTCAACGAACCCGCGCTGATGCGCAGGCTCGCCGACTTCGGCGTAGATAGCCTGATTACAGACTTTCCCGGTTTGGCCACTGCCACCCTCGAGAATTACTGAAATCGGTCTCCCCGGCCGGCTCAGGCCACCGGCCGGAGCCGCTCAAAAAAGCCGGTTGAGGCCGTCGTAGGCCGCTACCCGATAGGCTTCGGCCATGGTCGGGTAGTTGAACGTGGTGTTGACGAAATACTTGAGGGTATTGAGTTCACCCGGCTGGTTCATGATGGCTTGGCCGATGTGGACGATCTCCGACGCCTGATAGCCAAAGCAGTGCACGCCGAGCACCTCAAGGGTCTCGCGGTGGAACAGGATCTTCAGCATGCCTTGCGGCTCACCGGCGATCTGCGCACGCGCCATGCTCTTGAAGAACGCCTTGCCCACTTCGTAAGGCACCTTGGCCTTGGTCAGCTCATGTTCGTTCTTGCCGATCGAGCTGATCTCGGGAATCGTGTAGATCCCGGTCGGCACGTCATTCACATAACGCCAGCTGCCATTGTCGACGATGCTGCCAGCGGCTGAACGGCCCTGGTCGTGCGCGGCACTGGCCAGGCTTGGCCAGCCGATCACGTCACCGGCGCCATAGATGTTCGCCACGCAGGTACGGTAGTTCTCGTCCACCTCGATCTGGCCACGGCTGTTGACCTTGACCCCGATGTTTTCCATGCCCAGCTTGTCGGTGTTGCCGGTACGGCCGTTGCACCACAGCAAGGCGTCGGCCTTGATCTTCTTGCCGGACTTGAGGTGCAGGATCACCCCGTTGTCCAGGCCTTCGACCCGCTCGTACTCTTCGTTGTGACGCACAGTGATGTTGTTGTTGCTGAAGTGGTAGCTCAACGCCTGGGAAATTTCCGAGTCGAGGAAGCTCAGCAGTTGGTCGCGGTTGTCGACCAGCTCTACCAGTACACCCAGGCCGCTGAAGATCGAGGCGTATTCACAGCCGATCACGCCGGCGCCGTAGATGATCAATTTGCGCGGGGTGTGGCCCAGGCTGAGGATGGTGTCGCTATCGTAGATACGCGGGTGGTGGAAATCGATATCCGCCGGGCGATACGGACGCGAACCGGTGGCGATGATGATGTGCTTGGCCACCAGCTTCTCGACCACGCCGTTGGGGCATACCACCTCGATGGTTTGCTCATCGGCGAAGCTGCCGGTACCGAAGAACAGGTCGACACGGTTGCGGGCGTAGTAACCGGTGCGCGAAGCCACTTGCTTGGAGATCACCTTCTCGGCGCTTTTCAGCACGTCCGGGAACGAGAACCAGCGCGGCTCACCAATCGCCCGGAACATCGGGTTGGTGTTGAACTGCATGATCTGGCGCACCGAGTGACGCAAGGCCTTGGACGGGATGGTACCCAGGTGGGTGCAGTTACCGCCGACCTGGCGACGGCTATCGACCATCGCCACCTTGCGCCCTGCCTTCGCGGCGTTCATCGCCGCACCTTCTCCAGCCGGGCCGGAACCCAGTACCACCACGTCGTAGTTGTAGACAGCCATGCGTACTCCTCAGAACAGGCCAGGCGCACGGTTGAACGCCTGGCTAAATCATGCCGCGGCCAGCGGTCATGAAGGACAATTTGGCTCAAGTGTGTGAACCGGGGCACAGTCTATATAAGGCTCAACGCCGCGCACATTAACCCTTGGTCGCGTCGTAGGCCAGTCTTGCCTTTACTACAGAAACACGAAACAGGCATTACACTGCTGGCACGCACCTTTACAGGACGAGCCATTATGCGGCATGTCGTTTTCTGTTTAATGATGATTTTTTCGCTGGCGGCGCAGGCGAGTGAGGCGGATCGGCTCCGGCAAGCCGATTTTCCGCTGCAATCCCATGAACTGGCGCTGAAAAACCAGGCGGTGCTTACCTACCTGTGGGCGGATGTCTACGCGGCGGCGCTGTATGCCCCGTCCGACCTGAGCGCCAAGCAGGCCTGGTCGCAACAAAAAGCGTTGCGCCTGACGCTGTATTACTTTCGCGACATCGACCGCAACGACGTGATCAAAGCCGCCACTGCCACGCTGCAGCGCCAGCAGGCCAGCGCCCGACTGAAGCCCGAGATAGACAAACTGCACGCCAGTTTTCGCGATATCCGCAGCGGCGATCGGTATGCCCTGGATTTTCGTCCGGGGCGGGGCTTGAACCTGGAGATCAATGGGCAGGTGGTGTTCAGCAGTGGTGACGATGAGCTTGCCAGGACCTACCTGAGCCTCTGGCTGGCGCCCAATGGGCTGTCCGAACGCTTGCGTACCCAGTTGCTCAATTGAAGATTTGCGCTGGCTGAACGACCGCCTTCGCGAGCAAGTCCGCTCTCACATTTAACCGCGCGCGCCCTGAAGACACCCGGTCGAATGTGCGAGCGGGCTTGCTCGCGAAGAGGCCCTCGCAGGCACAAAAAAGCCCCGAACCAGTCGGGGCTTTTTCATTCAGCGCACAGGCTTAGCGCGGGAATGCAGGCGGGTTGACCCCAGCCATGTCTTCCATCACGCGAACCACCTGGCAGCTGTAGCCGAACTCGTTGTCGTACCACACGTACAGCACAACGCGGTTGTCCTGGGTAATGGTCGCTTCCGCGTCCACCACACCGGCGTGGCGCGAGCCGACGAAGTCGGTGGACACCACTTCCTGCGAATTGACGAAGTCGATCTGCTTATGCAGGTCGGAGTGCAGCGCCATGTAGCGCAGGTACTCGTTCATCTCTTCACGGGTGGCGGCTTTCTCAAGGTTCAGGTTGAGAATCGCCATCGACACGTTCGGCGTCGGCACACGGATCGCGTTACCGGTCAGCTTGCCGGCCAGCTCAGGCAGGGCCTTGGCAGCAGCGGTGGCAGCACCGGTCTCGGTGATCACCATGTTCAACGCGGCGCTACGGCCACGGCGATCGCCCTTGTGGAAGTTGTCGATCAGGTTCTGGTCGTTGGTGTACGAGTGAACGGTTTCGACGTGACCGTTGACGATGCCGAACTTGTCGTTCACAGCCTTCAGCACCGGCACGATGGCGTTGGTGGTGCAGGAAGCGGCGGACACGATCTTGTCGTCAGCGGTGATTTCGGCGTGGTTGATGCCGTGAACGATGTTCTTCAGCTTGCCCTTGCCCGGAGCGGTCAGGACAACGCGATCGATACCCGGGCAGGCCAGGTGCTGGCCCAGGCCCTCGGCATCACGCCAGACACCGGTGTTGTCCACCAGCAGGGCGTCCTTGATGCCGTACTGGGTGTAATCCACCTCGGACGGGTTCTTCGCGTAGATCACCTGGATCAGGTTACCGTTGGCGGTGATGGTGTTGTTTTCTTCGTCGATGACGATGGTGCCGTTGAACGGACCGTGTACCGAATCACGACGCAACAGGCTTGCGCGCTTGGTCAGGTCGTTCTCGGCGCCTTTGCGCACGACGATGGCACGCAGGCGCAGGCCGTCGCCGCCACCGGTTTTTTCGATCAGGATGCGCGCCAGCAGGCGGCCGATACGACCGAAGCCGTACAGCACGACGTCGGTGCCTTTGCGGGCTGCGGCGTTTTGCTGGCCAACCACTTCGGCCATTTCTTCACGCACGAACTGCTCGGCGCTGCGGCCGGCACCTTCCTTGCGGAATTTATAGGCCAGCTTGCCCAGGTCTACCGAAGCCGCGCCGAGCTTGAGCTCGCTCATGGCCTTGAGCAGGGGGAATGTTTCGTGGACGGAGAGTTCGCTGTCGTCGGCAGAGCGATGGCGAGCAAAGCGATGCGCCTTGAGAATCGCGATGACTGATTGGTTGATCAGGCTGCGGCCATAGATCGAGCTCACCACATTGTTATTGCGGTACAGCTGACCGATAAGCGGAATCATCGCTTCAGCGAGTGCTTCACGGTCGATCCATTCACCAAGACACTGGTCGGGCTTCTGAGTCACGGGAACCTTCCACATGTAGGGGCAGAAAAAAGGGGCTACATTATGCCGCCCGACCGCCCTCGGAGCAATGCGCGCCCGGCAACAAAAAGTGCTTGCCAAAAACCAACACCGCGCTGCAGCCCAGTAAATACGCGGGTTCCAGAAGGCCACCTATTCGCCGGTAACGCCGACTTGTCCGTAACCCTCCGAAACATACGCGCGAAATGGCACTACATATTGAGTCAAAACACGCCATTGTTTGTCTTAGCCACTACATTTCCTACAAACCGTAATAGGCTCAGTCAGCAACTGACAGGCGGCACCTCGGGCCGTTACAATTACCGACTTTGTCGCAACGCTTGGAGCTCAACCTTCCGTGCCCGTTCTGCGTCTACCGCTTCTCCCTGCCGCGGCAGGTAAACAGCACTGGGGCAACCTGCCCGGTGCCGCCCTGAGCCTGGCCATTGCCGAGGCTGCCAGCGCAGCCAAGCGCTTTACCCTGCTGCTCACCGCCGACAGCCAAAGTGCCGAGCGACTCGAGCAGGAGCTGAGCTTCTTCGCCCCCGATTTGCCGGTGCTGCATTTTCCCGACTGGGAAACCCTGCCCTACGATCTGTTCTCGCCGCACCAGGACATCATTTCCCAGCGCATCGCCAGCCTGTACCGCCTGCCGGAACTGGCCCACGGCGTGCTGGTGGTGCCGATCACCACGGCCCTGCATCGCCTGGCGCCGACCAAGTTCCTGCTGGGCAGCAGCCTGGTGCTGGATATCGGCCAGAAGCTCGATGTCGAACAGATGCGCACGCGCCTGGAAGCCAGCGGCTACCGCTGCGTCGATACGGTGTACGAGCACGGCGAGTTTGCCGTGCGGGGCGCGCTGATCGACCTGTTCCCGATGGGCAGCAAGTTGCCGTATCGCATCGACCTGTTCGATGACGAAATCGAAACCCTGCGCACCTTCGATCCGGAAAACCAGCGCTCCATCGATAAAGTCGAGTCGATCAAGCTGCTGCCGGCGCGTGAATTCCCGTTGCAAAAAGATGCGGTCACGCGCTTCAAGGCGCGCTTTCGTGAACGCTTCGATGTCGACTTCCGCCGCTGCCCGATCTTTCAGGACCTGAGCAGCGGGATTACCCCGGCCGGTATCGAGTACTACCTGCCGTTGTTCTTCGACGAAACCTCGACCCTGTTCGATTACCTGCCCCAGGACACTCAAGTGTTCTCGCTGCCCGGCATCGAGCAGGCCGCCGAGAATTTCTGGAACGACGTGCGCAACCGCTATGAAGAGCGCCGCGTCGACCCTTCCCGTCCTTTATTACCGCCTGCCGAACTGTTCCTGCCGGTAGAAGACTGCTTCGCGCGCCTGAAAAACTGGCCGCGTGTGGTCGCCAGCCAACAGGACGTGGACGCCGGCAGTGGCCGCGAGCGTTTCCCTGCAGGCACGCTGCCGGATCTGGCGATCCAGGCCAAAGCCACGCAACCGCTGGAGGCGCTGTCCAACTTCCTCGGTGATTTCCCCGGCCGCGTGCTGTTCACCGCCGAATCCGCCGGGCGCCGCGAAGTGCTGCTGGAGCTGCTGGAACGCTTGAAGCTGCGGCCGAAAACCGTCGACAGCTGGCCAGACTTCGTCGCCGGCAAAGACCGCCTGGCGATCACCATCGCCCCGCTGGATGAAGGCTTGCTGCTGGATGACCCAGCCCTGGCACTGATCGCCGAGAGCCCACTGTTCGGCCAGCGCGTGATGCAGCGTCGGCGCCGTGAAAAACGCGCCGACGCCAACAACGACGCCGTGATCAAGAACCTCACCGAGCTGCGCGAAGGCGCGCCGGTGGTGCACATCGATCACGGTGTCGGCCGCTACCTGGGCCTGCAAACCCTGGAGATCGACAACCAGGCAGCTGAGTTCCTCACCCTGGAATACGCCGAGGGCGCCAAGCTCTACGTGCCGGTGGCCAACCTGCACCTGATCGCGCGCTACACCGGCAGCGACGACGCGCTGGCGCCGTTGCACCGCCTGGGCTCCGAGACCTGGCAGAAAGCCAAGCGCAAGGCCGCCGAACAGGTGCGCGATGTCGCCGCCGAGTTGCTCGACATCTATGCACGCCGCGCCGCACGCGAGGGCTACGCCTTCGCCGATCCGAAGGCCGACTACGCCACCTTCAGCGCCGGCTTCGCCTTCGAAGAAACCCCGGACCAGCAAACCACCATCGAAGCGGTGCGCGCCGACATGCTCGCGCCCAAGCCGATGGACCGCCTGGTGTGCGGCGACGTCGGCTTCGGCAAGACCGAAGTGGCGATGCGCGCCGCCTTCATCGCGGTGCACGGCGGCAAGCAAGTGGCGATCCTGGTGCCGACCACCCTGCTCGCCCAGCAACACTACAACAGCTTCCGCGACCGCTTTGCCGACTGGCCGGTGACCGTGGAGGTGATGAGCCGCTTCAAGTCCGCCAAGGAAGTGAATGCCGCCGTCGCCGACCTCGCCGAAGGCAAGATCGACATCGTGATCGGAACGCACAAGCTGCTGTCCGACGATGTGAAGATCAAGAACCTGGGCCTGGTGATCATCGACGAAGAACACCGCTTCGGCGTGCGCCAGAAAGAACAGCTCAAGGCCCTGCGCAGTGAAGTCGACATCCTCACCCTCACCGCCACGCCGATTCCGCGCACGCTGAACATGGCCGTGTCGGGCATGCGCGACCTGTCGATCATCGCCACGCCGCCGGCGCGCCGACTGTCGGTGCGCACCTTCGTGATGGAGCAGAACAAAAGCACGGTCAAGGAAGCACTGCTGCGCGAATTGCTCCGCGGCGGCCAGGTGTACTACCTGCACAACGACGTGAAGACCATCGAGAAATGCGCCGCCGACCTCGCCGAACTGGTGCCGGAGGCGCGTATCGCCATCGGCCACGGGCAGATGCGCGAACGCGAACTCGAACAGGTGATGAGCGACTTCTACCACAAGCGCTTCAACGTGCTGATTGCCTCGACCATCATCGAGACCGGCATCGACGTGCCGAGCGCCAACACCATCATCATCGAGCGTGCCGACAAGTTCGGCCTGGCGCAGCTGCACCAGTTGCGCGGCCGGGTCGGGCGTAGTCACCACCAGGCCTATGCCTACTTGCTGACGCCACCGCGCCAGCAAATTACCGGCGACGCCGAAAAGCGCCTGGAAGCCATCGCCAACACCCAGGACCTCGGCGCCGGCTTTGTGCTCGCGACCAACGACCTGGAAATCCGTGGCGCCGGTGAATTGCTCGGCGACGGCCAGAGCGGGCAGATCCAGGCCGTGGGCTTCACCCTCTATATGGAGATGCTCGAGCGCGCGGTGAAAGCCATCCGCAAAGGCGAACAACCGAACCTCGACCAACCCCTGGGCGGCGGTCCGGAAATCAACCTGCGCTTACCGGCGCTGATTCCCGAGGACTACCTGCCGGATGTGCATGCACGGCTGATCCTGTACAAGCGCATCGCTTCGGCGACCGACGAAGAAGGCCTCAAGGACCTGCAGGTAGAGATGATCGACCGCTTCGGCCTGTTGCCCGAACCGACCAAGAACCTGGTGCGCCTGACCCTGCTCAAGCTGCAGGCTGAGCAGTTGGGTATCAAGAAAGTCGACGCCGGGCCGCAGGGCGGGCGTATCGAGTTCGAAGCGCAGACGCCGGTCGACCCGCTGGTACTGATCAAGCTGATCCAGGGCCAGCCCAACCGCTACAAGTTCGAAGGGGCTACGCTGTTCAAGTTCATGGTGCCGATGGAGCGTGCCGAAGAACGCTTCAATACCCTGGAGGCGCTGTTTGAGCGCCTCATCCCGAAATCTGCTTGAAGGACGCCCCCATGCGCCTGTTCCGCATTCTGAGCCTGTTGTTGGTGGTACTCGCACCTTCGGCGTTTGCCGACAGCCCGTACCTGGTGGAAATGATCCTGGTGCGACAGAACGCCGAGCCGGTGATCAACAGCCGCCCCGCGCCGGAAAACTGGGATGCTGGCGCCGCGCGGCTGGGTGAGCGGATGAGCCCGCCACGCCTGGGCAATATCGTCGACAAGCTCAGCGCCGACTCTAGCTACACCGTGCTCGCGCACAAGGCCTGGGAGCAGAACCTCGGCGAGCAGCCCGTGAAGATCGCGATCAGCGACGGCCAGGAGCAGTTCGGCCAGTTTCCCATCGAGGGCGTGCTGAACCTGCAACTGGGGCGTTTCACCGATATAGACGCGGATTTCTGGATCAATCAATTCGACGCCAACGGCAGCGTGATTGCCAGCGAACACCTGAGCCAGCACGACGTGCGCACCAAGAACAACCAACTCAACTACCTCGACGGCGGCCACCTGGCGCTGCTGATCAAGATCACCTCGCTGACCGCCAAGCCCCCCAGCGCGCCGCCGCCCGACATTCAGGACTGATCCAGCGCCATGCCCCTGACGTCGTCGTTGACCAAACCCCTGGCCCCTTCGTGGGCCAACCGCTTCAAAGAGCAGAGCCTGGAGCGCGGGCGGCGTTATGCGCTGGAGAACCGCGTGCGCATCGTCGAGTCCGGCGACAGCACCATCGTTGCCAGTTGCGAAGGCTCGGGCGGCAACGTGTATCGGCAGACCATCTCGTTGCGCGAATCGGCCAAGGGCACGTTGATCCTCGTCGACAGCCGCTGTACCTGCCCGGTGCACACCAATTGCAAACACATCGCGGCAGTACTGCTCAAGGTCCAGGAAACCCTCGCCTACCCGGCCGCCGCCCAGGATGCCGAGCTGCTCGAGAAGCTGCAGGCCGTGCTGGATAACCGCGTGGTGGTACCGCAGGTGGTGATGGAAGACGTGCCGCCGGTGCCACGCCTGTGGCTGGCGAGTGTCGAGTTCAGCGCGTTTGAACCGCGCAACGGCAAAATGCAGCGCTATATCCAGCATCGCGCGGCGCTGTCGTTCAATTACCTGGGCAACTATGTCAGTGGGCAGAAGAACGCCGATATCATTGTGCGCCAGGAAACCCAGAGCCTGCGCATCAAGCGCCATCCAGAGCTGGAGCAGCCCTATCGCGAGCAACTGCGCCTGCTGGGCTTCAAGATCGCCACGCGCCAGAGCAAGGCCTTGCCGGAAAGCGCCGGCGAACTGTTCGAGATGGTCAATGACAGCGCCTGGCTGAACTTCACCCTCAACGCCTCGCCCACCCTGCGCGCCGAGGGCTGGGAGCTGCAGATCGATGAGGATTTCGGCTTCGACCTGAGCCCGGTGGACGACTGGTATGCCACCGTCGACGAAGGCCCCGAGCGCGATTGGTTCGACCTCGAACTGGGGATCATCGTCAATGGCGAGCGCCTGAGCCTGCTGCCGATCCTGCTCAACCTGATGCGCTCCCACACCGAAATCCTCAACCCGGAGAAACTCGCGCGGCGCCGCGATGATGAACTGATCCTGGTGAATATCCCCGGCTTGCCGAATGGCGGCCATGGCCCGCTGCAAGTGGCATTGCCCTATGGCCGGTTGAAACCGGTCCTGGCCACCCTCGGCGAGTTTTATCTGCAGGAACCCGGCACCACCACGCTGCGCCTGGCCAAGGCGGATGCGATCCGCCTCAACCCGCTGGATGACCTGCCGCTGCAGTGGCAAGGCGGTGAAAAGATCCGCAACTTTGCCCAGCGCCTGCGCGACATCAAGGACTTCACCAGCGTCGCGCCTGCAGGGTTGAACGCCACGCTGCGGCCTTATCAGCTGGAAGGCTTGAGCTGGATGCAGTCACTGCGCCAGCTGGATGTCGGCGGAATTCTTGCGGATGACATGGGCCTGGGCAAAACCCTGCAGACCCTGGCGCATATTCTTACTGAAAAAGCCGCCGGGCGCCTGGATCGGCCATGCATGGTGGTGATGCCCACCAGCCTGATCCCCAACTGGCTGGACGAAGCGGCGCACTTCACCCCGCAGCTCAAAGTGCTGGCGTTGTACGGCGCCGGACGCAAAAAACATTTCGCCAACCTGCAGGACTACGACCTGCTATTGACCACTTATGCCCTGTTGCCCAAGGACATCGAGACACTCGCGGCCCTGCCCCTGCACGTCTTGATCCTGGACGAAGCCCAGTACATCAAGAACCCGACGAGCAAGGCCGCCCAGGCGGCACGCGAGCTGAATGCCCGGCAGCGCCTGTGCCTGAGCGGCACCCCGCTGGAAAACCATCTGGGCGAGCTATGGTCGTTGTTCCACTTCCTGTTGCCGGGCTGGCTGGGTGACGTCAAAAGCTTCAATCGCGATTACCGCGTGCCGATCGAAAAACGCGCCAGTGATGTGCGATTGCAGCACCTCAACGGTCGGATCAAGCCGTTCCTGCTGCGCCGCACCAAGGAACAGGTGGCGACCGAGTTGCCACCCAAGACCGAGATCATCCACTGGGTCGACCTCAACGAGGCCCAGCGCGACGTGTACGAAACCATGCGCCTGGCCATGGATAAAAAGGTCCGTGACGAGATCACCCGCAAAGGTGTGGCACGCAGCCAGATCATCATTCTTGAAGCACTGCTCAAGTTGCGCCAGGTGTGCTGCGACCTGCGCCTGGTCAACGACGCCACCCTGCCCGCGCGTGGCAGCAGCTCGGGCAAGCTGGACAGCCTGATGGAGATGCTCGAGGAATTGTTTGCCGAGGGCCGGCGGATCCTGCTGTTTTCCCAGTTCACCTCAATGCTGAGCCTGATTGAAGTCGAACTGCAAAAGCGCGGTGTTGCCTACGCACTGCTGACCGGCCAGACCCGTGATCGGCGCACACCGGTGAAGGATTTCCAGAGCGGCAAACTGCAGATTTTTCTGATTAGCCTGAAGGCTGGTGGCGTGGGCTTGAACCTGACCGAAGCCGACACCGTGATCCACTATGACCCTTGGTGGAACCCGGCCACTGAAAACCAGGCCACCGACCGTGCGTATCGGATCGGCCAGGAGAAGCCGGTGTTCGTGTACAAGATGATCGCGCGGGGCACGGTAGAGGAGAAAATCCAACACCTGCAGAAGGAGAAATCCGATCTGGCGGCGGGCGTGCTGGATGGGCGTACGACCGGGGATTGGCAGTTGGGCAACGAGGATATCGAGGCGCTGTTTGCGCCGTTGCCCAACAAGCAAGAGAAACGTTGACGGCCAGATGGCCATCGCCGGCAAGCCGGCTCCTACCATTGGAACGCATTCGCCTGTAGGAACCGGCTTGTCGGCGATGGGCGCAACGCGGTCTCAATCAATCAACTGAGCATCCCGCAGCGCAGTCAGCGCCGCCAACCAACGTGGATCCTGCTTGTAGTCCGTCGAAGCAAACGCCTGCCCACGCATCCGCGCAATCCGTGCCGACGGCGTCACCTTCATGCGCTGCGCCGCACTCAGCGCCAGTTCCGCCGCCGCGCGGTCATTGCACACCAGGCCCATGTCGCAACCGGCGGTCAGCGCCGCTTCGATGCGACTGGCTGCATCACCGACCACATGCGCCCCGGCCATCGACAAGTCATCGCTGAAAATCACCCCATCGAACTGCAGCTCGCCGCGCAGAATGTCCTGCAGCCAACGACGCGAGAAACCGGCCGGCTGCGGGTCAACCTGTGGGTAGATGACATGCGCGGGCATCACCGCCGCCAATTGCTGGCTCAGGCGTGCGAAAGGCACCAGGTCATTCGCACGAATCTGTTCCAGGCTGCGTTCATCATTGGGAATCGCGACGTGGGAATCCGCCTCAGCCCAACCATGACCCGGAAAATGCTTACCGGTGGCGGCCATGCCGGCACTGTTCATGCCCCGGATAAAGGCCCCGGCAAGTACCGCAGCACGTTCGGGGTCGCCTTCGAACGCACGGGTGCCGACCACGGCGCTGCGCTGGTAGTCCAGGTCCAGTACGGGGGCGAAGCTCAGGTCGAGGCCGACCGCCAGCACCTCGGTGGCCATGATCCAGCCGCATTGCTCGGCCAGGTACTCGGCGTTGGGGTTATCCGCCAACGCTCGCATGGCCGGCAGGCGCACAAAGCCCTGGCGCAGGCGTTGTACCCGACCACCCTCCTGGTCGACCGCCAACAGCAGATCCGGGCGCACGGCACGAATCGCCGCGCTCAGCTCCCGCACCTGGCGTGGATGCTCGATATTGCGCGCAAAAATGATCAGGCCGCCCACTTCGGGCTGGCGCAACAACTGGCGATCCTCGGCCGTGAGCCAGGTACCGGCCACGTCGACCATCAAAGAACCTTGCAGCGCAACACTCATAATCCTTCCTTAAATAACGCACACAACCCGTTGACCTCACACGGCGCGACTGGCGCGGTGAGCTCAACGGGTTGCGAGTAAATAGCTGAATTCGGCATGGCGGCTAGCTTAGCGGATGCAAGCGGCCACGCACACCCGAAGCGGTCAAACCTTGGCGACGGTCGGCGCGGATTTGCTGCGTGGGCGCAATTGCGCGGCGGCCATCGTCGGGTCGGTCACACCGGTTTCGGCGCGCATGCCGGCGGCCAGGAAAGGCACCATCAGGCGCATGACCTGCTCGATGGAAGTGTTGACGCCGAAATCGGTCTCGGCAATCGCACGCAGGGCCTTGATCCCGGACATGCTGAACGCCGCCGCACCGAGCATGAAGTGCACGCGCCAGAACAGTTCGATCGGCGGGATACGCGGGGCGGCCTCGTTGACCAGCAACATATAGCGACGAAACACCTTGCCGTACATGTCTTCCAGATAACGCCGCAAGTGGCCCTGGCTCTGGCTGAATGCCAGCCCCAGCAGGCGCATGAAGATCGACAGGTCGTTGCCGCTGCGCGGCTGGACCACCAACGCCTGCTCGACGAGGATTTCCAGCAGGTCTTCCAGGGTTGGCTTGTGATCGGCCTTGGCCTGACGGCGCTCGAGCTCACGGTCGAGGCTGGCACAGAACGGCCCCAGGAAGCGCGAGAACACGGCCTGGATCAGGGCCTTTTTCGAGCCGAAATGGTAGTTCACGGCGGCGAGGTTGACCCCGGCCTTGCTGGTGATCAGCCGCAATGAAGTTTCAGCAAATCCTTTTTCCGCGAACAATTGCTCGGCAGCATCGAGAATGCGTTCAACGGTTTCCGACTGGGCCATGGCTACTCCGCCTGACAAACACTTGTTTGAAACATACGTTTCAGGGTGTGTCTTGTCAAGCCTGCGGGTTCGCTTTCCGGCCGGGCAGTCATCTATTTCGTCGCTATTTAATCACATCCCTACCGGTCTGTAGGCAGCGCTATCTCTGCCCTGTAGGACGGATGACGAATGACCGTCCAGCGGAGTGCCCGAAAAGGATGATTGCCAAGCGCAGTTCACTGTATATAATCCCAGTCACTGTATAAAAAGACAGAGCGATCAACATGCTAAAACTGACGCCACGCCAAGCTGAGATTCTGGCTTTTATCAAGCGCTGCCTCGATGACAACGGCTACCCGCCGACACGAGCGGAAATTGCGCTGGAACTGGGGTTCAAGTCCCCTAACGCCGCCGAGGAACACCTCAAGGCCCTCGCTCGCAAAGGCGCGATCGAGATGACCCCGGGTGCTTCGCGCGGCATTCGCATCCCAGGCTTCGAAGCCAAGGCCGACGAATCGACCCTGCCGATCATCGGTCGCGTCGCTGCCGGTGCGCCGATCCTGGCGCAACAGCACGTCGAGGAATCCTGCAACATCAACCCCACCTTCTTCCACCCTCGCGCCGATTACCTGCTGCGGGTGCACGGCATGAGCATGAAGGACGTGGGTATTTTCGATGGTGACCTGCTCGCCGTCCACACCACCCGCGAAGCCCGTAATGGCCAGATCGTCGTCGCCCGTATCGGCGATGAAGTCACCGTCAAACGCTTCAAGCGCGAAGGCAGCAAGGTCTGGCTCCTGGCCGAGAACCCTGAGTTCGCCCCGATTGAAGTGAACCTGAAAGATCAGGACCTGGTGATCGAAGGCTTGAGTGTCGGCGTCATTCGCCGCTAAAGGAGGCATCATGCAGCTCGTGCACACCCCCCAACACACACAACTGTCGCTGTTCGAGGCCTTCATGGCCCAACCCCTTGCACCGATCCTCAAGGAAGCGGTCGAGGCGCCCTGGAGTGCCGAACCCGAGGCGTTCAGTGAATTGTCGTTGCGCGGTGCAGCTGGGAGCTGCCTGAGCCTGCTGGCGCCGATCCTTCGCGAATTGAGCGAAGAACAGGACGCGCGCTGGCTGACCCTGATCGCCCCGCCCGCCAGCCTGACCCAGGCCTGGCTGCGGGACGCGGGCCTCAACCGCGAGCGCATCCTGTTATTGCAGCCACGCGGCACGCAAAGCGCCCAGCAACTGACTTGTGAAGCCTTGCGCCTGGGCCGCAGCCACACTGTGGTGAGCTGGCTGAACCCACTGAATGCCACCGCCAAGCAACAGCTGATCAGCGCAGCGCGCACAGGCGACGCGCAGAGTTTGAATATTCGATTGGGATAACACGAAGACCCAGCTTGGTGAGGAGCGGGCTTATCTTAAGAGCCGACCTCTATGAATGGCGGGCTTGTTATGACAAGCGGGCTTATGTGACAACCGGGCTTATATGTGGTGGGCGGGCTTATATGTGGCGAGCGGGCTTGCCCCGCGTTGGGCTGCGAAGCGGCCCCAAACCAAGCACCGTGGAATACCTGATATATCGCGTTGAATCCATTTAGGGCTGCTTCGCAGCCCAACGCGGGGCAAGCCCGCTCGCCACACAAGCCAGCTCACCACAACACGCCGATTAACCAGCAAGCCGATTCACCTCAACAAGCCTACTAGCCAAAGCAAACCTGACTCACCTCAAGAGATCTGGCGCCCCTCAAGACACCCGCCTCCGCCACAACAAGCCTGCTAACAACAGAACTCAGTGAAGCACTCGGGGCCCGTCTTCTTTCTCCGGCTCGCCTTCCGCCAGGCGACCAGCCATCTGCACGCCCACGCTCAACATGGCTTTAGCCACTTCCACGTGCTGGCCTTGGAGGAACACCTTGGCGTCCTCGGAAAAATCCAGAATAACCAGAGAACCCTCGTCCTCAGCCCGGCGCAGCTCGATTCGGCCGTCAGGCAACTCAACAATTTCCAGAAAGGACGTTGGCATAAAAGTCTGTTCTCCACGAAAGGCCGGGATTATATCAGTCATCCACCCGGAATCGCTGAGGATCTGGCCAGGTTTCTTTGCGGCTTGATGAATGGTGCCGGTATGCCTTGGTTAAAATGCGGCAGCGGGCTTGCTCGCGAAGGCGGTGCATCAGTGCCCTATAAACGCCTGGCACTCCGCCTTCGCGAGCAAGCCCGTCCTGGTGTAAATCAGTGACGCCGCCTCAGCACTCGTTGAGGCCTTCACGAAAGCGCAGGGCCATCTTTTTCAGCTCCTGGCGCCAGCCTTCCAGCTCTTCCCGGCTCAGGGGCTTGGGCTCTTCCTCTTCCAGCGCAACCGCTACGATCAACGGCTGAGTCACGTCGCCCTTGGGCACGTGGGGAATTCGCGGTGGCTGGAACATATCCGCATGCGCCTTGAGCAGGCGCGCCACCCAGCTATCAGGGCTCTGGGCCATTTCCACCAGCTCGGCCAGCTCAGGAATAGCCATGGTCTCCAGCACTTCGCGGTTCATGATCATTTCCGCGCGCGGCGAACCCGCCTGGGGCAAGCGATAGAACCCGGCGATTTCATGGCACAGCCCCAGCAACGCGCCGTACAGGTGGAACAACGCCGCCTCACGCCCCGCCTGGACCAGCGCGATGGCATTCATCTCCTTCCCTTCCTCGGCGCGGCCGAGGGCTTCCAGGGATAAGCCCGCGAAGTAAATTTTCTGGTTGGTACGGGTATAGAGTTCGTTGGCCATAACGGCAGTCTCCACAACGAAAAAGCGTGATGCTGGCTTAACAGTGTCACGGATCAACCGCCCACACTGCAAGCATGGAGTAGAGGGCGGGCACTCCCCCTCTTTAGACACTATCTACGATGGTGCACACCTTCTTTCTCATCAGCGCCCTTAATTGCAGGCATCACCAGCGTCTCCAACCCCATTCACATGGCGCCCTATAGATAATTGACGGGCTAATACCCGGCTAATAGGTGGTCAGCTTTATCGGGAACGTTCCGTCACCTGTCACTCATTTCTCTGACAGCTAACCTGCGTGTCTTGAATGGAAAGTCCTTTTGCATAACCACAAAAGCAAATGCCCCGACAAGTCGGGGCATTTGCTTTCAGCCTGTTTCAGGCGACTTTCGTATTACTCGACCACGTCGATCAAGCGCCCTGGCGCTTGTCCTCGACCTTCCACTTACCGCCGTCGTAGAACGCTTTCCAGCCGGTAGGCTTGCCGTCCACTTCGGACTGCACGTACTGCTCCTTGGTCTTGCGGCTGTAGCGGATCACGGCCGGACGACCGTCGGGATCCTTCTTCGGCGCTTCACACAGGAAGTGGTACTTAGGATCGATCTCATCCTTGTGCGGCACGATCTCCAGCACCAGCGGCGCTCGGGTCTCGCGGTTCTTCGGGAACTGGCTGGCGGCCAGGAACAGCCCCGAAGCGCCGTCACGCAGGATATAGGTGTCGTTGACCTTCTCGCACTTGAGTTCAGGCATCTTCACCGGGTCCATTTTCGGCGGCGCCGCGTCACCGCTTTTCAGCAGTTTGCGGGTGTTCTTGCACGTCGGGTTGGTGCAACCAAAGAACTTGCCGAAGCGGCCAGTCTTGAGCTGCATCTCGCTGCCGCACTTGTCGCACTCCAGGCTTGGGCCTTCGTAGCCCTTAATGCGGTAGCTGCCTTCCTCGATCTCGTAGCCGTCGCAATCCGGGTTGTTACCGCAGATGTGCAACTTGTGCTTCTCGTCGAGCAGGTAGGCATCCATCGCCGTGCTGCAGATCGGGCAGCGGTGCTTGCCACGCAGTACCAGCGACTCGGATTCACCCTCGTCGTCGGCGGCGATTTCATCACCCGGCACAAGATTGACGGTAGCCTTGCAGCGCTCTTTCGGCGGCAGGCTGTAGCCCGAGCAACCGAGGAATACGCCGGTAGACGCGGTACGAATCTGCATCGGGCGGCCGCACGTCAGGCACGGGATGTCGGTCATCACCGGCTGGTTGGCACGCATGCCGTTCTCGGGGCTTTCGGCCACTTCGAGTTTTTTCTTGAAGTCACCGTAGAACTCGTCGAGCACGTTCTTCCAGTCGCGCTCGCCCTGGGCCACGTCATCGAGGTTCTCTTCCATGCCGGCGGTGAAGCCGTAGTCCATCAGGTTGGAGAAGCTCTCGGACAAGCGCTCGGTGACGATATCGCCCATCTTTTCCGAATAGAAACGACGGTTGTGCAGCGCGACGTAGCCACGGTCCTGGATGGTGGAAATGATCGCGGCGTAGGTCGACGGACGACCGATACCGCGTTTCTCCATCTCTTTTACCAGGCTGGCTTCCGAATAACGCGCCGGCGGCTTGGTGAAGTGCTGGGACGGGTCGAGCTTGATCAGCTTCAACGTGTCGCCCTGGGCCATGTCCGGCAACACATCGTCGTCGCCCGGCTTGGCGATCTGCGGCATGACGCGGGTGTAACCATCAAACTTGAGGATACGGCCCTTGGCACGCAGCTCGAAGTCACCAGCACCCACGCTGACGGTGGTGGACAGGTATTGCGCCGGCAGCATCTGGCAAGCCAGGAACTGGCGCCAGATCAGCTCGTAGAGACGCTCTGCATCGCGTTCCATGCCGCTCAGCTTGCTCGGCTCGGTGTTCGCGTCGGAAGGACGAATCGCTTCGTGAGCCTCCTGGGCGCCCTCTTTGCTGCTGTAGACGTTCGGCTTCTCCGGCAGGTACTTCTTGCCGAATTCGCTTTCAATATACGTACGCGCCATCGCCACCGCGTCAACCGACAGGTTGGTGGAGTCGGTACGCATATAGGTGATGTAGCCGGCTTCGTACAGACGCTGGGCCATCATCATGGTTTTCTTCACGCCGAAGCCCAGGCGGTTACTCGCCGCCTGTTGCAGGGTGGAGGTGATGAACGGCGCCGACGGCTTGCTGCTGGTCGGTTTGTCTTCGCGCTTGACGATGCTGTAGCTGGAGGCCTTGAGCTTCTCCAGCGCGGCCATGGCCTGGGCTTCGTTCAGCGGCTTGAAGGCCTCGCCTTTCTCACGGGCCACTTCAAAGCGCACATTGGCGCCCTTGGCAGTCCCCAGGTCGGCGTGGACTTCCCAGTATTCTTCGGGGTTGAACGCACGGATCTCGCGCTCACGCTCCACCACCAGCTTTACCGCGACCGATTGCACACGGCCGGCGGACAGGCCACGGGCAATCTTGGCCCACAGCAGCGGCGAAACCATGTAACCGACGACGCGGTCGAGGAAACGCCGGGCCTGCTGGGCGTTGACGCGGTCGATATCCAGCTCGCCCGGCTTGGAGAAGGCTTCCTGGATGGCTTTCTTGGTGATTTCGTTGAACACCACGCGCTTGTAGCGGCTGTCGTCACCGCCGATGGCTTCCCGCAGGTGCCAGGCAATGGCTTCCCCTTCGCGGTCCAAGTCCGTCGCGAGATAGATGGTGTCAGCATCCTTGGCGAGCCGGCGCAGCTCTTCGATGACCTTTTCCTTGCCTGGAAGGATTTCGTACTTGGCCTTCCAGCCATGTTCCGGGTCCACACCCATGCGCGAGACCAGCTGCTTGCGCGCTTTCTCTTTAGGGCTGAGCACCGGACCTTCGCCCGCAGCTGCCTTGCCGCGCTTGGCGGCTGGCTCCTTGCTGGCGCTAGCCGAACCGCTGGTGGGCAGGTCTCGGATATGGCCGATACTCGACTTCACCACGTACTCGTTGCCCAAGTACTTGTTGATGGTCTTGGCCTTAGCCGGGGATTCCACAATGACCAGCGATTTGCCCATGGATCGGAAAATTCCTGAATTCGAGAAGTGAAAGGCAGTTGGCGCCTGTCGCGGCAACGCTATATATAGTGGCAACAAGGTGAGGTCAAGCGCAGCATTCTGCGCGGCCTGCCGTTATTGCCCTGAAAAAAGACTGGGTTCGGCCTGGACCAAAGCAAAGCGCGGGACCTGCTCGCCGTCAACTTCGACGGTCTCCAGGAACATGCTCAAAGGACGTACCCAAAAGCCGCAATCGCCATACAGTGCTTGGTAAAACACCACTTCCTCTTCGGTCTCGGAGTGCCGTGCCACGTTGAATACGCGGTACTGCGGCCCCTTGTAATGTTGGTAGAGCCCTGGTTCGACTTTCATGCTCTGGCCCTCTTACAAAATTTGTTGAAAAAAAATATTAAAAATTCCAAAAAACAAAAACCGGGGCACTGGGCCCCGGCTTCCGTCATCCCAACGCTTAGAGGCGTTCGAAGACGGTGGAGATGCCTTGGCCGAGGCCAATGCACATGGTAGCAACCCCAAGGTTGCCGCCATTTTGCTTCATCACGTTAAGCAGAGTGCCGGAAATACGCGCACCGGAGCAACCAAATGGGTGGCCCAGGGCAATCGCACCGCCGTGCAGGTTAACCTTCTCGTTCATCTTGTCGAGTACTTTCAGATCTTTCAGCACTGGCAGGGCCTGTGCGGCGAAAGCTTCGTTGAGCTCGAAGAAGTCGATATCGGAGATGGTCAGGCCTGCGCGCTTCAAGGCTTTTTGTGTGGCCGGTACTGGACCATAGCCCATGATTGCCGGGTCCACACCTGCGACTGCCATCGAACGAATCACCGCCATCGGCTGGATACCCAGGTCCTGGGCCCGCTGCGCCGACATCACGATCATGCACGAAGCACCGTCCGTGATCTGCGACGAAGTACCGGCTGTCACGGTGCCACCCTTTGGATTGAAGGCCGGCTTGAGGGCCGCCAGGCTTTCCAGGGTGGTATCCGGACGAATGGTTTCGTCGTAGTCGAACAGTTTCAGGAAACCGTTCTCGTCATAGCCGTTCATCGGGATGATCTCATCCTTGAACTTGCCTTCCACGGTCGCCTTGTGGGCGAGCTGGTGGGAACGCAGGCCGAAGGCGTCCTGGGCTTCACGGGTAATGCCGTGCATCTTGCCGAGCATTTCCGCGGTCAGGCCCATCATGCCCGAGGCTTTTGCCGCGTACAGCGACATGTGCGGGTTAGGATCGACGCCGTGCATCATGCTGACGTGGCCCATGTGCTCCACGCCACCGACCACGAACACATCACCGTTGCCGGTCATGATCGCCTGGGCGGCGGTGTGCAGCGCGCTCATCGACGAGCCGCACAGGCGGCTGACGGTCTGGCCAGCGGCCGTGTGCGGGATCTGGGTCATCAACGACGCCATGCGCGCGATGTTCCAGCCCTGCTCCAGGGTCTGGTTGACGCAGCCCCAGATCACGTCCTCGACTTCGTTCGGGTCGACCTTGACGTTACGCTCCAGCAGTTTGCTGATCAGGTGCGCCGACATGTCTTCGGCGCGGGTGTTGCGGTGCATGCCGCCCTTGGAGCGGCCCATCGGAGTACGACCGAAGTCGACAATCACGACGTCTCTTGGATTCAAGCTCATAAATATTCTCGCTCAAGTGTATGGGACGCTTAACCGAAGAAGCTCTGGCCGTTCTTGGCCATTTCACGCAGCTTCGCGGTCGGGTGGTACAGCGGGCCCAAATCAGCGTATTTGTCAGCCAGGGCAACGAACTCGGCCACACCGATCGAGTCGATGTAACGCAGCGCACCGCCACGGAATGGAGGGAAACCAATACCGTACACCAGGCCCATATCGGCTTCGGCGGCGGTCTCGACGATGCCGTCTTCCAGGCAACGCACGGTCTCCAGGCACAGGGCGATCATCATCCAGTTGATGATGTCCTCATCGGACACCTCACGCTGTTCGTAGATGACCGGCGCGAGTACTTCGTGCACCGACGGGTCGGCCACTTTCTTCTGCTTGCCCTTCTTGTCAGCCTCGTAGGCGTAGAAGCCCTTGCCGTTCTTCTGGCCCAGGCGCTTGGCTTCGTAGAGCGCGTCGATCGCCGAACGACGGTCGTCTTTCATGCGGTCCGGGAAGCCCTCGGCCATTACGTCGCGACCGTGGTGGCCGGTGTCGATGCCGACCACGTCCATCAGGTACGCCGGGCCCATCGGCCAGCCGAATTTTTCCATGACCTTGTCGATGCGCACGAAGTCCACACCGGCACTCACCAACTTGGCGAAACCGCCGAAGTACGGGAACAGTACACGGTTGACCAGGAAGCCCGGGCAGTCGTTGACGACGATCGGGTTCTTGCCCATTTTCTTGGCGTAAGCCACGGTGGTGGCGATTGCCAGCTCACTGGACTTCTCGCCACGGATCACTTCCACCAGCGGCATCATGTGCACCGGGTTGAAGAAGTGCATGCCGACGAAGTTTTCCGGACGCTTGAGGGCCTTGGCCAGCAGCGAGATGGAAATGGTCGAGGTGTTAGACGCCAGGATGGTGTCGTCTTTGACCTGGGCTTCCACTTCTGCCAGTACGGCTTGCTTGACCTTCGGGTTCTCGACAACGGCTTCGACCACCAGGTCGACGTGGCCGAAATCGCCGTAGGACAGCGTAGGACGAATGCCGTTAAGCACTTCAGCCATTTTCGCGGCGGTCATGCGGCCTTTGTCCACGCGGCCGACCAGCAGCTTGGCGGCTTCTGCCAGGCCTTGCTCGATACCGTGCTCGTTGATGTCCTTCATCAGGATCGGCGTGCCTTTGGACGCCGACTGATAAGCGATACCGCCACCCATGATACCGGCGCCGAGTACGGCAGCCTGTTTCACGTCCTTGGCGATTTCATCGTACGCCTTGGCCTTTTTCTTCAGCTCCTGATCGTTCAGGAACAGGCCGATCAGGCTCTGGGCTGCCGAGGTCTTCGCCAGTTTGACGAAACCTGCCGCTTCCACTTCCAGGGCTTTGTCGCGACCGAAGTTCGCGGCCTTCTGGATGGTCTTGATCGCTTCAACCGGCGCCGGGTAGTTCGGGCCGGCCTGGCCAGCCACGAAACCCTTGGCGGTTTCGAACGACATCATTTGCTCGATGGCGTTGAGCTTGAGTTTTTCCAGCTTCGGCTGACGCTTGGCCTTGTAGTCAAATTCGCCACTGATGGCGCCCTTGATCAGGTTCAGCGCGGCTTCGGCCAGTTTGTCGGGGGCGACTACAGCGTCGACAGCACCGACTTTCAGCGCGTCTTCGGCTTTGTTTTCCTTACCGGCGGCGATCCACTCGATCGCGTTGTCGGCACCGATCAGGCGCGGCAGGCGCACGGTGCCGCCAAAGCCCGGGTAGATGCCCAGCTTGACTTCAGGCAGGCCGATCTTGGCGGTAGCCGACATGACACGGAAGTCTGCCGCGAGGCACATTTCCAGGCCGCCGCCCAGCGCGATGCCGTTGATGGCAGCCACGGTCGGCACGTTGAGGTCTTCGAAATCGCTGAAAATCTTGTTGGCTTCGAGGTTGCCAGCCACCAGCTCGGCATCGGGCAGCTTGAAGTTGTCGACGAATTCGGTGATGTCAGCGCCGACGATAAACACGTCCTTGCCGCTGGAGACGATCACGCCCTTGACCGAAGCATCTGCTTTGATGGTGTCTACGGCCTGACGCAATTCATTCAGGGTTAGACGGTTGAACTTGTTGACGGACTCACCCTTGAGGTCGAATTTCAATTCGACGATGCCACTTTCAAGAGCCTTAACCGTGATGGCTTTACCTTCGTAAATCATCAACTGATCTCCACGATATGGAAGCTGAACAGTACACACTGGACGCTGGCCTCTGGTTGGACACTGACTGTTGCGTCAATGCTCATGCCAATCCGCCAGGCACACCCGCCAATGCGATAGTCGGGATTCTGTATGAGCGGTCTGACAGACAAACGCTCAATTCATACGCCCGTTTGATTTGGGTACGCCACCTTCATCCAATTCCGGGCAATTGTCAATCGCTCGAAAGGCTAGGAAAAACGCGACTTTCCGGTCATTTCAGAACCCCGACCTTAAGCCGGTGACTCGTCAATATTCAAATATTCACAAGATCAATAATAGAAAAGATGTGGGAAAAGGCTGTACAGAACGGGATATGCCGCTAGGCTTGCGACAACCGTAACGCGACTGGATGAACATCCGTCGCGGGAACCACAGATTTACCGGCCTGCCTGGCCAACTCCAGCCCGATGATGATGTCGGGCTTTTTATTGCCTGCTTTTTCTCCCGAATACGACGACCGTAGAAGCCCAGGGCCGGGAGGATAGGTGTCAGGCCAGCGCCTTGAGCAACGCATCAATGTCTTTCAACACACTCGGCTCGCCCTTCTCGCCCCAGTACAAGGCGATCATTTGCTTGTCGGCTTCGACTTTGTAGACGTTGGCCGGCAGCGTCGCAAAATACGGCAACAACTTTTCATCGACGCACACCTCACGCCACTGGTTGACCCACACGCCCGGCTCCAACTGCCAGTAACTCCAGATCGTTGGCGTACTGCTGCGCCGTGGCCGGCAGTACTGCGCACACGGGCTCGGCGGCTCCTGCTTGAGCCAGTGCGGCCACTCCTGGGGCGCCAATTGCATGGCCAGGCCGATGCGGCGCGCCTCCATGCGCAGGGCCATGCGCCCGCTCTGATGGCGCGACGGCCGCAGCCATGCCAGGGGGCTCAGAACCACCACAAGGATTGACACCACTATCCAGACCGTCATATGTGTACTCCCGAATTTCTAGATGAGCGGATTTGACCTGACGCAACCCCATCCGCTTGAAAGCAGCCATACTGAATCTATTGCAGTCCCCTGGAGGAACGCCCCATGTCCTACGAACATATTCTGGTCGCTGTCGACCTGACCGAAGAGTGCGATCCAGTGATCAAGCGCGCCCGCGCCTTCGCGGTCGCCAGCAACGCCAAACTCTCCCTGGTGCACATCGTCGAGCCGATGGCCATGGCCTTTGGCGGTGACGTGCCCATGGACCTTTCCCAACTGCAGCAACAGCAGTTTGACCAGGCCAAGGAGCGCCTGGACCGCTTGATCCTCAAATACCCGGAAGTGACCAAGGAAAACTCCCACCTCACTTACGGCCAACCGCGCCAGGAAATCCACCACCTCGCCAAGGAACAGGGCTGCGACCTGATCGTGGTCGGCAGCCATGGCCGCCACGGCTTGGCGTTGCTGCTCGGTTCGACCGCCAACGACGTGCTGCACGGCGCGCCGTGTGATGTGCTGGCGGTGAAGCTGGTCAAAGCCTCGTAATCCTAACGAAGATCAAATGTGGGAGCGGGCTTGCTCGCGAAAGCTTTTTGTCAGTTGATGCATCTGGTAACTGACACACCGCTTTCGCGAGCAAGCCCGCTCCCACATTTGGATCGCATTTCATATAAAAAACCCGGCGCTCATAGGAATGAACGCCGGGCTTTTTTAGTGCAGCTAGATCACTCAGGCATCCAGCTCGGCCCAACGCTCAACCAGCGCTTCCAGCTCCTGGTTCAACGTTTCCAGGGAAGCGATGACCTTGGCGGTTTCCGCCGCCGGACGCAGGTAGAAGCCCGCGTCAGCCATTTCCGCTTCTACGGCGGCAATCTGCTGCTCCTTCGCATCGATGTCACCCGGCAAGGCTTCCAGCTCGCGCTGCAGCTTGTAGCTGAGTTTCTTCTTGGCCGCCGGCGCAGCGGTTTCCTGCACGGGTGCCGCAGCGGCCACTGGCGCGACCACAGCGGAGGTCAAGTCGGCCTTGCCGGACTTGCTCTCGGTCACGCCCAGCAGGCGCGGCGAG
Organism: Pseudomonas sp. GW821-FHT09C08; assembly: GCF_059418125.1. Lineage (NCBI taxonomy): Bacteria > Pseudomonadati > Pseudomonadota > Gammaproteobacteria > Pseudomonadales > Pseudomonadaceae > Pseudomonas > Pseudomonas sp. GW821-FHT09C08. Next base: position 623,655 of record NZ_JBWKPG010000002.1, on the reverse strand, counting down.
CCGCCCTGGCGCAGCCAGTCCTGATAACCACCGACGTATTCACGCACTTTGCCTTCGCCTTCGAAGACCAAGGTGCTGGTGACCACGTTGTCGAGGAATGCCCGGTCGTGGCTGACCATCAGCACAGTGCCGTTGAAGGTCAGCAGCACTTCTTCCAACAGCTCGAGGGTTTCCACGTCGAGGTCGTTGGTCGGTTCATCGAGTACCAGCAGGTTGGCTGGCTTGCTGAACAGCTTGGCCAGCAGCAGGCGTGCGCGCTCACCACCGGACAAGGCTTTCACCGGTGTGCGGGCACGTTGCGGACTGAACAGGAAGTCGCCCAGGTAGCTCAGCACGTGGCGGCTCTGGCCGTCGATGTCGATAAAGTCGCGACCTTCGGCGACGTTGTCGATCACGGTTTTTTCCAGGTCCAACTGGTGACGCAACTGGTCGAAGTACGCCACGTCGATGCGCGTGCCCTCTTCCACGGTGCCGCTGGTCGGTTGCAGGCCGCTGAGCATCAGCTTGAGCAAGGTGGTCTTGCCGGTACCGTTGGCGCCCAACAGGCCGATGCGGTCGCCGCGCTGCAGGACCATCGAGAAGTCCTTGATCAGGAACGGACCGTCCGGGTGATGGAAGCTGACGTTCTCCAGCACCATCACCTGCTTGCCGGATTTATCGGCGGTATCCAGCTGGATATTGGCCTTGCCGGTGCGCTCGCGACGCTCGCTGCGCTCAACGCGCAGGGCCTTGAGGGCACGTACGCGGCCTTCGTTACGGGTGCGGCGGGCCTTGATGCCCTGGCGAATCCAGACTTCTTCCTGGGCCAGCTTCTTGTCGAACAAGGCGTTGGCGGTTTCTTCGGCGGCCAGGGCGGCCTCCTTGTGCACCAGGAAGCTGGCGTAGTCGCCGTTCCAGTCGATCAGGCCACCACGGTCCAGCTCAAGAATGCGGGTCGCCAGGTTCTGCAGGAAGGAGCGGTCGTGCGTGATGAACAACACGGCGCCCTGGAAATCCTTGAGGGCTTCTTCCAGCCAGGCAATCGCGCCGATGTCCAAGTGGTTGGTTGGCTCGTCAAGCAGCAGCAAGTCCGGCTCGGAGACCAGGGCCTGGGCCAGCAGCACGCGGCGACGCCAGCCGCCGGACAACTCGGCAAGGGTCTTGTCGGCCGGCAGTTGCAGGCGGCTCAGGGTGCTGTCGACCAGTTGCTGCAAGCGCCAGCCGTCACGGGCTTCGAGGTCTTGCTGGACATGCATCAGCTTGTCCAGGTCTGCCTCGGTGACGCAGTTCTGCGCCAGGTGATGGTACTCGGCGAGCAACGCGCCCACGCCGTCCAGGCCTTCGGCAACCACGTCGAAGACTGTCCGTCCGTCGGCCACCGGCAATTCCTGCGGCAATTCGCCGATCTTGAGGCCCGGGGCGCGCCAGACAGAGCCGTCGTCGGGCTTCTGGTCGCCTTTGACCAGCTTCATCATGCTGGACTTGCCGGTGCCATTGCGGCCGATGATGCACACCCGCTCACCACGGGCGATCTGCCAGGACACCTTGTCCAACAACGGCATAGCGCCGAAAGCAAGGGACACATCGCTGAATTTGAGCAGGGTCATACGCTTCTCCAAAAACTGGGCGCGCATTCTACCTGACTTGAGGAGGGGATGCGGCCAGCATTTTCCCAGCTGACACGTTCAGCAGGACATTTGCCGCGAACTTGAACGAACCGGCCGGCAAAGCTTTCGTAGGCGTCGGGCAAAAGGCTAAGCTAGGGGCAATCAGTGTCGGCGGTGCCGGTGCTAGTCGTGATTTCTCTGCACGGACGTCTCATGCGCAGTCGCCTTTTCAATTTCTTGTCTTGTCTGCTTCTTTCCGCCACCGCCGTTCAATCTGCCCAGGCCGTGGACCTCACCACCCAACGTCAATATTACGATGAAGCCAAACGTGCGCTGGCCAAGGGCGATACCGGCCCGTACATGCAATACAGCCAGGCGCTGGCCGATTATCCGCTGACGCCCTACCTTGCCTACGACGAACTGACCGCACGCCTGAAAAGCGCCAGCAACGAGGAAATCGAACAATTCCTCGCCAAGAACGGCGACCTGCCCCAGGCCAACTGGATGAAGCTGCGCTGGTTGCGCTGGCTCGCCGACCGTGGCGACTGGCAGACCTTTGAAAAGTACTACGACCCCAAGCTCAATTTCGTCGAGCTGGACTGCCTCCACGGCCAGTACCAGCTCACCCACAACCTGAAGGCCGAAGGGTACAAGACCACCGAAAAACTCTGGATGACCGGCAAATCCCAACCGGCCGCCTGCGACGCCACCTTCGGCCAATGGGCCGCCGATGGCCAGCTCACCGAACAGAAGATCTGGGACCGCGCCAAGCTGGCCGCCGAGGCCCGCAACTACGCGCTGGCCAACAGCCTGGTGAAAACCCTGCCGACCCTCGGCGCCCAGGGCCGCCTGATGGTGGACGTGGCGCAAAAGCCCGACATGCTCAGCGATCCGTCGCGTTTCCTGCCGGCCAACGAGGCCATGTCTGACGCGGTCGGGCTGGGTCTTCGCCGCCTGGCGCGCCAGGATCCCGACAAGGCCATGGCCTTGCTCGACGGTTATGCCAGCAGCATGCACTTCTCCCGTGACGAAAAAGTGGCAATCGCCCGTGAGATCGGCCTGACCCTGGCCAAGCGTTTCGACCCACGCGCCCTTGAAGTGATGACCAAGTACGACCCGGAGCTGCGCGACAACACTGTGTCGGAATGGCGTCTGCGCCTGCTGTTGCGCCTGGCCCGCTGGGAAGATGCCTACCAGCTGACCCGTAAACTCCCACAAGACCTGGCCACCACCAACCGCTGGCGCTACTGGCAGGCACGTAGCCTGGAACTGGCCGAGCCGAAAAACCCGCAAGCCCTGGTGCTGTACAAGAACCTCGCGCAGGAACGCGACTTCTATGGCTTCCTCGCCGCGGATCGCTCCAAGGCCCCGTATCAGTTGAAGAACAAGCCACTGCTGATGAGCCAGGCGCTGGTCAACAAAGTGCGCAACACCCCAGGCGTGCGCCGTGCGCTGGAATTCTACGCACGTGGCCAGGTGGTCGACGGGCGCCGCGAGTGGTACCACGTCAGCCGTCACTTCAACCGCGACGAAATGGTCGCCCAGGCCAAGCTGGCCTATGACATGAAGTGGTACTTCCCGGCGATTCGCACCATCAGCCAGGCGCAGTACTGGGACGACCTGGACATCCGCTTCCCGATGGCCCACCGCGACACCCTGGTGCGCGAAGCCAAGGTCCGCGGCCTGCATTCCAGCTGGGTGTTTGCCATTACTCGCCAGGAAAGCGCATTCATGGATGACGCGCGCTCCGGCGTCGGCGCCAGCGGCCTGATGCAACTGATGCCCGGCACCGCCAAGGACACCGCGCGCAAGTTCAGCATCCCGCTGGCCTCACCGGCCCAGGTACTGGACCCGGACAAGAACATCCAGCTCGGCGCCGCGTACCTGAGCCAGGTACACAGCCAATTCAACGGCAACCGCGTGCTCGCCTCCGCCGCCTACAACGCCGGCCCCGGCCGCGTGCGCCAATGGCTGCGGGGTGCCGACCACCTGAGCTTCGACGTGTGGGTGGAAAGCATTCCATTCGACGAAACCCGCCAGTACGTGCAGAACGTGCTGTCTTATTCGGTGATCTACGGGCAAAAGCTCAACTCGCCACAGCCGCTGGTGGATTGGCATGAGCGGTATTTCGATGATCAGTGATTCACACTGAAGAAAGCCCCGCGATCAGCCGGACTATGGCCAGCCGGCTTGTTCGTGGTGAGCTGGCTTATTGTGGATTGAGTGGGCTTGTTGTGGATTCAGCGTACTTGTTGTGGACTCAGTGGGCTTTTTGTGGCGAGCGGGCTTGCCCCGCGTTGGAGCGCGAAGCGCTCCCATCCAAGCCACCCTCACTCCCACTGGAAGACCGAGCCAGTAGGTTTTAGGGCTGCTACGCAGCCCAACGCGGGACAAGCCCGCTCACCACAAACAAGCCTGCTGCTGCCCTCACTCCAACTGGAAAACCTAGGCAGCAGGTTTTAGGGCTGCTACGCAGCCCAACGCGGGGCAAGCCCGCTCACCACAAACAAGCCCGCTCACCACATACAAGCCTGCTCGCTTGCCCCCAGCTAGCCTTCGTTTTTCGCAACCTCTATCCCATCATTGAACTGCAACGCCGCCAACCGCGCATACAGCGGATTGTTCGCAATCAGCTGCTGATTCGTGCCCACCGCCACCAGCTTGCCCTGGTCCATCACGGCAATGCGGTCCGCATGTTTCACCGTCGCCAGGCGGTGGGCGATCACCAGCGTGGTGCGCCCCTGCATCAGTTGCGGCAAGGCCTGCTGGATCAGGTGTTCACTTTGCGCATCGAGGGCGCTGGTGGCCTCGTCGAGCAGCAGGATCGGGGCGTCCACCAGCAACGCACGGGCGATGGCCAAGCGTTGGCGCTGGCCGCCGGAGAGGCCCATGCCGCCGTCGCCCAGGTGAGTCTGGTAGCCATCGGGCATTTGCAGGATGAAGTCGTGGGCGTGGGCGATGCGCGCGGCAGCTTCAACCTGCTCGCGCGTGGCGGTCGGGTTGCCGTAGCGGATGTTTTCTTCGACGCTGCCGAAAAACAGCGCCGGGCTCTGCGAGACCAGCGCGAAATGCCGGCGCAGGTCCAGGGGGTCGAGTTCGGTCAGTGGATGGCCGTCGAGCAGGATGCGGCCATGCTGGGGATCGTAGAAACGCAGCAACAGGTCGAAAATCGTCGACTTGCCCGCGCCGGAAGGCCCCACCAACGCCAGGGTTTCACCGGGGTTGATAGTCAGACTCAGCCCATCGATCGCGTAACTGTCCGGCCGTGACGGGTAGGAAAAACGCAGGTCCTGCAGCTCCATCCGGCCACTGACGCGTTCGGGCAACTGCACGCTGCCGCTGGCCGGCGCCTGGATTTCGTTGCTTGACTGCAACAACTCGCCAATCCGCTCGGCGGCACCCGCCGCACGTTGCAGTTCACCGAGCACTTCGCTGAGGGTGCCGACGGCGCTGCCGACGATCAGGCTGTAGAACACAAATGCCGCCAGTTCGCCGCCGGAAATGCGCCCGCTGATCACGTCCATGCCGCCGACCCAGAGCATCACGCCCACGGCCCCGAGCACCAGCATGATCACCAACGTGATCAACCAGGCGCGCTGGGTGATGCGTTTGCGCGCGGTGGCAAACGCCTCCTCCACCGTGACGGCAAAGCGCTGCTCATCCTGGACCTGGTGGTTATAGGCTTGCACCGTCTTGATCTGGCCGAGAGTCTCGGACACATAGCTGCCCACATCGGCGATACGGTCCTGGCTCAGGCGCGACAAGCTGCGCACACGGCGGCCAAAGATCAGGATCGGCGCCAGCACCAGCGGCAGCGCGATCACCACGATGCTGGTGAGCTTGGGGTTGGTGACAAACAGCAGCACGATGCCGCCAATGACCATCAAGGCATTGCGCAGGAACAGCGACAGCGACGAGCCGATCACCGATTGCAGCAAGGTGGTGTCGGTGGTCAGGCGCGACTGGATCTCCGAACTGCGGTTGTTCTCGTAGAACCCGGGATGCAGGTAGATCAAATGGTTGAACACCTGGCGACGAATGTCAGCCACTACCCGCTCGCCGATCCACGACACCAGGTAAAACCGCGCAAAGGTGCCCACCGCCAGGCCCACTACCAGCACCATGAACAGGCCGATGGATTGGTTGAGCAGGTGCGGCGACTGGGTCATGAAGCCCTGGTCCACCAGCAGGCGAATGCCCTGCCCCATCGACAAGGTGATGCCGGCGGTAACGATCAGCGCCAACAGGGCACCGAGGGCCTGCCAGCGGTACGGCGCGATGAAGCGGCTGGCCAGGCGAATTGCACGGCGTTGACGGACTGAGAACATGGAGGGCATCACCTGATCGGAAAGGGTTGGTACCTGCGTCCTTACATGGGGGGAACTTGCGCGAATAACAATGAGTCAGGTTAATTATGCCCGCCGATGCTGGCCCCTAGAGGCTATCGGTCTAACGCCCGGCTGGAAATCCACAGTGGTTTCTGGTGGACTGGGTGTTCGAACCGCTGACTGTGCAAGGAGTTGTAACAGCTTGGTCACGCGGGGGGTTCAGAGTAGGTACACAACCTGATGAGGAGACAGGCCATGACCTTGCAAAACAGCAGCGACGCCAAAATTGAAGTGATCCGCCAACCGCAACAGTTGCCTTGCTCGTACATCGACGCCACGGGCCGCGAAGTGCAGATTACCGAAGAGATGATCCAGCAAGCCTGCAGCGAGCTGGAACAACGACTGGTCAAGCCTGCCCAGCAAGGCTGAAGCGCCCACGCTCTTTTAGAACCGGCCCAGGTGGCCGGTTTTTTTATGCCCGCCACCCTGTAGGAGCGACCCGCGAGTCGAGGTCAGAGCAATTTTGCGCCGAGGGCCGAGACCATAGCCGAGAGCGCGGCAGACTCCCCATTGATACGCACCTTCAGCGCGTCAATCTCGCGCCGCGCCGGGTAGCCCTTGCGCAACAGGTCGAACGCCTTGCGCTGTTCTTCCACGGTGCCCACCAGGCTACGGCGGAAATCCGCATCATCACGGCGCGGGTCGTACACGCTGCGGCACAAGGTGGCCAGGGCCCAGGCCGGATTGGTGGCCGCGTTCAAATGCACCTCGGCCAACCAGGGCGCTGGCAGCAGGTCGTTCAACTGAATCACCGGTTCCTGGCCCAGGTAGGCACAGAACGCCTGGTAGATCTGCGCCGTGCCGCGCTGCCGGCCATCCAGGCTGTAGCCGGCAATGTGCGGGGTGGCCAGCACACACAGGTCGGCCAGGTCGACGTCCACTTCCGGCTCGCCTTCCCACACATCCAGCACCGCTTGCAGGTCTTCGCGCGCCAGCAGGACTTCGCGCAGGGCGGCATTGTCGACCACCGGGCCGCGGCTCGCGTTGATCAGCCAGGTGCCCGGTTTAAGCTGCTCGAGGCGCTGGCGGTCGAACAGGTGCCAGGTGGAGCCATTGCCGGACTTGGTCAGCGGCGTGTGCAGGCTGATCACGTCGCACTGCTCGATAATCTGCTCCAGGCTGACGTAATCGCCGTCTTCGGCAATCTGGCGTGGCGGGTCGCACACCTGCACGTTCCAGCCCAGGCCCTTGAGTACCTTGACCAACCGCCCGCCCACTTCACCGGCGCCGACCACACCGTAGGTTCGCTGGTTAAGGTCGACGCCTTCGATCTCGGCCAGCGTCTGCAGGCTGCCCAGCACGTAATCGACCACGCCGCGCGCGTTGCAGCCCGGCGCGCTGGACCACTGGATGCCCGCCTGCCGGAAATACTCCAGGTCCAGGTGGTCGGTGCCGATGGTGCAGGTGCCGACAAAGCGCACGTTGCTGCCTTCGAGCAGCGCACGGTTGACGTTGGTCACCGAGCGCACCAGCAGCACGTCGGCCTGCTCGACCGTGGCGCGGTCGATGGAACGGCCGGGCACGCGGCGAATCTCGCCAAACCCTTCGAAGAATGCATCGAGCAGCGGGATATTTTCGTCGGCAACAATCAACATGGCAGGCTCCTTTGGCGGATCAGCAGTGTACAGGCATCACAGCCGTCGCTTACAAATCGCTAACACAGGTTTTTTCCTGACCGTTGCGTCAAGGCGTAGAATCCGCCGTCCTTGCGCTGCTCGACTGGACATTTGTACGTGAACACTGCCACCGCTCCCCTTACCCGCCCCGCCCGCATCAGCCGGGAAGTGCGCGGCCTGCTGACGCTGGCCCTGCCGATCATGATCGGCCAACTGGCCACCACCGCGATGAGTTTTGTCGATGCGGTGATGGCCGGGCGCGTCAGCCCCCAGGACCTGGCGGCAGTGGGCCTGGGCAACTCGATCTGGATCCCGGTGTACCTGCTGATGACCGGTACGCTCCTGGCGACCACGCCAAAAGTTGCCCAGCGCTACGGTGCCGGGCAGTTCAGCGAGATCGGTCCGCTGGTGCGCCAATCACTGTGGCTGGCGGTGGTGGTCGGCATCAGCGCGGCCCTGTTGCTGCTCTGCGCCGAACCGATCCTGCACGCGATGAAGGTCGAGCCCGACCTGATCAAGCCCTCCATGGGCTACCTGCACGGCATCGCCGCCGGCATGCCGGCCATTGCGCTGTATTACGTGCTGCGCTGTTTCAGCGATGGCCTGGGCCGCACGCGACCGAGCATGGTCATGGGCCTGTGCGGGCTGGCGCTGAACATTCCACTGAACTACATCTTCATCTACGGCCACCTCGGCGTGCCCGCCATGGGCGGCGTGGGCTGCGGCTGGGCCACGGCGATTGCAATGTGGGTGATGATGCTCGGCCTGGCCGTTTGGACCCGCTGGGGCCCGGCCTACCAGAGCAGTGAGCTGTTCACGCGCTTTGACTGGCCGCAGTGGGCGGTGATCAAGCGCGTATTGGGGATCGGCTTGCCGATCGGTATCGCGATCTTCGCCGAATCGAGCATCTTTGCGGTGATCGCGCTGCTGATCGGCAGCCTCGGTGCCACGGTGGTGTCCGGGCACCAGATCGCCCTGAACGTCAGCTCCCTGGTGTTCATGATCCCCTACTCCCTGAGCATGGCCGTCACCGTGCGCGTCGGCCAGGCCCTGGGGCGCGGCGAGCCGCGTGAAGCGCGCTTCGCCGCCGGGGTCGGGATGGGCACGGCGCTGGCGTATGCCTGCTTGTCCTGCAGCCTGATGCTGGTGTTCCGCGAGCAGATCGCGACGATCTACACCCCGGACCCGATCGTGATCCACCTGGCTTCGACGCTGATCGTGTTCTCGGCGCTGTTCCAGTTCTCGGATTCGATCCAGGTCACCGCCGCCGGCGCCCTGCGGGGTTACCAGGACACCCGCGTGACCATGGTGCTGACGCTGTTTGCCTATTGGGGCGTGGGGCTGCCGGTGGGGTATGCGCTGGGCCTGACCAACTGGCTCGACGAGCCCAGCGGCCCGAGCGGTTTGTGGCAGGGGCTGATCGTCGGCCTGAGCTGTGCGGCGGGGATGTTGCTGGTGCGCCTGGCGCGCAGTGCACGCCGGCGCATTCGCCTGGACAAGGCGCGGGGTTAATCGGCCTTCTTGCGGATCCAGTAGAGGTACGTGCCGGCCTGCTCCTGCTGATCCACCAGTTCGTGATCGAGGAACACGCAGAACTTGGGGATATCGCGACGCGTCGACGGGTCGGTCGCGATGACCTTGAGCAAGCCGCCGGCCGGCAGGTCGCGGATGTGCTGGTGCAGCATCATCACCGGCTCCGGGCAGTTGAGGCCGGTGGCGTCCAAGGTCGCGTCGACAGGCAAATCAACAGACTGATTCATCATTTACTCCTAAATCCAGCCTGCTCCACTCTGGGAGCGGGCTTGCCCGCGATGACGGGGCACATTCAACATAAATTTCGACCGTTATACCGCTTTTGCCGGCAAGCCAGCGCCTGCCTTTGATCTCAGCGGCCTTTAGATTTCTTTACATCGACCAACCGACGCAGGTGGCACGTCACTTCCTCGCGGTCGTGGTACAGCTGCTTGCAGCCAATCTCCACGCGGATGCCACGCGCCTTGAAGCCGTCTTCGATGCGCTCCAGCAAACGCTTCACTTCGGCATAGCGCTGCTTCATCGGCAACTTCAGGTTGACCACCGCCTCGCGACAATGTCCTTCACCGATCCAGGTTTCTAGCAGGGCTGCGTTACGCGCCGGCTTTTCGACGATGTCGCAGACCATCCAGTCCACCGGCTGCTTGGGCACGAAGGTGAAGCCGTCAGCCATCAAGTGCTGCACCAGGCCGGTGTCCATCAGGCTTTCGGCCATCGGGCCGTTGTCGATGGCGGTCACCAGCATGCCACGATTGACCAGTTGCCAGGTCCAGCCGCCCGGCGCTGCGCCGAGGTCGACGCCGGTCATGTCGCCGTGCAGGCGTTCATCCCACTGGTCGCGAGGGATGAAGTGGTGCCAAGCCTCTTCCAGCTTCAGGGTCGAGCGGCTGGGTGCTTCACGCGGAAACTTGAGGCGCGGGATGCCCATCGGCCACATCGCCGAGTTGTTCGACTCGGCCAGGCCCATGAACACTTCGCGGCCACTCTTGAAGGTCAGCAGCAGGCGCGGCTTGCTCGGGTCGTCCACCAGCTTGCCGGCGTTGAGCAGGGCTTTGCGCAGGTGCACTTCGAATTTCTTGCAGAAGTTGGAGAGTTCCTTGCCGTCATTGGTGTCGACCATCTCCAGCCACAGGCTGCCGCACACCGGAAACTCGCGCAGGTGGGTGAGGATCACGCTGATGCGGTCGGTTTCCGGCAGGTCGATGAACACCCCGCGCGCCCACTGCCTTGGGAAGATCAGCTCGGCAAAGCGCTGGCCGTGCATCAGGCGCTGGGCGCCGTCTTCTTCGGTGCAGACAAATTCGGCGCAGGCGCTGCCGGTCTTGGCCTTGGCGTAGCCGGAAACGTTCAGGCGCGCGGCGTGTTCCGCGATCTCGGAACAGACTTCGCCTTCAAAACCCGGGCGGCAGTGCATAAAAAGGGTGTTCATCAACTCTCCTGGTAACACGCTTGCTGTAGCGCAAGGCCTGTCATGAAAACGCGCGCATGATAGCCGAGTTCGGAACCTTGGTTCTGTCCATAGAGTCCAGTAATTAGCCAGCTACTGAAAACAGGGCTAGTTTGAAAGCTCTGTTCGTCCCGTCAGGTCCGTAGCCGTGCGGACCATAAGGAGTCATGTAATGTCATCCCTTGATAGCCTGAGAACCCTTAAGACCCTGCAGATTGACGCAAAAACCTACCACTATTTCAGCCTGCCCGAAGCCGCCAAGAGCTTGGGTGACCTGGATAAGCTGCCGATGTCCCTCAAAGTGCTGCTGGAGAACCTGCTGCGCTGGGAAGACGACAAGACCGTCACCGGCGCCGACCTGAAGGCCATCGCCGCCTGGCTCAAAGAGCGCAAGTCCGACCGCGAGATCCAGTACCGCCCCGCCCGAGTATTGATGCAAGACTTTACCGGGGTCCCCGCCGTAGTCGACCTGGCCGCCATGCGCGCCGCCGTGGCCAAGGCCGGTGGCGACCCGCAGCGCATCAACCCGCTGTCGCCCGTGGACCTGGTCATCGACCACTCGGTGATGGTCGACAAGTTCGGCACCACCAGCGCATTCGAGCAGAACGTCGACATCGAGATGCAGCGCAACGGCGAACGCTACGCCTTCCTGCGCTGGGGCCAGAGCGCCTTCGACAACTTCAGCGTGGTGCCGCCTGGCACCGGTATCTGTCACCAGGTCAACCTCGAATACCTCGGCCGCACCGTGTGGACCAAAGATGAGGACGGCCGCACCTATGCGTTCCCCGACACCCTGGTGGGCACCGACTCGCACACCACCATGATCAACGGCCTGGGCGTGCTCGGCTGGGGCGTGGGCGGTATCGAGGCGGAAGCAGCGATGCTCGGCCAGCCTGTGTCGATGCTGATCCCGGAAGTGATCGGCTTCAAGCTCACCGGTAAATTGAAAGAAGGTATTACTGCCACCGACCTGGTGCTGACCGTCACCCAGATGCTGCGCAAGAAAGGCGTGGTGGGTAAGTTCGTCGAGTTCTACGGCGACGGCCTGGCCGACCTGCCGCTGGCTGACCGCGCGACCATCGCCAACATGGCCCCGGAATACGGCGCCACCTGCGGCTTTTTCCCGGTGGACGAGGTGACGCTGGACTACCTGCGCCTGTCCGGGCGTCCGGCAGAAACCGTCAAGCTGGTCGAGGCCTACACCAAGGCCCAGGGCCTGTGGCGCAACGCTGGCCAGGAACCGGTGTTCACCGACAGCCTGGCGCTGGACATGGGCAGTGTCGAAGCCAGCCTGGCCGGACCGAAACGCCCGCAGGACCGTGTGTCCCTGCCGAATGTCGGCCAGGCCTTCAGCGACTTCCTCGACCTGCAATTCAAACCGACCAACAAGGAAGAAGGCCGCCTGGAAAGTGAAGGCGGCGGCGGTGTCGCCGTGGGCAATGCCGACCTCGTCGGCGAAACCGACTACGAATACGACGGCCAGACCTACCGTCTGAAAAACGGCGCGGTGGTGATCGCCGCGATTACCTCCTGCACCAACACCTCCAACCCCAGCGTGATGATGGCCGCCGGCCTGGTGGCGAAAAAGGCCGTGGAAAAGGGCCTGACACGCAAACCCTGGGTGAAAACCTCGCTGGCGCCGGGCTCCAAAGTGGTCACCGACTACTACAAGGCAGCCGGCCTGACCCACTACCTCGACAAGCTGGGCTTCGACCTGGTCGGCTACGGCTGCACCACCTGTATCGGCAACTCCGGTCCCTTGCCCGAGCCGATCGAAAAAGCCATCCAGAAAGCCGACCTGGCCGTCGCCTCGGTGCTGTCGGGCAACCGCAACTTCGAGGGCCGCGTGCATCCGCTGGTGAAAACCAACTGGTTGGCCTCGCCACCGCTGGTGGTCGCGTACGCACTGGCCGGCACCGTGCGCATTGATATCAGCAGCGAACCACTGGGTAACGATCAGGACGGCAAGCCGGTGTACCTCAAGGACATCTGGCCCAGCAGCCAGGAAATCGCCGACGCGGTAGCGCAGGTCAGCACGAGTATGTTCCACAAGGAATACGCCGAAGTGTTCGCCGGCGACGAACAGTGGCAAGCGATCGAGGTGCCGCAGGCGGCAACGTATGTGTGGCAGAAGGATTCCACCTACATCCAGCACCCACCGTTCTTCGACGACATTGCCGGCCCGCTGCCGGTGATCAAGGACGTCAAGGGCGCCAACGTGCTGGCCCTGCTCGGTGATTCGGTGACCACCGACCACATCTCCCCCGCCGGCAACATCAAGACCGACAGCCCTGCCGGCCGCTACCTGCGCGAGCAGGGCGTGGAACCGCGTGACTTCAACTCCTACGGCTCACGCCGGGGCAACCATGAAGTGATGATGCGCGGCACGTTCGCCAACATCCGGATCCGCAATGAAATGCTCGGCGGCGAGGAAGGCGGCAATACGCTGTACATCCCTACCGGCGAGAAAATGCCGATCTACGACGCCTCGATGAAATACCAGGCAGCGGGCACCCCGCTGGTGGTGATCGCCGGCCAGGAATACGGCACTGGCTCCAGCCGCGACTGGGCGGCCAAGGGCACCAACCTGTTGGGCGTCAAGGCGGTGATCGCCGAGAGCTTCGAGCGCATCCACCGCTCCAACCTGGTGGGCATGGGCGTGCTGCCGCTGCAGTTCAAGCTGGATCAGAACCGTAAGTCACTCAAGCTGACCGGCAAGGAGAAGATCGACATCCTCGGCCTGACGGACGCCGAGATTGAGCCGCGCATGAACCTGACCCTGGTGATTACCCGGGAAGATGGCAGCAGCGAGAAGGTCGAGGTGCTGTGCCGGATCGATACGCTGAATGAGGTGGAGTACTTCAAGGCGGGGGGCATCCTGCACTACGTGCTGCGCCAATTGATCGCCTCTTAAACAACCCTGCAAAACCAACTGTGGGAGCGGGCTTGCTCGCGAATGCGGTGGATCAGTCAAGAATGTATCGACTGACACTCCGCATTCGCGGGCAAGCCCGCTCCCACAGTTTCGACTGCATTTGAGATCAGCCGAACAACCACTTCCACAACAGCACCAGCACCACTACCGCCAGCACCGGCCGTGCAATGCGGTAGGCCTTGGGATGCTTGCGCTTCCACTGCTTGACCACACCGCTGAACTTGTCGCTGAAGGTCTTGCTCCAGGCATACGCCTGGTTGATGCCGCCGACGCGCTCGTCGTCGAGGTTCTGCGGCGCGGTGGCGCGGCCCAGCTGCTTGCTGACCCAGCGGTTGACGCGGGTCATCAGGCGGTTGCTCAGGGGGCGTTCGATGTCGCAGAACAGGATGACACGGGTCTTTTCCGTTTCGTTCTTCACCCAGTGCACATACGTTTCGTCGAACATCACGTCTTCACCGTCGCGCCAGGCGTACACCTGGCCATCGACGAAGATGCGGCAGTCGTCGGAGTTGGGCGTGGACAGGCCCAGGTGATAACGCAGCGAACCGGCAAACGGGTCGCGGTGCGGGTTGAGGTGGCTGCCGCCCGGCAACAGCGCGAACATCGCGCCCTTGACGTTGGGGATGCTGCTCACCAACGCCACGGTTTTCGGACACAGCGCCTCGGCCGATGGCAGGGGTTTGTCGTACCACTTGAGGTAGAAACGCTTCCAGCCCTTCTTGAAGAACGAACCGAACCCGGCGTCATTGTTCTTTTCGGCGGCGCGGATGTACCCCTCGTCGAACAGGTGCATGGCCTCTTCGCGGATCACTTCCCAGTTGTCCTTGAGCACATCCAGTTCCGGGAATTTGCTGCGGTCCAGGTAGGGCTTGGACGGCACGGCGGAGAACAGGTACATCAAGGCGTTATACGGGGCGAACAGCGCCGAATGGTTGACGAACTGGCGCAACATCGGCAAACGGGCCTTGCCTCGCAGGTGCACATACAGCGTGCTGCCGATAAACAACGCCAGCACCGACAGTTTGGCGGCCAAAGAAAAGGTCATGCAGCAACTCCTGAAAATAAGCGCCTGGCCAACAGCAGACGTAGCAGCCGGCCATGATAAACAGTTGGGCCATTATGCAGAAGGCCCGAGCTGACCGGCTGACACAAATCAAACATTGCAAGCAACGCGGGTGGGGCAAGCGGATCTCTTGTGATGGATGGGCTTGTTGTGGCTAGTGCAGGCTTATTGTGGCGAGCGGGCTTGCCCCGCGTTGGGGCGCGAAGCGGCCCTGAAACCATTCACCGCGCTTCTCCCTGGAAAAACCCGCTGGATTGATTGGGGCCGCTTCGCAGCCCAACGCGGGGCAAGCCCGCTCACCACAGGAAGCGGAAAGCGCGCTCACGACAAATCAACAATAAGCCTACTTACCCCATCAAACCTGCTCACCACAAAACACCAAGCCTACTCACCCCATCAAACCTGCTCACTACAAAACATCAAACCTGCTCACCACAAAACAATCATCAAGCCTGGTTTTCCTGCTCGGTAAACAAATCGCTGAACAGCATGCTCGACAGGTAGCGCTCACCGGAATCCGGCAAAATGACTACGATAGTCTTGCCCTGCATTTCCGGCTTCTCCGCCAGACGCACGGCCACGGCCATCGCCGCCCCGCAGGAGATTCCGCAGAGGATGCCTTCTTCCTGCATCAGGCGCAGGGCCATGGCCTTGGACTCTTCGTCGGTCACCAGTTCCACGCGGTCGACCATCGACAGATCCAGGTTCTTCGGCACAAAACCGGCACCAATGCCCTGGATCTTGTGCGAACTCGGCTTGATCTCTTCACCGGCCAGGGCCTGGGTGATCACCGGCGACACAAGCGGCTCCACGGCCACCGACAGAATCGGCTTGCCCGCGGTGTTCTTGATATAACGCGACACCCCGGTGATCGTGCCGCCGGTGCCCACGCCCGCGACCAGCACGTCGACGGCGCCATCGGTGTCATTCCAGATTTCCGGGCCGGTGGTTTTCTCGTGGATCGCCGGGTTGGCCGGGTTTTCGAACTGGCCTGGCATGAAGTACTGGGCCGGGTCGCTGGCGACGATTTCAGCGGCTTTGGCGATGGCCCCTGGCATGCCCTTGGTCGGCTCGGTCAGCACCAGCTCGGCGCCGAGGGCCTTGAGCACCTTGCGGCGCTCGATACTCATCGACGCCGGCATGGTCAGCAGCAGCTTGTAGCCACGGGCAGCGGCCACGAACGCGAGGCCGATACCGGTGTTGCCGGAGGTAGGTTCGACGATGGTCATGCCCGGCTTGAGTTTGCCGGTGCTTTCGGCGTCCCAGATCATGTTTGCGCCAATGCGGCACTTCACCGAGTAACCCGGGTTACGCCCTTCGATCTTGGCCAGGATGGTCACGCCACGCGGGGCGATGCGGTTGATCTGGACCAGGGGCGTGTTACCGATGGAGTGCGCGTTGTCTGCAAAGATGCGGCTCATGACGGGTCCTTAAGGCAATTTCAAGAAGGTCACAAGGGTATGCCTCGTCCACCAAGGCGTCCAGTCAGAGGAACGTTGCGCCCACCCGGGCGGTCCATCGCCTATACCGTTGGAGAACCTGACCATGAGACGTCGCTACAGTTGGCCACTCTGGACCTTCGCCGCCCTGGTGGTGGTGCTGGTTGCTATCGACCTGGCCCTGCCCTACCTGGTGCGCAACTATTTGAATGACAAACTCGCCGACATGGGCGACTACCGTGGCCAGGTCACCGACGTGGACGTGGCCCTGTGGCGCGGCGCGTACAGGATCAACGGCCTGCAGATCGTCAAGGTCGACGGTAAGGTACCGGTACCGTTCGTCAAGGCGCCGTTGATCGACCTGGCAGTGAGCTGGCATTCGCTGTGGTACGACCATGCGGTGGTGGCTGAGGTGCAGTTCGTCAACCCCGAGGTCAATTTCGTCGACGGCGGGGCCAACAAGCAGGCGTCCCAGACCGGTAAAGGCACCGACTGGCGCGCGCAGTTGAGCAAACTGCTGCCGATCACCCTCAACGAAGTGCGCATCCAGGACGGCAAGATCGCCTTCCACAACTTCAGCTCCAAACCGCCGGTGAACATCAACGCCACGTCGGTCAACGCCAGCTTCTATAACCTCACCAACGTGGTCGACGTCAAAGGCAAGCGCGACGCCCGCTTCGACGGCAAGGCCCTGCTGCAGGGCCAGGCGCCCCTGGAAGCGACTGCCACGTTTGATCCGCTGAGCAACTTCGAAGACTTCGAATTCCGCTTTCGCGCCAGGGATCTGCAGCTGCGCCGCATGAATGATTTCGCGTCGGCGTACGGCAAATTCGACTTCAAGGCCGGTACCGGTGATGTGGTGATCGAGGCCCAGGCGGAAAAAGGCCAGTTGACCGGCTACATCAAGCCGCTGCTGCGCAATGTGGAAGTCTTCGATTGGCAACAGGACGTCGAAAACAAGGACAAGAACATCTTCCGCTCGATCTGGGAGGCCGTGGTCGGCGCCAGCGAGACGGTGCTGAAGAACCAGGCCAAGAACCAGTTCGCCACCCGCGTGGAGCTGAGTGGCAGCGTGCATCAGCAGAATGTCAGCGCGTTCTCCGCGTTTTTGGCGATTTTGCGCAATGGCTTCATCCAGGCATTCAACGCGCGCTATGAACAACCCAAGCCATCGGCGGATTGAGCCTGACCGGCCATTCAGAGACTGAATAACCCGTCTGCGTTCACAGTCGCCGGGGCCGCGCGGTATAGTCCGGGCATTGATGAATTCGAGGAATGACCGATGAAGTTCGAAGGCACCCAGGCCTACGTTGCCACCGATGACCTGAAACTGGCCGTCAACGCTGCCATTACCCTGGAGCGTCCGCTGCTGGTCAAGGGTGAGCCCGGCACCGGCAAGACCATGCTTGCCGAGCAACTGGCCGAATCCTTCGGTGCCAAGCTGATCACCTGGCACATCAAGTCCACCACCAAGGCCCACCAGGGCCTGTACGAGTACGACGCGGTCAGCCGCCTGCGCGACTCGCAACTGGGCGTGGACAAGGTGCACGACGTGCGCAACTACCTGAAGAAGGGCAAGCTGTGGGAGGCGTTCGAGTCCGAAGAGCGCGTGATCCTGCTGATCGATGAAATCGACAAGGCCGACATCGAGTTCCCCAACGACCTGTTGCAGGAACTCGACAAGATGGAGTTCTACGTCTACGAAATCGACGAGACCATCAAGGCGAAGAAACGCCCGATCATCATCATTACCTCCAACAATGAAAAAGAGCTGCCGGACGCCTTCCTGCGCCGATGCTTCTTCCACTACATCGCCTTCCCCGACCGTACCACCCTGCAAAAGATCGTCGATGTGCACTACCCCGACATCAAGAAGGACCTCGTCAGCGAAGCGCTGGACGTGTTCTTCGATGTGCGCAAGGTGCCGGGCCTGAAAAAGAAACCTTCCACCTCCGAACTGGTGGACTGGCTCAAGCTGCTGATGGCCGACAATATCGGCGAAGCGGTGCTGCGCGAGCGCGACCCCACCAAGGCAATCCCGCCGCTGGCCGGTGCCTTGGTGAAGAACGAGCAAGACGTGCAACTGCTTGAACGTCTGGCATTCATGAGCCGTCGCGGTAATCGATAATGTTGCTCAACCTGTTCAATGAAATGCGCGCAGCCAAGGTGCCGGTCTCGGTGCGCGAGCTGCTCGACCTGATCAACGCGCTGAAACAGCGCGTGACCTTCGCCGACATGGACGAGTTCTACTACTTGGCCCGGGCGATCCTGGTCAAGGACGAACGGCATTTCGACAAGTTCGACCGAGCCTTCGGCGCCTACTTCAACGGCCTCGAAAAGCTCGACGACCACCTGCAGGCGCTGATCCCCGAAGACTGGCTACGCAAGGAATTCGAACGCTCGCTGAGCGACGAGGAACGCGCACAGATCCAGTCCCTCGGCGGCCTCGACAAGCTGATCGAGGCGTTCAAGCAACGCCTGGAAGAACAGAAGGAACGCCACGCCGGCGGCAATAAGTGGATCGGCACCGGCGGTACCAGCCCGTTCGGCTCCGGCGGCTACAACCCGGAAGGCATTCGCGTCGGCGACGCCGGCAAACGCCAGGGCAAGGCCGTCAAGGTCTGGGACCAGCGCGAGTACAAGAACCTCGACGACCAGGTGGAACTGGGCACGCGCAACATCAAGATCGCCCTGCGCCGCCTGCGCAAATTCGCGCGCCAGGGTGCGGCCGAAGAGCTGGATATCGACGGCACCATCGACCACACCGCCCGCGACGCCGGGCTGCTGAACATCCAGATGCGCCCGGAGCGGCGCAACACCATCAAGCTGTTGTTGCTGTTCGACATCGGCGGCTCGATGGACGCCCATGTGAAGATCTGCGAGGAACTGTTCTCGGCATGCAAGACCGAGTTCAAGCACCTGGAGTACTTCTACTTCCACAACTTCGTGTACGAGTCGGTCTGGAAGAACAACCAGCGCCGCACCTCGGAGCGCACTTCCACCCAGGACCTGCTGCACAAGTACGGCGCCGACTACAAAGTGATCTTTATCGGCGACGCGTCGATGGCGCCGTATGAGATCACCCAGGCCGGCGGCAGCGTCGAGCATTGGAATGAAGAGCCAGGGTACGTGTGGATGCAGCGCTTCATGGCCAAGTACAAGAAGCTGATCTGGATAAACCCGTACCCCAAAGACACCTGGGGCTATACGGCGTCGACGGGGATTGTGCGCGAGTTGGTCGAAGACCAGATGTACCCGCTGACGCTGCGCGGGCTGGAAGAAGGGATGCGCTTCCTGTCCAAGTGATGGCAGGCCTGTAGACGATGGTATCGGCTACAGGCAACTTCACTCAGCAGTGCTCGCTGTCGATCCAGGCAAACTTGAGGAACAGCGCAGCGAACTGTTTGACCAGTTCCGAATCCTGACGGTCGACTTTCCCATCATTGTTGACGTCCTGGTTGATCGAGACAGTGCTCCCCCGACCATTACCGTCGCTGTACACCGCCGCCGAATAGACAATGGTTTCATCTCGGGGCGCCCCTTCCCCTTGATGAAAGTGCAAGCGCACCGTGTCGGGAATCCCGTTGTGATCAAAGTCCCCGGCAAATACCTTCAGGTACTTGTCGAAGGGTTCATCGAGGCTGAACCATTCGAACGCCAGGAACAACTGGGCAAACTCAAGGGCCATCTCCCGGTCCACGGCGTCGACAATACCGTCCTGATTGAGATCGTCCGCAATGACCCAGTCGAACTTGCCGTTTTCGGTGATATCGAACGCCGTCGCCCGGTGGACAAGCGCGGGGGCTTGGGAGTCGTCATAGAACTCCAGATAGACCACGTCGGGAATATCGTTATCGAACACATCTTGGGCAAATATCTTCAAATAGCGCATGGCAAAACCTGACTAGGGGATGGACCTATCAAGATTTGCATGACTGCACTCAAGCAGCGAAGACGACAAACGCTGGCACTCCCGTAGGAGTTTTCTTTACGCGGTAAACCTGCGCAGATACGCCACATGCTGCTGATGCGCCGTCTCCTGCACCACCGGCGCCAACCTGAGTTTTTCCCCCGGCAGGCACTGCGCCAGTCGCGCCAGCGCCAACGGCGTCAACGCGCCAAGGCGTGGATACCCGCCAATGGTCTGCCGGTCATTGAGCAACACAATCGGCTGTCCATCCGGTGGCACCTGGATGGCCCCCAACGGAATCCCTTCGGAAATCAATGACGGCCCCTGGTACTGCAACGGCGTGCCCAACAGGCGCATGCCCATGCGGTCGGCGCGGCTGTCCAGCGCCCATTCGGTATTGAAGGCATCGAACAGGCTCTGGCCGCTGAACTGACCGATCTGTGCACCGACGATCACGTCCAGTGGCCCCTTGGCGGGCAGGACAAAATCGCTCAGCACCTTCATCGCACCGCCGGTCCCGGAATAGCCCAACCGCGCGCCTTCGACCAACGCCCTGCCGAAGCCATCCAGCCCGCCCAACTCCTCGCGCACCACCGTGGCACAACTGCCCAGCACCTGCGGCGCATCAAAGCCGCCCGGCGCCGCCAGGTAGGCCCTGGCCCCGCTGAACGGCTGGGTAAAGCGCAGGCGCTGGCCCTTTTGCAGGATGAAACTGCGGCCGGGGCTGATGGCGCGTTCGTCGATGTACGCACCCAGGTCCGCACCGGCCAAGGCCAGCAGGCAATATTCCTCGGCCTGCACGGTAAAACCGCCGAGGGTGATTTCCACCACCGGCGCATCCAGCGCATTGCCCAGCAGCCAATTGGCCCAGGACAGCGACACCCAGTCCAGCGCACCGCCCTGGGTCACGCCCAGGTGGCGCACGCCAAAGCGGCCGGCGTCCTGCAACAGGCACAGTGGCGTGCTGGCCTCGATCAACAAGCGGCTCATGCCTGCGCCTCCAACGGCGTGTCATCGCCACCCAGGTGGATAAATTCCGCGTGATCGACGGCTTCAAAACGCACCGTATCACCGGGTTGCATCAGGCTGTAGCCGTCGCGTTCGCGGTCGAACAGCTTGGCCGGGGTGCGGCCGATCAGGTTCCAGCCGCCGGGAGATACCACCGGGTAGGCGGCCGTTTGCCGCTCGGCGATGCCGACGCTGCCGGCCGCCACGCGTTTGCGCGGGGTACTCAAGCGTGGTGTGGCGAGGATTTCGTCGACCAGCCCCATAAAGGCAAAACCGGGAGCGAAGCCGAGGGCGAATACCTGGTATTGGTGGGCACTGTGACGACGGATCACTTCATCGACAGCCAAGCCACTGCGCTGGGCGAGCAACGTCAGTTCAGGGCCGACGCTCGGGTCGTACCACACCGGCAGCACATGGCACCGGCCGCCGCCCTGGGCTTGGGGCTGTAGGTCAGTCAGGGCTTCGTCGATCAACGCGCGGGCCTGGGACGGGCTCAACGCGGTGAGGTCGTAATGCACCATCAACGTGGTGTAGGACGGCACCAGGTCGACCAGCGCGGACCCGAAACCGCTGCGCAAGCGCTGGGTGGCGGCGAGCATCCACGGCATGTTGGCTTCGGCAATCACGTCAAACAGACGCACCATCAGCGCGTCGATGGCCACCACTTCAATGCGTGGCTTCATGCTGGCTTCAATGCCTCGCGAATGCGCTGCACGGCGGCGACCGAGCTGGCGTTGTCGCCATGCACGCACAGGGTGTTGGCCCGCAATACCAGCGGGCTGCCATCGCTGGCCGTCAGGGCCTCGCCACGGGAAAGGGTCAGGGCCTGCTGGACGATGGTGTCGGAATCATGGTGCACGGCACCCGGCAATTGGCGCGAAACCAGATGCCCCTTGGGGTCGTAGGCACGGTCGGCGAAGGCCTCGAACCACAGGATGACCCCGTATTCATCGCCCAGGGCCTGGGCCGCGCTGTTGTCGCGGGTAGCCAGCAGCATCAGTGGCAGGTCGCCATAGGCGGCCACGGCCTGGATCACCGCGCGCAGCTGCACCGGGTTGGCCATCATGTCGTTGTACATCGCGCCGTGTGGCTTGACGTAGCTGACCCGCCCACCCTGGGCGCGGCAGATGCCGTCGAGGGCGCCGATCTGGTAATGCAGCAGGTCCTGGATTTCTTCGGGCGTGTAGGCCATGGAGCGACGGCCAAAACCTTGCAGGTCCTGATACGCCGGGTGCGCGCCGACTTGCACACCGTGCTTGAGCGCCAGGCCGACGGTCTTGCGCATGATGCTCGGGTCGCCGGCATGGAAGCCACAGGCCACGTTGGCGCAATCGATGAACGGCATGACCTCGGCGTCCAGACCCATCGTCCAGTTGCCAAAGCTTTCGCCGATGTCGCAATTCAGTAGCAGGCGGCTCACGGTGGTCGCTCCTGTAGGCTTTGTTTTTTTGTAGTGTGGGATTTTTTACACAGAACTCGCAACTTGTCCTGGCACCCCAACGACGCTTATCGTGGAATAACTCGATTTTTGGCGCTGGCCCGGTGCGGCGTCCAACTAATAAAAACCGATCCAAGCATAAGAAAAGTTGATCCCATGAATTTGAAGTTCCTCGAAACCTTCGTCTGGGTGGCCAAGCTCAAGAGCTTTCGGCTGACCGCCGAGAAGTTGTTCACCACCCAGGCCTCGATTTCCAGCCGCATTGCCGTGCTGGAAAGCGAGCTGGGTGTGAAGTTGTTTCTGCGCGACTCACGGGGCGTGAGCCTGACCCCGGAAGGCCTGAAGGTGCTCGATTATGCCGAGCAGATGATGGTGACCATGCAAGGCCTGAAGCAGTCCCTGGAGACCACCAGCAGCAAGGTCGGGCGCATCCGCATCGGCGCGATGGACACGGTGATCCACACGTGGCTGAGCCCGCTGGTCGCCGAGTTGATGGACCATTTCCCGCTGGTGGAAATCGAGTTGGTCGCCGATACAGCGCTGAACCTCAGCGATCAGCTGCAAAAAGGCTTTCTGGATTTGATCCTGCAAACCGACCTGCTGCGCCTGGAAACCGTGCGCAGCCTGGAACTGGCCAGCCACCCCATGGCTTGGATCGTCGCCAGCCAATCGATCTACAACCGCGACTACGCGTCCCTGGCCGAACTGGCTCAGGAGCGCATCATCACCTATTCGAAAAACTCCCACCCGCACCAGGATGTGCTCAGCCTGATGCAAGCCAATGGCGTGGCCGCGCCGAGGATGAACTGTGTGAACTCCGTGTCGGCGATCACGCGGTTGCTGCGTGATGGCTTCGGCATTGGCGCACTGCCGCCGGTGCTGGTCACTGAGGAACTCGCGCGCGGCGAACTGGTGATGCTGCCGATGGCGCAGCAACTGCCGAATCTGCAGGTGGTGGTGTCGTGGCGTGTGGGGGTGGAATTGGTCGAGGAGATTGTCGGGCTGTGCCAGAAGGTGGTGGCGCAGTATGCCAAGGAAGCAGGCGCGGAGCGCATGGTGCTGGCCTGACCCGTCCAAACCTGCAGGAGCCGGCTTGCCGGCGATAGCGCCTCAGAGTCTCGTGAGCCCCATCGCCGCAAGCCGGGCGCCTACAGTGCATCAAGGTGGCCGTTAGAGGCCTTTCAGATCTCGCTCTTCGATCGGCCGGCTCTGGCGCAGGCGCTTGCCGCCCAGCACTACCCAGTCGATCAGGCGGAACAGGCATTCCAGGCCGAACGACAGCAGCATCGCCCCGCCCAGGCCCCAGCCCATGGCTTCGGGGGTCAACAGGATCTGGTAGCTGTAGCCATTCCAGGTTTCCAGGCGGATATCCGGGTCGGCAGCCACGGCCACTTGTAGCGCGCGGATGTACCAGGGGCCTTGCATCGCCTGGAATTGCTTGTCCAGCGCCACCTGCCGATCGAGCATGGCCCCCAGGCTGTTGGCATCGCTCTGGAACACCGGGTCATCGCTGGCGCGGTAGTGGGCGACCAGCGCCTGCAGGTCGCCATTGAAGAACTGCTGCGCGGTGGACTCGAACCCGCGCAGGCCGGTCTGGGCCTCGATCAAGTGGGCTTCGACGCGCTTGGCGTAATCGTTGATGAACCCCGGCACTTGCACGCCGACCAACAAGCCAATGGCAAACAGCACCAACCGCAGGTAACTGAGCAACATGGTCGATATCCTTACTCGGTGATGCCCTGGCTGACGCATTCACCGCGTCGCCACAGGCTCCATTGGCCCGGTTCGTAGCGGGTCCAGTTTTCGTTGTCGGTCAACGGCTCGGTAGCGATCACCGTCACCACATCGTTGGGCGTGGTTTCGGCCTGAAAATCGACGATCACGTCGACATCTTTCAGGCGCGCGGGGCCAAACGGCGCACGCCGGGTGATTTGCGCCAATTTCGTCGAGCAAAAGCAAAACAGCCAGTCGCCATCGCTGAGCAGGCAGTTGAACACGCCTTTGCTGCGGTATTCAGCGCAGGCGGCGATCAGGTCCGGCAGCATTCGCTCGATGTCCACCGGCTCGGGGAACGCCTCGCGCACGCGGTTGAGCAGGTCGCAGAACGCCGCTTCGCTGTCGGTATCGCCGACCGGGCGGTAGAAGGTGGCGCGCGGGGTGAAGTCCGCCAGTTGGCCGTTGTGGGCGAAACACCAGTTGCGCCCCCACAGCTCACGCACGAACGGATGAGTGTTGGCCAGGCTCACCTTGCCGACGTTGGCCTGGCGGATATGCCCGATCACCACTTCGCTCTTGATGGGATAACGCTGCACCAGCAGGGCGACTTCCGACTCGCTGCTGGCGGCCGGGTCCTGGAACAGGCGCAGGCCACGGCCTTCGTAGAAGGCGATGCCCCAACCGTCGCGGTGCGGGCCGGTGCGCCCACCGCGCTGCATCAGCCCGGTAAAGCTGAACACGATATCGGTGGGGACGTTGGCACTCATGCCCAATAATTCACACATGCCAGGGCTCTCGCTGCAGGGCGGACAACGTTAAAGGCGCGGCTCGACGCGCATACCGCTCACGGGGGCAGGACGGCGCAAAGGCTCGTCGTCATCGTCCGGCTCGGCGGCCAGGGCGGCATCGACGGCGGCCTTGCGCTCCCGGCGGGCATTGGCGGCGCGCTCGATGGGCCAACGGATCAACACGAACACGAGGTACACGGCAAACGCGATCATCGTGTACATGAACAGATCGGAGATCGCCCGCCAGGCGTTGTTGCCGACCTTGAGCACCAGGTCCAGCGCAGTAATGGCCACGGCCGGCGCGAACTGGGTCTTGACCGGGTCGACGATGGTCGGGCTGAACAGCAGCACCGCCATCAGCAATTGCAGCGGCTCGCGCAGCCAGCGCCAGATCCAGCGGGTCATGCGCCACCACACCAACAGGCAGCCCAAAGCGGCAAAGGCGTAGAGGCCCCAAGCGGTCAGATAGTCGTTCTCGGTCATGGTGTCCATGGCAAGGTAGGCAAACAGGCGGCTATGATAACGGCTTTTGCGTGTCGCGGCTGCAATGCCTGCCACCTTCCGCCAGACAGAGAGTGATCCATGCCGTCATCGACCCACATCACTGCCGCCCCGATTGCCCGCAAGGCCCCAGGCCAGGACCCGTACGCCTGGCTGCAGGAGCGTGACAGCGCCGAAGTCCTCGATTACCTCAAGGCCGAAAACGCCTGGCAGGAAGCCCAGCTCGCCGACCAGCAGGCCTTGCGCGAAACGCTGTTCGAAGAGATCAAGGGCCGCATCCTCGAAACCGACCTGTCGCTGCCCTCGCCGTGGGGCCCGTACCTGTATTACACGCGCACCACCGCCGGTGACGAATACGCCCGTCACTACCGCTGCCGCCGTCCGGCCGACGACAGCAACCAGGTCGACGACAGCAGCGAAGAACTGCTGCTGGACCCGAACGTGCTGGCCAATGGCGGATTCTTCTCCCTCGGGGCATTCAGCATCAGCCCCGACCACCAACGCCTGGCCTACAGCCTGGATACCAGTGGCGAGGAGATCTACACCCTGTTCGTGAAGGAATTGGCCACCGACAAGGTCAGCGAACTGGCGTTCGAGAACTGCGACGGCAGCATGACCTGGGCCAACGACAGCCTGACCCTGTTTTTCGGCGAACTCGACGACACTCACCGCCCGCACAAGTTGTATCGCTATCGCCTGGACGGCACCGCAGCGCAGGAAGTGTTCCACGAGCCCGACGGGCGTTTCTTCCTGCATTGCTACCGCTCCAGCTCCGAGCGCCAACTGATGCTGGCCCTGGGCAGCAAGACCACCAGCGAAATCTGGGCGCTGGACGCCAACCAGCCGCACCTGGACTTCACTTGCCTGGCGCCACGGGTCGAGGACCATGAATATGACGTCGACCACGGCAAGCTCGACGGCGAGTGGACCTGGTTTATCCGCAGCAACCGCGATGGCATCAACTACGCGCTGTTCGTCGCTGCCGATACCGGCGATGTGCCAACCGAGGACCAGTGGCAGAACCTGATCCCCCACAGCGACGACGTGATGCTCGACGGCGTCAGCCTGAACGCCAGCGCCATGACCCTGAGCCTGCGCATTGGCGGCCTGCCCGTGATCGAAGTGCACCCGCAAGGCGTGCCGGCCTATCGCGTGGAATTGCCTGACGCTGCCTACAGCCTCTACGTACAGAACAGCCTGGAATTCCCCAGCGACAAGATTCGCCTGCGCTACGAAGCCCTGAACCGCCCGGCCCAGGTCCGTCAGCTGGAACTGGCCAGCGGCGCACAACAGGTGCTCAAGGAAACCCCGGTACTTGGCGTGTTCAATGCCGATGACTACGTCAGCCAGCGCCTGTGGGCCACCTCCGCCGATGGCACCCAGGTGCCGATCAGCCTGGTGGTCAAGCGCGACCAGCTCGGCAAGCCGACGCCGCTGTACCTGTATGGCTACGGCGCCTACGGCCACAGCCTCGACCCATGGTTCTCGCATGCGCGCCTGAGCCTGCTCGACCGTGGCGTCGCCTTCGCCATTGCGCATGTGCGCGGCGGCGGCGAACTGGGTGAAGCCTGGTACCGCAACGGCAAGCAGGCTCACAAGCAGAACACCTTCAGCGACTTTATCGCGTGTGCCGAACACCTGATCGCCCAGGGCCTGACCACGTCCAGCCAACTGGCGATCAGTGGCGGCAGCGCCGGCGGGCTGTTGATCGGCGCGGTGCTCAACCAGCGTCCGGAGCTGTTCCAGGCGGCGATTGCCGAGGTGCCGTTCGTCGATGTGCTCAACACCATGCTCGACCCGGAACTGCCGCTGACCATCACCGAGTACGATGAATGGGGCAATCCCGAAGAGCCCGAGGTGCATGCGCGCATCAAGGCCTACGCGCCGTACGAAAACGTCAGCGCCCAGGCCTACCCGGCCCTGCTGGTGATTGCCGGCTACAACGACAGCCGCGTGCAGTACTGGGAAGCGGCCAAGTGGGTGGCCAAGTTGCGCGACACCGCCACCTCCGACAACCTCCTGCTGCTCAAGACCGAGCTGGGCGCCGGCCATGGTGGGATGAGCGGTCGTTACCAGGGATTACGTGACGTAGCGCTCGAATATGCATTTGTGTTCAAGGCGCTGGGGCTGGTTTAAGGAACTTAGCGCGGCGGTCCTGTCTGAACACAGGACCGCCTACCTGATTGATGGATCAATACTGCAGCCATGCCTCCACCGACGCTCCTGAATAACGAAATCCGCGACATGCTCATGGACTGCGGCCTGTTCGACCCGCTGTTGCCGGAAGATTTCCACGTGGCCGCCGGCTACTTCAATATCAGCAGCATTGCCCGCGATGAGGTGATTTTCCTCGAGGGCGATGCCGGCACGTTCATGTGCATCCTCCACAGCGGCCAGGTGGCCGTGCAGAAATCCAGCCACACCGGCCAGCGCCTGACGATCGCCACCCTGCGCAGTGGGCGCGCTTTCGGTGAAATGGCGGTGCTGGACGGCGAGCGGCGTTCGGCCAGCTGCGTGGCCGCCAGTGACTGCGTGCTGTTGAACCTGGGCAAGGATTCCCTGGAGAAGATGCTCAACGAAGCGCCCCGGGTGGCCGCCAAGATCATCCGCGCCATTGCCATTGCCCTGTCCAAGCGCCTGCGCATGGCCGACGGGCAATTACTCTCGCAACAGTTCTAGCCGCCGGGCGTCTTCGGCTTGCTGTCGTTTTGCAACAGGCCGGGCACCGTCTGGTCCTTCGGCGGCGTTGGCAGCACGATGGGCACCAGGGGCGGCGAGCCGTTGGTCTTGGGCACGGCGGGCGGGGTGACTTGCGGGTAGAGCGTCGGCGTTGGCGTGCCCGGCGCGC
This sequence comes from Pseudomonas sp. GW821-FHT09C08, assembly GCF_059418125.1. Taxonomy (NCBI): domain Bacteria; kingdom Pseudomonadati; phylum Pseudomonadota; class Gammaproteobacteria; order Pseudomonadales; family Pseudomonadaceae; genus Pseudomonas; species Pseudomonas sp. GW821-FHT09C08. The sequence continues at coordinate 595,439 of NZ_JBWKPG010000002.1, read as the reverse complement.
CTGGGGTTGGCGTCGGGGCGACCGGTACGGTTTGCAACTCCTGAGCCTGCGCCGCACCCAATGCGAGCGCGCTCAACACAATGACCGTTAGAATGCTGCACTTCATCGATGGCTCCATGGCCTGACCGGAATGTCACAAGGCTACTCCCAACCGCGCAAGAATGCCCTTCCCAATGAGATTTCCATGAAACGTTTCGTTCTGCTGGACACCACCCCGATCCCCGACAATGGCGGAGCCTTGTGCCTGTTCGAATACGGTGAGGATTTTGTCATCAAGATCCAGGGCGGGGACGGCGGCCAGTTGATGAACACGCGCATGCACGGTTCGGAAGACGCCCTGGCGGAAATTCCCTGCCGCAAAGTCGCTGGCCGTCCGGGTTCGCGGGTGTTGATCGGCGGGCTGGGCATGGGCTTTACCCTGGCTTCGGCGCTCAAGCATTTGGGCAAGACTGCCGAGGTGGTGGTAGCGGAACTGGTGCCCGGCGTTGTGGAATGGAACCGTGGCCCGCTGGGGGAGAAATCCGGTCGGCCATTGCTTGACCCGCGCACCGTGATCCGCCTGGAAGACGTGGCCAACGTACTGCAGGCCGAGCCCCAGGGTTTTGACGCGATCATGCTCGACGTCGACAACGGCCCCGAAGGCCTGACGCAAAAAGCCAACAGTTGGCTCTATTCCGCCGGTGGCCTGGCAGCTTGTGCCAAGGCCCTGCGCCCCAAGGGCGTGCTGGCGGTCTGGTCCGCCAGCGCCGACAAACTGTTCAGCGACAAATTGCGCAAGGCGGGTTTCAAGGCCGAAGAAGTGCAGGTGTTCGCCCACGGTAACAAGGGCACCCGGCACACCATCTGGATCGCCGAGAAGCTCAAGGGCTGAGCCACTGTAGGCGCTGGCCGGCCTGCGATGGCATCAACCCGGTGCGCCTGCCCCCCGGGTGCCCACATCGCAGGCCAGCCAGCGCCCGCATCTCCAATCCCGCGTCAGTTGCGGGATTTGCGGTAATCAATCACATACGGCACTTTTTTCTCGAAGGTCTTCTCCAGCTCATCGCGGTCCAGCGTGGTCATGCCGCCCAGTTGATGGGCGGTAAAACCGCTGTCGCCAACCTGTGAGCCCGGCGCGAGGCTGACCATGCGCTGGGCGACGGCTTCAATGGCGTCCTTGTAGCCGCTTTTCTTGTCCAGGTTGTACTGGCTCAGGTCGATCTGCGTGCGCAGCCAGTTGCCCCAGTAGAACTCCAGAAATTCCGGCGCTACCGCACCCTCCTCCGGCTTGCCATAGGCGGCCTTGCGCGTGAAGTACACGAGGCTGCGGAACATGTCGTCCTGCAGGTTCTTGAAGCCCAGGTGGGCCGGCAATTGCGCCGGCGGCAGGGTCTGGCCCTGGTTGTCCTTGAGCCAGACCTTGCGCGCCGCCTGCATGCGCTGCCAGAACGTGGCGAGGTCGCGGCTGTCGCTGAAGTCGTCGGTGACCTTGACCCACATGTTCAACCGGGGACCGCCGCCGGGGACTTCCCACAAGGTGGTGAAACTGTGGTGGCCGTCGGTCAGGTACAACTGGCCCGCGGGGCCGACCACCACGGTTTTCATGTCTTCAGGATGGGTGCCCACCGGGTCCTTGCAGGTGAAGCTGTCGGGCCGCTGCAGGTCGGCCTTTTTCGGCACGTTGTCGGCTTCGCCCTGGCCGTTGGTTTCGCAGTACTCATCGAAGACTTTCTTCGGTTTGTCGGCAAACAGCCCCAGGCTGTAGTAAATCTGGTCGAACCCCACCACCGCCTGGGTCGGGTGCAGCTGTTGGAGGCTGACCTCGATCACCTGGCCGGGCTTGGGGGTGGAAAACGCCTGGGCTTGAGCCGCCAGCACGCAAAGCAGCAGTGCAACTGTCCATGTAGGTAAACGCATAGGCTTCAGATCCTTATGAAAGTGAGTGAACCGATACTACAAACGTTCGTCGCGGCCAGGCTGTACGGTTGCTGAAAAAGCCAGCGGTCTTTTACAGCGCGAGCGGCTAGAATCAACCCTATCCGTGACCCACCAAATAGCCAGGAGCCATGATGAGCTCGACCAACCCGCCCTCCCACACCGCCAAGCTGGACCGCATCCTGGCCGATGCCCAGCGTGACCGGGAAATGGGCTACCGCGACAAAGCCTTGAAGATGTACCCCCACGTGTGCGGCCGCTGCGCCCGTGAGTTCTCCGGCAAACGCTTGAGCGAGCTCACCGTACACCACCGAAATCACAATCATGATGACAACCCCCAGGACGGTTCCAACTGGGAGTTGCTGTGCCTGTACTGCCACGACAACGAACACTCGCGCTACACCGACCAGCAGTACTTCGGCGAAGGCTCCACCAGCAGCCCGACGATTGCCAAGGCCACGCACAACCCGTTTGCGGCGTTGGCGGGGCTGATGAAGAAAGACGACTGAATGACGCAGCTTCAAGTTTCAAGCAGCGAGCCACAAGAAAAAGCCATGCCGCTTTTACTTGCAGCTCGTAGCTTGCCGCTATACTGCTGCCTTTTTAAGGCACTCCCGTGGGCAATAAACGCTACAGCTGCATCGGTCTGTATAACCCCAAATCCCCCGAAAACGTTGGTTCGGTGATGCGTGCCGCCGGCTGCTACGGCGTGGCCTCGGTGTTCTACACCGGCGTGCGCTACGAGCGCGCCCGGGACTTCATCACCGACACCAAGAAAGTCCATCACGACATTCCGCTGATCGGCATCGACGACCTGAAGAAGATCCTCCCCCTGGGCTGCATCCCGGTCGCCGTGGAGTTGGTGGAAGGCGCCCGCCCGCTGCCCGAATACACGCACCCTGACCGCGCGCTGTATATCTTCGGCCCCGAAGATGGCTCGCTGGATAAAGAGATCCGCGACTGGTGCGAAGACGTCGTGTACATCCCGACGACCGGCTGCATGAACCTCGCCGCGACCGTCAACGTGGTGCTCTACGACCGCCTGGCCAAGGGCAACAACACCCGTTCGGGCCCCAAGTACTGATTTATCGGGAACATCCGGCGCCTGCCCGCAGTCAGCTGCATATCACTAGCCCTCGTTGGAGACAGATCATGAGCGACAGCAAAACCTTGCGCCCTATCATCGAACACACGCCGTTCCAGACCCAGCCCACCCAGAACGTGCACGGCTGGGAACGCATCGGCTCGGTGGCCGGTGGCGTGATGATGGTCGGCAAAGGCCTGCGCCGCGGCGGGATTTTCGGCTTGATCCAGGTGGCGATTGGCGGCGTGGCGCTGGTGCGCGGCGTCACCGGGCACAGCTCGCTCAAGGACAAGCTGGAACAGGGCCGTCAGGAAATGAACAGCGTGCGTACAAAGATCGAGCGCGCCGGTGAAGAGCTGAAAAACCTGAAGACCAAGGCCGAAGTGGCGGCTGAAAAAGCGGTAAAAACCACCGGCTAGCCTTTCGTGTAGGAGCCCGGCTTGCCGGGCCCCTACAGGAAGTTGCAGTCTGTTCGGCGGGTTCAGCGCAGCAGCTTGCTGTCCAGCACCACCGACGTCTCGCCGATGATGCTCTCGGCCAGTTGCACAAACTCCGCGGTGGTAATGCTGTTGGCCCGCATCACCGCCTGGGCGAGATCATCCAGGGAGCGCTTGTTGTGGGTTTTCACGCGGATCTCGCGATCCAGCTCCTGCATCACCACCACCGCCCGTGACACCGTCGCCCCGCTGACGTGCTCGCCGCGCAGGCTGGTCACGTCCTTGCCCTCCTTGACCAACCGCGCCTGGATTGCCTGATATCGCTCATCGGTAATGCCGCCGGCACGGCGCAGCAGCTCGATGGCGTAGTACTCGCCCAGGCCCTCGCTGATCCAGTCACTGGTGTCGTGATCGTTGAAACGGCCAATCGCCTGCACTACTTCACGGAGTAGCGGGCTGCTGCCATTTTCACTGACCAGCGGCGTACGGCTGTTGAGGTAGATCGAGTCGCGCGCGGCAAACGCGCCACGGCGCATCGGGTCGCTGGCGCCTACCACCAGCAGCTTGGCCGGATGGCGCGGGAACGCCGCTTCCACCTGGGGCCAGACGAACGTCAGCAACGTCAGCACATCCATGCGACGCATGGCCTGGCCCTTGGGCGACGCGACGGTGACTTCGCTCTCGCCCAGGCGCACGCGGCGGCTGCCGAGGGTGCCGGCGAGCATCCAGCCGGTCGGCCGGTCGAACAGGCGCGAAACATTGTCGATACGAAATTTGTTCTTGCCGATGCGTGGCCAGGCGGTTTCGATACTTTTCCAGCCTGCCGGCAGTTCGAACACCAGGCGCGAGACCAACTCCACCCCGTCCTGCTGGTCGAGGCGCGCGGGCGGCACCAGGTCTTCGCCGCGAAACAGCGCCCAACTCGGCGTCATCCGCGCCTCATAAATGCCTGGCTTGCGCGCGTGGGTGAGGCGAACCCGGTAGGTCAGGCTGGCCTTGTTGGCGCCGGGTTGCCACCGGCCGCGGTGCTCGGTGACGCTCCATTGGCCATCAGCCTTGAAGTCGCTGTAGTCACCGTCATGGCCAAGGTCGAAATCCAGGCTGCGCACCGCCGAGCCCTGGGACAGGCTCACGCGCACCTCGGCCTGATCGCTCTGGGGCAACAACTTGACGTGATAATCCAGGTCGACCTTCTTCGCGCACCACGCAGGCATGCTCAACGCCAGTAACACCAGGCTTGCCGCCAGCTGGGTTCCCGCCCTCATACACACTCCTCGTTCAGCCCGCGCGGAAAATCAGGTAATCCTCCCAGTCATCCTCGGGCACGCTGCCTTCGCTGAGCATGCGCCCGGACTGGGAAATGCGTTCATGGTGCACGGCGTCGCGGTCGCCGCAGACCAGGTGATGCCACAGCGGCAGGTCCTTGCGCTCGCTGACCAGGCGATAGCCGCAGGTGGGCGGCAGCCATTTGAACTGGTCGGCCTGGCCCGGGGTGAGCTGGATGCAGTCGGGCACCGAGGCGCGGCGGTTGGGGTAGTCGGTGCACTGACAGGTCTTCAGGTCGAGCAGTTTGCAGGCGATACGCGTGTAATAGACGCTGTTGTCGTCCTCATCCTCAAGCTTTTGCAGGCAGCACAGGCCACAGCCGTCGCACAACGACTCCCACTCCTCCTGGTCGAGGTGTTCAAGGGTTTTGCGTATCCAGAAAGGTTCGACTTTGGCGGCCATGGCTCTGCATCAGTATCGGTAGGTGAAAAGGCCGCCAGTCTAGTGCCCAAGGCCCTTGGGGCCAAGCGCTGGCGACTGTCGGTACGACAAGACTTGTCAGCGACCCTTCGTCGCAGTAGCTTTGTGAGCCGCGAAGGCCCTGCGTCGGCCGCCATAAATGCTTCGCCGCATTGCCCACGACGCCCCATGGAGCCTTGAAAAAACCCTCGCCGAGCTCATCGGTGCCCCGTTTTTTTGAACTGCGCTTGCCTATCTCACCGTAGCCCATCGTCGTCATCAGGAACTGTTCATGAGCACAAATCCACGCGTTGCCGATTACCCGATCCACACCCAGTTCACCGAGCGCTGGTCGCCACGCGCCTTTACCGGTGAAAGCATTCCCCAGGAAACCCTGCTGAGCTTCTTTGAAGCCGCACGCTGGGCGCCGTCGGCCTACAACTCGCAGCCATGGCGCTTTCTCTACGCGCGCCGCGACACGCCGGACTGGGAACGTTTCCTGGGCCTGCTGAATGAATTCAACCGTGGGTGGGCGCAGCATGCCTCGGCCCTGGTGATCATCGCCTCGAAAACCGACTTCACCGCCCCCGGCGCCACGGAAGAAACCCCGGCGCTGTGGCACACCTTCGACACCGGCTCGGCCTGGGGCCACCTGGCGCTGCAAGCCAGCCTCAGCGGCTGGCACACCCACGGCATGGCCGGCTTCGACCAGGAGCTGACCCGCAAGGAGCTGAAGATTCCTGAAGGGTATGCGCTGCACGCGGCCGTGGCCGTCGGCAAGCTGGGTGACAAGTCGACCTTGCCCGAGTACCTGCAAGGCCGCGAAGCACCGAGCCCGCGCAAGCCGCTGAGCGAGCTGGTGTCAGAGGGTGATTTCAGCCTTTGAGCCGTGTCACCCTGGCGTTGCCGAACGCCAGGGTGAGCCGGTCAAGACGCGGGGGCGATCAGCTCATTGAACGCCGCCCGCAGTTCGGCGACTTGCCGGTCATACACGCGCTTGACCACCGGCACCATGAACTCCCCAGGCATGCCATTCAAGTCCACCGGATACAGCTTGTTTGGCCGCCAAGGCGGCGTCGGTCGGAGCCGGTGCTCCCCGGCTGGAAAACGCCAAGGCTGGCGTATTGAAAGAGGAAGGGGTGAGCGTGGTCATGGGCGAACCTGTCCTTAGTCATATGGATATCCTTAAAGGGCGCGACCTTGCGCCCTTTGCGGTCACTGGGTGGGAGTGCTCGCGAAGAAGGTTCCATCTTGACTGTCAGGTTGTGTGTCGCCGTCAGTAACCGCGCTCGAAATCCACTTCTCCGCGCAGGGCTTGCTTGGCCTGAAACGCGCGCACGTTCTGCACAAACAACTCGACCATCATCGACGGCGAGGTCGGTGCGGAACTGTGCCCGGTCAGCAACAGGCCCCACGCAGTCCAGAACGGATGGCGCTGCGGCAGCGGTTCCTGGCGGCACACATCGATCACCGCGCCGGCCAGGTGGCCTTCCTTCAAGGCCTCGACCAGGTCGGCATCGACCACGGCCACGCCGCGCCCGACGTTGATAAACAGCCCGGTCGGCTTGAATTGCTTGAACAGCGCCGCGTCATACAGGTCGTGGGTGTTCGGCGTGTTGGGCAGCAGGTTGATCACATAATCCGCCTCGCCCACCAGCCGGCCGAGCTGATCGAGCCCGGCCACTTCGATAAACGGCGCCTGTTCCCGCGCGGTGCTGGCGATGCCGTACGCCTTGACGCCAAACGGCACGAGAAACTCCGCCACGCTCTGGCCGATATCGCCGGTACCGACGATCAGCGCCGTACGCCCCGCCAGGCTCTGGCCCATGCGGTTGTCCCATTTGCGCTCGACCTGGCTGACCAGCCGCGCGAGTACTTCGCGCTCGTGGCCGAGCATGTAGGTGAGGACGAACTCAGCCATGACCTGGCCAAAGATGCCGACCGCACGGGTCAGGCGATAATCGCGTGGCAAGCCGTCGGCCAGCAGCGGCGTGATGCCCGCCCAGGTCGATTGCAGCCATTGCGGTTGATGGCCCTGGCGCAACAACGTCGCCAGCAGGTCAGGTTGGCCGAGCCATACCGGGCAATCGGCGGCCAGGCGCGACAGTTCGGCCGAGTCGCCGCTGGTGAGCACCTCAAGGTCCGGTGCCGCTTCGCCCAGCAACCGGGCGTACAGAGGGTGATCCTGTTCAGCAATCAGAACACGCATGCTTCAAACCTTTCAAAAACAGTGCAGACGGCCGCCCGCATCCCTTGCGGCCAGCGCCCGATAATACGATTCCATGGATGAATGTGCCCTGAACAGGGCACCCACCGATCACACCGGGTCGTTGCGTCGCAGCAGCTCTTCGGGCAAGTGCTCGATGTACTCGTCCTCGGCCGGCGGCATTTGCAGGTGGTAGCCCTGCTTTTCGAGGTTTTCCAGCACCACGGTGATGTCTTCGCGCGACAGCTTGCGCTCCGGCGTCAGTACCATGTCAAACGCGTGATGGGCCTTGCCGAAGGCTTCCATCAACGGTTCCGGCACGCGCTCCAGGGCATCGCTTTTCAGCACATAGAGATACATTTCGTTGCGTTTCAAGCTGCGATAGATGGAGCAGATACGTTTCAAGGCTGTTCTCCGGCAGTGGCCAGGCTGTCGAGCAGCGCCTGGCCCATCAACTCGCGGCGCCAGCCACGCAGCGAGTCTGGCAATTGGTAAGGCCCATCGGGATAGCCACTTTTGACCAGGGCTTCGAGGGTTTTCTTGCGCAGCATCAGCTCGGGCGCCATGTCGAGGCGCTCGGCGAAGGTCTGGCCAAGGGCACGCAGTTGCTTGATCAGCGCGGCGGCGTCCACCGGCAGCGGTTCAGCAACGGCTGGTGGCCATTGGTCCATGGGCACGCTGCCGGCACGCTTGATCAGGTCCAGCAGGAACTGGCCGTCCTGTCGCACGGTACGCGGGTGCATGTCTTCGATCTTGCCCAGCGCGGCGAGGTTATCCGGCTGGGATTTGGCCAGGGGCCACAGCGAGTGTTCGCGAATGATGCGGTTGCGCGGCAAGTCACGCGCACGCGCCTGCTGTTCGCGCCAGGCGCACAGCTCGCGCAAGACGGCGAGCTGTGCACGCGAGAGTTTCCACGCCAGCTTGGCGTCGCGGTACACCTCGTACGGGTCGACCTCGCGGCGCAGGTTGGCGACCAGCTCGGCGCCGTCCTCCAGGACCCAGGCGTACTTGTCGTCGGAAAGCTGCGGGCGCAGGCGTGTGTAGACTTCGGCCAGATGCACCGCGTCTTCCGCGGCGTAGCTGATTTGCGTCTCCGACAATGGCCGCTGCAGCCAGTCGGAGCGGGTCTCGCCCTTGGGCAGCTCGATATCGAGCACGGCCTGCACCAGGCGCGAATAGCCCATGGAGAAACCAAGGTTCAGGTAGGCCGCCGCCAATTGGGTGTCGAACAACGGCACCGGCAGGCTGCCAGTCAGGCGCAGCAGCACTTCGAGGTCTTCGCTGCAGGCATGCACCACCTTGATCACCGCTGGGTTTTCCAGCAAGGCGGCCAAAGGTTGCCAGTTGTCGATGGTCAGGGGGTCGATCAGGTAAGCGCGAACGCCATCACCGATCTGGATCAGCCCGGCAATGGGATAAAAGGTGTCGACCCGCATGAATTCGGTGTCGAGGGCGACGAATGGCAACTGCTGCCATTCGGCGCAATGCTGGCCGAGGCTATCGTTGTCGCAGATCCAGTGAATATCGATGGCCACACGGCTCTCCCTTGAAGAATGGCGCGCAGTATATATCGCGAAAGGGACTTGCGAGCATTCGCAGTGCACAGGCGTCCATGAAAACTCAGACAAGAGATGAAGAATAGTCCGACAGGCGGGACTTATCCTCTCTTACGCAGAACGTAGACCCGCCACAGGTGGGAGCCGGGCATGAATTCCTGGTGATGCAGGATTTTGAAGCCGGCTTGGCGAAACTCCTCTTCCACCGGGGTACGCGACGGCACCGACACAATCACCGTGTCACGGCTGACCCGGTGAAACTCGCGCAACAAGGCCAGGCGCCCTTCACTGCTGGGCACATGACGAAATAATTCCAGGCAAAAAATGCAATCCACCGCGTTGGCCGACAAGCCGACGGAAAACGCCGAGCCCTGAAACGTCTTGACCCGCTTGAGCAACGACGCCGGGTGGTGGGTGCGGGCGTGGTCGAGCATGGCCTGGGAGTTGTCCGACGCCAGGATCACCCGGTTGACGTGTTCGGCCAACACCGGCCAGAACCGCCCCGAGCCGCAGGCCAGGTCCAGCACCAGCCCCGGTTCGCCGGCGACTTTCAGCGCCTGGCGCACCAGCCACTCATCGCGCCACGACGCCAGGCGCCGCCGCAGCCCTGGCGGACGTGTATCGCCGCAGACCCTGGCGTGCTCACGGTCACAGCGCTCGGCGTATTCAATCTCGATGGAAGAAGGCGGTTGTGGCGACATCACAGGCTCATGTGAGTTAAACGGTAGTGAACGACCTTGATTCGCAGCTTAACCAGCGGAACGTGAAAAAAAAGTTGAAACGCGTGACGGGGGGGGTGCTGGGGAAGGATGTAGTGATCTCTGTGGCAAGTGAGCTTGTTGTGGTGAGCAGGCTTGTTATGGAGAGCAGGCTTGGTTAAGCAGGCTTGTTGTGGGCAGCAGACTTGGTTGAGCAGGCTTGTTTTGGGCAGCAGGCTTGGTTGAACAGGTTTGTTGTGGGCAGCAGGCTTGGTTGAACAGGCTTATTGTGGCGAGCGGGCTTGCCCCGCGTTGGGCGGCGAAGCCGCCCCAAAATCAGTCAACCGGTTATGCCTGACACACTGCGGGGGCCTTAGGAAGGGGCGGCTTCGCCGCCCAACGCGGGGCAAGCCCGCTCGCCACAACAAGCCCGCTCACCACAAAAGCAACGCTGCGCTCATCCCGCCTAGCCAAGCATCACGCCTGATGCAGGTACCACCGCCAGTCCTGCTCGCCCACCTCCCCCATGAACTGGCGATATTCGGCACGTTTCACCGCCAGGTACACGCCGAGGAATTCACTGCCAAACGCCTCGCGCGCCCAGCTCGAACCTTCCAGTGCGCGCAGGGTGGTGAGCCAGTCGGTCGGCAGCAGCTCCTTGGCCTGGGCATAACCATTGCCTTCCACGGGTGCGCCGGGGTCGCGTTGTTCGCGAATGCCACGGTGGATGCCGGCGAGGATCGCGGCCGCCGCCAGGTAGGGGTTGGCGTCGGCGCCGCAGATGCGGTGTTCGATGTGCCGCGAATAGGCCGGGCCACCGGGCACGCGCAGGCTCACGGTGCGGTTGTCGACGCCCCAGGTGGCGGCGAGCGGCGCGTAGCTGTTGGTCTGGAAGCGGCGATAGGAGTTGGCATTGGGGCAGAACATCAGCAACGAGTCGAGCAAGGTGCTGAGCATGCCGCCCACCGCCTGGCGCAGCAGCGGCGTGCCGTCGGCGGCCTCGCTGGCAAACAGGTTGTTGCCCTCGGCGTCCGCCAGGCTGACGTGCATATGCATGCCGGTGCCCGCCAGGTCGTCGAACGGCTTGGCCATGAAGCAGGCGCTCATCCCGTGTTTATGCGCCACGCCCTTGACCAGGCGCTTGTAGCGCACCGCCTCGTCCATCGCCTGCAGGGCATCGGCGCGATGCTCGAGGGTGATCTCCACCTGGCCCGGGGCGTATTCGGAAATCGCCGTGCGCGCCGGGATGCCTTGCAGTTTGCAAGCGCTGTACAGGTCCGCCAGGAACGGCTCGATCTGCTCAAGCTCACGCAAGCCGTACACCTGGGTCGAACGCGGGCGGCCACCGTCGCTGTCCCGTGCCGGTTGGGGGCGGCCGTGGCTGTCGGGCTTCTGGTCGAGCAGGTAAAACTCCAGCTCGGCTGCCATCACCGGGTAATACCCGTCGGCATTCAGCCCCGCGATCACCTTGGCGAGCAGATGCCGCGGGTCGGCCACAGTGGCGGGCAAGCCCTCGGTGGGGTGCATGCTGACCTGCACGGCGGCGGTCGGGATCAGGCGCCACGGCATGCGCTGCAAACTGCCGCTTATGGGGTAGGCGCGGCAGTCGATGTCGCCGACCTCCCACACCAGCCCGGAATTTTCCACGTCATCGCCATTGATGGTCAGGCCGAGGATCGTGCTGGGCAACGGCCGGCCGCTGGCATACACCGCCAGCAGTTCGTCGCGGTGCAGCAACTTGCCACGTGGCACGCCGTTGTTGTCGAAGATAAACAGCTCGAACATCTCGATGTCCGGGTGCTGCTCAAGGAAAGCTTGGGCTTCGTGCAGGCTGGCAAAAACACTCATGGGAAATCTCATACGTTTGCGTCAGGCAGGCGCGCAGGCGCCGCCGGGCAGATGCGCACAGGTGCGCGTCATCCGTGAGGTGGATCAACGTAGGAGAAAGCTATCTGGTGGGCGCGCATGTCGGCAGTGAAACAGCGCCCAGAAGGCCAGTGCGGACGGCAGTGTCGCGGGGTGAGCGTCGGGGCAGCCGTCCATGCGGGAATCACACTGAGGAAGATGCCGGACAGCGTCACATGCCCGCATAGGCGATTAAATTCAGGGTTGGCGGAGTTTGGTTGCAACTTGGCTAAACATTCGACGGCCCTTGCTACCTGGCCATTCGCCTGGAAATAATGACCGCCCCCGATCATGCCCCAAGGACTCGATCGCATGAAAACAACAATAACCTTATGCGTACTGGCGAGCCTCGCCACCTCGGCCCTGGCCGACACCGCGCCGTCGCGCCTTGATGAGGTGTTGCAGCGCGGCACGCTCACCGTGTGCACCACGGGCGACTACAAACCCTATACCTCGCTGCGCGCCGATGGCAGCTACGAAGGCATCGACATTGCCATGGCCGAATCCCTGGCCAAGAGCCTCAACGCCAGGATCCAGTGGGTGCCGACCACCTGGAAAAGCCTGATGCCGGATTTCCTCGCCCAGCGCTGCGACATCGCCGTGGGCGGTATTTCGGTGTCTCTCGAGCGTCAGAAAAAGGCCTTCTTCAGCCAGTCTCTCGGCGTCGATGGCAAGATCCCGCTGGTGCGCTGCGCGGATGTGCAGCGCTATCAGACCGTCGAGCAGATCAACCAGCCACAGGTACGGGTGATCGAACCGGCGGGCGGCACCAACGAAGTGTTTGCCCGCGCGCACCTCGGCCAGGCCAACATCCGCCTGCATGACAACGTGACCATTTTCGACGAGTTGCTGGCAGGCAAGGCCGACGTGATGATCACCGACGCCAGCGAAGCGCGTTACCAGCAGAAGCTCAAGCCAGGGCTGTGCGCGGTCAACCCGGAGCGGCAGATGCAGTACAGCGAAAAGGCCTTCCTGCTGCCCCGCGACGATGTGGCCTGGAAAAGCTATGTCGACCAATGGTTGCACCTGAGCGTGGCCACCGGGGTGTATGCCGGTATCGTCGATCAATGGCTGGCGGCGCCTTGAGCCATAGGCGTCTACGCTCTTGTCACATCAACAATAATGAGGGACGGAACATGAAGGGACTGCTCCGCATCACCGCGCTGCTGCTGTTGTGTTTCAGCCAGGTGCACGCCGCGACGACTCAGGACGAGGACGCCCAGGCCGCCAAGGCACTGCTGCAAAAAGCCCTGGCCTACTACCAGAGTAACGGCGACAAGGCGTTTGCCGCGTTCAGCCGCCAGGGCGAGTTTGTCGACCAAGATCGCTATGTGTTCGTGGTCGACACCCAGGGCGTACTGCTGGCCAGCGGCGGCCCCTCCTCCGCCTTGATCGGACGCGATGTCTCTGAAGTGCTCGGCCCGGATCTGCGCCAGTCGTTCAAGGACGCGCTCAAGGTCTCGCAGGACCAGGGCATCCAGCAGGCCGACTACCGCTGGCAGAACTGGAACGATGGCAAGGTCGAGCACAAGCACGTGTTTTATCAGCGCGTGGGCGAACGCATCCTGGCGGTCGGCTACTACCTGCCGCGCGCCACACCGGAACAGGCACGGGCGCTGCGCAACAAGGCGGTGAATGCACTGCTCAAGGATGAGGCCGGTACGCTCAAGGCGATCAACGCCTTGCAGGGCGGTTTCCTGCAGGATGACCTCTATGTGTTTGTGGTCGACCTCAATACCCGGCGCTACGTGGCCCATGGCACCAACCTGCGCCTGCTCAACACCGACTTCAGCAAGATCAAGGACCCCGACGGCAAGCCGGTAGGCGAGCCGATCCTCAAGCTGATGGCCGAGCAGGACCAGGGTGAATACAAATATCGCTGGAAGAACCCGGTGACCGACAAGGTCGAGAACAAACATGCGTATGTGCGCAAGGCCGGGCATTTCATGGTGGCGGTCGGGTACTACAGCCCTTGAGGTTGACCTTGTAGGAGCCCGGCTTGCCGGCGATGGGGGTCGGCAAGCCAGGCGCCTAGTGGGTCAGCGCGCCTTGTCTTCACGGCCGCGCAGTACCCGGTTCGGCATCGCGATCGCCGCCGCCAGCCCCAACAGCGACACCGCCGCACTGACCATCAGCAAATGCCGGAAGGTCACCGCCAACTCCCCGCGCAGGGCATCCTGCGCCGGGCCCGGGGCGGCGTTGAGGCCATCGAGCAGCACGTTGCCGGAACTGCCTTCGGCCACCAGCGCACCGCTGGCCAGGTGGGCGAAGCTGGAATCCTGCAACAGCGCCAGCAACAGCGCCGACATGCACGCCACGCCCACCGCCCCGCCCAATGAACGGAACAGGTTGGTGGTGCTGGTGGCCACGCCGATATCACGCTGCTCCACCGAATTCTGCGACCCCACCAGCGACGTAGGGAACTGCATGCCGGCGGCAATCCCGCACAGCAGCATGAACACGCCGGTCAGCAGCACCGCCTGGGGCGCGCTGTAGGCCATGCCGAGGATCGCCAGCGGGCTCAACAGCGCGCCGCTGAGGATCATCGGCTTGTAGCGCCCGGTCACCGAGGTCATGCGCCCGGCGGAATACGCGCCGATGGGCAGGCCGATGGCGAGAGGCAGCAGGTGCAGGGCCGCGCTGTCAGCGCCGGCGCCGGTTACCGTCTGAAAGCGCAAAGGCATCAGCACGGTCAGGGAAATCGCCTGGAAGCTGGTGAAAAACACCGTGCACCAACACAGCACCGCGCTGCGGTTGGCAAACAGGTGCATCGGCAGCAGCGGCTCGCGGGCACGGCGTTCATGCCAGACAAACGCGGTCAGCGCCACCAGCGCACACGCGAGCAGGCCCAGCACTGCATCGTCACGCCAATGATGGCCCTGGCCGATTTCGGTGATGCCCAGCAGCAAGGCGGTCAAGCCGATGATCATCAGCACGGTGCCGAGGTAGTCGATGACCGGCTTGCGCTGCGGCACCGGCAACCCCACCAGGGTGCGATGGGCCACGTACCAGGCACCGGCGCCCAATGGCAGGTTGATCAGGAACACCCAGCGCCACGACAGGTACTCGGTCATGTAGCCGCCCAGTACCGGCCCGGCCACGCTGGCCACCGCATACATGCTGCTGAAGTAGCCCTGATAACGCCCGCGCTCACGGGGCGGGATGATGTCGCCGATGATCGCCTGGCTCACCGAGATCATGCCGCCGGCGCCGATGCCCTGGAGAATCCGCGCCAGCACCAGCTGCTCCATGCTTTGCGCCATGCCACAGAACAGCGAGGCCAGGGTGAACAGGCCCATGCCGATCAACATCATCGGCCGCCGCCCGTACAGGTCGCCAAGCTTGCCGTAGATCGGCACCGCCACCGTCATCGCCACCATGTAGCCGGAGATCACCCAGGCCAGCAGGTTGACGTCGTGGAACTGCGCGGAAATGGCCGGCATGGACACCGCGACAATGGTCTGGTCCAGGGCACCGAGGAAGATCGCCATCATCAAGGCGGCAAGCACACTGCGCACGGCAGGGACAGGTTGGGCGGGATGATTCAGGTTGGTCACGGCAGAACCTTCGAGCAGGGCCCGCGGGAAAGGGAGGGCCCGCGGGAATGCTCGATACGATAGCAGGCTACTCGATAGCTTCGTAAGGAAGCCCGACGTAATTTTCTGCAATGGTTTTACGCCCCGCCTCGGAGCCGATGAAGTACGCCAGCTCACTCTCGGCAATGCGCTGGCTGAAGCCGTCCGCCTCGGGAAACTGATGCAGCATCGAGGTCATCCACCACGAGAACCGCTCGGCCTTCCACACGCGCCGCAGGCAAATCGCCGAGTAGCGCTCCAGCAAGTCCACCCGCCCCTCGCGATACACCTTGAGCAAGATCCGAAACAATGTGCTCACGTCGCTGGCCGCCAGGTTCAAGCCCTTGGCCCCGGTGGGCGGCACGATATGCGCCGCATCGCCAAGCAGGAACAGGCGCCCGTACTGCATGGGCTCCACCACGAAGCTGCGCAGCGGCGCGATGCTTTTTTCGATGGATGGGCCGGTCACCAGCTGATCGGCCAGCTGGCTGGGCAGACGGGTTTTCAGTTCGTCCCAGAAACGCGCGTCCGACCACTCTTCCAGCGGTGTTTCGACCGGCACCTGCAGGTAGTAACGACTGCGCGTCGGCGACCGCATGCTGCACAGGGCAAAGCCCCGCGCATGCTTGGCGTAGACCAGTTCGTCGTGCACCGGCGGGGTGTCGGCGAGGATGCCCAGCCAGCCAAAGGGATAGACCCGCTCGAAGACCTGCAACGCTTCGGCAGGGATCGACTGGCGGGCGATACCGTGGAAACCGTCGCAGCCGGCGATGTAGTCGCACTCCAGGCGAAATGCCTCGCCCTGGTGCTCGAAGGTCAGCCACGGTCGATCACTTTTCATGGCGTGGGGCTGTACGGCGCGCGCCTCGTAAAACGTCGTGGCACCGGCTGCGGCGCGCGCGGCCATGAGGTCGCGGGTGACTTCGGTCTGGCCGTAGATCATCACCGACTGGCCGCCGGTCAGGGCCTTGAGGTCGATGTGGGTGAGTTGGCCATTCAGCGCCAGTTCGAAGCCATCATGCACCAGGCCCTCGCTGTCCATGCGCTGGCTGACGCCGGCCTCGCGCAGCAGGTCGACCATGCCCTGCTCCAGCACCCCGGCGCGGATTCGCCCTTGCACGTAATCGGCGCTCTGGCGTTCTATGATCAGGGTCTGGATGCCCGCATTGTGCAGCAGCTGGCCGAGCAGCAGTCCGGAAGGACCGGCGCCGATAATGGCGACTTGGGTTTTCAGCGTTTTCATTATTGTTATGGCCCACAGGTTCCACCCGAACGGATCAAGTGAAAGAGTTGTCATTGGTTTTGTTGCTGACATTTTTCACTTGAGTGCGCAGCATAAGAAGGTGAAAACTGAGACAAAGCCTGTGCTTTCCGCCAATCGGGGCGATTACCGCACCACTCTTCTGAGTATCGGATTGAAACCATGACCAAAACCGCGATTCCGGTCTTCAAGCTTTACGGGGAAAGCCAGCAATGGCCGACTCCCGATTTGTTGCACTGTGAAACCATTTCCCGCCGCAGTCGGGAATACCAGTGGGAAATCCAACCCCACCGGCACGCGGATCTGTGCCAGTTGCTCTACGTGCACAAAGGCCAGGCACAGTTGGAAATCGAAGGGCAGCGCACCACCCTCAACGAAGCGACGCTGCAGGTGCTGCCACCGCTGTGCGTGCACGGGTTTCGATTTGCCGAGGATGTCGAAGGCTATATCGTGACCCTGGCGGCGCCGCTGGTCAGCCACTTGCAGGCGCAACTGGGCACGACGGTCGACGGGCTGCACGCGCTCGGCAGCTACCGGGCGGGCAACGACAGCGATTACCTCAACAGCCTGTTCACCCGCCTGCAGGAGGAATACGCCGATGCGCAGCCGGCTCGCGACATGCTCATGCACGCGCTGGTCAGCGTGCTGCTGGTGTGGATCAGCCGCCAGGCCATCCAGCGCCGCCACCCACGGGCCCCACGCGGACGTGAATATTTCCGGCGCTTTACCCAGTTGGTTGAACAGCATTATCGCGAACACCCGAAGATCGAAGACCTGGCCCACAAGCTGGGGATCTCGGTCTCACACCTGAACGGCACTTGTCGGGAATTAGGTGGGCAACCTGCGCTGCAGATCATGCACGACCGCCAATTGCTGGAGGCCAAGCGCCTGCTGACTTACACCAGCATGACCATCAATGAAATGTCAGAGGTCCTGGGGTTTTCCGACCCGACCAACTTCTCGCGGCTGTTCCGCCGCCGTGTCGGGTTTTCACCCAAGGCGTTTCGCGAACAGCTCAAGACCGAAACACCACCGACATCACTGTAGGTGCAAGCTTCAACGCAATGCGCTGAAACTGCCGGTGTGGGGCACGCATTGATCCTGATGGCAACTGATCGCAAAGGTCGGCTGCATTCGGGTTTGCTCCACACGGTAGGCGGCAGTGCCATACAGCCCGGTCGCCAGGGCGCAGAGGAAGAAAATCATCAGGTATTTTCGGGTTTTGATGCTCATGGCACAGACCTCTGAACGGATCTACAGGGTGCTGTTTAAAGCATAGGTCAGCTGCGGTGAGTTGCCATTATCGGGCGCCATTCAACACATTTATGTCGACTGCAGCCCGATGTCCCACTCCGGCTCTTCCGGAAACCTCAACACCAGGAAATCCAGCAGGCTGCGCAGCGCCGACGGCATGTGTTTGCGCGAGGCGTACACCGCATAGATATTCATCTGCCGGGGCTCGGCCTCTGGCAGCAGCCGCACCAGTTCGCCACGGCGGATATGCTCGCCGGCCTGATAACTGGGGAGCATCGCCACCCCGGCGCTGGCCAGCGTCACGCGCAACAGCGTACTGGCCTCGTTGGCGGTGATGTTGCCGTGCACCGGCACCGACACGTGCTCGCCGCGCTCTTCGAAGTGCCAGAGGCTTTTGCCGAAATACGAGTGGGTGAGGCAATTGTGCCGGGCCAGGTCTTCGACTTTCTGCGGTGCCGGATGCTCCCGCAGATAAGCCGGCGTGGCGCACACCACCGAGCGACAGACGGTGAGGCGCCGCGCAATCAGGTTGGGATCCAGGTCGTTGCTGGTGCGGATGGCCAGGTCGATACGCTCGTCCACCAGGTTCACCGTGCGGTCGAGCATCTGCAGGTCGACGGTGACCAGGGGATAGCGCCTGACATATTCGGCAATGGCATCGGCCAATTGCGCCTGGCCGAACGAGGTGCTGACACTCAGTCGCAGCAGGCCGCGCGGGGCGTCATCGGGCTCGCTGACGGCGGCCTGCATGTCGCCGCACAGCTCCAGCAATTGCCGACAGCGCGGCAGGGTTTCACCGCCGGCCGCCGTGAGGCTCAGTTTCCGCGTGGTCCGGTGCAACAGGCGCGCGCCCACCCAGTCCTCCAGCTCCGCCAGGTAGCGCGACACCACCGGGCGCGACAGGTCCAGATGGTCGGCGGCGGCAGACTGGCTGCCCAAATCCACCACCGTGACAAACACCCGCATTGCTTGAAGACGATCCATGATTTGCCCGATTTCAGAAACAAACTATGTCCCAGCATCGCATTTTTAGTTGCGTTTGGTGCAACTAAGCTCTGTGCATCCTTTACTCACTGCCGGATTGCCCGATGCTCTCGACCCTCAAGCGCTTGACCCTGACCGCCGCCGCCCTGGCCTTCGCCGCCAACGCTGCGGCAGCCGACCTGACACTCGACGTCTACAATCCCGGTGAGGCCGCGATCTTCCCGGTCAGCTCGGTGCTGGTCAGCGGCACCCGGGACGCAATCCTGGTGGACGCGCAATTCGGCAAGGGCCAGGCCGAGCAGCTGGTGCAAAAGATTCGCGCCAGCGGCAAACACCTGACCACCCTCTACATCAGCCACGGCGACCCGGACTACTACTTCGGCCTCGACACCCTGACCGCCGCGTTCCCCGACGCCAAGGTGCTGGCGCCGCAGCCGGTGGTCGACCATATCAACGCCACCGTGGCCGCCAAGCTAGCGTTCTGGGGGCCGAAAATGGGCGCCGACCAGCCGGCGAAAACCATCGTGCCGCAAGTCCTCGAAGGCCACAGCCTGACGTTGGAGGGGCAGACCCTGGAGGTAATCGGCCTGGACAGCGCACAGCCGGATCGCAGCTTCGTGTGGATCCCGTCGATCAAGGCCGTGATCGGTGGCGTAGTCGTTGCCGAGAACATTCACCTGTGGATGGCCGACACCCAGGGTGCACAGTCGCACCAGGACTGGCTGGCGACCCTGCAACGCATCGAGCAGTTGAAACCGCGCACCGTCATTCCCGGTCACTACCTGGGCACGCCATCGCCGGCCTCGGTCAAATTTACCGCTGACTACATCAAGGCCTTCGACGTGGAAACCGCCAAGGCCAAGGACTCTGCCACCCTGATCGCGGCGATGAAAAAACGTTACCCCGCCCTCGCCGACGAAAGCTCGCTGGAACTGAGCGCCAAAGTCGCCAAGGGCGAAATGAAGTGGTGAAGTGTTTCAAACCCTAACCGTACTGGAGAACGTCATGAGCAAGATCGCAATCATTGGGGCTACCGGCCGTGCCGGCAGCCAATTGCTGGAAGAAGCCCTGCGTCGCGGGCATAGCGTGGTCGCCATTGCGCGTAACACCGATACGCTGCCTGAGCGCGACGGCGTCACCGTCAAGCAGGTCGATGCACTCGACGCGCACGCCCTGCAGCAAGCCGTCAGTGGCAGTGATGTGGTGATCAGTGCGGCGCACTTCGCCACCCTCCCCGCTGCTGCCGTGATCGACCCGGTGAAAAAAGCCGGGGTCAAGCGCCTGCTGGTGGTCGGCGGCGCCGGTTCGCTGTTGCTGCCGGGCGGCGGACGAGTGATCGACAGCGAAGGCTTCCCGGCTGAATACAAAGCCGAAGCCAGCGCCGGCGCTGAGTTTCTCGACGTGCTGCGTCAGGAAAAGGACCTGGACTGGACCTTCCTGTCGCCCTCGGCGGAATTCGTGGAAACCGAACGCACCGGGAAATTCCGACTGGGCCAGGACAACCTGCTGGTAAGCAGCGCCGGCCGCAGCTGGATCAGCTTTGCCGACTACGCCATCGCCCTGATCGACGAAGTAGAAACCCCCAAGCATTCGCGCCAGCGCTTCACTGTCGGCTACTGACTCACCGAGAGCGGGTTTGCTCGTGAAGGCGGTGGTTCAGTTGGAACAGCGTCGACTGATGCACCGCCTTCGCGGGCAAGCCCGCTCCCACAAGGGGGATGCGCTGCCCATGCTTGCGGTGCACGGCTGGACTATTCCGGCCACGCCGCCAGATCCCAAGCCTCACACCGAACAAAAATGTGGGAGCGGGCTTGCCCGCGAAGGCTGCCTGCCAGTCACTGAAAACATCCCCTGAACCCCCGCCCTCGCGCACAAACCCACCCCCACACTCGCTCTTCAGCGCTCCGCCTGTCGTGCCTGGCCCACCAGCCACTCCATCAGCGCTTCAAGCCCGGCCGACGGGGCTGTCCCCGGCGGGTACACGAGGTAATAGCCCATCCCCGTCGGCACCCTCAGCTCAAACGGTGTCGCCAAGCGCCCGGCCTTCAAGTCCTCGCCAATCAACGCGCTGTCGCCAATCGCCACGCCGGAGCCTTGTGACGCCACGGTCATCGCCAGGTCCAGGGTTTCAAAATGATGCCCCTGGGCCAGATTGCTCAGGCGCGTATTCGCAGCCTGCAGCCACAGCGCCCAATCGCGCTCATCGCGCGTGGGGTGCAGCAAGACCTGCTGCTGCAGGTCCGAAGGCGTTAGCAATGTGCCGAGCAGCCCCGGCGCACACACGGGGGTGAGTTGTTCATCGAACAAATGCCGGGCCTCGTCCGACTGTTCGGCAATGGGCGCGTAGATCACCGCCGCGTCGAAGGCCTCGCGACGGAAGTCGACGGTGTAGGCCACGGTGGTGGTGAGTTCCACCGGCACATCCGGACGCTCCCGTTGCCACTGCATCAGGCGCGGCAACAGCCAGCGCATCACGCAGGTGGAGGCCTTGAGTTGCAGGGTCTCGCGCCGGCTGCCGATCTGCTCCACCGCCTCTGCGATCAGGCCGAACACCTGTTGCGCGCGCAGCGACCATTCACGCCCTTCCTCGGTCAGGCTCAAGCCGCGGGCCTGGCGCTGGAACAAGGCATAGCCCAGGTGGCTTTCAAGCCCGGCAATCTGCCGGCTCACCGCGCCCTGGGTGATGTGCAGCTGCTCGGCGGCGCGGGTGAAGTTGCAGCACTGGGCCGTGACCCAGAAGGTGTGCAGCGCAGGCAGGGGCGGAAGGCGTTTCATCGGGGCTCAGCCATGACGTGAGGACATGGCTAGTATGACTTTTTATCGATTGTTGCCGCTACGGGCCAGCCGGTCCAATACCGCCTCGAATCAATAACAAGAGCGACATCTATGGCGACCTGCGGCGAAGTATTGGTCAACCTCCTGGAAAGCTACGGCGTGGACCAGGTGTTCGGCATCCCCGGCGTGCATACCGTGGAGCTGTATCGCGGCCTGGCACGGTCCAGCATCCGCCACGTCACCCCACGCCACGAACAGGGCGCCGGCTTCATGGCCGACGGTTACGCGCGCACCAGCGGCAAGCCGGGCGTGTGTTTCATCATCACCGGCCCGGGCATGACCAATATCACCACGGCCATGGGCCAGGCCTACGCCGACTCGATCCCGATGCTGGTGATTTCCAGCGTGCAATCGCGCAGCCAGTTGGGGGGCGGGCGCGGCAAGTTGCACGAGCTGCCGAACCAGGGCGCGATGATCGCCGGCGTGGCCGCCTTCTCGCACACGCTGATGTCGGCGGCGGAGTTGCCCGGCGTCCTGGCGCGCGCGTTTGCGGTGTTCCAGGCCGGTCGGCCACGTCCGGTGCATATCGAGATCCCGCTGGACGTGCTGGTGGAAAACGCCGACGCGTTGCTGGGCAGCGAGCCGGTCAGCGTGGCGCGTGCCGGTGCAGCGCCAGCGGCCGTCAAGCAGATGAGCCAGTTGCTCGCAGCGGCCAAGCGGCCGTTGATCCTCGCCGGCGGTGGCGCGATTGATGCGGCTCCCGAGTTGACGCGTCTGGCCGAGCGGCTCGGCGCGCCAGTGGCCCTGACCATCAACGCCAAAGGCATGCTGCCCGCCGCCCACCCGTTGCTGATCGGCTCGACCCAGACCCTGGTCGCCACCCGCACGCTGGTCGCCGAGGCCGACGTGGTGCTGGCGATTGGCACCGAGCTGGCTGAAACCGACTACGACGTGACCTTCGCCGGCGGCTTTGAAATTCCCGGTGCGCTGCTGCGCGTCGATATCGATGCGGACCAGACCGTGCGCAACTACCCGCCACAGGTGGCGCTGGTGGCCGACGCGCAGATCGCCGCCGAAGCCTTGCTGGCCGCACTGAGCCACCAACCGTTACCCCACCGCGATCCACAGTGGGGGGCTGAACGCGTCGCCCGCCTGTGGGCAGACCTTGCGCCCACCTGGGACGCCGCCACCCGCGCGCAGACCCTGTTCCTCAATACGGTGCTGGAGGCCCTGCCCGGCGCCGTGCTGGTGGGCGACTCCACCCAGCCGGTGTACAGCGGCAACCTGACCCTGAACCTCGACCACCCGCGCCGCTGGTTCAATTCCTCCACCGGCTACGGCACCCTCGGCTACGCCCTCCCCGCTGCGATCGGCGCCTGGCTGGGGCGTGGCGACAGGCAGCCGGTGGTGTGCCTGATCGGCGACGGCGGGTTGCAATTCACCCTGCCGGAACTCGCCAGTGCGGTCGAGGCGCGTACGCCCATCATCGTGCTGCTGTGGAATAACCAGGGCTACGAAGAGATCAAGAAATACATGCTCAACCGCGCCATCGAGCCCGTCGGTGTGGACATCTACACCCCGGACTTCATCGGCGTGGCCAAGGCGCTCGGCAGCGCGGCCGAAAGCGTGCACAGCCCCGACCTTTTACGCCGCGCCTTGCGCGTCGCCGCTGACCGCCAGGGGCCGACGCTGATTGAAATCGACCAGGGTCTTTGGATGAAGGAGGTAGCGCTATGAGCGCAGTCGTGAACGGTGTGTATATCAACGGTGCGTGGCGAGCTGGCGAGACGGCGCTGGAGGTGATCAACCCGGCCACCGAAGCCACCCTCGCGCAGGTCAGCGTTGGCGATGCGAATGCCGTGACCGAGGCGGTCGATGCTGCCAGCGCGGCCTTTGTCGACTGGTCGAAAAGCACCGGCCGTGATCGCGGCGCGCTGCTGCGCAAGGTTGCCCAAGGGGTGAGCGAGCAGCGCGAACAGCTGATGCACGTGCAGTCGAGCAACAACGGCAAGCCGCTGTTTGAAGCGGGCATCGATGTGGATGACGTGATCGCCACCTTCGAGTATTACGCCGGTGCCTGCGACGCCATGGACGCCAGCCAGGACGCCTCGGTGGCGCTGCCCAGCGAAGATTTCAGCGCCCGCCTGCGCCGCGAACCGTGCGGCGTGGTGGGGCTGATCGTGCCGTGGAATTTCCCCATGGTGACCACCGCCTGGAAACTCGCGCCGGCCCTCGCCGCCGGTTGCTGCGTGGTGCTCAAGCCCTCGGAGGTCACGCCGCTGGCGGAGCTGCAATTGGCGCGCATCATTGCCGAGGCCGGTTTTCCGGCGGGCGTCTTCAACCTGGTCTGCGGCACCGGGCTGGCGGTGGGCGCTCCGCTGGCGGCGGACCGTCGCGTGGCGAAGATCTCCTTCACCGGCAGCAACGCCGTCGGGGTGCAGGTGATGCAACGCGCCGCCGAAACCATCAAGGGCGTGAGCCTGGAATTGGGCGGTAAATCATCGCTGCTGGTGCTCGCCGATGCCGACCTCGACCTGGCGGTGGAGCTGGCGTGTGGCGGTGGATTTTTCAACGCTGGGCAGATGTGTTCGGCCACCAGCCGGGTGCTGGTGGCGGACAGCCTGGCGGATGAATTCCTGCAGCGCTTGCAGGCACGGGCGGAGGCGATCCGCGTGGCGGACCCGTTTGCCGAAGACGTGGAAATGGGCGCGCTGATCAACCGCACGCAGTACCAGCGGGTGCTGGGGCATATCCAGCGAGGCATTGAGCAGGGGGCGCGCTTGCTGTGTGGTGGCGGGCGTCCGGCGGACCTGCCCAAGGGCTTTTTCATCCGCCCCACGGTGTTCACCGACGTGCCGCTGGACAGCGCCTTGTGGAACGAAGAAATCTTCGGCCCGGTGCTGTGCGTACGCCGCATTGCCAGCGAGGACGAAGCCATCGCGCTGGCCAACGCGAGTGACTTCGGCCTGGTCGCGAGCGTGGTCAGCCGCGATGCAGAAACGGCTGAGCGCGTGGCCAATGGGTTGCAGGCAGGCATGGTGTGGATCAACGCCCCGCAAGTAATCTTCCCGCAGACCGCGTGGGGCGGTTACAAGCAGAGCAGCATCGGCCGCGAGCTGGGGCCGTGGGGGCTGGCGGCGTTTCAGGAGATCAAGCACGTGATTAGATCGGTCTGATACCGCGCCCCCTGCAGGCGCTGGCTTGCCGGCGATAGCACTCTTTCAGTTGCAGCAGGCTTGACTGATAGACCGCCATCGCCGGCCAGCCAGCTCCGGCACTTTGCCCGTGGTGCTGCAGTCATCTGGATTTTTTAGATAAGCCTAACGACTTTCTCATTTGCCCCCCTCTCCCGTACATGGCCTGATTCGCCCTTGTTCATTCAAGGCCTGCCCATGGAAAACGTTCACGCAAAACCCACCACCGCCGTCTGGCTGATGATCAGCGTGGTACTGGTGGCCCTCAACCTGCGCCCGTCGATGGCCGCCGTTGGCCCGTTGCTGTCATCGATTCGCGGTGACGTGCCGTTGAGTTTCAGCAGTGCGGCGTTGCTGACCATGTTGCCGGTCATGGCGATGGGCCTGGCGATGTTCTTTGGCATGGGCCTGGCCAAGCGGGTGGGCGAGCACCGCAGCATTGTGCTGTCGCTGCTGGTGATTGGCCTGGCGACGCTGTCGCGATTGTGGCTGGATTCGGCCCTGGAGTTGATCGTCAGTGCGGTTGCCGCCGGTGTCGGCATTGCGCTGATCCAGGCAGTGATGCCGGCGCTGATCAAGTCGCGCTTCAGCGATAACGTGTCGCTGTTCATGGGACTGTATGTGACCGCCATCATGGGCGGCGCGGCGCTGGCGGCTGCGTTCGCGCCGTTCGTGCAGGTGCAGACCGGCAGCTGGCGCATCGGCCTGGCGATCTGGGCCGCGCTGGCCCTGCTCGCCCTGGTGTTCTGGTATGCCCAGCGCGCGGCAGTGCCGCCGATGCCCCAGGCCGGCACGGGCGCGCAGGAATCGTTTTTCGGCAATCGGCGCGCCTGGCTGCTGGCGATCTTTTTCGGCCTCGGCACCGCGTCCTACACCTGCGTGCTGGCGTGGCTGGCGCCGTACTACGTGGAGCTGGGCTGGAGCGAACAGAACGCCGGGTTGCTGCTGGGGTTCCTGACCGCCATGGAAGTGGTATCCGGGCTGGTCACCCCGGCCATCGCCAACCGTCGCCAGGATAAACGCGGCGTGGTCGCGGTGCTGCTGGTGCTGATCATCCTGGGGTTCTGCGGGCTGATCCTCAGCCCTCATCATTTGAGCCTGCTGTGGCCATGCCTGCTGGGCCTGGGCATCGGCGGCCTGTTTCCGATGAGCCTGATCCTCTCGCTCGACCACCTAGACAACCCGCGCCGCGCCGGTGGCCTCACCGCCTTTGTGCAAGGCATCGGCTACCTGATCGCTGGCCTGTCGCCACTGATTGCCGGGATGATCCGCGACCAACTTGGCAGCTTTGAATGGGCCTGGTGGTCGCTCACCGCCGTGATCGTGGTGATGCTGGTGATCGTCACGCGCTTCAACCCACGGCATTACACGCGGCATATCCGCTGAGGTCGTATTGCCAAAAGTATTTGTCCCACTCCAAACATAGAAACGCCCTACAGCACTTTCTATTGGCACGTCCGTTCCGTTAAGCTTTTGCACGGTTTTGTACTGACTTCGGTGCACCGGGCTTACGGACGGAATGGATGCTAAACAGTAACTTGCTCAGAAAGCTCGATATGCAGGACTTGATGGTGTTCATCGCCGTCTACGACCAGAGCAGCGTTACCGAGGTGTCAGAAACGCTGTTCGTCAGCCAGTCCACTGTCAGCTACAGCCTGAAGAAATTGCGCACCAGCTTCGAAGATGAGCTTTTTATCAACACGCGGGCGGGTATGCGTCCTACGTACAAGGCCAGCACCATGTACGGCCATGTGCAGAAAATCCTCGAAAGCATCAACCTGTGCCACGCCGGTGGCCAGGCGTTCGACCCCACCCAGAAGGCCGTGACTTTCAACGTCTGCGCGCCGGAATACTTCGAACAGCTGATCCTGCCGCGCCTGCTGAAGAACTTCGACCGCGCCGACCTGCCGGTGATCGTCAATGTGCAGAAGCTGGAAACCGATATTCCCGCCGACGACCTGCGCGAAGGCCGCCTCGACCTGGTGGTCTGCTTCGGCCCGCACTTTCACCGCGCCCACAAGGATTTCAAGACCCAGATGCTGCTGGAGGACGACCTCGTGTGCGTCTTCGACAAACGCGCGACGCCCCGCGAGCCGGCGCTCAGCCTGCAATCCTTCACGGCACGGCGCCACGTGTTCCCGACGCCGTGGACCTCCGACACCAACATGATCGATGGCTGGCTTTCGCGCCAGGCCCACAAGCGCCAAGTGGTCGCGCGGGCCAACAGCTACAGCGCCGCCCTGAAGATGATTGCCGGCACCGACTTCGTCGTCACCCTGCCGCGTCGCGTGCAGAAGCTGCTGGCACCGGCCACGCTGTATGGGCATTGCGAAGCGCCCAACGGCTTGCCGGGCTTCACCCTGGACATGCAGTGGAATGAAAGCAGTCACCAGGACAGCGCCAATACCTGGTTTCGGGAACAGGTGGTTAAGGTCTGCGCCGATCAGGGCTTGTTGTAGCGGCTGCTGGGAAGGTCAGCCGATCGCGGCTTTGCTGTAGGAATCGCGATCCATGTCGACCAACTGCACACTCAGTTGCACCTGCAGGCCTTCTGGCCAGTCGCCCAGATCCTGCAACGCCGCCAACAGGCTCTGCGACAACTGCTGCTTGACCTGCGGTGAGCGCCCACTGAGCAACGACAGCTTCACCGCGATGAAACCGCGCGGGCCGAGGGAGGTGCCGACCTGGAAACTCTCGACCTTCACCGCGCGGCTCTTGATATCGAACTCGGAAGCGAATTGCCCGGACACCATCAGCACATTGTTCAGCCGCAGCAAGGTTTTCTCGACGGCCAGGCCTGTGAGGTTGGCGGTGTATTCCAGGTGCAGGTGCGGCATGGGTTTCTCCAAGTTTGTTGTAGGAAGATTCGTAGATATAGCACGGGGCGCAACGCCCCAGGCATGAAAGCTGTGTCAGTCAGGTTTTACCCGCCAACCCTCGATCACTCATGAAGGCCTCCAACCGTGAACGCACCCAGCGCTCGGCCGGGTCGGTGTCGACGTGGCTGAGCCAGACCATGGACAAATCCAGGGTCGGCGTCTGGAACGGAAACGGCTCGCAGAACAGCTTGCCCGATACCGCCATGGCTTCGGCGGTGTAGTCCGGCAGGCTGGCGATCAAGTCGGTGCCGGCAAGCAACGCCGGCAGCGCACTGTATTGCGGCACCGACAGCACCACATGGCGCTTGCGGCCGATTTCGGCCAGCCACTCATCGGCAAACCCGGACACGTTGGCGGTGTGCGACACCAGCACGTGGGGGCGTGAGCAATATTCATCGAGGGTCAGCGGCGTATCGCTGGCGTCCGCCCTGAGGATGCGCGGATGAATGTGGCGCAGCAGCTTGCGCTTGGCGTTCGCCGGCAGGCCACGGGTCTGGGTGATGCCGACGGTGATATCGCCCGAGGCCAGCAGGTCGGGAATCCGCCAATAGTCCACGTGCTGCACCACGAACACCACCTGCGGCGCTTCCTGGCGCAGGGCCCGTAACAGCGGCGGCAACAGGCCGAACTCGACATCGTCGGACAGGCCGATGCGAAAGGTCATGGTGCTGATGGACGGGTCGAAATCGTGGGTCAGGCTCAGTGCCGACGACAGGGAATCCAGGGCCGGCGACAGGTGCTGGATAATTTCCTCGGCCCGCGCGGTGGGCTCCATGCGGTGGCCGACGCGAATGAACAGCGGGTCGTTGAACAAGGTGCGCAAGCGGTTGAGTGCCGAACTGATGGTCGGCTGGCCGAGAAACAGCTTCTCGGCGACCCGGGTCACGTTGCGCTCGAGCATCAAAGCTTCGAACACCACCATCAGGTTGATGTCGGCCTTGCGTAATTCATTGCGATTCATCGGCGCCTGCCCCTTCCCCAAGACAAGCCGCAGTTTAGAAAGCCCGGGGGGCTGCGTCTATGTGCGCACTGTTCATCGTAAGCCTTTGCGACTATAAATCAGCTCTTCAGGGTCGCTGGAGCATCTTCCGTGCTGGTCATTCTCGCCCTGGCCATTGTCGTGGCCGGGTTCTGTCTCTGGGCTATCCGGTTGATTGCCCACCCCACCGCCCGCACTTTGTTGCGGGTGTTTGTTGGCCTGTGCCTGGCGGCAGTGGTGGCGTTCCTGGTGCTGGCGTCGGGGTTTCCTATTTCGTTGCTGGTTTCATGACCCCCTGCCCCTGACGCGAGCGCCGCGCTGCCAGCGCGGCGAACACCCGCACATTTGCACCGCGTTTAACCTGATATCAAGGCTTCAACGGGCGCTCCTGGTCGCGCTCGGACAGTTCTGTCCCATCATCGGGATGCTTCCAGGTCTGCGGTTTTTCTTCTTCCCGCCGCCGGGGTTGCTCATGCTCCGGCTCATCGCGGCGCTTATGTTCGTCAGCCATTGCCACCTCCATCGATAAGAATTGGTCACACCTTCAAGCATAGAGCAGGGCTGGAATTTCGACGGACACTCGGATTGATAGCCAATGCACATCAATCTATCCAAATTTGTCACTTATCATTTCTAAATGTGTCAGCCACTATTCTAGGTCTTAAGCGAAACAAGCACTTTAAAAAGAACGCTGGAGACACAAAACCATGACTAGCCCTACCCGGCCCGACTCTGCCCGTTCGAAAGTTGGTGCGGTATTCCGCGTTACTTCGGGCAACTTCCTCGAACAGTTCGACTTCTTTCTGTTCGGTTTCTACGCCACCTATATCGCTGCCGCGTTCTTCCCCGCCGCTAATGAGTTTGCGTCATTAATGATGACCTTCGCCGTATTCGGCGCAGGCTTCCTGATGCGTCCGTTGGGCGCGATCATCCTGGGTGCCTACATCGATGACGTCGGTCGCCGCAAAGGGCTGATCGTGACCCTGTCGATCATGGCCAGCGGCACGTTGCTGATCGTGCTGGTACCGGGTTACCACACCATTGGCCTGTGGGCGCCGTTGCTGGTGCTGCTCGGCCGTCTGCTGCAAGGCTTCTCGGCAGGCGCGGAACTGGGCGGCGTGTCCGTCTACCTGTCCGAAATGGCCACCCCGGGCCGCAAAGGCTTCTACACCAGCTGGCAGTCGGGCAGCCAACAGATCTCCATCGTGGTCGCCGCCGCGCTCGGCTATGGCCTGAACGTGTGGATGGAGCCTTCGGTGGTAGCCGATTGGGGCTGGCGCATTCCGTTTGCCATCGGTTGCGTGATCATTCCGTTCATCTTCCTGCTGCGTCGCAACCTGCAAGAGACCGAAGAGTTCGCCAACCGCAAGCATCGCCCGAGCATGCGTGAAGTGCTGGCGACCCTGGTGAAGAACTGGACCGTGGTCATCGGCGGCATGCTGATGGTCGCCATGACTACCACCGCGTTCTACCTGATCACCGTGTACGCGCCGACCTTCGGCAAGACCGTGCTGCAACTGAGCACCTCGGATGCGCTGCTGGTGACCCTGCTGGTGGCGGTGTCGAACTTTGTCTGGCTACCGATCGGTGGCACCTTGAGTGACCGCTTCGGCCGCAAACCGGTGCTGATCGCCATGACGGTACTGACCGTTCTCACGGCTTATCCGGCGCTGTCCTACGTGGTGAATGCACCGAGCTTCGCCCACATGCTCGAAACCCTGCTGTGGTTCTCGTTCCTCTATGGCATGTACAACGGCGCGATGATCCCGGCGCTCACCGAAATCATGCCGGTGGAAGTGCGCGTGGCAGGCTTCTCGCTGGCCTACAGCCTGGCGACTGCGATCTTCGGTGGTTTCACCCCGGCGATCTCCACCTGGTTCATCCACATCACCGAAGACAAGGCCTCGCCGGCCTACTGGATGATGTTTGCCGCCCTGTGCGCCCTGTGCTCGACGCTGGCGCTGTACCGTCGCGCCAACACTCGCGGGCAGGTGATGCAGGGGGCGGCATGATGAAGCCGCTGCTCACGGCCCTGATGGCCCTGGCCCTCGGCGCGCTGGCGCTGACGGCACAGGCCGAGGAACTCAAGGTGATGACCTCCGGCGGTTTTACCGCCGCCTACAAATTGCTCGGCCCGCAGTACGCCAAGCAAAGCGGTGACAGCCTGGATACCATCCTCGGCCCGTCGATGGGCAAGGCGCCGGAAGCGATTCCCAACCGCCTGGCCCGTGGCGAACACGCCGACGTGGTGATCATGGTTGGCTACGCCCTCGACGACCTGATCAAGCAGGGCAAGGTCGATCCGGCCTCCCGTGTCGAATTGGCTGACTCGCGCATCGGCCTGGTGGTGAAGGACGGCGCGCCCAAGCCTGCGATCGGCACCGACGCCGAACTCAAGGCGGTGCTGCTCAAGGCCAAGTCCGTGGCGTATTCGGACAGCGCCAGCGGTGTGTATGTCGAGAAGGAGTTGTTCAAGAAACTCGGCATGCCGGCCAAAGGCACGATGGTGGAACGCATTCCGGTGGCCGAGAAGGTCGCCAAGGGTGACTACGAGGTGGGCTTGCAACAGGTCGCGGAATTGTTGCCGGTACCGGGTGTGACCTACGTCGGCAAGATCCCGGAAGACGTGCAATCGGTGACGCGTTTTGCCGCGGGCATTCCGGTCAACGCCGAACACCCGACGCAGGCCAAGGCGCTGCTGCGCTACCTGGCGTCGCCCGAAGCCCAACCGGTGGTGCAATCGACCGGGCTGGACTCGGTATCACACTGACCGAAACGGTGTCTCGCGCACCAACCGCTCCAACTCCAGCGCCGCCGGTGGCAATGTCCGCCCGCGGCGCTTGATCAAGCCCACATTGCGCATCACCTGCGGCTCTACCAACGGCACGCTCAGCAGGATCGGGTGATCGCTCGCCGGCATCGCAATCGATGGCACCATCGCCACGCCCAGCCCCGCCTCCACCAGCCCGATCATCGTGGTCACGTGGTGCGTCTCGCAGATACTCGGTTTTTTCACCCGCACCCCGCGCAGGGCCTGGTCCAGCAGGAAGCGGTTGCCCGAGGTCTTGTCCACGGTGATGTAGTCATGCTCGTAGGCTTCGGCCCAGGTCACGCTGTCGCGCCCGGCCAACGGGTGGTCACGCCGACAGGCCAGCACATAGCGCTCCTGCAGCAGCAACTCGAACTCCACCTCATCGGCCAGGCTGCCGCTGAAACTCACGCCGAAATCCGCCTCGCCGCTTTCCACCGCGTTGCACACCTCACCGGCGCTGGCGTCGAGCACCCGCAGGCGAATCTTCGGGTAGAGCTTGTGGAATTCGGAGATCACGTGCGGCATGAAGTAGTACGCGGTGGACGGCACGCAGGCGATGGTCACGTTACCCATGCGCGTGGAGGCGACGTTGCTGATGCCCATCAGGGCGACGTCAAGGTCATCGAGCATGCGTTCGACCTGCGGCAGGAACGCGCGGCCGACCATGGTCAGGCTGACCCGCCGCGTGGTGCGTTCGAACAGCTTCACATCCAGCGCGGACTCAAGCTTCTCGATACGGCGACTGAGCGCCGGCTGCGAGATGCGGATAGCTTCGGCGGCGCCGCGAAAACTGCCCTTGTCTACCACGGCGCGGAAGGCTTGGAGGTCGTTGAGGTCGAAGTTGATGATCACGGGAGGCGGCCAGTTGAGTCGGGGTGGGGGGCATTATCGTCCTAGAGACGATGGGGCGCCATGATTGTGAAGGGCAAGCGTGTTGGGGTGAGCAGGCTTGCCACGATCAAAAAGTCCACTTGCCCCATGCGGTTGATTTGCCAGCGAACGCCGCGTCACCGCACCTAAATTTTCGAGCCTGCAGAGACCTTTCCCGTGTCAACCCCAAAACCCGCTGGAGCGCCCAATCCATAGGGCCTCTACGAATTGAACGAAAACACTCGAAACAATTCAAAACAGTCCGTTTTAGTATAAATTGCATGCCATTCACCCAGGCATTCAAGGAGATTCCCCGTGGCAACTTTGCAAGCTCACACCATTCAGGCGCTCCACACCCATCGCCCTACCCTGCTGACCGAGTGGGTTGCCAGCCTTGAAGCTTCGGGGGCCACACGCAACGTCAAGGGTGAGGACGCCAAGCAACAGGCCAGCGACTTCCTCAACCTGCTGATCGCGGCATTGCAGCAAGGCGGTTCCCAGCAGGTCGGCCAGGAAAACTGGGCCGAGACCCGCGTGTTCCTGGAAAAGCTCTCCCACAGCCGTGCCCTGGTCGGCCAGGACTCGCAGCAGACCGCCAGCTTTATCTTCGCCCTCAAGGGTCCGTTGTTCGCCTTGCTGCAGCGTGAATACGCCGAGCAACCGACGCAACTCGCCGAACAGCTGTGGGAAATCTCCGAGTTGCTCGACGCACTGGGCATGCACACCATCCGTACGTTCCAGAAATCCCGTGAGTCGGTGATCAAGCGCCAGCAGGAAGAATTACTCGAACTCTCCACCCCGGTGGTCAAGCTGTGGGACGGCGTACTGGCCCTGCCGATGATCGGCACCCTGGATTCGCAACGCACCCAGGTGGTCATGGAGTCGCTGTTGCAGCGCATCGTCGACACCGGCTCGGAAATTGCCATCATCGACATCACCGGCGTGCCGACCGTGGACACCCTGGTGGCCCAGCACCTGCTCAAAACCGTGACCGCCATCCGCCTGATGGGTGCCGACTGCATCATCAGCGGCGTGCGTCCGCAAATCGCCCAGACCATCGTGCACCTGGGCCTCGACCTGCAGGGCGTGGTCACCAAGGCCAACCTGGCCGATGCGCTGGCGCTGGCCCTGAAGCGCCTGGGCGTCACCATCAGCAAGGCTGTTTAAGTATGGAACGCATCCCTATTTTGCAGATGGGCGAATTCCTGCTGGTGACCATCCAGGTCGACATGCATGACCAACTCGCACTGACGTTGCAGGACGACCTGTCCGAACGCATCAGCCGCACCTCGGCGCGGGGCGTGTTGATCGATATCTCGGCACTCGACATGGTCGACTCGTTCATCGGTCGCATGATCGGCACCATTTCCGGCCTGTCGCGCATCATGGATGCCCAGACCGTATTGGTCGGCATGCAGCCGGCCGTGGCCATCACCCTGGTGGAACTGGGCATGACCCTGCCGGGCGTGGCGACCGCGTTGAACGTCGAGCGCGGCATGAATCTGCTGCGTGACCGGGTAGACCACTCATGACCCAGGCCAGCAGCGGCACCCACCCGGTGCTCATCGAACAGGACGTGGTGCTGGCCCGACAATTGGTGCGCAAGCTGGCCCAGGAATGCGGCATGCGCTTGATCGACCTGACCAAACTGGTCACCGCCGTCAGCGAGTTGGCGCGCAATACCGTGGTCTACGGCGGCGGCGGTCATATGGATTGGGCCGTGGTCGAGAAAGACCACCGCCCCGGCCTGCGCCTGACCTTTCGCGATGAAGGCCCCGGCATCCCCGACCTCAAGCTGGCGATGACCGACGGCTGGACCTCCGGCAGCGGCCTGGGCCTGGGCTTGACCGGCGCCAAGCGCCTGGTCGACGAGTTCGAACTGGACACCGCACCCGGCCAGGGTACCCGCGTGACGATCACCCGATGGACGTGAACATTCCCAGCGCCCTGACCCAGGTGCTGTTGATCGAAGACGTCAGCCAGGTCGGCTACGCACGGCGTACAGCGCAACAATTCGCCGAGCAGTTGGGCTTTGACGAAACCGATGCCGGTCGCGTCGCGCTGGTGGCTACCGAGCTGGCCAGCAATATCCTCAAGCATGCCGCCCATGGCGAGTTGCATCTGCGCGCCACCGGCAACCAGGGCGTGGAGCTGATCGCCGTGGACCGCGGCCAGGGTTTCGACCTGGACAGCTGCCTGGTGGATGGGTTTTCCACCGGCGGCACCCAGGGCATCGGCATGGGCGCGATCTCCCGCGTGGCCCAGGTCTTCGATGTGTACGCCGACCAACGCGGTACGGCGATGCTGGCGCGGCTGTACCCACGGGCGGCCGGCGCGAAGGACATTCGCTACGGCGTCAGCCAGCATTCCCTGCACCACGACCCGGCCTGCGGCGATGCCTGGCACCTGGCAATCCAACCGGGCCGCTTCAGCGTGATGGTGGCGGACGGCCTGGGTCATGGCAGCGAGGCCGAACGGGCCGCGCGCGCCGGTGAGGAAGTGTTCGCCCATGACGCGTTCCTCGACGCCGGCGTGTTGTTCAACGACCTGCATATTGGCATGACCGGCACCCGCGGCGGCGCCGTGGCGGTCGCGCAATACGACGCCACGGCCGACAGCCTGCGCTTTACCGGAGTGGGCAATATCGGCGCCAGCCTGATCGGTCCCGGCAAGTCGCGCGGGCTGGCGTCTCATCCGGGCATTGTCGGCGTGCAGTTTCGCAAGGCGCAGCCCTTCGACTACGCTGAGGTCAGCGGCCAGTTGCTGATTCTCTACAGCGACGGCCTGCAGTCACGCTGGAACCTTGCCGACTACCCTGGGCTTTCTCACCGCCACCCCGCCCTGATTGCCGCCATTTTGCACCGTGATTTCTGTCGCGGACGGGATGACGTCACCGTCTTCGTGATTGCCCTGGAGGCCATCGATGGCTGAAGCCACTGTTTCCCTCGCCGATGAAGTGCTGCGCCTGCGCCAGGAAGCGGAGGCGTTGCGCGCGGAATTGGACGAGACCAACCAGGGTGTCCTGGCGCTGTATGCCGAGCTGGACATGCAGGCTGATCAACTGCGCCAGGCCTCGGACCTGAAAAGCCGCTTCCTGTCGTACATGAGCCATGAATTCCGCACGCCGCTGGGCTCGATCCTGAGCATCACCAGCCTGCTGGCCGATGAACTCGATGGCCCGCTGAGCCCGGAGCAACACACCCAGGTGGGGTTTATCCGCAGTTCGGCGCGCGAACTGCGCGAAATGGTCGACGATTTGCTCGACCTGGCCAAGATCGAGGCGGGCCGTATCACTATCTCGCCGGCCTGGTTCGATATGTTCGACCTGTTCTCGGCCTTGCGCGGCATGTTCCGGCCGATTGTCGACGCGTCATCGGTGGACCTGATCTTCGAAGAGCCCGTCGGCTTGCCCAAGCTCTACACCGATGACAAGAAGCTTGCGCAGATCCTGCGCAACTTCATTTCCAATGCCCTCAAGTTCACCGTGCAAGGCGAGGTCCGCGTGTCGGCGCAACGGGTCGGCGAGGCAGAAATCCGCTTTGCCGTACAGGACACCGGCCTGGGCATTCCCGCCCAACTGCACAGCAACCTGTTCGAAGATTTTTCGCAGATCGACTCGCCACTGCAAAAACGCCTGCGCGGCACCGGGCTGGGCCTGTCGTTGTGCAAGCGTTTTGCCGAGCTGCTTGGCGGCCGGGTCGGCGTCGAAAGTACTCCCGGCGTGGGCTCGATGTTCTTTGTGATCATTCCTCTCTCTATCGCTGGCGGACCCGTCGATGAATCGTGACATTCAACTGCTGATCGTCGACGACAATGCCGCCACCCGCTACGCCCTGCGGCGGCGCCTGGAAAGCCACGACTATCACGTGCTCGAAGCCGGCACCGGCCAGGAGGGGCTGGACTTGATTGCCCGCGAAAAGATCGACGGGCTGATCCTCGACGTCAACCTGCCGGACATGAGCGGCTTCGACATCGTGCGGGTGTTGCGCGCCGACCCGGTCACCGCCTTGCTGCCCGTGGTGCATGTGTCGGCGGCTTCCATCGAGACCGGCGACATCATCACCGGCCTGGATGCCGGCGCCGATGCCTACCTGATCCATCCGGTCGACCCCGATGTGCTGCTCGCGACCCTGCGCACCCTGCTGCGCGTGCGTGACACCGAATACGCGTTGCGCGAGAGCGAGGCGCGGTTTCGCGAGATCTTTTTCAATATCAGCGCACCGATTGCGGTGATGGACGCACAGCTCAAGGTGCACGAATGCAACCACGCGTTCGCCCAATTGATTCACGACAACCTCAACCCGGACGCCCTGCTCGAGTGCTTCGCCGCCGACCAGCTCACGGTACTCCAGGAGCTGTGCCAGCGCCTGGCCGCCGGTGAGCGCTGGAAAGGCACGCTGCAGATGAAGGTCGACGGCCAGTTGCGCGAAACCGAGTGGCAGATTTCACCCTATCGCCGCGCCGAATTGAGCCTGGTGTTTGTCGAGGACGTGACCGAGCACCGCCACCGCGAACGTCATCAGCAGGCCGAACTGGCCAACGCCACCACCCAACTGGCGCGCACCGAGGCGCAGCTGTTGCAGGCGCAGAAAATGGATGCCCTGGGCAAGCTCACCGGTGGCATCGCGCATGACTTCAACAACCTGCTGACCGGGATCATCACCAGCCTGGAGCTGATCAAGAAACGCATCGACAGCCAGCGCACCGACAAGGTCATGGGTTACGCCGATGCGGCCTTGAGTTCGGCGCTGAGTGCCGCCGGCCTGACCAACCGCCTGCTCGCCTTCGCCCGCCAGCAGCCGCTGGACACGCGACCGATCGACATCAATGCACATATCCGCTCACTGGAAGAACTGCTGGTGCGCACCATCGGCGAACATATCGCGCTGAAGCTCGAGCTGACCAACAACCCCGCCGTGGCAATGGTCGACCCGATCCAGCTGGAAAGCGCCGTGCTCAACCTGGTGATCAACGCCCGCGATGCGCTGCCCAAAGGCGGCAATATCTGGGTGACCACCTACCCGGCCTATTCCAACGGCAACCTGAAACTGGAAAACGGCCCCTATATCGCCCTGTCGGTACGCGACAACGGCGTGGGTATCGAGCACAGCGTCATCGACAAGGTCTTCGACCCGTTCTTCACCACCAAGCCCCTGGGCCAGGGTACCGGGCTGGGCCTGTCGACCATTTATGGCTTCGCGCGCCAGTCCGGCGGCGACGCACAGATCCGCAGCGTGACCCGCCAGGGCACCGAAGTGACCATCATGCTGCCCGCCGCCAGCGGTCCCGCCAGCACGGCGACCAGGCCGGTTGCAGCCCCCGGCCAGAGCAGCGGCGAACACGTGTTGATCGTCGAGGATATGCCCTCGGTGCGCAGCTTTGTCGCCGAGGTGCTGGTCGATGCCGGCTACCGCTGCAGCCTGGCCGCCGATGGCGACGAAGCCGTCACCAGCCTGCGCAACGACCCGAGCATCGACCTGCTGCTGACCGATGTCGGGCTGCCCTACATGAACGGGCGCGAGCTGGCCGACATCGCACGCGAAATGCACCCCGCGCTGCCGATTCTGTTCATGACCGGCTACGCCGAGAACGCGGCAAATCGCCAGAACTTTCTCGGTGAAGGCATGGACCTGATCTCCAAGCCGTTTCATATCGACGAATTGCTGGAGAAGATCCGCCGTGGCCTCGATGGCGCGGCAGGCGCCGGATAAAGGGGACATCGCGCAATTGCCGGGTGATGTTCGGCGGCATGCTTGGTAACGTGGTCGACCTTTCGATCCGTCGGCGCCAAGCAATGATCCGAATCCTGAAAACCGCAGTGTGCACACTCGTTCTGGTGTGCACCGCCGCTCTGGGCTTTTTTGCCTGGCAGACTTACTACCCGGTCAGCGCCAGCGGCCAGTGGCATTACCAGGTACTGCACACGGACGTGGCCAAGGCCGCCTCGCTGATGCCCCTGGACGACGGCTCGCTGATGGTCAGCCAGGAACTCGACGACGGCAAGGGCAGCATCGTGCGCATCCACCCCGACGGCAGCCGCGAAGTGGTGGTGGGCAACCTGTCCAAGCCCGACGGCATGTTTGCCACGCGCGGCGGCTGGGTGTTCAGCCAGGAAGCCCTCGATTCGCCCGTCAGTTTCCTCAAGGACGGCCACGTCACTGAACTGTTCAGGGGCCAGAACGTGCAAGGCCTGTGGGACGACGGCGACTACCTGTACGCCATGGAAGACCGGCGCGACGAGGGCCGTGTGCTGCGTTATCGCTGGAGTGACCAGAGCCTGAGCGTCGTACGCACGGGCATGGACGAAGGCGAATCGATCATCCGCTGCAGCGACGGGCGCATGCTCTACACCAAAAAGAAGGAAGGCATGGTGCGCGAGCTGACCGAGGACGGCAGCGACCCGATGGTCGTGGACGGGCTGAACCAGCCGACGTTCCTGATGTGTGATGCACGGGGCCTGTGGATCAACGAGGACGCCACCCATCGCGCGCGTTTGCTGCTGATCGACAAGCAGGGGCACCGGCAGACGATTCTGTCATTCCTGAAAGCGCCGCAGTCGATTGTGCCGACAACTCGAGGCACTTACCTGTTGGCCGAAGGTGGGCGTGACCGGGTACTGGAATTGACGCCGCCCATGACGCATGTTGCGGTGGGCGACGACGGCGCTTCGACGCGTTGATTGTGATCGGGAAGTTGCTATCCCGGCAGAACGCCTGGTCAAACCGTTCAAGCTCCCGGTGACCGCGCCCTCATGACAAGCCACGTGACGATCACAACGCGAGATCGTCACGCAGGTGCCACGTCACTCTTGCCTTACTTCACCCAAGCCTGTGGCCCATCGAAAAACGCCTGCGCATTCGCGTCCAGCGTCTCCAGGTGATAGCCGCCCTCCTGCACGATCACACACGGCAGGCCCAGCCCGCGAATGCATTCGCCCAACCGCGCGAAGCCTTCGCGTGTCACCGCGACTTTGCTCTGCGGGTCCAACTCGTAGATATCGAAGCCCAGCGACAGCACCAGCACATCGGCCGAAAAGTCCTTCAGCGCCTTCAGCGCCACTTCAAGCTTATCGAAGAACACGGCCTCACTGGCGCCGTGAGGCATCGGCAGGTTGAGGTTGAAACCTTCACCCGCCGCGCTGCCACGCTCTTCGGCGAAGCCGGCGACACCGGGGTAGAAGTTGGTCGGGTCGCCGTGGATCGACACGTAGAGCACGTCGTCGCGCGTGTAGAAAATCTCCTGGATGCCCTGGCCGTGGTGCATGTCGGTGTCGAGCACGGCAACGCGCTGGAAGCCGCCGCGCAACACTTGTGCGGCCACGGCTGCGTTGTTGATGTAGCAGAACCCGCCTGCCGCCTCGAAACGCGCGTGATGCCCCGGTGGCCGGCATAAGGCGTAGGCAGCCGGGGCGCCGTCGAGAATGTCCCGGGCGGCAGCAACCGCGCTTTGCGCCGACCAGTAGGCCGAGCGCCAGGTGAGTTCGCCCACCGGGCAACTGCCATCGGCGAGGTAGCGCGCGGCCTGGGCAAGGATGCCGCGCAGCGCGTTGGGCTCGCGCACGAAGATGTTCGACATGACTTCGTCGCCCCAGTCTTCGGGGATTTCTTTCCAGCGCTGATGGGCTTCCTGCAGGAACGTCAGGTAAGGCGCACCGTGCACGGCAAGCAGCGGCTCAAGGCCGTGGTCGGCCGGCTGCTGGATGTCGAACCCAAGAGTCTGCGCGGCCTGCAGCAGGTTGCGCGCGCGCTCGGGGACCTCCTGCGGCGTGCGCATCTGGCCACGGGAGTAATAGCTGCGTGGATGGTGCAGCAGTTGTTCGGGGTGGAAAAAAGTACGCATGGCAATCTCCTCAATACACAGGGTTGCGGGTAGACGCTGCCCACAGGTGAGCTTCTTCAGTCTTTCCGAACGGTGTTGTCAGTCGGCCCGGCCGGCGCGTTGCAACACGGCGTTGAGCAATACGTCGGTGCCCTGGCGCACGTCCTCGGGCAACACGTCTTCGGCTTCGTTGTGGCTGAGGCCGCCGACGCAGGGGATGAAGATCATCGCGGTCGGGCAATAACGCGCCAGGTGGATGGCATCGTGGCCAGCACCGCTGACGATTGGTTGCTGACTGTAGCCCAGCGCATCCACCGCGATTTGCACGCAGGCCACGCATTCGACGTCGAAGGGCGTGGCCGGGCTGACCCAGTGCGGGGTGACGGTGACGGTGAGCCCGCGTTGTTCAGCGATGGCCGGCAACTGTTGGCGCACCTGTTGCTCCATGGCGTCGATAGCGCTGTCGCGGTGATGCCGCAGGTCGACCGTGAAATTCAGCAGGCCGGGGATGGTATTGCGCGACGATTTGGCAATGCTCAGCTCACCGACGGTGGTCAGGCCATCGGGGGCAAAATCGGCGGCCAATTGCTCCAGCGCCTGGATCATCCGGGCCGCGCCATACAGCGCATCTTTGCGCAGCGGCATCGGCGTGGTGCCGGCATGCGCGGCCATGCCTTCGACGCGCACGTCGAGCCAGCGAATCGCCTGGCCGCCGGTCACCACGCCGATGCTCTTGGCGTTGTCTTCCAGGATCGGGCCTTGCTCGATATGCGCTTCGAAGTACGCATCCACCGCGCCACCCAACGGGCGCGCGCCGTTATAGCCGGTGGCGCGCAGGGCCTCGGCCACGCTGATACCGTCGACATCGGTCGTGGCCAGCGCCGGGGCCAGCGCCAGGCTGCCGGTGAATACCGCCGAACCGAGCATGGCCGGGGTAAAACGCGCGCCCTCCTCGTTGGTCCACACCGCAATCTCCAACGGTTTGCGGGTCCGGATGCCCTGGTCGTCAAGGCTGCGGATCACTTCGAGGCCGGCCAGTACACCGTAGACGCCATCAAAGCGCCCGCCTTCTGGCTGGGTGTCGAGGTGACTGCCGATCATCACCGGG
The DNA here is from genome assembly GCF_059418125.1 of Pseudomonas sp. GW821-FHT09C08. NCBI lineage: Bacteria > Pseudomonadati > Pseudomonadota > Gammaproteobacteria > Pseudomonadales > Pseudomonadaceae > Pseudomonas > Pseudomonas sp. GW821-FHT09C08. The sequence goes on along the minus strand of NZ_JBWKPG010000002.1, from coordinate 554,405 downwards.
GCGGCGTCCTTGTCCGTGCCGGCGCGCCGGGCGAAGAGGTTGCCGATGGCGTCCACGCTGAGGGTCAGCCCGGCAGCGCTACACCAATGACTGAACAGTTCGCGACCGGCTTGGTCTTCGGCACTCAAGGCCAGCCGGCAACTGCCGCCGCGCGCAGTGGCACCGATCTCGGCCATGGCCATCAGGCTGGCCCACAGGCGTTCGCCGTTAATCTTCAACATGCTGCAATCTCCCTCAGGCACTCTGTGCCATTTCAATTCGGTGCGCGCTGGCGTGGCGGCGCGACAAGGCCAATACGCACACCAGCGACACCGCCGCGATCAGGCTGTAGAACACTGCCATCGGCCACCATTGGCCCTGGTATTCGTGGGCCAGCCAGGTGCCGATCAATGGCGTCAGGCCACCGGCCAGCGCACCGCACACCTGATAAGCCAGGGAGATGGCGGTGTAGCGCACACGGGTTTCGAACAGGCCGCTGACAAAGCCTGCGATCACCGCATAAAACGAGGCCATGCACACCACCGCCAAGGCGATGCCGAGGATGATCAACGGCGCCTGGCCACTGCTCACCAGCACGAACATCGGATAAGGCGAGGCCATTGCCAGCACGGTCATCGCACACAGGAAACGCGTGGCACCGACCTTCTCTGCCACCCAGGCCGCCAGGGGCTGGACACAGAATTGAATGATCGCCACGAAGAACAGGCACTCCAGGATCTGCGAGCGCGGTAGGCCCAATTGCTGAGTGCTGTAGGCAATCATGAAGGTGTTGGTGAAATACACCCCGGCAATCCCCAGGGTATTGGCACCGATGCACAGCAACAGTGGGCGCCAGGCGGTTTTCAGCACTTCGATCACCGGGGCCTGGTCCTGCTTGATTGCCCGGGCTTTTTCCGCGAAGGCCTTGTCTTCGAGGAACTCAGGCGACTCGTTGACGCCAAGGCGAATCGCCAGGCCGACCACCAGCAGCAAGGCGCTGGCGAGGAACGGCAGGCGCCAGCCCCAGCTGAGCAAGTCTTCTTCGGACAAGCGGGTGACTGCGCTGAACGCCAGCAGGGACAGGATCAACCCCGCCGGGCTGCCCAGTTGCGCGAAGGACGCGAAGAAGTTACGCCGCCCTTTCGGCGCGTGCTCGCCGGCCATCAACACCGCCCCGCCCCACTCGCCGCCGACGGCAATGCCTTGTACCACCCGCAACAGCACCAGCAAGACCGGTGCTGCGGCGCCGATCTGCGCATAGGTCGGCAACAGGCCGATGCAGACGGTGACCACGCCCATCATCACCAGGGTGATCACCAGGGATTTCTTGCGGCCGATCCGGTCGCCGATATGGCCGAACACAATGCCGCCCAAGGGCCGCGCGAAGAAACCCACGGCGAAGGTGCCGAACGCGGCCATGGTGCTGAACAGTTTGTCTTCGGAAGGGAAAAACAGTTGGCCAAACACCAGTGCAGCGGCGGTGGCGTAGATGTAGAAATCGTACCACTCGATCATGGTGCCGATAAAAGCGGCGGCCGCAGCACGGCGAGGCTGGGGCGAAGCGGAAGGCTTCATGGGCGGGCTCCTTTGGTTATTTTTTTGGCAGGAGAAAGGTCAAGCGCAGGCGCTCTTATGGCGCTTGTCGAGGAGGATTTTTCGTCTCGGGGCTATGATTAGTCAATTTTCTATTTATTATTCCGATTATAAATCCTGCTTATAATCGAGCCCGCGCATGTCCGAACCCCGCCGCGATATTCACCCGCTGCTCAACGACCGGCTGGACTGGAACCTGCTGCGCACCTTTCGCGTGATCGGCCAGGAGCTGAGCATCAGCCGCGCCGCCGCGCGCCTGCACCTGACGCAACCGGCGATCAGCCAGGCGCTCAAACGCCTGGAAGAACAACTCGACTGCCAACTGATCGTGCGCCGTGGCCCGCGCTTTGTACTGACCGAAGCCGGCGAACAGATTTTCGCCATCGCCGGCGAGATGTACGGCCAGGTCTCGCAGATGAGCAACGCCCTGCAAAAACCCGGCGATGAAGTGATCGGCAAAGTGCGCCTGCTGATGATCAGCCGCATCAACTCAGAGACCTTTGATGACTTCCTCACGGGCTTTCACCGCGAACATCCGCGGGTCGACCTCGAGGTCGAGGTGATGCGCAGCTCCGACATCGTCGCCGCCCTGCTGGAAAAAACCGCGACCCTCGGACTGAGCCTCAATCGCCGGCCGCAGCCGCGCCTGGAGCAGCACCTGTTCCTGCGTCAACGCTACGCATTCTTTTGCGGGCGCCACCACCCGCTGTTTGGCCGTACCGGTTTGGCCGAAGGTGATTTGCAGTCGGAGAACTTCGTCAGTTTCACCAGCGACCAGATCGGCGGGATGCTCTCGCCACTGACCATCTTTCGCGATCAGCAAGGCTTCAGCGGGCGCATCGTGGCCTCGTCCTCCAGCCTGGAAGAAGTGCGACGCCTGGTGATCGCCGGGTTCGGCCTGGGGTGCCTGCCGATCCATGTGGTGGCGGAGGACGTGAAAAACGGGCTGCTGTGGCGGCTGCCGCCCGATGAAGGGATCGCCGATGTGGACATTCACCTGTTGTGGAATCGCGAACAGAAGATGAGTCGGGCCGAGACGGTGTTTATCGAGAGCCTGGCCGCGCGTTTGACCCGCGAATAATTGGCGTCTTTTGCAAGTCACTTGGCGCCCTTCTGCTAGTGCCCGGGCCGCGTTCATCGACCATCCTGGGTGCCCAGGCTGCTAGAGCCGCTCGAAACGAAGAGGTGTTCGCATGTCCAAGATCTGGTTTATCACTGGCAGTTCCCGTGGCCTTGGCCGCGCCATCACCGAAGCGGCCTTGCGCGCCGGCGATCGTGTGGCGGCCACTGCACGCACTCCCCGCCAACTGGATGAACTGGTGGCCGAGTACGGTGACGCAATCTACCCACTGCAACTGGATGTGACCGACAACCTGCAGGTCCTACAGGCCGTGGAGGCCGCCGTGGCGCACTTCGGTCGCCTGGATGTGGTGGTCAACAACGCGGGGTATGGCGACCTGGCGTCGGTCGAGGATGTCACCCTGGAGGACTTCTCGGCACAGATCGACACCAACTTCTATGGTGTCGTGCACGTCAGCAAGGCCGTGGTGCCGATCCTGCGCGCCCAGGGTCGCGGGCATATCTTTCAGGTATCGTCGTTGGGCGGGCGGATTGGCATGGCGGGCCTGGCGGCGTACCAGAGTGCCAAGTGGGCCGTGGGCGGCTTTTCAACCGTGCTGGCGCAAGAGGTCAACCCGCTGGGCGTGCAGGTGACGGTGCTGGAACCGGGCGGCATGCGTACCGACTGGTCGGGCAGCTCCATGACGATTGCGCCGATCAGTGCGCCCTATCAGCAAAGTGTCGGTGCACTGGTTGAGTTGCTCAACTCCCCCGGCATTCTGCCGACCGGGCCGGAGCGGGTGGCCGAGATCGTGCTCGAACTGGCCCTGAGTGAAGACGCGCCCCTGCGCCTGTTGATCGGCAGCGATGCGGTGCAATATGCCGCGCGGGCGGCGGCGGACCTGGCAGCTTCCGACGAGAAATGGCATGACCTCAGTGTGTCAGCCTCCGATTGATTGAAACAAAGGTGGTCCATGTCTGACGCACGCCAATCGCGCTTCAACATTCCGCAGGTGTTCTGGCACGCCCTGACAACCATCGGGCTGGAGCCTGCAGCGGTGTTACGCCAGGCACGACTGCCAATGACCCTGCACCTGGGCGAGCGCGGTGATCGTCGCCACGTCAGCACCGAGGAATATTTTCGCCTGTGGGAAGCCGTGGGCGTGCTCAATCCCGACCCGGCGGCCGGCGTCCTGCTGGTCACCCAGCTGGACAGCAGCGCCCTGCCACCGTCCAGTTTTGCCGCCTTCATTGCCCGTGACTTTCGCGATGGCCTGCATCGCCTCGCACGCTTCAAGCAACTGTGTACGCCCGAACGCGTGCAGGTGAGCGAGGACGGCGCGACCTGCACGGTCACCCTCGACTGGCTGCGCAGCCAGCAGCCGCCACCGCGGCTGTTGATCGACGCGGCGTTTGCGACGTTTGTCGAGCTGGGCCGGCGCGGCTCGGGGGTGCACATCACGGCGCGCCGTGTCGAACTGGCCCGCCCCCGGAGCAACAGCCCGGCACTGGCGGAGTTTTTCGGCTGTGCCATCCGTTTCGGTGCCACGCGCAATGCCTTGGTGTTCGACACCGCCGACCTCAAACGGCCCTTCCCTGGCCATAACCCGGAACTGCTCGACCTGCTGAACCCGGCCCTGGTAGCGGCGTTGGCCGAAGCGACCGCGCCGGCCACGATCAGCCACCAAGTGAAAAGCACCCTCAAGCGTCTCTTCGCCAGTGGTCGCCCGGAGATGGTCGACGTGGCCCGCGAACTGGGCCTGAGCGAACGCACCTTGCAGCGGCGCATGACCGAGGAAGGCACCGGCTTTCGGCAATTGCTGCTGGAGAGCCGCCAGGAGGTGGTGCGCCATCTGCTGGCGGAGCCGTCGATCGAAATAGACGAGATCGCCTGCCTGCTCGGTTACGAAGACACCAACTCGTTTTATCGCGCGTTTCGCACCTGGGAAGGCACCACGCCCACGCGTTGGCGCGCCCTGCAGACCCGTCACTGAGATCAGGCCGGCAAGCTGCGCTCGACGCTGCTGGCCATGATCTGCAAATCTTCGAAAGGGTTTCGGCCGATCAGCATGAAGGCATGGGACGCGCTGGCCCAATACACCACGTTCATGCCTCGGCGCTGCTCGGTGGCGAAAGTCGCCGGGGCTCTTTTGTTGGCCGTGATGCACAGCGCCAGTGGACCGTGGCGGGGATCCAGGTAGGTCAACTGGCCGATGATCACGCCGTCATAGTCCAGGCTCTGCGCCCGCCGGAACTCGGCGCCGGGCAAGGCCACGGCAGCAGGCGACAACGGCAGGCCGAGTTGCGTGCCCACCGCGCTGAGTTGCGCGAGGTGGGCAGCCGGGTCCGCGCTGAGATTGTCCAGGGTCTGCGGCGTGTACAACGCCATGTATTCAGCCACCGAGGCGCGCCAACCCTGGCCGGGTTCCCCACGCGGCCAGGCCAGGAACAGGCGATCGGCGACCACGCCGGCCACCGCGAAACCTGCGGCCACGGCGAGGAAACGGCGGCGACTCAAGGCGGGGACGGCTGCCGGCGGCAAGGCGTTGAGCATCGACTGCAGGCGAGCGGTCGGCGCTTGATCCAGCACGCTGTCGAACGCGTCCTTGAACGGCATATCAGCGCACCGCAGCACCTCCAGGCGCGCAGCGACCGCGGGGTGAGTGTGGATCTGGTCGGCGATGACCCGGCGCTGGTCAGCGTCCAGTTCTCCATCCAGATAAGCCACCAACTGCTCATCGCAAGGCAGGTATGTGTGAGTCATCGGCGTTCTCCACTGGCGTGTCCCGCGTGGGCTTTTGCCGGGGCCGTCTCGGCCAGCCTGGCGCGTGCGGCCGCGAGCCGACTCATGACTGTGCCGACCGGTATTTGCAGGACATCGGCAATTTCCTTGTATGAAAGCCCTTCGACATACGCCAGAAAAACCGTTTCTCGTTGCGCTTCGGGCAACCCGTTGACGCGCTTGATCACTTGCGCGGCGAGCACGTGATCCTGGGCCTGGCTTTCGCCATCGAATGACAACGCCTGCTCTGCATCGACAAAGCCCTGCCCCTGGCGAACCCGCTGCGAGCGCAGTTCGTTGAGCCAGATCGAGTGCATGATCGCCAGCAACCAGCGATCCAGCCGCGTGCCGGCGACAAATTGCCCGGCACGCTCCAGCGCCCGCACACACGTGGCCTGCACCAGGTCCTCGGCCAGGTGCTTTTGTCGCGACAACACCAGGCCGTATCGCCATAAACGCGGCAACAACTGGCCCAATTCGCGACGAAACTCAGCCTCTCGAGTAATGGCGGCCCCCTGCTCGTTCAGTCACCGATGTCACACCTGGGGCGCGGCAGTGATGGCCTCGGCCAGGTCTTCATATTCTTCGCAGGTGGTGCCGCACAGCGCCTTGATTTTCAGCAGCTGCTCCTGGGCCAGGTCCACCCGGCCCTTGATCACATAGGCCTCACCCAGGTATTCGCGGACCTGGGCGTAGTTGGGGTCCAACGCCACGGACTGCAGGTAATAGCCGATGCCTTCATCGGTCCGCCCCAGTTTCCGCGTGGCGTAGCCGCGGTAGTTGAGGGCCTTGGCGGTGTTGGGGTTGCTCAGGGTATCGAGCAAGGCCAGGGCTTCTTCATAGCGCCCGTCCTTGGCCAGGCGGTAGGCGTAGTCGGTCCGATCGGCATCCGACGTTGCCTTGCTGGTTTGCAGCACGCACTTGCCGGTCTTGGTGTCCCACACCTGGCCCTTCGGACAGTTCGGCTTGGGCGGCGCTGATTCATCGCCGGAAGCCCGGGCCTGGCCGGCGAGCAAGGCGACAGCCAGGCAGGCACCGAAGAGCAGCGCGGTGCGATAAGTAATGGGGTGTTGGTGGCGAGTCTTCATGGTTGTCGTGCTCCGTAACGATGGGGAGATACAGCAGCAAACATCACTTCAAACAGCGTCCCGTGGGGCGGGCAGCATGCGGCGCAGCGTGTTGTCACGCTTGATGCTGTGGTGCCACAGCGCCGCACAGGCGTGCAGGCCAGCCAGCCCGATGATCGCCCACGCCACGGTGTCATGCAGACCGCCCAGCGTGCCGCGCCATGCGTGATCAATCGCAAACGGCGCGGGAACCGAAAACAGTCCGAAAAAGTTGAATGGCTCGCCCTGTGCCCAACGAAACAGGAACCCCAGGACAATCTGCGCCAGCAGCAACAGGTACAGGCAACCATGCGCCATTTTCGCCAGCAGGTTAAGCGCCGGGTGACTGTCGGCCTTGAGCCGGGTGCCGCCAGACAGCCGCCACGCGATCCGCGCGAGGATCAGTACCGCCAGGGCAATGCCCAGGGAGATATGCACCGACTGCAGGCCCTTGCGCAGCGGCGTGCCTTTTTCCAGGTTTTCCCAGATATGCGCACTGGCGAACATGAAGATCACCACGGCAGCGGTCAGCCAGTGGAAGGCGCGGGTCAGGCGGTCGTAGCGGTCGACAGGTGTGTTCATGGGCGCTTCCTGGGTGGTCTGTGGAGTGAACACCGCAGGAGGGGAAGTTATTCGGTGGGGCGAGGATTTTATTTCAGCGGCCGCAAACCCTCTGGGCAAGCAACCCTGCACCGTGGTGCGGGGCAGATTCGATAACGCTTCAAATAAGGTTGTTGCGCCTGGCGATATCCGCCAAATCCACCACCGATTTCACATTCAGCTTTGTCATCAAGCGCGCCTTGTAGCAACTCACCGTCTTGCTGCTGAGCAAAATATTCTGCGCAATATCCTTGTTGCTCATGCCTCTGGAAAGCTGCTGGAACACGGAAAGCTCACGGTTGGACAGCGAGGAAATAAGCTGCGACTCATCCACTGCCAATGCGTGTTTCTTCGAAAACCCCATCACCGCTTCCGGACAATAAACGTAGCCGCTCATTACCGTTTTCATGGCCAGCGCGAGCACGTTCAACTCATCGGTCTTGCTGATGAATCCTGAAGCGCCGGCGCCGATGCAACGCGTGGCGTAGTGTTCCGAGCACAGCGAGGTGAGCACGATGATCCGCGTATTCAACTCAAGGGCACGGATGCGTTCGGTGACCGCGATACCGTCCAGACGCGGCATGGTGATGTCCAGCAACACCAGGTCCGGGGTCAGTTGCCGGACCAGGCTGATGGCGTCGACGCCGTTGTCCGTTTCGCCCACCACCTCATAGCCTTCCTCACTCACCAGCGTGCGCAGCGCGGTCCTGATAAAGGGGTGGTCATCAACCACCAGGACTTTATACATCTGCAGGCTTCCTCGGTGTTTAGTGGTGCTTCGTCGGCAATAATGTCGACAATGTACCATAATGCTTTAATGCCACTACTCAAATCCGGACGAGTTACGCGCCTTCCGGACAATAGCGTTATGCTGCTACCGCACCCTTTTCCCTCTGCATTAAGGACCTTTGATTTGAAGTTGCTCGCAGCCATGCTGATGTTCTGGGCAGGCGTTCACGTGGCATGGGCGGCGGGTTCGCCCGTCACATTGACGGTGCTGGGCCGATCGATACTGTCGGACAGCGAGTTGCACCTGAGCCCCGCCGACCTGAAAGTGTTGGGCAGTAAAAAGCATCTGCGTGTCGGCACCTCCGAACCTGACTATCCACCGTTTGATATCACCAACCACAGCAATGAGTTCGAGGGTATCAGTGCGGATTACCTGGCACTCATCGGCCAATTGCTGGCGGTGCAAATCCAGGTGCAGCGCTACCCTAGCCGACCCCAGGTGATCCAGGCGCTCAAACGCGGCGAGATCGACCTGCTGGCTTCTGCAAATGGCTTTGAAGCCGCAGACCCGGACCTTCGGCTGTCAGAGCCGTACACCCTGGACCAACCGACGCTGGTGGCGCGCAGCAACGATTCGCCCCTGCTCGATCCGACCCTGGCCGGTAAAACGGTGGCCATGGTCGACCATTACCTGCCGCTGAACACCGTGCAAGCGTTCTACCCGCACGCCACCTTCAAACTCTACCCCTCCATCCTCAATGCCGTCGGTGCAGTGGCGTTTTCCAAGGCAGATCTTTACTTGGGCGACTCGGTGACGGCCAGTTACCTGATCAATAAGAGTTACCTGAACAATGTGCAGTTGGTGGATTTCTCGCGCATGGAGGTCAACAATTTCTCGTTCGCCGCGACTCGCCAGAACACGCCGCTGCTGCACCTGGTCAACGCCGCCCTTCGCGCGATCCCCTCAACTGAACAGATGGCTATCGCGCGTCGCTGGAATGCCGGCGGCGTCAGTATTTCCGGTACTCATCAAGTGCAGTTCAGCGTCGAGGAACAACGCTGGCTGGCACAACATCCACGGCTCAAAGTGATCATCAATGAAGACTTTCTACCGTTTACGTTTTTTGATGAACAGCAACGCTTCAGGGGCCTGAGTGCCGATGTAATCGCCAAGATCAGCCTCAGGACCGGACTGAAATTCGACCCGCAAAAAGGCGGCTCGGTCGATGAAATGATCACCCGCGTCAACCAGGGCAACGCCGATCTGCTGGCGGCGCTGACCCCCAGTATCGATCGGCAGGCGCGCGTGAGCTTCAGCCGCCCGTACCTGTCCACGCCGTTTGTACTGGTCACGCGTAACCGGGTAAACAGTCCGAACAGTTTGCAGGACCTGTCGGGAAAACGCCTGGCGATCATCAAGGGCAATGCCAGCAGGGAGATGATTGAACGCCAGTTCCCGCAGGTGCAGATCGTCGAGGCGCAAAGTCTTGACGACGCGTTTTCGTTGCTTGCCAAAGGCAGCGTGGACGCCAGCGTCAGCACGCTGGTCAGCGCACGTTATCTGATTAGCCGAAATTACCCTGACCAACTGAGGATCAGCGCAACCGTCGGCGCCCGTGCCGCGCAGCTGGCATTTGCGGTGGACCGTTCCTCGCCGATCCTGCTCTCGATCCTCAACAAGGCCCTGCTGAGCATTTCGCCTGAAGAAATGGACGAACTGACCAATCGCTGGCGCAGCCCGTTGGTCCTCGACGACAGCTACTGGGCCAAACACCGGACGGCGATCCTGCAGGGTTTTGCGCTGGCAGCCGTGCTGTTGCTGAGCGCGTGTGTGTGGATTGTATTGCTGCGCCGTCAGGTCCTGCGCCGCAAACTCGCCGAACGAGCACTGAGCGCCAGGCTTGAATTTGATCGTGTGCTGATCAACGGCACGCCCCACCCCACCTATGTGCGGGACCGCCAGGCGCGCCTGCTGCTGTGCAACAAGGCTTACCGGCAAGTCTTCGGTGTCGAGGACGAGCGACAGCTGCTGGGCACCACCGTGATGCAAAGCCTGCTCTCCAGCGAAGAGCAGGCCCTGGAATATCACCGCGACTACCTCGCGGTGATGGACGCCGATGAACCGATGCTACGTGATCGCCAGATCGTGTTGCCCAGCGGTGAAGTCCTCACGATCTATCACTGGATCCTGCCTTTTCGCGGCAGTGAGGGCCGTGTCGACGGCTTGATCGGTGGCTGGGTCGACGTCAGTGACCGCCAGCGCCTGGTGGAGGAACTGCACACGGCAAAGCGCGAGGCAGACAATTCCAACCGGGCCAAAACCACCTTTCTGGCGACCATGAGCCACGAGATTCGCACCCCCATGAACGCGGTGCTTGGCATGCTGGAAATGGCTGCGCGCAAATCGGAACAAGGCCTGTTCGACCGGGCCGCCATCGATGTTGCATCGGGCGCCGCCAAGGAACTGCTGGCGCTGATCGGCGATGTACTCGACATCGCCCGAATCGAGTCTGGCCGCCAGCGCCTGACGCCCGAAAGTGCCAACCCCTTCCAGCTCTTGAACTCGGTGGCACGCGTGTTCGATGGCCTGGCGCGTGAAAAGGGCATTGCCCTGGTCCTGGACATCGATCCGGCCCTGGACCGCAATGTGCTGATTGACGCCATGCGCTTCAAACAAATTATCGCCAACCTGCTGAGTAACGCGATCAAGTTCACCACCGTGGGTGAAGTGCGCATTACCGCGCATGCGCAATCTGCCAACGGTACTCACCCGCTGCAGTTATCGGTGAGTATCACAGACACCGGCGTGGGCATCTGCGAAGCCGATCAGCAGCAACTGTTCTCACCGTTCAGCCAGGCCGGCAATCAGCAACAAGGCTCGGGCCTGGGCCTGGTCATCAGCCGGTCGCTGATCGAGTTGATGGGCGGCAGCCTGGCGTTGTCCAGCGTGCCGAGCAAAGGCACCCGCGTCACCCTCAGGCTTGAACTCCCGGCCACAGACGCGCCGTCCCCGCAGGCCGGCGCGCCCCTGGACATCGTGCCGGGCCTGCCGTTGAACGTGCTGATCGTGGACGACTACACCGCCAATCGCCTAGTGCTGTCACAACAACTCGCGTACCTGGGTCACGCGGTTCAGGAGGCCAGCGATGGCATTCAAGCCCTGGCGTTATGGAACGCGCAACCGTTCGATGTGGTGGTGACAGACTGCGACATGCCCGGCATGAACGGCTATCAATTGGCCCAGGCCATTCGCCAGGCCGAACACGCGCGGGGCGAACCTGGGTGTTTGCTGCTGGGCTTCACCGCCAACGCGGTCGCCGAGGAAAAACAGCGTTGCCTGCAGGCCGGCATGGATGACTGCCTCTTCAAGCCCATCAGCCTGGAGCAACTGAACGCTCGGCTGCAGCCTCTGCAAACGGAATACTTCATTGATGAAACGGGTGCAGAGCTGACCCCCGCATCACTCGACGCGCAGTTGAAAACGCTGACACTGGGCAAGTCATCGGCGCTGCAAACGCTGCGCGAAGAACTGATATCGAGCACCCGCGCCGACCTGCATCAGCTCACCGAACTGCTGGCGCGCGATGACCGCCAATCCCTGGCTCACTTGGCTCATCGGGTAAAAGGCGGGGCGAGGCTCATCCGCTACGAGCAATTGATCCTCACCTGCGAGCACCTTGAAGCCAATTGCACAAATGAGGCCGCGCAAATGCACCTGAGCACCTCGGTGCAGGCGGTGGAAATCTGTATGCGGCGGCTTCTGGATTTGCTGCGGGGCGATTCTCGACCGGTATCTGCTTAAGAAATTTCTTGCAAAGACGTAAGGGTTTTCGAGATTAAAAGGCCATCACTCTTTGGCAAGCTGGCGCCTTAGAATTTCGATGAGCCCTTCAGATGCCAATGTCCACACTTCGCGTCCTGGTGCTGGAGGACCAGCCCGTGCAGCGCCGTTATGCGGTCACACTCCTCGCGCACCTGGGTTGTACGCGCATTCTTGAAGCCTGCGAGGGTTGGGAGGCGCTGCAGTTGCTGGAGCGCAATGGACCGGTCGACATCGCTTTTTGCGACATCCGCATGGAGGGCATGGACGGTATTACTTTCCTGCGCCGTGCCAGCCAACGACACGCGCTTAAATCGGTGGTCATCACCAGCAGCATTGCCCTGGACTTGCGCCAGGCCATCAGCCATATGGCGACATTGCTCGGCCTGCGCGTCCTCGGCCAGCTGTGCAAGCCCATGCATGCGCAAGACGTGAAAAGACTCGCGAGCCAGTACCTTGACCATGATCCGCTCCACGCTCACACACTGCATGTCACCCGCGTGGCCAGTGAACTCCAGGTGCTGGGAGCCTTGGAGAACGGTGAACTGGAGGTCTTCTACCAGCCCAAATTCGCTATGCGGACACTGCAGGTCACCTCCGTGGAGGCGCTTGCACGCTGGAACCATCCCGAGCGGGGCATCCTGCCACCCGCTTCATTTATTCCGGTATTGGAGCGCCATGGCCTGCTGGACAGTCTGTTGTATCGCCAGATTGATCAATGCCTGACGCTGCGCAAGGAGGCGCTGGCCAACGCGGTGCCACTCACCTTCGCGGTGAATGTCAATGCGAGCCAGTTTGCCAACCCGCAGATGAGTGCGCACATCGCCCTGCTGCTGAAACGCTTCGACGCACCGGGGTCCAGCCTGACCTTTGAGATGACCGAAACCGGCAGGCTCGATCCGGGCTCCATCAGCCTTGAGAACATGGTGCGCCTGCGCTTGATGGGCTGTGGGTTATCCATCGACGACTTTGGTGGTGGCTATTCCTCATTGCAGCGCCTGTGCAGCCTGCCGTTCAACGAAATAAAAATAGATGCCGAATTTATCCGCGACTTGTCGTCGGAACCGCGCAGTCGCGCGGCGATTTCCAGCGTGTTGTCACTCGCCCGCGAGCTGAGTATTGAGGTGGTGATCGAGGGCATCGAAACCCCTGAACAACGCGACATCCTGCTCCACCTGGGTTGCGAGACGGGCCAGGGCTACCTGCTGGCTCGTCCCATGCCCGCGCACAGCCTGCTGCCATGGCTGCTCGACAGAAACGCGGCCATACCGCACTCGCCATGATGCCTGGCGCTGCCCGCCGGGCCTGGCTGCACGGTTAAAAAATCCAAACCAACCGCGTGGTGTAACGACTGCCTCCTGCGATTTCACGTGGACAAGGCAGCGCTGCGGCCACTCTTTTTCCGTTCACCGGGGGAGTTCATGAGTTTAAGAAAGATGAAAATAGCGCTGCGTTCGGCCTGTGGTTTTGGCCTGGTCGGACTGCTCGTGGTGTTGCTCGGCTTGTTCTCTCTGAGCCAGATGCGCGATATGGCCAGCCAGTCGGATGAAGTCGATAAAAACTGGCTGCCGAGCATTCTGGCCCTGGGCGACCTGCAAACCACCATGTCCGAGATACGTGTCGCGACTTACCGCGTCATGCTGCTGGACAACTCGGAACAGGTGAAAGCCAGCCAGCGAGCTTTTTCGCAGCTGCGCGAGAAGATTCAGGCGGACAACACGCAGTACGCCGGCAAACTCGCCGCGGACGCCGAACGGACCAGCTTCGAGCGTTTCAAGTCGGTCCAGGCGCAGTACCTGCAAGTTCAGCAAGAGGTATTGAACCTGGCCGCACACGGCGAGCGCCCCGCAGCGATCGCCTTGCTCAACGGCGAACTGATCGCCCTGGGCGACAGGCTTGGGTCCGAGTTGGCCAGTCTGCTGGCGATCAATATCGAGGAAGCCGACAACGCCGCGACGAGTTCCGACACCACGTACCACAGCGCCGTAAAGTGGGTGTTCGTCGCCATGGTGCTGGCGACGCTCCTTACCGCACTCCTCGCCACTCTGTTTACCCGCAGCATCGTGCTGCCGTTGCACCAAGCGGTACGCATCGCCGAGCAAGTGGCCAAAGGCGACCTGACCGTGTCGATTGTGGTCGAGGGCAAGGACGAGCCTGCCCAGCTGTTGCGTGCGTTGGAAACCATGCAATCTGACCTTCGTGAAACCATCCACCAGATTACCGACTCCTCCAATCAACTGGCCTCGGCGGCCGAAGAACTCTCGGCCGTTACCGAGGAATCGACACGGGCACTGCACGAGCAGAACGGTGAAATCGAGCAGGCGGCCACGGCCGTCAACCAGATGACGGCGGCGGTGGACGAAGTCGCGCGCAACGCCATCAGCACCGCCGACGCCTCGCGCGAGGGTGACGCCATGGCGGGCAACGGTCGCAGTCACGTGATGGACACCGTGGAGTCGATCTCCTTGCTGGCCGAAGAAGTGACGTCGGCAACCGAGGAAATCCAGAGTTTGGCCGACAGCGTCCAGGACATCACCAAAGTCTTGGACGTGATCCGCGCCATTGCCGAACAAACCAATCTGCTGGCACTGAACGCTGCCATCGAGGCCGCCAGAGCCGGTGAGGCCGGACGTGGTTTCGCGGTGGTGGCCGACGAAGTCCGCGCCCTCGCGCATCGAACCCAGCAATCGACCCAGGAAATCGAGCAGATGGTCGGCGGCGTGCAGAAAGGTTCGACCCAAGCGGTATCGGCGATGCACAGCAGCAATGAACGGGCACGCGCGACACTGACCGTAGCCCACAGTGCGGGAGAGTCGCTGGAACGGATCACCGATGCAATCACCCGAATTACCGAAGGCAACCTGATCATCGCCAGTGCATCCGAAGAACAGGCGCAGGTGGCCCGTGAGGTGGACCGCAACCTGACGAATATCCGCGATCTGTCCGCCCAGACTGCCGCCGGCGCCAATCAGACCACCGCCGCCAGCCAGGAGCTTTCGCGCCTGGCAGTGGACCTCAATACGATGATTGCGAAGTTTGTGGTTTGACCGCGCCACTGCGCAGCTAGGCCGACTCCGCAGCGCTTGAACCACACGGCTAAAACAACAAAGCCCCGCAGCGTGTTCAGCTGCGGGGCTTTTTTCATGACGTGTAACTCAGTTGCCGCGCTCTTTATTGGCTTGGGAAAGCACCGAGGCGGCCAGGGATTTGGTTTTCTCGCTGTAGTGGCCGCCCTGGAGGGTCTTCCCGGCTTTTTCCTCCATGTCGGCGCTGGTCTGCTTGTCGGTACCGCTCTGGGCCAATGCAGACGCCGCCAGGCTTTTGGCAATGGCCGAGGCGTTTGGATCAGTGAGGGTGTGCGCGGCCAGCGTGGCCATTTTATCGGAGGTTTTTTTCGTGTTTTTGCTCATGATGCATTTCCTATGCAGTGTGGGAATTTCTACCTGAAAAACCGTGGGGCCCAAGATAGTGACTAACGCCACGGGTCGCAATGCATTGCCTGTAGGCAGCGTTGGAGATGCAGGTAAGAAAAACCCAACCGTCCTGTAGGGGCGTCGAATCGATTGCACTGATGGTTATTATCGAAACGAGCGCCTGTGTGATTGCCAGAGCCGATTCATATAATCGCCTCCACTTTCCCTCCCCCTCGCCTGAATTCAGGCGACATTCCCCTTCTGGAATCCAGCACCATGCCAAGCGCGAGCCAGGCCCCCAGCGGCCGTCCCGAACATAATCAACAGAGTGTCAAACAGCAGTGGCTGGCGATTCTCTCGGTCGCCGTGGGCGCCTTTGCCCTGGTCACCAGTGAGTTTCTGCCGGTGGGCGTCCTCAACGACGTCGCCAGCGACCTCGGCATCAGTGCCGGGCACGCCGGCCTGATGGTGACCCTGCCCGGTATCATGGCCGCCCTCGCCGCCCCGTTGCTGTCTGTCAGCATTGGCGCCATGGACCGTCGTTATCTGCTGATCGGCCTGACGCTGATCATGATCATCGCCAACTCGGTCGTGGCTTACGCCAGCGACTTCAGCCTCCTGCTATTCGGCCGCGTCCTGCTGGGTATCAGCATCGGCGGCTTCTGGGCCACGGCAATCGCCCTCAGCGGCCGCCTCGCGCCCAAGGGCGTGGGCGTCGCGAAGGCCACCTCGATCATCATGATGGGCGTGACCCTGGCCACCGTACTCGGCGTCCCCGTGGGCACCTGGCTCAGCGGCCTGATGGGCTGGCGCATGACCTTCCTGGTCACCGCGCTGGTCGGCGTGCCGGTGCTGCTGGCGCAAGTGCTCCTGCTGCCCCGCCTGAAGCCGGAAAAGGCCATTCAGGTGCGTGACCTGCCCGCCTTGTTCATCAACCCGCAAGCACGGGTCGGATTGATTGCCGTCCTGCTGATCGGCCTGGCGCACTTCGCCGCCTACACCTACGTCGCGCCCTTCTTCAAAAACAGTTCGGGCTTTGACGGACCGACGATTGGCTCACTGTTGCTGCTCTACGGCGTGGCCGGGGTCATGGGTAATGTCTTCGCCGGCTTCGCCGCCAACCGCAGCGTGCGCCACACCCTGCTGCTGGTCGCGCTGATGATCGGCACCAGCACCGCCCTGTTCCCCTACTTCGCCACCGGCATGACCGGCGCAGCGATGCTGATCGCCCTCTGGGGCTTCGCCTTCGGCGCCTTCCCGGCCTGCGCAAGTATCTGGATGTTTGTCGTGGCCCCCAAGGATGTCGAACGCGGCATGCCACTGTTCGTCGCCTTGTTCCAGGTGATCATCGCCCTGGGCTCGTTCTTCGGCGGCCGGATTGTCGACCAGATGGGCAGCGCGGTGCTGCTGAGCCTGGCCACGGCGTTGGTGGGCTGTGGGTTCGTGACGGTGCTGGTACTGGGGCGTCGTGTGAGCAATAGCCTGGTGGCCCAGCCGAGCTGATCAAACCGCAGAAACGAAAAAGCCCCGTAGCTTGTTCAGCTACGGGGCTTTTTCTATGTAATGGCGGAGAGATAGGGATTCGAACCCTAGGTACCGGTGAAGGTACAACGGATTTCGAATCCGTCCCATTCGGCCACTCTGGCATCTCTCCAACGGCGCGCATCATAACAGTGTGTTTCGCGGAAGCAAACCCCAAACGCGATTTTTTTCCGTGCTATCAGATGCTTGCGTCGATTAAAGCGGTACGCCGAGACGATTGGCGACTTCTTCGTAGGCTTCGATCACATCACCGAGGCCCTGGCGGAAGCGGTCTTTGTCCATCTTCTTCTTGGTGTCCTTGTCCCACAGGCGGCAGCCGTCCGGGCTGAACTCGTCGCCGAGGACGATGGAGCCATCGTGGAATACGCCGAATTCCAGCTTGAAGTCCACCAGCAGCAGGCCGGCGTCGTCGAACAGCTTGCTCAGCACGTCGTTGACCTTGAGGGACAACGCTTTCATGCGCGCCAGTTGCTCAGCGGTGCCCCAGCCGAATGCCACGACGTGCGATTCGTTGATGAACGGGTCGCCCTTGGCGTCGTCCTTCAGGAACAGCTCGAAGGTGTAGGGATTGAGCTTGAGGCCCTCTTCCACGCCCAGGCGCTTGACCAGGCTGCCGGCGGCGTAGTTACGCACGACGCATTCCACCGGGATCATGTCCAGCTTCTTGACCAGGCACTCGTTGTCGCCCAGCAGTTTGTCGAATTGGGTCGGAATGCCGGCCGCTTCGAGTTTCTGCATGATGAAGGCGTTGAACTTGTTGTTCACCATGCCCTTGCGATCAAGCTGTTCGATGCGCTTGCCGTCGAACGCCGAAGTGTCGTTGCGAAACAGCAGGATCAGGCGGTTGGCGTCGTCGGTCTTGTAAACCGACTTGGCTTTGCCGCGGTAGAGTTCTTCACGTTTTTCCATGATGGGCTCCGCTTTGAGTGAGGTGGGCTAGGCGATGTGTCGCCAGTCGAGCCCTGAATCTTGATCGGCCAGTTGCAGCCAGTCCGGGTCGCACCCAAGGGTGTCGACAAAACATTGCCGGGCAAGCGTCGGCAGGTTGTTCTTGCTGCTCAAGTGGGCCAGGACCAGGTGTTGCAGGTCTTGCCAGCCCAACTCATACACCAGGTACGCCGCCTGGTGGTTGTTCAAATGTCCCAGTTCGCCACCGACCCGCTGCTTGAGAAAGTAGGGGTAATGACCGCGAGCCAGCAGGTCCCGGCAGTGGTTGGATTCGATCATCAATGCATCGAGGTTCCGGTAACCGTCCAGCACCTTGGCGCAGTAGGAGCCCAGGTCGGTGAGCACGCCGAAACGCCGCTCGCCATCACTGAATACATACTGCGTCGGTTCCTGGGCGTCGTGCGCCACGGCAATCACATCAATGCTCAACGCACCGATCTGCAGTTGCTCGCCACCGGCCAGGAAACCTGCGGGTTCAATCGGTTTGCGCATCCCGCGCAAGGTACCGCGACTGAGGTACACCGGAAGATTGTAGCGCCGAGACAGCAAACCCACGCCATGCACGTGGTCGGCATGTTCGTGGGTCACCAGAATCGCGCTCAGCTGCGTGGGGTGAACCCCCAGGCGCAGCAGGCGCCGCTCGGTTTCCCGTAACGAGAAACCACAATCCACCAGCACGTACGTGTCGTCATGAGCGACCAGCGTGCCGTTCCCTTGGCTACCGCTGCCGAGAACGGCAAAACGCATCGGATCAGCCCAGGTTGTCCTGAATCACGCCCAACACTTTGCGCGCTGTTTCAGCTGGCGCAACGGTATTGATGTTCTTCTCGACGGTGACTTGTACGCTTTCGCCAACCTTGCTCAAACGAACCTGGTAGCGCTCGGCGCGGGTCTCGATCTCCTCCTTGGTCGGCTTGCTGCCGAACAATTTGCCGAAGAAACCTGGCTCTTCATCTTTGCGCTCGGCTTTTTCAGCCACGTTGATGTAGTAGAGGCCCAGGCTGCGGTTGATGTCTTCAACACGCCATGGGCCCTGCTCCAAGGCACGGCCAACGCTGGCCCAGGCACGGTCCAGGTCTTCACCCAGGTTCAGCACCACGTTGCCGCTGCCGTCTTCGGTGAGGCTGACGCGGCTCGGGGTGTCGTAATCGCGTGCGGCGAGCAGGGAGACGGAACCGCCCTTCTCGGAAATGCGGCTCATGCTGGCCAGCATCTCGTCGACCAGTGCCGAGTCGACACCGGTGTTGACCGAACGGTTGGTGAAATCGACGTTGGCGGTGCTGCCGGCAGGACGCTCGGCGCTGACGACGTAGACTTCACTGGTATTGCGCTGCACGCCAGGCTCGATGCGCACACGCACTCGGGCTTCGCTGTCAGCGGCTACACCACCGGCCTGCAGGCGCTTGGCCATGCTGGCGGAGAGTTCGCTGCTGTGCTGCCATGCAGTGGTGAATTCACCGGTCTGTGGACGCTGCTCTTCAATACGGAAGCCGTTGTCCTGGAAGAACTGCACCGCCACCGGCCAGACTTCGGCTGGTGGACGCTGGGCCATGATCCAGCGCGAATCGCCGCTCTTCTGCAGGCTGTAGTCGCTGGCATCCGCCACGGCCGAGATCGGCTGTGGACGTGGCACCACGTACTCACCCTTGGTGGTGTCGTCGGCCACGTTGCGTGGAATCGGCAGCAACGGGTCAAGGCGCTTGGCGACATTGACGTCCGGCGGCAGTTGCATCGGTTTGGTTGCTTGTGCTTCCAGGTAATCGCTGCCGCGGTCACGGAAGTAGCCTTCCGGGCCCCAGATCCAACCGCAGCCACTGGTGCTGGAGATAATCAAGGCAAGTGCGGAAAGTCCGGCCAATCGCTTCATGCGTAGTGCTTCCTCAATTAAACCAGGACGCCGGACTGGCGCAGGGCCTGTCGCAGCGGTTCGTGACAGGCGGCGCTGAGGCGGGTGAGCGGCAGACGGATACCGTCCGGCATCAGGCCCATCTCGAACAGTGCCCATTTCACGGGAATAGGGTTGGATTCGATAAACAGTGTCTTGTTGAGCGGCATCAGCTTCTCGTGGATCGCGCGGGCGGTCACGGCGTCGCCGGCGATGGCGGCGGCGCACATTTCGCTCATGGCACGCGGGGCCACGTTGGCGGTGACCGAGATGTTGCCCTTGCCGCCTAGCAGGATCAGCTCGACAGCAGTGGCGTCGTCACCGGAATACACCAGGAAGTCGCTGCTCACGCCGGCGAGGATGTCCTTGGCGCGCTGCAGGTCGCCGGTGGCTTCCTTGATACCGATGATGTTCGGCACGGTGGACAGGCGGATCACGGTCTCGGCCTTCATGTCGCAGGCAGTGCGGCCGGGTACGTTGTAGAGGATCTGCGGGATGTCCACGGCTTCGGCGATGGTGCGAAAGTGCTGGTACAGGCCTTCCTGGGTCGGCTTGTTGTAGTACGGGGTCACCAGCAGGCAGGCATCGGCGCCGGCCTTCTTGGCATTCCTGGTCAACTCGATCGCTTCACGCGTCGAGTTGGCGCCCGTACCGGCGATCACGGCAATGCGGCCCGCGACGCGCTTGACCACGAATTCGATCACCTGGATGTGTTCTTCCACATCGAGGGTGGCCGATTCACCTGTGGTGCCGACCGCCACGATGGCGTTGGTGCCTTCTTGCAGGTGGAAGTCCACCAGTTTGCCCAGGCTGTCCCAGTCGAGATGACCTTGTGCATCCATGGGTGTGACCAGTGCCACCATACTGCCCGCAATCATGCAACCGCTCCTGCCGGAAAAAGAGAGCCGTAATGGTACTGGCGCCAAGATGCTTGTACAAGCTAAGTACCGCCTGACGATGCGTTCCGGAGCAACTAAACGACGGGCAATGCCATCATTGGGCCAAAGTACGGCCGCAAGCCCGAGAAAATTCCGCCGTTCACGCAATGAAAACGCCACCTCCTATCCCTTGGCGACGCTTTTCGCTACCCTTCATCCTTTGATCGATACGGCCCTCACAGTATCGACCGCTCATCGTTTTAGGAAGGCTGCATGTCCACCCCCACAGTTCGCGAACAATTCCTTGTTATCAGTGCCCTCGGCGCCAACCCCATGGAGCTGACCAACGTCCTGTGCCGCGCCAGCCATGAAAACCGCTGCGCCGTCGTGACTTCCCGCTTGACCCGCCACGGCGAGTGCAGTGCGCTGGTGCTGCAGATTTCCGGCACCTGGGATGCCCTCGCGCGCCTGGAAACCGGCCTGCCGGGCCTGGCCAAGAAGCACGACTTCACCGTCAACGTGGTGCGCAGCGCGGCCCTGGAGAACCGTCCCCAGGCCCTGCCTTATGTAGCGTACGTGAGCTCGGCCTACCGCTCGGACATCGTCAATGAGCTGTGCCAGTTCTTCATCGACCACAACGTCGAGCTGGAGAACCTCACCTGCGACACTTACCAGGCGCCACAAACCGGCGGCACCATGCTCAACGCCACATTCACCGTGACCTTGCCGGCCGGCGTGCAGATCAGCTGGTTGCGCGACCAGTTCCTGGACTTCGCCGATGCCTTGAACCTCGACGCACTGATCGAGCCGTGGCGCCCACAGAACCCAATGTAAGGAAGTTTTTTCATGGCGGTAGTCATCGACAAACCCGTAGCCGATTTCGAAGCCCAGGCCACCAGCGGCCAGACCTTCAGCCTCGCCGCTCTCAAGGGCAAGCAGGTGGTGATCTACTTCTACCCGAAGGACAGCACCCCGGGCTGCACCACCGAAGGCCAGGGTTTCCGTGACCAGTACGCGGCATTCAAGGCCGCCAACACCGAGGTGTTTGGCGTGTCACGTGACAGTGTGAAGTCTCACGAGAACTTCAAGGGCAAGCAGGAATTCCCCTTTGAGCTGATCAGCGACAAGGACGAAGCGGTTTGCCAACTGTTTGATGTGATCAAGCTGAAGAAGCTGTACGGCAAGGAATACCTGGGCGTGGATCGCAGCACTTTCCTCATCGATAGCGAAGGTGTGCTGCGCCAGGAATGGCGTGGCGTGAAAGTGCCGGGTCATGTGGATGCGGTGTTGGCGGCGGCGCAGGCTTTGAACAAGGCTTGATTGCTGCTGCGACCTTTGGATTGTCAGCGCCGGCAAGCCGGCTCCTACAGTTGTAGCGCATTTCCCTGTAGGAGCCGGCTTGCCGGCGATGGCGTATTCAATCCCCCGCCACGTTCTAAAGCAGCGGCGCCACCACCGGCTCCTGCCGCGGCCACGCATCCAGCACCGCCTTGAACAGCGTTGCCAGGGGAATGGCAAAGAAGACGCCCCAGAACCCCCACAGCCCGCCGAACAACAGCACTGCGCAAATGATCGCCACCGGGTGCAGGTTGACCGCCTCCGAGAACAGCAGCGGCACCAGTACGTTGCCATCCAGGGTCTGGATAATGCCGTACACCGCCATCAGGTAGATGAACTGGTCGCTCCAGCCCCACTGGAACAAGGCGATCAACATCACCGGCACCGTCACCACTACCGCACCGACGTACGGCACGACTACCGACACCCCTACCAGCAACGCCAGCAATGCCGCGTAGTTCAGGTCCAGGGCGATAAAGGCGATGTAGGTCACGCCGCCACAGATAATGATCTCGATGACCTTGCCACGGATGTAATTGGCGATCTGGCGGTTCATCTCTTCGGCCACCCGCGTGATCAGCGCCCGCTCGCGCGGCAGGTAGCCGCTCACCCAACGACCGATCATCGCGCGGTCCTTGAGGAAGAAAAACACCAGGATCGGTACCAGTACCAGGTAGATCATGATGTTGACCAGCAACGGCAGGCTGGACAGGGAAAAGGTCAGCGCCCATTGCCCGAATTTTCCGATCTCGCCGCGCGCCGCTTCGATGGCCTGCAACACCTGCTCATCCGAGACCAGGTGCGGGTAACGCTCCGGCAGCAGCAGCAACAGTGATTGCCACTTGGCGAGCATGCCCGGCAGTTCGTTGAACAGGGTAATCAGTTGGTGCCACAGCAACGGCAACACCACCACGATAAACACCACGAGCAAGCCCATGAACAAGGCGAACACCAGGCCCACGGCAGCGCCGCCCGGCAGTCGCAGGCGCTCCAGGGTGGTGACCAGGCCCTGCATCAGGTAAGCCAGCACCATCCCCGCCAGTACCGGCGCCAGCATGCCGCCCAAGGTCAGCACGGCCGTAAAGGCCAGGAAAAGCAGGACCGCCAGCACCACCGCTTCTTCGTCGGAGAAGTAGCGCTGGATCCAGTCTCGTAACACTTTGAACATCAATCAACCTCGGGTGGTGGGGGCGAACGGTTCAGGCCTTGCGCAACCAGTAACGGTACACACCGGCGGTGTCTTCTTCATGTAGCAGGGTATGGCCCGCCAACTTGGCAAAGGTACGGAAATCACGCTGGGAGCCCGCGTCGGTAGCGATGACCTTGAGCACTGCGCCACTCGCCAATCGATTGAGCTCCAGCTTGGCCTTGAGCAAGGGCAACGGGCAATTGAGGCCACTGGCATCGAGTTCGGCATCAAAGGCTACAGCGTCGGTCATGGTTTTACTCCAGGCACGCATTCGGGCTGCTTAGAATATCTGGTCCGAAGCTCAGTGTCCGGCTACAGTAAGCTCTTTGTCGAAAGGCTCTGTGCATGACTTTTTTGCGCCCTACCCTGCTGACGCTGGCTTGCCTGCTGGCCTCCCCGGGCTTCGCCGATGACCTGCCGTCACTTGGCGACGCCAGTTCTGCCATTGTCTCGCCACAACAGGAATACCAACTGGGGCGCGCCTGGTTGGCCTATCTGCGCGGCCAGGTCTCACAGCTCAATGATCCGCAACTCAAGGATTATGTCGAAACCAGCGTGTACAAGCTGGTAGAGACCAGCCAGGTGAATGACCGGCGCCTGGAGTTCATCCTGATCAACAGCCCGCAATTGAACGCCTTTGCCGCACCCGGCGGGATTGTCGGGGTCAACGGCGGCCTGTTTCTCAATGCCCAGACCGAGGGCGAATACGCCTCGGTGCTCGCACACGAATTGGCGCACTTGTCCCAACGCCACTTTGCCCGTGGTGTCGAGGCGCAACAGCGCATGCAGATCCCGATGATGGCGGCCCTGCTGGGCGGCATCATCGCCGCCGCTGCCGGCGCAGGTGATGCGGGGATTGCCGCAATTGCCGGTACCCAGGCCGCTGCGATCCAGGAACAACGGCGCTTCTCGCGCCAGAACGAACAAGAGGCAGACCGCATCGGTATCCTCAACCTGGAAAAAGCCGGTTACGACCCGCGTTCCATGCCGACCATGTTCGAACGCCTGATGCGCCAGTACCGTTTCGATGCCAAGCCGCCTGAATTCCTGCTGACGCACCCGGTCACCGAATCGCGGATCGCCGACACCCGCAACCGCGCCGAGCAAGCCAAGCCCGGCGGCAAGGAAGACAGCCTGCGTTATCAGCTGATTCGCGCCCGCGTGCAGCTGCAATACGAAGATACGTCCGGGCTCGCTGCCAAGCGCTTCCAGGCACAGCTGGATGAGAACCCTAAAAACGACGTGGCGCGCTATGGCTTGGCCATTGCCCAGATCAAAGGCTCGCAGTTCAAGGAGGCGCGGGAAAACCTCGCTCAGTTGCTGGCCAAGGCGCCCACTGACATCACCTACAACCTGGCCCAGATCCAGTTGGACATCGACAACAACCACCTGCCGGATGCGCAGCAGCGCACCGATAAGATGTTGACCCAGTATCCGGGCAACTATCCGTTGAATCAGGTGAGAGTGGATCTGCTGCTCAAGCAGAACCGCACCGCCGATGCAGAAAAAGCCCTCGACGCATTGCTCAAGTCTCGTCCGGACGATCCGGATGTCTGGTATCAGGTTGCCGAGACGCGCGGCCTGTCCGGCAATATCATCGGCCTGCACCAGGCGCGTGCGGAATACTTTGCCCTGGTGGGCGACTTCCAGCAGGCCATTCAGCAGTTGGACTTTGCCAAGCGTCGCGCCGGCAACAATTTCCCGCTGTCGTCACGCATCGATGCACGCCAGCGTGAGCTGATCGAGCAGGAACGCCTGGTCAAGGGAATGATGAGCTAAACCCATCGCCCACAAAAAAGCCCCGCCTTCGTCATCCGAAGGCGGGGCTTTTTATTGAGCTGGCGGTTACTCGGCCAGCTTGAAGGTAATGAAGCTGGCACGGCCCTGACGCAGCACGCGCATCGACACCGAGCGATTCTTCGGCAGCGCCTTGGCGATGTCGGTGAACTGCTTGGTAGAGTCAATCGCCTGATTGTTCAGGTGAGTGATCACATCGCCTGGCTGCAGGCCGATCAAGGCTGCCGGACCATCCTGCACTTCCTTGATGACTACGCCGCTCTTGAGGTCGAAGGATTTCTTCTGCTCATCGGTCAGCTCGGCCACGGCAATACCCAGGCGGTTGCTGCTGCGCTCCGCGCCCGGCTTGGTGTTACCCAGGGCATCCAGCGTTGCACCCTCTTCAGGGATAGCGCCAACGGTCAGCTCAACGGTCTGGCGCTTGCCTTCACGAATCACTTCCAGCTTGGCCTTGCTGCCGGCCTTGAGTGCACCTACCAGGTGTGGAAGATCAGCCGACATGATGATCGGCTGGCCGTTCATGCTCAGGATCACGTCGCCAACCTGCAAGCCACCCTTGGCAGCCGGGCCGTCGTCCTGGATCTGCGCGACCAGGGCACCGGCCGGCTTGTCGAGGCCGAAGGATTCAGCCAGGTCCTTGTTCACTTCCTGGATCACTACGCCCAACCAGCCACGGCTGACCTTGCCACCGCTTTTCAGCTGGTTGGAAACATCCATTGCCACGTCGATCGGGATAGCGAAGGACACGCCCATGAAGCCACCGGAACGGGTGTAGATCTGCGAGTTGATCCCCACCACTTCGCCCGCCAGGTTGAACAGCGGGCCACCGGAGTTACCCGGGTTGATCGGCACGTCGGTCTGGATGAATGGCACGTAGTTTTCGTTGGGCAGGCTGCGGCCAATAGCACTGACGATACCTTGGGTCACGGTGTGGTCAAAACCGAATGGCGAACCGATGGCGACCACCCACTGACCGGCTTTCAGGTCCTGGGATTTACCCAGCTTCAGCACAGGCAGGTCCTTGCCATCAATCTTCAACAACGCCACATCGGAACGTGGGTCAGTTCCCACCAGCTTGGCTTTGAGCTCACTGCGATCGGCCAGGCGCACAAGAATCTCGTCGGCGTCGGCAATCACGTGGTTGTTGGTGAGGATGTAGCCGTCCGGCGAGATGATGAAGCCCGACCCCAGGGATTGCGCTTCACGCTGGCCACCGCCGCCACGTGGCGTGCGTGGCTGCGGCATGCCGCGCTCGAAGAACTCGCGCAGCATCGGCGGCAGGCCTTCGAGGTCAGGCATCTGCTGGTTGGAGACTTTGCGATCCGGCAGCTTCTGCGTGGTACTGATGTTCACCACGGCAGGCGAGGCTTGCTCAACCAATTGGGTAAAGTCAGGCAACTCGGCCGCTTGCGCAGGCAAGGCCTGACCCAGCACCAACACCGTGGCGACTATGGATAGGTAAGACTTCAAACGTGGTATCGACATACAGCTCCCGTTACGACGAGCAGGGTTGAGCGACAGGGTTCAAGAAACGCCGAAAACTGCGACCGACATCTTTGTTCCGCGAACAAAACAAGGCCAGAGCCGACAAGCCCTGACCTATAAAAAACATGAGAGATTTTTGCAAGTGAAAATGCTGATCCGGACATTTCATGCTCTCGGCAGCCAACCTGGCGTGGATACACAGTGAAAGGTCAGGATGAACATAGGATTAACGGCTCACGGCTGGGTGACTGGCTTTTTTTCACCGCGCACTGACAGCGCGATACGTTCGGCCGTACCGATAGGAATCTCGCCGACAACCGTCACCATCATTTCGCCGTCCACCGTATTCAGGCGACGGGACACGGCCACCGTCGGGCCCAACTGGGTGCGGGTTTCCGTGACGCTTACATCGCTGATGGGCTCAAGAAACACCGAGAACCGCGCCAGGCCATCTTCATACATCAGGCTTTCGACGGTTGCCTTGGTTTGCGTGTCTTTACGCACACTGCTGTTGCTCAGCTGAAACCCCGGCGGCAACCACTCCAGGTGCCACGCCTCGACAGACTGAGCTTGCGGTGCCTGAGTCTTGGCGACGCTGACCGGCGTGCAGTCGCTGCCGGGCTGCAGGTCGTGATCATCGGGCAGGGAAGTATCCAAGCGGGTGAACTGGAAACGCTCCAGCAATTGGCCCTGATCATTGAGCAGCAAGGACTTGAGCGGCAACGCGGTTTCACGGTCCAGGTGCAGCTCAAAGCCATAACGGTACTGATCACGCGGCGTTATCGAAACGATTACCGCATTCCGACCGGCCACGCGCGATTTGCCGATGACGGCCAGTTCGTAGAATTGATTGAGTTTTTGCGGATCCAGCGCGCGTGAAGGTGCATCACGCGAATTGCCAAGGCCTGCGACCAGAGTGCCGCTGACACATTGAGTACGGCCGTCCAGACGCACGACTTCCTGGGCAGAGCCATCGAGCTGCAAGAGCCGCTCACGGACCTGACCATCCTGGACGCGATGCCAGATGTCATGGGTGGAAAAACTGCCGTTACGTTCGTAGACAAACGTACCTTTAAAGCTTTGCTGCTGCTCTGCACGCCCAAGTCGAGTCAGCCAGTCTTGGGCTTCATCGGCATGGGCGGGGAGTGCAAACCAACCACTGAGCAAAAGCGTAAGGAGCGGTATGGCGCGCATAGGGCTCCTTGACGGTTTAGCGGTTTTCCAGGCTTGCAGCACGTGCATATGGCAGAGCGCTTTCAGTGCCTTTCAAGGCCGATTCCTGTGCGTGTTGGCGCAGGTAGCCTGGAAGACGCTGGTCCTGCCAGCCGGATTGCCCTTGCAACACACCGTTGGCCATAGGGCCGGTGGTGTCAGAGCTTTCCTTGTAGCCGGCCAATACCGCTGGGCCTTTGACTTGCGGACCGGCCATGACCGGTTGCTGAGTCTGCTGGGCCAGTTCGGCACCGGCGATTTCGTCCTGGTTGTACAGGCGAACACCGGCCAACACGGCAACAGTCACCGAGGCAGCAACTGCCAGGCG
The DNA here is from genome assembly GCF_059418125.1 of Pseudomonas sp. GW821-FHT09C08. Classification (NCBI taxonomy): domain Bacteria; kingdom Pseudomonadati; phylum Pseudomonadota; class Gammaproteobacteria; order Pseudomonadales; family Pseudomonadaceae; genus Pseudomonas; species Pseudomonas sp. GW821-FHT09C08. Next base: position 526,722 of record NZ_JBWKPG010000002.1, on the reverse strand, counting down.
ACCCAGGCTACGCCAAGGACCACGAGCAGCTTTTGCCGGAACGGCTTCATCAGCCAGCGCGGCAGAAACGGCCGCAGCAATATCCAGACGAGGGATTAGAAGATCCTTGTGCATCACCGCCCGAGCGACTTGGTAACGAGACCAGGTATCACGGGTTTCGGCATCATCAAATGCATTGAGCACTCGACGAAGTTCCAGTTCATCCGCTTCGTTATCCATCACTGCGGACAGCGATTCCTGCAGGGCATCACGACTCATGGCGGTTCCTCTCTTGGCTGTCGCCGCTGTCTTTAGTTTTCCTGCAACAACGGTTGCAAGGCTTTATCGATGGCTTCCCGGGCCCGGAAAATCCGTGACCTTACAGTCCCCACCGGACACTGCATGACGCTCGCAATGTCTTCGTAACTCAGACCATCGAATTCACGTAAAGTTAACGCCGTACGTAAATCTTCTGGCAGTTGCTGAATTGTGCGATGAACGGTTCCTTCGATCTCGTCGCGCAGCAATGCACGCTCCGGCGACTCGAGATCTTTGAGGCCGTGGTCACCATCGTAAAATTCTGCATCTTCTGAACTTACATCACTATCCGGTGGGCGGCGCCCGCGAGACACCAGATAGTTCTTCGCCGTGTTGATGGCGATGCGGTATAGCCACGTGTAAAACGCACTATCACCGCGAAAATTGCCAAGTGCACGGTACGCCTTGATAAAGGCTTCCTGTGCAACGTCCTGCGCTTCATGGGTGTCGTGCACAAACCGCACGATCAACCCGAGAATTTTGTGCTGGTATTTCAGCACTAGCAGATCAAAAGCTCGCTTGTCGCCGCGTTGAACGCGCTCGACCAGCTGCTGATCCTCTTCCTGGGTTAGCATGAACACTCCTCGTTGTACTTGAAGGAGGCTTGCATAACTAAACGATCAGGCTTGCAAACATAGACTCGGACTTTTCGCAAAAGTTCTCCCCCTCCAAGCAAGTTTCCGGCATGCACTGATTTGGCACACACGAAAAACGCAGCACGGGCAATGCCGACTGCGCGAATAATCTTGTCGTCGGTTTTCTGACGCGTCCAATGCTCCCGACGGGCCAATAAACTCAACGTTTTCCCAGCTTTCGGGCAACCTGCTATTGAGTCGGGGCTTATGCAAAAAGTTCCCATCTCAATAACCAGGCGATTTTAACCCGAGCCGCGCACCGTAATCTCACATTGCCACGAATGCCCGGCTATTGTGCCGCTCCCCCCCTCTATATACTAGTGGCCCGTGTGACCCTTTGATTCGCCGATCCGGGCGTCCTGTTTGCGCCAACCCTGTGGATCGCTTTTTGCGGAATCCTTCAAATGAGCCAACAGTTTCAACACGATGTGCTGGTGATCGGTAGCGGCGCGGCCGGCTTGAGCCTTGCGCTGACCCTCCCCCGCCACCTGCGAATTGCCGTACTGAGCAAAGGCGACCTGGCCAACGGTTCGACTTTCTGGGCCCAGGGCGGTGTCGCCGCCGTGCTGGACGACACTGATACGGTGCAGTCCCACGTCGAAGACACCCTCAACGCCGGCGGCGGCCTGTGCAATGAGGACGCGGTGCGCTTCACCGTCGAGCACAGCCGCGAGGCGATCCAGTGGCTGATCGACCAAGGCGTGCCCTTCACCCGTGACGAGCACGCGGGCACTGACGACGGCGGCTTCGAATTCCACTTGACCCGTGAAGGCGGCCACAGCCATCGCCGCATCATCCACGCCGCCGATGCAACCGGCGCGGCCATCTTCAAGACCTTGCTCGAACAGGCACGCCAACGCCCCAACATCGAATTGCTGGAGCAACGCGTCGCCGTCGACCTGATCACCGAAAAGCGCCTGGGCCTGGCGGGCGAGCGCTGCCTCGGCGCCTACGTGCTCAACCGCGCCAGCGGCGAAGTCGACACCTATGGTGCGCGCTTCACGATCCTGGCGTCCGGCGGTGCAGCCAAGGTCTACCTCTATACCAGCAACCCCGACGGCGCCTGTGGCGATGGCATCGCCATGGCCTGGCGTTCGGGTTGCCGGGTGGCCAACCTGGAATTCAACCAGTTCCACCCCACCTGCCTGTATCACCCTCAAGCCAAGAGTTTCCTGATCACCGAGGCCCTGCGTGGCGAAGGTGCGCACTTGAAACTGCCGAACGGCGAACGTTTCATGCAGCGCTTCGACCCGCGCGCCGAGTTGGCCCCGCGCGATATCGTCGCCCGCGCCATCGACCACGAGATGAAGCGCCTGGGCATCGACTGCGTCTACCTGGACATCAGCCACAAGCCCGAAGCTTTCATCAAGACGCACTTTCCCACTGTCTACGAGCGCTGCCTGGCCTTCAATATCGACATCACCAAAGGCCCGATCCCGGTGGTACCCGCCGCGCACTACACCTGCGGCGGCGTGATGGTCGACCAGCAAGGCCGTACGGATGTGCCCGGTCTGTATGCGATTGGCGAAACCAGCTTCACCGGCCTGCACGGCGCCAACCGCATGGCCAGCAACTCGCTGCTCGAATGCTTCGTCTACGCCCGCTCGGCGGCGGCGGACATTCTCGAACAGCTGCCGCGTATCCCCGTGCCGGCCGCCCTGCCCCGCTGGGACGCCAGCCAGGTCACCGATTCGGACGAAGACGTGATCATTGCCCACAACTGGGACGAGCTGCGGCGCTTCATGTGGGACTATGTGGGGATCGTGCGCACCAACAAACGCCTGGCACGCGCTCAGCACCGGGTGCGGTTGCTGCTGGATGAGATTGATGAGTTCTACAGCAACTATAAAGTCAGCCGTGACCTGATCGAATTGCGCAACCTGGCCCAGGTGGCGGAGTTGATGATCCGCTCGGCCATGGAGCGCAAGGAGAGCCGGGGCCTGCATTACACCCTCGACTACCCGCAGATGCTGCCCGAGGCGCGCGACACTATTCTGGTGCCAACCACCTACGCCGGCTGAACTTCAGGCGAACCCGCAGGTGCCGGTGTATATCGGCGGCCTGCGAATCCCTCGGCACGCAGAGGGAACGCACGCGCCACTGGCCCTTCAGCCGATAGCGCAGCACCACGATCAGCGGCAACGCCAGGCTGTCGGGACGCAATTGCACACTGTGCCAGCCCAGCTCGTCGCTGAATAACTGCCAGCCGTCTTCGTCACGGCGCAGGCCACGAATCGACGAACGGTGAGTCAACAGGATATGGCGCGGTAAAACCCAGGCGGCATGAGCCAGGCACACCAGCATGCCCAGACTGGCGAACGGTAGATCCACCACCAACAGGGCACCCAGTGCGAACGCCTGGGCAAGAAGATACGCCGCCAGCAAGAGCCGCGAGGCCTGCCAGCGGCATTCAAAACGATTACTTGGGTTGTACACGGTCCAGAATCATGCGGACCATGCGCTGCAGCTCCGGGTCTTCCGACTCGGCACGCTCCATGAACCAGCCGAACATGTCCTGGTCTTCGCACTCCAGCAGGCGGACATAGACATTGCGGTCCACCTCATTAAGGGTTGAATAGACCTCTCTGACGAATGGCACCAGCAACACGTCCAGTTCAAGCATGCCGCGACGGCTGTGCCAGTAGAGGCGATTGAGTTCTACATCTTCGACCATGGAGCGCTCCTCAAATAGAGCGCGAGTATACAGGCCGAACGGCACCGGAACAGTCGGCTTTGGTCGCCCCATACGGAAACTATCCATTTGCCGGGCGCCCCTCTATGATGCACCCATGACTTTTTGACCTGCGATGACCCATGGCTGACTCTGCTTTCTTCTGCCCCCTGTCCCACGAAGGCGTTCTCGCCGTCCGTGGTTCCGACGCTGCCAAATTCCTGCAGGGCCAACTGACCTGCAACCTCAATTACCTGAGCGACACGCAGGCCAGTCTCGGCGCGCGCTGTACGCAAAAAGGCCGGATGCAATCGAGTTTTCGCATTGTGTTGCAAGGTGACGGCGTACTGCTGGCGATGGCCACCGAGTTGCTGGAGCCGCAGTTGGCGGACCTGAAGAAATACGCCGTGTTCTCCAAATCCAAGCTCACCGACGAAAGCGCCGCCTGGGTGCGTTTCGGCCTGGCCGAAGCCGATCAGGTCCTCGCCAGCCTGGGTCTGGAACTGCCGGCCGACACCGACAGTGTTGCCCGCACCGACCACTTGATCGCCATTCGCGTGTCGCCCGGCCGCAGTGAGCTCTGGGTCCCCGCCGAAAATGCCGATGCCGTGCGCAGCCAATTGGCCGCGCAATTGAAACAAGCAGACTTGAATGAATGGCTGCTGGGCCAGGTCCGCGCCGGGATCGGCCAGGTCATGCCCCAGACGCGCGAGCTGTTCATCCCGCAGATGCTCAACCTGCAAGCCGTGGGCGGCGTCAGCTTCAAGAAAGGCTGCTACACCGGCCAGGAAATCGTCGCGCGCATGCAGTACCTGGGCAAACTCAAGCGCCGCCTGTACCGCTTGAGCCTCAATGCGGCGCAAATGCCCGAGCCAGGCACCCCGCTGTTTTCCCCCAGCCACAACAGCGCCATTGGCGAGGTGGTGATTGCGGCAAAAGCGGACCAGGTGATTGAACTTCTGGCCGTGTTGCAAGCCGAAGCAGCCGATAGTGGCGATGTGCATCTTGGCACCCTGGAAGGCCCCGGTTTACAGCTGCTCGACCTGCCTTACCAACTCGACCGTGATCGAGAGATCCAGCGTTAGTCGCCGTACCTTTTTGCAGCACCCTAGAGATCATGAATGAACAAGCTGGCGGAAAAAGTCCAACAGGCGTTGGTGACGGCCATCGACAACGATGACCTGGTTCTGCCGACATTGCCGGAAGTCGCCCTGAACATCCGTCAGGCCGCCGAAGACCCGGACATCAGCATCAGCCACTTGAGCAAGGTAATCGGTCGTGACACCGCGCTGTCGGCGCGCCTGATCAAAGTGGTGAACAGCCCGCTGTTGCGCGCGACCCAGGAAGTCACCGACCTGCACACCGCCATCACGCGGCTGGGCACCAACTACAGCAGTAACCTGGCCATCGGCCTGGTGATGGAACAGATCTTCCACGCCCGCTCCGAAGCCGTCGAACAGAAGATGCGCGATGTATGGCGCCGCAGCCTGGAAGTGGCCGGCGTGAGTTACGCCTTGTGCCGCAGCCACAGCCTGCTCAAGCCCGACCAGGCAGCTCTCGGCGGCCTGGTGCACCAGATCGGCGTGCTGCCGATCCTGACCTACGCCGAAGACCACTACGAGCTGCTCTCGGACCCGGTCAGCCTCAACCACGTGATCGACAGCATCCACCCACTGCTCGGCGACAAACTGCTCGGTGGCTGGGACTTCCCGGAAATGCTGGCGAAGTTGCCGGGACAATATTTGAACCTGGAGCGCGACTCCGCCAGCCTTGACTACATCGACCTGGTGCAGATCGCCGTGCTGTATTGCCATCGCGGCACCGATCACCCGTTGGCGAGCGTACCGGTGTCCACCCTGCCGGCGATCAAGAAGCTGCGGGTCGACCCCTACAGTGACAGCTTGCGCGCGGAACTGGATGAAGCGCGCTCGATGTTCTATTGATCAACCGGCGATAAAACTCACGCGCACCTTCAACCCCGCCAGCTCGCCATCATGCAGGCTGATCTGCGCCAGATGCGCGCGGCAGATTTCGCCGACGATCGCCAGCCCCAGGCCTGAACCCATGCCCTGCTGGCTGCGTCGGTAGAAGCGTTCGAACACTCGGTCGCGCTCATCCAGCGGGATGCCCGGGCCATCATCCTCCACTTCCAACACCGCCGGCGCCGTCACCCGCAGGATCACGTTGCCGCCGGGCGGCGTGTGCGCCAGGGCGTTGTCCACCAGGTTACTCAGCAACTCGTTGAGCAGGGTCGGCTCGCCGCGCAGCCACACCGGCTCGTCGGCCTCCAAGGCCAGTGCCACGCCGCGTGCATGCGCCAGCGGCGCCATGGCCATGCCCAGCTCACGGGCGAGCTGGCTGAGGTCGAGCAACTGCGCGCCGCCTTCGGCAATCGCCCGCGCGCCGTTCTCGATACGCGCCAGGGACAGCAATTGGTTGGCCAGGTGGGTCAGGCGGTCCGTGCCCTGGGCCGCGGTTTCCAGGGTGCTGCGCCAGGTGGCCGGGGCGTCGCTGCGCAGGCCCAGCTCCAGCCGTGCCTTGAGCGCCGCCAGCGGGGTGCGCAGTTCGTGGGCCGCATCGGCAATGAACTGCGCCTGGCGCTCGAACTGGCCGCGCAGACGCTCGGTGAAGTGGTTGAGGGAACGCACCAGCGGGCCGAACTCATGTTGCACCTCCACCAATGGCAGCGGCCGCAAATCGTCGGGCTGGCGCTCTTCCACCGCCGTGCGCAGGCGCTCCAGCGGGCGCAGTGCCGCACTGACGGCAAACCACACCAACAACAAGGCGCCGATGGCGAGCATGCCCAGGCGCAGCAAGGTGTCGGCCATCAGGCTGCGGGCCATGCTCACACGCGCTTCGTCGGTTTCGGCCACGCGAATTTCCGCCATGCCATTCATGTTCGGTTCGGACACCGCCTTGAGCAGGCTGACCACCCGCACCGGCTGGCCCAGATACACGGCGTCATAGAAACGCGCCAGTGCCGGGTAATCATCGGTGCGTGGCGTGCCGGGCGGAGGGCCGGGCAGGTTTTCGTAGCCGGAGATCAGCTTTTGGTCGATGTCATTGACCTGGTAATAGATGCGCCCGGCGCTGTCGTAGGCGAACGTATCCAGGGCCACGTAAGGCACATTGGCACTGAGGGTGCCGTCCACCTGGGTCAGGCCCGCGGCGATGGTGCGGGCCGAGGCCAACAGGGTGCGGTCATAGGCGGTATCGGCGGCCTCGCGGCCATTCCAGTAAGCGCTCATGCCGCTGGCCAGCATCAGTAGCACCAGCAACAGCGCCAGGTTCCACAGCAGGCGCCAGCGCAGGCTGCTGGGCTTATGCATCGCGCGCTTCCAGCAGGTAGCCGAGACCGCGAAAGGTCACAATGGCGATGGGCTGGCCGTCGAGTTTCTTGCGCAGGCGATGCACGTAGATTTCGATGGCATCCGGGCTCGCCTCTTCGTCCAGGCCGAACACCTGCGAGGCGAGTTGCTCTTTGCTCATCACCCTGCCCGGTCGCGCGATCAGTGCTTCAAGCACCGCTTGCTCACGGGAGGTCAGGGTCATCAGCTCGCCGCCGACCGTGAAGCGGCGCGTGTCGAGGTCATAGACCAGCACTCCACACGCCTGCTGGCGCTCGCCGCCCAGCACGCTGCGCCGCAGCAGCGCCTTGACCCGCGCCTCCAGCTCCGTCAGTTCGAACGGCTTGGCCAAATAGTCGTCGGCGCCGAGGTTCAGGCCATGCACGCGGTCTTTCACATCGCTGCGCGCGGTCAACATCAACACCGGCAGGTTTTTTCCACGGGCGCGCAACCGCGCCAGCACTTCGAAGCCGTCCATGCGCGGCAGGCCTACGTCGAGGATCGCCGCCGCGTATTCCTCGCTGCTCAAGGCCAGGTCCGCGGCCACGCCATCGTGCAACACATCGACAGTCAAACCCGTGCTCTTGAGCGCCTGGGCGACGCTTTCAGCGAGCTGCAGATGGTCTTCAACCAGGAGGACACGCATGGACTTCTACCTCGTTCGGGCATGGCCGACGCCACGCTTTGCGGGGCAGTTTACAGGCGCCGCCTGGCCTGTGAAGCCCGAAAACATTGAAAGACAACTGAAAGGTTAGTGAAAGCTTCGCCCTTTAGCATCCAGCCACGGTGGGTCATGCCCATCGAGCTACCTGATCCGTAGCGCCCGAAAAACGCCTCGAAGCGTTTTCGCCAAAATAAGAACAATAACGGAGTACCCAACGATGCTGTCGACACAGCCCCAGGCCTGCCCGCCTGTTCGTTCTTCTCGCCTGACCCACACCGCCCTTGCCAGTGCCGCTGCCCTCGCCGGCTTTGCGCCGCTCAGCCAGGCTGCCTTCTTCGAAGACAGCAGCGCGACCCTGGAAACCCGCAACATGTACTTCAACCGCGACTTTCGCGACGGCACAAGTGCGCAGCAATCCAAGCGCGACGAATGGGCCCAGGGGTTCATGCTCAACCTGCAATCGGGCTACACCGACGGCACCGTCGGCTTTGGCGTGGATGCGCTGGGCATGCTCGGGGTCAAGCTCGACTCCAGCCCCGACCGCACCGGCACCGGCCTGCTGCCGACCCATGACGATGGCCGCGCCGCCAACGAGTACTCCAAGCTCGGCCTGACCGGCAAAGTGAAAATCTCTGCCACCGAGTTGAAGATCGGGGCGCTGATCCCCGAACTGCCGATCCTCAAGCCCAACGACGGGCGCATCCTGCCGCAGACCTTCAACGGCGGCCTGCTGACCTCCAAGGAATTCAAGAACCTGGTGTTCACCGCAGGCCGGCTCGACAAGGCCAAGGACCGCGACGACACCAACTACGAGGACATCGCCCTCAACAACAAGAACAGCCGCTTCCTCAGCGGCGCCACCGGCAAGCACTTCAACTTTGGCGGTGCCGACTACAAGTTCGCCGACAAGATCACCGGCAGCTACCACTTCGCCCAGCTCGATGATGTCTACCGCCAGCACTTCCTCGGCCTGGTCGCTGCGCGCCCGATGGGGCCCGGGACCTTCGCCACCGACCTGCGCCTGGCGATCAGCGATGACACCGGCAGTGCCCGTGGCGGCAAGATCGACAACCAATCCCTCAACGGCCTGTTCAGCTATGCGCTCAATGGCCATAAGCTCAGCGCCGGTTATCAGCACATGTCCGGTGACAGCGCCTTCCCGTATGTGGATGGCAGCGATCCGTACCTGGTCAACTTCGTGCAGATCAACGATTTCGCCGGCGCTGAAGAGCGCTCCTGGCAAGCCCGTTACGACTACGACTTCGCCAAACTGGGGATTCCCGGCCTGAGCTTCATGAGCCGTTACCTCTCGGGTGACAACATCAAGCTCAAGAACGGCGAGACCGGCAAGGAGTGGGAACGCAACAGCGAGATCCGCTACGTGGTGCAAAGCGGCACGTTCAAGGATGTGTCGGTGCGCCTGCGCAACGCGACTTATCGTTCCAACTATTCAGCCCGTGACGCGGATGAAATGCGCCTGCTGGTCAGCTATAGCGTCGCGCTTTGGTAGTAACAACTCATAACAACAAAGACGGAGATCACCATGACCCCTTCACTGCGTAAATTGGCCCTCGCCGCCGGCTGCATGCTGTTCGCCGGCCAACTGCTGGCCGCCGACGAGCCCAAGCGCCCGGAATGCATCGCACCGGCCTCCCCTGGCGGCGGTTTTGACCTGACCTGCAAACTGGCGCAAAGCGCGCTGGTGAATGAAAAGCTGCTGAGCAAGCCGATGCGCGTGACCTACATGCCTGGCGGCGTGGGCGCGGTGGCCTACAACGCGGTGGTCGCGCAGCGCCCGGCGGACGCCGGCACCCTGGTGGCCTGGTCCAGTGGCTCGCTGCTGAACCTGGCCCAGGGCAAGTTCGGTCGCTTCGATGAGAGCGCCGTGCGCTGGCTGGCAGCGGTCGGCACCAGCTACGGGGCCATCGCGGTGAAAGCCGATTCGCCCTACAAGACCCTCGACGATCTGGTCAAAGCCCTGAAGAAAGATCCGGGCAGCGTCGTGATCGGCTCCGGCGGTACCGTCGGCAGCCAGGACTGGATGCAAACCGCGCTGATCGCCAAGGCCGCCGGGATCAACCCGCGTGAGCTGCGTTATGTGGCCCTCGAGGGCGGCGGTGAAATCGCCACCGCGCTGCTCGGTGGGCATATCCAGGTGGGCAGTACCGACATCTCCGACTCCATGCCGCACATTCTCAGCGGTGACATGCGCCTGCTCGCGGTGTTCTCCGAACAGCGCCTGGACGAGCCGGAAATGAAGAATATTCCGACCGCCAAGGAGCAAGGCTACGACATCGTCTGGCCGGTGGTGCGTGGGTTCTACCTCGGGCCGAAAGTCAGCGATGCCGACTACGCCTGGTGGAAAGATGCCTTCGACAAACTGCTGGCCTCCGACGAGTTCGCCAAGCTGCGTGACCAGCGCGAGCTGTTCCCGTTCGCCATGACCGGCCCGGAGCTGGACACCTACGTGAAGAAGCAGGTGGCTGACTACAAAGTGCTGGCCAAAGAGTTCGGCCTGATCCAGTAATCGCCCCTCTGTGGGAGCGGGCTTGCCCGCGAAAAACGTCAACGACGACGCGTGCTGCTGGACACATGCGGCGTCCGTGCATTTTTCGCGAGCAGTGTCGCGCCTGCAAAAGTGGCCCAGGAGTTTCCTATGCTCTTACAACGCATTTTCGCCTCGGTGATGTTGCTGGTCTGTGCCGGCCTCGCCTTGATGGCGTGGCCGTATCAGGCGGCATTTTCCTACGAGCCGGTCGGCCCTCGCGCCTACCCGCTGCTGATGCTCGGGCTGATGAGCCTGGGGCTGATCTACATGCTGTTTCGCCCACAGCCGACCAAGCACACCGAGGAAGAACCCGCGCTGGACCGCCAGACCCTGATCAAGATCGGCGTCTGCGTGGCCCTGCTGATTGTGTTTGCCGGCACCTTCGAACCACTGGGTTTCATCCTCAGCAGCATGCTGATCGGCATCCCCATGGCGCGCCTGTATGGCGGCCGCTGGTTGCCCAGCGTGGTGATCGTCAGCCTGATGGCCATTGGTCTTTATCTGCTGTTCGATAAAGCCATGGATGTTCCGCTGCCCCTCGGCCTGCTCGACGTTCTGGAGAACTGACATGGATACTTTTGGCTATTTGGGCCAGGGCTTCGGCGTTGCGCTGTCCCCCTACAACCTGGTGACCGCGCTGTGCGGCACCTTGATCGGCACCGTGGTCGGCCTGTTGCCGGGCTTGGGCCCGATCAACGGCGTGGCGTTGTTGATCCCGATCGCTTTCGCGCTGGGCCTGCCGCCGGAATCGGCGCTGATCCTGCTCGCCGCGGTGTACCTGGGTTGCGAATACGGCGGCCGCATCAGCTCGATCCTGCTGAACATCCCGGGCGAGGCGTCCACCGTGATGACCACCCTCGACGGCTACCCGATGGCCCGCAAAGGCCTGGCCGGTGTGGCACTGTCGCTGTCGGCATGGAGCTCGTTCATCGGCGCGTTTATCGCCACCTGCGGCATGGTGCTGTTTGCACCGCTGCTGGCCAAATGGGCGATTGCCTTCGGTCCGGCGGAATATTTCGTGCTGATGGTGTTCGCGATTGTCTGCCTGGGCGGCATGGCCGGCGACAAACCGCTGAAAACCTTCGTCGCGGCGCTGATCGGCCTGTTTCTCTCGGCAGTGGGCATTGACGCCAACAGCGGCGTCTACCGTTTTACCGGCGATAACATCCACCTGACCGACGGCATCCAGTTCGTCGTACTGGTGCTCGGCTTGTTCTCCATCAGCGAGATCCTGTTGCTGCTGGAAAAAACCCACCGTGGCCAGGAAGCGGTCAAGGCCACCGGACGGATGATGTTCAACCTGAAGGAAGCGTCTGCGGTGTTTGTAGTGAACATCCGTTGCGGCCTGCTCGGTTTCATCATGGGCGTACTGCCAGGTGCCGGCGCGACCTTGGCCTCGGCCGTGGCCTACATGACCGAGAAACGCCTGGCCGGTGCCAGCGGCAAGTTTGGCCAGGGCGACATGCGCGGCCTGGCCGCCCCGGAAACCGCGATCGGCGCTTCCGCCTGCGGCGCGCTGGTGCCGATGCTGACCCTGGGTGTGCCGGGTTCGGGCACCACGGCGGTGATGATCGGCGCCTTGTCGCTGTACAACATCACGCCGGGCCCGCTGCTGTTCCAACAGCAACCGGACATCGTCTGGGGCCTGATCGCCTCGTTGTTCATCGCCAACATCATGCTGGTGATCCTCAACATCCCGATGATCCGCATTTTCACGCGCATCCTCGCCGTGCCGAACTGGGCGCTGGTGCCGGTGATCGCGATCATCACCGCGATTGGTGTGTACGCGGTCCACGCCACCACCTTCGACCTGTTCCTGATGGTCGGCATCGGCATCTTCGGCTACATCCTGCGCAAGCTGGACTTCCCGCTGTCGCCGGTACTGTTGGGCTTTATCCTCGGTGGCCTGATGGAGCAGAACCTGCGCCGCGCGCTGTCGATCTCCAACGGTGCGCTGGACATCCTCTGGTCGAGCCCGATCACCTTCGGTGTGTGGGTACTGACGGCGCTGATGCTGGCCTTCCCATTGGTGCGCATCTACCGCAAACGTGCCCTGCAGCGTCGTGCCGTGGCTGATGTCTGAGGTCACCTTCAAACAATGGTGGGGAACACCGCTGGTCGGCCTGGCCGGCGGTTACCTGGCCAGCCTGGTTGGCTGGCCGTTGCCGTACATGGTCGGCTCGTTACTGGCGATCATCCTGGTGCGGTGCCTCACGCCGTGGCAATTGGCGGAAATTCCCGGCGGGCGCAAATGCGGCCAATGGGTGGTGGGGATCGGCATCGGCCTGCACTTCACCCCGGTGGTGATCGAGCAGGTGATGAGCCACTTCGGCCTGATCTTCTTCGGCGCGCTGGTCACCAGCCTGTCGAGCATCGTCGGCGTGTGGTTGATGCGCCGCAGTGGCGAAGACCGCGCCACCGCGTTTTTCTCGAGCATGCCGGGCGGCTCCGGAGAGATGGTCAACCTCGGCGCACGCAATGGCGCGGTACTCAGCCGGGTCGCGGCGGGGCAGAGTTTGCGCGTGCTGGTGGTGGTGCTGTGCGTGCCGGCAATCTTCAAGTACCTGCTTGAAGGCGGCGCGCCGCAGTTTCATCCGGCACCGGTCAGTTGGGCATGGCTGGCGTTGTTGTTTCCGCTCGGGGCGTTGGTAGCCTGGGGATGGCAACGCTTGCGCCAGCCAAACCCGTGGCTGTTCGGCCCGTTGCTGGTGAGTGCGACGGCCAGCGTGGTGTGGGACCTGCACATCGGCCTGCCGGACGGCGGCAGCCAGATGGGTCAATGGCTGATCGGCAGCGGCCTGGGTTGCCACTTCAACCGTCAGTTCTTTCGCCGCGCGCCGTCGTTCATGGGTCGCACCTTGATCGGCACGGCCCTGACCATGGCGCTGGCGACGTTGGCGGCAGTGGGCTTGAGCGCCTTGACCCATCTGGACCTGCGCTCGTTGACCCTGGGCATGATGCCCGGCGGCATTGCCGAAATGAGCCTAACGGCCGAGACCCTGCAACTGTCGGTGCCGTTGGTGACGGCAATGCAGGTGATGCGCTTGCTGTTTGTGCTGTTCCTGGCGGAGCCGCTGTTCCGGCACTGGAACCGCCGTGTCTAGGCGCCGGCTTGCCGAGGATGGCGCTGGCTCCATCGACAACTTGGTTGGCTGACACACTGCAATCGCCGGCAAGCCGGCGCCTGCAGTGGGATGGCGAGGGTTAGAGCGGTGGCAACCGCCATTCAATCGGCGTCTCGCCATTTTGCTCAAGAAACTTGTTGGTGCGGCTGAAATGCCCGCAGCCCAGAAACCCGCGATACGCCGACAACGGCGACGGGTGCACTGAGGTCAGCACCAAGTGCTTGGTGGCATCCACCAGCTTCTGCTTGCCCTGGGCATGCGCGCCCCACAGCAGGAACACCAAGTGCGGCTGGTGTTCGCTGACCACTTCGATAATCCGATCGGTAAAGAACTGCCAGCCCTTGCCCGCATGCGCATTGGCGTTGGCGCGCTCCACCGTCATGGTAGTGTTGAGCAGCAACACGCCCTGGTCGGCCCAGCTCTGCAGGCAGCCGTGATTGGGGATGTCGATGTTCAGGTCGCGCTTGAGCTCTTTGTAGATATTGACCAACGACGGTGGCGTCGGCACGCCCGGCTGCACCGAGAAGCACAAACCATGAGCCTGGCCGGGACCGTGGTACGGGTCCTGGCCGAGGATCACCACCTTGACCTTGTCCAGCGGGGTTGAATTGAGCGCGTTGAAAATCAGCGGGCCGGGTGGATAGATCTCTTTGCCGGCGGCATGTTCCTGGCGCAGGAACTCGCGCAACTCGGCCATGTAGGGCTTCTCGAACTCATCGCGCAGGGCGTGTTTCCAGCTGGGTTCGAGTTTGATACGGTCGCCTTCGGTCATGGTGTGGTCGTCGCCTGAAAAAGAATGGGCGAACCCTAGGAAAGCCGACCCCGCTTGTCAATTGATCTGACACACCATCGGCACTTTCCCACGAAGCGATCATACTGAACCTTCACTTTCTCGATTGAGGTCACGATGAACCTGCACTTCGAAGAGCTGACCGGCAGCGACGGTGCCCGCATCGGCATCGCCAGCCTGGACGCTGAAAAGTCCCTCAACGCCCTCTCCCTGCCAATGATCCTGGCCCTGGCCGACCGCCTGGATGCCTGGGCCAAAGACCCGAACATCGTCTGCGTACTGCTGCGCGGCAACGGCCCCAAGGCTTTTTGCGCCGGTGGCGAGGTGCGCAGCCTGGCCCTGGCCTGCCGTGAACATCCAGGAGAAGTGCCGGCCCTGGCTGCGCAGTTCTTCGCGGCGGAATATCGCCTCGACTACCGCCTGCACACCTACCCCAAACCGTTGATCTGCTGGGGCCACGGCTACGTGCTGGGCGGCGGCATGGGCCTGCTGCAGAGCGCGGCGGTGCGCATCGTCACGCCGAGCAGCCGCCTGGCCATGCCCGAGATCAGCATCGGCCTGTACCCGGATGTGGGCGCCAGTTGGTTCCTGTCGCGCCTGCCGGGCAAACTCGGCCTGTTCCTGGGCCTCACCGGCGCGCACATCAATGGTCGTGATGCCCTCGACCTGGGCCTGGCCGACCGTTTCCTGCGCGACGACCAACAGGACGAACTGCTCGATGGCCTGCTGCAATTGAACTGGCAGGAACAAACCTCGATGCAACTCAACAGCCTGCTCAAGGCCCTGGCCCAGGAAGCCGTCGACCAGCAACCCGAAGCCCAATGGCTGCCGCGCCGGGCACAGATCGATGCATGGCTGGATGTCGGCGATGTGCGCTGTGCCTGGCGCGCCTTGAGCCTGTTGCGCGAGCACGCCGACCCGCTGTTCAGCCGCGCCGGCAAGACCTTGAGCGAAGGCTGCCCGCTGACCGCGCACCTGGTGTGGGAACAGATCCAGCATGCTCGCCATCTGTCGCTGGCCGAGGTGTTCCAGATGGAATACACCCTGAGCCTCAATTGCTGCCGTCATCCGGAGTTCAGCGAAGGGGTGCGCGCGCGGTTGATCGACAAGGACCAGACACCCCACTGGCATTGGCCGGACATCAACACGATCCCCGACGCCGTGGTGCAGGCGCATTTCAACAAGGCCTGGGAAGGCCGGCACCCGCTGGCAGATCTGTCGGATTACTGAGGGTTTACAGGCATAAAAAAACGGCGCTTCCTGCGCCGTTTGCGTATTTGATCGATCAACGGTGACCGCCACGGCCGCCGCCGTGATCACCTCCACGTCCATGCCCGCCATTACCGCCGTGATCACCCCAGCCCTGGTTCGGGTAAGGCCGGTAGCCCGCCCTCGGGCCTGCCGGGTAGTAGCGAGGCGCCGGCGCGTAATAGCGCGGTGCCGAGTAATAACGCGGTGGAGGGGCGTAGTAACGCGGTGCGGGGTAGTAGTCACGACGGTATTGGTACGTCGGGCCACCGCCGTAGTAATACACCGGCGCCGGTGCGGTGTAGACCTCGGAGCGGTAATAGCTCTGGCCTCCATCGTAGTAAGGCACACATGCAGAAAGCGTAAGACCGAGTAACGCACTGAGTAGCAATCGTCGATACATGGCGGCCTCCTGGACCGCGGAAGAGCTCCTCCAGCGACGCTGGAGGGCGGCATTCATCTTTCAACGAATGACGAAATATCTGACATCAAAAACAGAATCTGGTGCGTTCTGGTAACAACTTGATACATCAATGTCGGGTGCTTGAAGGGCCGTATGGCTGCATGGGGAGAACGTGTTTAGTCTGCTCGAAGCTTTAACGATTCAGTAAATTTATCTGGCTCGAAACTTTGTCGATTGCGATGATGTCACTATGACATCGCACAACGCCAGGAAGGCTCTACTGTGCGCCCTTCGCCAACATCTGCGGATTCGAGCCATGAAAATTTCCACCAAGCTGCTGCTGTCATTTCTACTGTGCGCGCTGGTCACCCTCGGGGTCGGCCTGCTGGGGATCAAAGGCGTAGTGCGACTGGCGAGTGCGCTGGAGCTGACGTTCTCCAATAATCTGGTCTCCGTCAGCAACACGGCCGCCACCCTCAATGGCCTGGTTGCGCATAACCGTGGTTTGTACCGCCTGCTGGACGCCAGCAAGGGCGACGTCGCCGCGCAGGACCGCAACCGTGTGCGCGACGACATCAGCAACGAACTCAAGCGCAGCCAGGCCGCCTACGCCACGTACCGCGCCACGCCGCTGGAGGATGACGAACGCGCGGCAGGCGACAAGCTCGACCAGCTCTGGCCGACCTATGTCAGCAACTCCGAACGCATCATCGCCATGCTCGATGGCGGCCAGGTCGACCAGGCCCGTGCGCAGCTCAACAGCAGCAACAATGAACTGTTCCGCCAGGCCCGCGACCTGATCCGCGTGATGATCGACTCCAACAACCGCCAGATCCAGGAAGGCGCCGTCGCCGCCGATGAACTGCGCAGCAGTGCGTTGACCTGGATGATTGCCGGCATCGTGCTGGCCTTTATCATTGCGATCATCATTGGCGTGCTGATCACGCGGCTGATCACCCGTCCCATCGCCCAGGCGGTAGAAAGTGCGCAACGCATTGCCAAGGGCGACCTGACCCAAGCCATCCTCACCGAGCGCACCGACGAAGCCGGGCAACTGCTGATGGCACTCGCCGATATGCAGGGTGGCCTGAAAAGTACCCTGGTGGAAATCGCCAACGCCGCCGACCAGCTCGCCTCGGCTGCCGAGGAACTGAGCGCGGTCACCGACGAAAGCAGCCGCGGCCTGACGCGCCAGAACGACGAAATCCAGCAAGCCGCCACCGCCGTGAATCAGATGACGACGGCAGTCGACGAAGTGGCCAGCAACGCGGTGTCGACTTCAGAAGCCTCGCGCCAGGCCACCACCGAGGCTGAAGATGGCCGCCAGCAGGTCGAGCAGGCCGTGTCCGGCATGTCATCGATGGTCGACGAGATCAACGACTCCACCCAATCGGTGGCCGACCTCGCCGGCCAGGTGCGCGAGATCGGCAAGGTCATCGATGTGATCCGCGGCATCGCCGACCAGACCAACCTGCTGGCCCTGAATGCCGCCATCGAGGCCGCCCGCGCGGGTGAACAAGGTCGCGGTTTTGCGGTGGTCGCCGATGAGGTCCGCGCGCTGGCCCATCGCACCCAGACCTCGACCGTGGACATCGAAAAGATGATTGGCGAAGTGCAAGTCGGCGCCGATGACGCGGTGGCCGCGATGAACAAAAGCCTGACCTGGGCCAACAATACCCAGGCCCTGGCGCAGAACGCCGGCGACGCGCTGCAGCGGATTACCGCGAGTGTGGCGATGATCAACGAGCGCAACCTGGTGATCGCCTCGGCTTCCGAGGAGCAGGCCCAGGTGGCCCGCGAAGTCGACCGCAACCTGCTCAACATCCAGGACCTGTCGACCCAGACTGCCGCCGGCGCGCACCAGACCAACGCCTCCAGCCAGGACCTGTCACGCCTGGCCACTTCGTTCAACGTGCTGGTCAGCAAGTTCCAGCTGTAAGCGCCTCATTGCAGTGCGCCGACGCACCCGCGTGGCGCACGCTGCCTTTGCCTTTACCCTCCCTCCTCGCCGGGCCGCCTGCACAGCCAGGCCCCGGCGCACTTGGCACGAACCTCGCTTTGCATCTGCCGTGCAGGATTCATCACAGGTTCGCGGCACCACAATTTGCAATGGCCGACTAGGGTTCCGGCTCGCCACAAGCGAGTGGCTGGTCCGAGAGTTGGCGACCTCCAGTTGAGGTTACACGGCGGGATAAAAGCCCGGGAGACAAGCCACCGTTCGCGGTGCCGCGTTGCTCCTGCTCGCCCTTGATCAACTGGAGAAGCCCATGCCCTCAATCCGTTTACCCGCCCTCCTCGCCGCCGCGTTTGCCGCCGTGCTGAGCCTGCCTGCCCAGGCCGCTACCAAAGACCACTTCAGCGTCTGCTGGACGATCTACGCCGGCTGGATGCCCTGGGAGTATGCCGGCAGCCAAGGCATCCTCGACAAATGGGCAAAGAAGTACGGCATCAGCATCGACATGGTCCAGCTCAATGACTACGTCGAATCCATCAACCAGTACACCGCCGGCCAGTTCGATGGCTGCACCATGACCAACATGGACGCGCTGACCATCCCCGCCGCCAGTGGCGTAGACAGCACCGCGCTGGTGGTCAGCGATTTCTCCAACGGCAACGACGGGGTGATCATCAAGGGCACGGGCAAGACCGTGGCCGATCTCAAGGGCATGAACGTCAACCTGGTGGAACTCTCGGTGTCCCACTACCTGCTGGCCCGTGCGCTGGAATCGGCAGACCTGACTGAAAAAGACCTGAAGGTGGTCAACACCTCCGACGCCGATATCGCTGCCGCCTTCAACACCGATCAGGTGCAGGCCGTCACTACCTGGAATCCGATGCTCTCGGAGATCAAGGCCAAGCCCGGCGTGAGCGAAGTGTTCGACTCGAGCAAAGTGCCCGGCGAAATCATGGACATGATGGTGGTCAACACCCAGACCCTCAAGGACAACCCCAAGCTCGGCAAGGCGCTGACGGGCGCCTGGTTTGAAGTGGTCGCACTGATGAACGCCAAGGGCGCCGCCAGCACCGAGGCCCTGGAACATATGGCCAAGGCTTCCGGCACCGACCTCAAGGGTTTCCAGGCACAACTGGACACCACCAAGCTGTTTGCCACACCCAAGGAAGCCCTGGCGTTCGCCACCAGCGCGCAGCTGCCGGCGACCATGCGCAAGGTCGCCGAGTTCTCGTTTGAACACGGTTTGCTCGGCGAAGGCGCCAAGGACACCAGCGCCGTGGGCATGAGCTTCGCCAACGGCGTGACCAGCGGCGACACCGCCAACCTCAAGCTGCATTTCGACCCCAGCTACGTGCAGATGGCCGCCGACGGCAAGCTGTAAGAGGACCTGGCCATGCGCCTGATCAACCGTCATCCGGAACGCTCCAGCCGCCTGTTGTTGGTGATACTGCCGTTCGCCCTGCTGCTGTTCGCCTACTTCGTGGGCTCGGCCGAGCGCCTGGCGGAAAATCCCAACGACAAGCTGCTGCCCAGCGCCGCGCAAATGAGCGACGCGGTGAAACGCCTGGCGTTCAGCGCCGACGCGCGCACCGGGGAATACGTGCTCTGGCAAGACAGCGCATCGAGCCTGCGCCGCCTGGCCATCGGCTTGGGAATAAGCGCCCTCGCCGGCCTGTGCCTGGGCATCGCCGCTGGCACGCTGCCGCTGTTTGGCGCGCCGTTGTCGCCGCTGCTCACGGTGCTGTCGATGGTGCCGCCGCTGGCGATCCTGCCGATTCTGTTCATCGTGTTCGGGCTCGGGGAATTGTCCAAGGTGATGCTGATCGTGATCGGCATCACCCCGGCCCTGGCCCGTGACCTGGAGCAACGCGCGCGCGAGATTCCGGTCGAGCTGCTGGTCAAGGCGCAGACCCTCGGCGCCTCTACCTGGACCCTGATGCTGCGCGTGGTACTCCCGCAATTGCTGCCGCGCCTGCTGATCTCCCTGCGCTTGATGTTGGGCTCGGCCTGGCTGTTCCTGATTGCCGCCGAAGCCATCGCCTCCACCGATGGCCTGGGCTACCGCATCTTCCTGGTACGCCGCTACCTGGCGATGGACGTGATCCTGCCATACGTGGTGTGGATCACCCTGCTGGCCTGGCTGATGGACTGGGGCCTCAAGGCCCTGACCCGACGCGCGTTCCCCTGGTACGAAGGAGCGCGGGCATGAGCTTTATCAGCGTCAACAATGTGTGGCAGCGCTATGGCGACCAGGTGGTGCTCGAAGGCCTCAACCTGCACGTGGCCGAGGGCGAGTTCTGCACGCTGGTAGGCACCTCGGGGTGCGGTAAATCGACCTTCCTGCGCCTGCTGTTGGGCCAGGAAACCGCGAGCAAAGGCCAGATCCTGCTGGACGGCCAACCGCTCGCTGCCGAGCCGGATGCCAGCCGTGGCGTGGTGTTCCAGCGCTACTCGGTGTTCCCGCATCTGAGCGTGCTCGACAACGTCGCCCTGGGCCTGGAACTGCCGCGTTCAGCACTGCTCGGCCGATTGTTCGGCAAGGCCAGGCAGCAGGCTCGCGAACAGGCGGGTGCACTGCTGCACAAGGTCGGCCTCGGCCATGCGCTGGACAAATACCCGGCGCAGCTCTCCGGCGGCATGCAACAACGCCTGGCCATCGCCCAGGCGCTGATCATGCAGCCGCGCGTATTGCTGCTGGATGAACCCTTCGGCGCCCTCGACCCAGGCATTCGCAAAGACATGCACCAGTTGCTGCTGGAACTGTGGCGCGAAACCCGCCTGACGGTGTTCATGGTCACCCACGACCTGAGCGAAGGCTTCAGCCTCGGCACGCGCCTGCTGGTGTTCGACAAAGTGCGCGTCGACCCCCACGCCCCCGGCGCCTATGGCGCCCGTATCACCTACGACATCCCTTTGAACAGCGAGCGTCGCAAGGCGCTCGCCGCCGAACTTGGAGCTCTTTCCAAATGACTGATTCCAACCCGCTGTTCCCGCCGTTCGCCGAGGAAATGCTACCCGGTGGTGGTCACCGTTCGTTCGTGCTCAAGCGCGGTCAACTGCTGCGTCTCACGGATATTCGCGGCGGCGCCAACGTCAGCCTGACCCTGCTCAACGCCAACGAAAAAACCGAGCGCCTGAACCTGCCCGACAGCCTCAAATGCCAGCACACCGCCAAGCTCACCACCGGCCATTGCCTGTACTCGGACATGGGCCGCGTACTGGCGGCCATCACCGCTGACACTTGCGGCTGGAGCGACAGCATTGGCGGCGTGTTGTGCGCCGCCGAAGTCGCCGAGAAGTACGGCCAGGGCCGCTATCAGGAACTGCGCAACGGCTTTTTCCGCAACGGCACCGACAACCTGCTGGTGGAGTTGGGCAAGTGGGGCCTGGGCCTGTCCGACCTGCTGATGACCCTCAACCTGTTCAGCCGCGTCAGCGTGGATGCCGACGGCGGCCTGCACTTCGTGCCGGGCAACTCCAAGGCCGGCGACTACATCGAACTCTACACCCCGATGGACACCCTGGTGGTGCTCACCGCGCTGCAACACCCGATGGACCCCAACCCTGACTACGCCCCACAACCACTGAAACTGAGCTGGATGAACGCCGACCCCAGCGTCGCCGAACACTGCCGCACTTCGCGCCCGGAAAACGCGCGCGGCTTTATCAACACCGACCGCCTGTTCGCCTGAGGAGCTGCCATGTCTATCGCACTGAAACAACCGGATGCAGCGGTATACCGCGCCACCATCCCCGCCGGCGAGCCGTGGCTGATGGAGGTCAAGGCCGGGCAGACCCTGCGCATCCTCGATCTTGAGGGCAACCAGGCCGTCGACACGCTGTTCTACAGCCTCAAGAACCCACGTGAGCGCTACGACGTGCAACGCACCTTGCGTCGCCAGAACAGCGTGTACCTGGGCACCGGCAGCGTGTTGTATTCCAACCTCGGCCAGCCGATGCTGACCATCGTCGAAGACACCTGCGGGCGCCACGACACCCTCGGCGGCGCCTGCGCCCAGGAGAGCAACACCGTGCGCTACGCCCTGGAAAAACGCTACATGCACAGCTGCCGCGACAACTACCTGCGCGCCTGCGCCCACGATGGCCGGCTGGGCAAAAGCGACATCGGGCCGAACATCAATTTCTTCATGAACGTGCCGGTAACCGCCGACGGCGAGCTGACCTTCGAAGACGGGATTTCCGCCCCTGGCAAGTACGTCGACCTGCGCGCGGAGATGGACGTGATCGTGTTGATCTCCAACTGTCCGCAACTGAACAACCCGTGCAACGCCTACAACCCCACCCCTGCGGAGCTGCTGGTATGGAATTGAAAATGAGCCGGTTGCGTCAATGGTTGTTTGCCCTGTGCCAGGCCCGCGCCGGGCAGTGCCTCCACAAACGCTGAAGATCAAATGTGGGAGCGGGCTTGCTCGCGAAGGCGGTGTGTCAGCGATACATAGATTGACTGAAACACCGCATTCGCGAGCAAGCCCGCTCCCACACTGACCGCATGCATTTCGGACGACCGAAGTGCTCCCTCACTTTGCGGGACGGCCCGCAGGGTTTTGCCATGTTCGAAAAACTGTTGATCGCCAACCGTGGCGCCATCGCCTGCCGCATCCTGCGCACCTTGCGCGAACTGCAGGTCAAGGGCGTCGCCATCTATGCCGAAGCCGATGCGGCGAGCCTGCATATCCAACACGCCGACGAGGCCTACAGCCTCGGTGAAGGCGCCGCCGCCACGACCTACCTGGCTGTGGAAAAAATCCTCGCGACCGCCAAGGCCTGCGGTGCCAGGGCGATTCATCCGGGCTACGGGTTCCTGTCGGAAAACGCCGCCTTTGCCCAAGCCTGTGAACACGCAGGCATTGCGTTTGTCGGGCCGACGCCCGAACAGTTGCGCGTGTTCGGTCTCAAGCACACTGCCCGCGCCCTGGCCAGGCAACAGCACATTCCGCTGCTGGAAGGCACCGAGCTGCTCGACAGCCTCGACGCTGCGTTGCGGGCCGCCGACACCGTCGGCTACCCGGTGATGCTGAAAAGTACCGCCGGCGGCGGCGGGATTGGCATGCGCGTGTGCCGCAGCGCGGCGCAGTTGAGCGAGTCGTTCGAGGCGGTCAAGCGCCTGGGCCAGAACAATTTCAGCGACGCCGGTGTGTTTATCGAGAAGTACATCGAGCACGCGCGTCACCTTGAAGTGCAGGTGTTCGGCGACGGCGCAGGTGACGTGATCGCCCTCGGCGTGCGCGACTGTTCCGTGCAGCGGCGCAACCAGAAAGTCCTCGAGGAAACCCCGGCGCCGAATCTGCCCGAAGGCATGGCCGAGGCCTTGTGTGCAGCCGCCATCACCCTCGCCAAGGCAGTGAATTACCGCAGCGCCGGCACCGTGGAATTTATCTTTGATAGCGCCGACGGGCGCTTCTACTTCCTTGAAGTGAACACGCGCCTGCAAGTGGAACACGGCGTCACCGAGCAGGTGTGGGGCGTGGACCTGGTGCGCTGGATGGTGCAACTGGCGGCGGGTGAACTGCCGCCGCTGGCTGAGTTGGACGTAAAACCTCGGGGCCATGCGATCCAGGCGCGGCTGTACGCCGAGGACCCCGGCCGCGACTTCCAGCCGAGCCCAGGGCTGTTGACCTGTGTGGACTTCCCCGCAGGCGAAGGCCTGCGCATCGACACGTGGGTCGAGGCCGGGTGTGAGATCCCGCCGTACTTCGACCCGATGATCGCCAAGCTGATCGCCTGGGCCCCGACCCGCGAACAGGCGCGCCTGGACCTGCACCAGGCCTTGAGCGACAGCCAACTGTATGGGGTGGAAACCAACCGCGACTACCTGCGCCAGATTCTGCTCGCCGCCCCCTTCGCCAGCGGTCGGCCCTGGACGCGTTGCCTGGAAGATCTGGTCTACGTCGCCAACACCTTCGAGGTGCTCAGCGCCGGCACGCAAACCAGCGTGCAGGACTATCCCGGCCGCCTCGGTTACTGGGCCGTGGGCGTGCCGCCGTCAGGGCCGATGGACAGCCGCGCGCTGCGCAGGGGCAATCGCCTGCTGGGCAATGACGACGGCGCCGCCGCGCTGGAAATCACCATGAGCGGGCCGCTGCTGCGCTTCAACTGTGCGGCGGTGGTCGCGGTGACCGGCGCGGACATTCCATTGTTGTTGAATGAGCAGCCGGTGCCGATGAACACCGCGCTGCTGATCGAGGCCGGCGCGATGTTGAGCCTTGGCACCATCGCCGGCGCCGGCGCGCGCAGCTACCTGTGCCTGCGCGGCGGGCTGCAAGTACCGGACTACCTGGGCAGTAAAAGTACCTTCACCCTCGGCCAGTTCGGCGGCCATGGTGGACGGGCGTTGCGCGCCGGGGATGTGTTGCACCTGGCGCCGCTGCTGGACGCGAGTGCCGGCCAGCAGTGCCTCGCCGAACCGCTGCCACAGGTGCGCACGCTGCGAGTGATTTATGGCCCCCACGGCGCGCCGGAATATTTCCTGCCGGAGTACATCGACACCTTCTTTGCCACGCCGTGGGAAGTGCATTTCAACTCCAGCCGTACCGGCGTGCGATTGATCGGGCCCAAGCCATCGTGGGCACGCACGGACGGCGGGGAGGCGGGGCTGCATCCGTCGAATATCCACGACAATCCCTATGCCATTGGCGCGGTGGATTTTACCGGCGACATGCCGGTGATCCTCGGCCCGGATGGCCCGAGCCTCGGCGGTTTCGTCTGCCCGGTGACAGTGATCGAGGCGGACCTGTGGCAGCTGGGGCAGCTCAAGGCCGGCGACAAGGTGCGCTTCGAGCCGGTCGACCTCAAAACCGCCCGTGAACTGGCCATGAAAGAGAACCGCGTCTGCAGGAGCAAGTTTGCCAGCGATGCCGACAACTCGGTGCTTCAGGCCGACCAAGGCGCCGCCATCGTCGGCACGCCGGGCGCCTACACGTCGCCGGTGGTGCTGGATATCGGCGAGGGCGACACCCGCCTGGTCGCCCGCCTCGCAGGCGACACCCATCTGCTGCTGGAAATCGGCGCCGCCGAGTTGGACCTGGTCCTGCGTTTTCGCGGCCACGCCCTGATGCAAGCCTTCGAAGCCCGTGCGCTGCACGGCGTCATCGACCTGACGCCGGGCATCCGCGCCCTGCAGATCCACTACCAGCCCGAACAACTGCCCCTGGCGGATCTGCTGGCACTGATCGCCAGCGAGTGGAGCGCCGTGTGCGCCCGGCAAAACCTGCAGGTGCCGTCGCGCATCGTGCACTTGCCGTTGTCCTGGGACGACCCGGCGTGCCAACTGGCCATCGAAAAATACATGACCACCGTGCGCAAGGACGCGCCCTGGTGCCCGAGCAACCTGGAGTTCATCCGCCGTATCAACGACCTGGCCAACCTCGATGAAGTGCGCCACACCGTGTTCGAGGCGAGCTACCTGGTCATGGGCCTGGGCGACGTCTACCTCGGCGCACCGGTGGCCACGCCGCTCGACCCGCGCCACCGGCTGGTGACCACCAAGTACAACCCGGCGCGCACCTGGACCGCCGAGAACTCGGTGGGCATCGGCGGCGCCTACTTGTGCGTGTACGGCATGGAAGGCCCCGGCGGTTATCAGTTCGTCGGGCGCACGTTGCAGATGTGGAACCGCTATCGCGAAGTGGCGGCGTTCGATGGCAAGCCATGGCTGCTGCGGTTTTTCGACCAGATTCGCTTCTACCCGGTGAGCGCGCAGGAACTGCTGCAGATTCGGCGGGACTTTCCCCTGGGGCGTTTTGAGCTGAGCATCGAAGACAGCACGTTGAACCTGGCGGATTACCAGGCATTTCTCGCGCGGGAAGCACCCACGATCGATGCCTTTCGTGAGCACCAGCAGCACGCTTTCAACGCCGAGCGCGAACGCTGGATCGCCAGCGGCCAAGCGCATTTCGACAGTGAAGAGTCAGCGCCGCCGCTGGCGCAGGACACGCCGCTGCAAGCCAATGAGTACAGCATCGACAGCCATATCGCCGGCAATCTCTGGCAAGTCCAGGTGAGCTCGGGTGAGCGCGTGGCGGCCGGCGATGTGCTGGTGGTCCTGGAGTCGATGAAAATGGAGATCCCGGTGCTGGCGCCGTTTGCCGGGGTGGTGCGCAAGATTCCGGTGCAGCCGGGCAGCAGTATCGGCGCCGGCCAGCGGGTCGTCGTGCTGGAACGCGACTGAACGGCGCTGTATCGTGCAGGGACTTCCGAGGCCCTGCCCGACCGACCATGACCACGCCAACCCTTTGCCCTGCCTGCGGTGCCCGCAACGACTGCACCCTGGCCGACCCACGTACAGCCGATCAGCCTTGCTGGTGCTATAGCGTCACCATCGACCCGGCGATACTTGAAGCGCTGCCCGATGAACTGCGCAACAAGGCCTGCCTGTGCCCGCGGTGCGCGCAGGTCGATGAACAGATTCGCCATGCGCGTTGACCGTTTCCTCAGCAATCTGCCGCGTTTCAATCGCCAGCAGGTGCGGGTGTTGCTGGTCGAGCGGCGTATCAGCGTTGATGGTGTCGCCGTCAGTGATCCTCACCATGAAGTACGCGAATTCAGCCGCGTCTGCGTGGATGCTGAAGTGTTGCAGGCGGGCCGCGCGGCGCGTTACTTCATGCTGCACAAACCCCAGGGGTGCGTGAGCGCTACCGCTGACCCGCAACACCGCACGGTCCTGGACCTGTTGGATGAGCCGGACAAAGACGAGCTGCACATCGCCGGTCGTCTGGATTTCAACACCACGGGCCTGATGCTGATCACCAACGATGGCCAGTGGTCACGGCGCCTGACGCAACCGCAGACCAAGCTGCCCAAGGTCTATCTCGTGCAGACCGAGCAGGACATCGGCCCGCACTACGCGGCTACCTTTACGGCGGGCGTGTATTTCGCGTTTGAAGACCTGACCACGCAACCCGCCGATCTGCAGTTGCTGGGGCCCAGGACCGCACGCCTGAGCATCATCGAAGGCCGCTATCACCAGGTGAAGCGCATGTTCGGGCATTTCAACAACAAAGTGACGGGCTTGCACCGGGAGCGGATGGGCCCGTTGGTGTTGGACCTGAGCCTGGCGCCGGGCGAGTATCGGGCGCTGTCCGAGGAAGAAATCCGACAGGTCTGACGACCGTTCAGCCGGTGATGGCAAAAAACCTGTCTGCCGGCTTGCGAGCTGGCCACTCGACTGCTTGAATCAAACCGTCAGCCAAATTATGACTGGCGAGTCGCCTATAACCTCCAAGAAACACCTTGCCCCGCCCGCGCTTGATCTACGGGCCTCCCAGGCAAACAGCCCGCCATAACAACACCCGTCGGCCAACCGTCATCGGATCGACATGGGCCCTCATTTTCCAGGCGTATGCCTACCTGTCACAAAGCTCGTGCAGAGTGATCTGCGCGCCCTACCCGCTTGCCAGGAGTCTTACGACATGAGGCCAGAAATCGCTGTGCTGGATATACAGGGTCAGTATCGGGTTTACACGGAGTTCTATCGCGCGGACGCTGCTGAAAAGACCATCATCCTGGTCAACGGCTCCATGGCCACCACGGCATCCTTCGCCCAAACCGTGAAAAGCCTGTACCCGCAATTCAATGTGGTTTTGTACGACCAGCCCTACGCCGGTCGCTCCAAGATCCATAATCGCCATGAGCACATGCTGACCAAAGAAGTCGAAGGCCAGATCCTGCTGGAACTGATCGACCACTTCGCGGCCGAGCACGTGCTGTCCTTTTCCTGGGGCGGCGCCGCGACCCTGGTCGCCCTCGCCCACCGCCCGCGCCGTGTGGAAAAGGCCGTGATCAGCTCGTTCTCCCCGGTGATCAACGCGCCGATGCGCGACTATCTAGAGCGTGGTGTCGACTACCTCGGCAACCTCGATCGCCATAGCGTCGGCCACCTGGTCAACAGCACCATCGGCAAACACTTGCCGTCCCTGTTCAAGCGTTTCAACTACAAGCATGTGAGCAGCCTGGCCGAGCACGAGTACGGGCAGATGCATTTTCACATCAGCCAGGTGCTGCACAGTGACCGCCTGTGCTACCTCAAGGCCGCACGGCAGATCGACGTACCGGTGCTGTTCTTGAACGGCGAGTGGGACGAATACACCAGCGCCGACGACGCCAGGCAGTTCGGGCAGTACGTGACGAACAGCAGCTTCAGCACCATCCAGGCGACCGGGCACTTCCTGGACATGGAGCACAAGGCGGCGTGCCGGGACAGTCGTGCGGCGGTGGTGGGTTTTCTCAAACCCGAGCGGCAGGTCAACCGATTGCGCTATCACCAAGGCCAGACCCAGCATGCCTTCGCCATCTGAAACACGCTCGCCAGCGTGCCTAGGCACTGGCTTGCCCGCGATAGCCTGACCTCCAAGGTCCATCTATCGCGGGCAAACCCAGCCCTTACGCACGCTCGCGCCCCACCGAGATCAGTTTGCTGCCTCGCCTGGCGCACGCAACCCACACATTTTTCGAAGAAAAACTTCAAATCCCGGCGCACATCTGGTACAAAGTCAGCCGCTCTGAGCGGGTATAGTTTAATGGTAGAACAGTAGCTTCCCAAGCTTCCGACGAGGGTTCGATTCCCTCTACCCGCTCCACTCATATTTTGCGCCCACGTCAGGATGGTTCTGACGGGGGAGGCCTAAAAAAACCGGTCCTTGGTGGCCGGTTTTTTTATGGGTGGGATTTGTGCTACTCGTCAGTCGCCTCGCACAAACATGTACAAATCAATATTTTTGTACAAGTATCAATCCTGAGCGATGGCACTACGCCGCGCACCTTCATGGAGCCGGACAATGACGCGTCTATGGATTTCATTGTTGCTGGTGTTGAGTTTGAGTAGTTGCGGCAACGTGGGGGTCGATCACTATGCCGGCCAGCAACCGCAG
Source organism: Pseudomonas sp. GW821-FHT09C08 (assembly GCF_059418125.1). NCBI lineage: Bacteria > Pseudomonadati > Pseudomonadota > Gammaproteobacteria > Pseudomonadales > Pseudomonadaceae > Pseudomonas > Pseudomonas sp. GW821-FHT09C08. Next base: position 498,154 of record NZ_JBWKPG010000002.1, on the reverse strand, counting down.
CTGGACCTGGAGCGTTTCTTCAGCAAGCCCGTGAAAGCCTGGGGCATCTTCCAGAAGCGTTCGGGTGAAGTCGCCAAGCGCTTTGAGGTGAATATCGCCAGCCGGCGCGAGGGCGATGCGTTGATTCTCGACGAGCGGTTTCTCTACAGCGACGGCACGCGTCAGCAACGAATCTGGACACTAACCCCGGACGGCCCGGGACGCTGGCGCGGTCGGGCAGGAGACGTGGTCGGCGAAGCTATCGGCGAGGTGGCGGGCAACGCACTGCGTTGGCGCTACCGTCTCAACCTACCGGTGGATGGCTCCGTCTACGAAGTCAGCTTTGACGACTGGATGTACCTGATGGACGAGGACACCCTGATCAACCGCTCGAGTATGTCCAAGTTTGGTGTCGAGTGGGGTCAGGTCACTTTGTTCTTTCGTCGCCAATGACCCTGAAGCGAGGCTCAATCATGAATCTGCAACAGCTGGCCGAACTGGCTGGGAAAGGCGAAATACGTGAGCTGGAATTGTTGTCGCTGGAAGGCGGTTTCTATATCGCTCGCGTGAGACTGGATGACGTCGAAATGACGTTACTGGACGATAGCGGGAAGCCGATGCGCATCGGCTCCACCACGCATTTGCGCGATCTGTTGCAAAGGGTTCCACCGTTTCCGTGTGTACTGGTGCAGCACTGCGTTCATGACGAGATGTGCGGTACGCGCGAAGGGCCGATCGGGGCGTTGCGCATTCCGTTTTCGCTGGCGGCGACACTTTGAATGCTGGCTTCATCCGTTCATGAAGCGCGAACGCTACAACCCAGGAGGCCCAGGTCATGACGTAGGACGGAACTGAGTTTCACCTGCGAAAAGCGATCATCGTTGGTTCCTGTCCACCCCCCTTTGCACTACCCACGCCAGCGGCAACGTCACACACAAGACTCCTGCCAGCACCATCACCGCCACCGGGACACCCAGCGCGTCCCCCACGCCGCCAAACACCACCGGTGCCAGCGCCCCGCCGCCGATCGTGCCGGTGTAGAACAGCGCAAACGCCTGCTCGCGCTTGCCCGCGCCGGCCAGGTCCGGCACCGCGCCGTAGAGCACCGAAGACGTACCATTGAGCGCCAACCCCAGCAGCGGCAACATCACCATCAACCCGGTCAGCGGCAGGTATACGGCGGCAACGATCAGCAGCGCGGTGCTGGTTTCGGTGATCCATACGGTCTTCATCATGCCAATGCGTGCACCGAGGTAACCGCACAGCAATTTGCCGAAGGCGCCACCGATAAACAGCATCGTCAGCGCCAGGCCGATGCCGGCGGTACCGGCGCCCTTGGCTTGCAGCAGGAACGGTAGAAACGTGAGAAAGCCCATGCGCACGGCACTGTCGAGCGTACCGGTGAGGATCAATGCGCGCAGGCCAGTGACGGAGCCGACGCCCTTGAGCGGCCTGGCTTTTTTGCTGACGGTGGATTCGCAGGCTTGAGTAGGAATAAGCCACCACAACAGCCCCGCCGCCGCCAGGCCGATCAGCCCCAGCAGTGTGGCGCTCGCTCGCCAACTGATGACGGTGAGCAGCAGGCCAATCAGCCCCGGGATCAGGGTTTTGCCGATGTCGCCGGAGAAATTGTACTGGGACAGCGCCTGCTTGACCCCGCCCCCGTCCTCATAGGCGTCGGTGATCATCGAGGATGCCAGCGGATGCTGCGTGCTGGCGCCCAAGCCGCCCAGCAACAGCGCGACCAGCAACAGCGTCAATCCGGTCGCCTGCCCCACCAACAGGTAGGCACACCCTGCCAACGCCGTACCCCCCACCAGCAGCGGTACGCGGCCCCAGCGTTTGGCGGCGCGGCTGGCCAGCAATTGGAACACCGCCATCATCCCGGAATAGGCGCCGCGTAAAAGGCCGATCTGCGCGTAGGACAAGGCGAACTGAGCTTGCCAGATAGGCAGCAGCACGTAGATGGCGTCGGTGAGTCCATCGTGGATGGCGTGAGCGCTGCAACCGGCGAACAGCACACGACGACGAGTGGATATTTCAGACGCAGGCACAGCGACGGTGTCGTTCATGAGGTAGGAATCAGCTCGGGTTTAGGCGGCTTCCAGCCGGTCAGGGCGATCAGCAACGTCAGTAATTGGAAACCGATGATCAGCGTCACGCAGCCCGCCCAGCCCCAGCGTTCCCAGATCAAGGCCGGCACGATGGCGCCGCAACTGCCGCCGAGGTAGTAACAGGTGAGATACAGCCCCACAGCGCGTGCCTTGTTGCCATCGGCGGTGGCGCTGATATAGGCATTCGCGGCGGCCTGTGCGAGAAACACGCCGGTGGAACTGAGCGCCAGGCCCACCACGATGCACCACAGCGACGACGTCAGGGTCAGCGCCGAGCCACTGACGCCGAGCACTGCAGCGACCGTCAGCAGCTCGGTGTGCGGACGGGCTTTGCTGAGACGCCCGGCGATGGGGATCACGATCAATGCCAACAGGAACACCATATACAACGTGCCCAACGCTGCAGGCCCGAGATTGAAAGGCGGTAAGCCAAGGTGCAAACCTGCGTAGGTAAACGCCGCGACTTGCGAGAACAACACGCAGAAACCTACGGCGTAAGCGGCGAGCAAAGGCAGGCGAAACACCCCCGATGAAGAGGCTTTGACGGGGACCGTCCTCGCGCGGTTGGGTGGTAGTAGAAACTGGATAAACCCGCCGACCATCAAACTCAGGGCCGCGAGCAATTCAAAGGCTTCGCGCCAGCCCACGTACTCGGTCATCACCCCGGTGACAAAGCGCCCGGCGAACCCGCCCAACACGGTGCCCGCGACATACAGGCTGGTGACTTCAGTCACTGTGCCGCCACTCCAGCGATCGCCGATATAAGCCACGCTGGTGGCGAACACCACCGGGATCAACATGCCCTCGACAAAGCGCCACACCAACACTTCGGCGAAACTGTCGGCATAGGCTGTCATCAACGCCGGCACCGCCAGCAACAACGCAGCCAAGGCGATCACGCTGCGCTGCTGGAAACGCCCGGTCAGGCGGCTGACGAAAGGGGCCGTGATCGCCACCGCCAGGGTGGTCACGGTGATGCTCCACCCTGCCGCCTTGGCGCTGATATGAAACTGCGCGGCAAAGGTCTGCAGAATGCTCTGGGTCGCATAGAGGTTGAGAAACGCCGCGCAGCCACACAGGAACAGGGCAAGGCGGGCACAATGCAGGCGCGGTTTCATGAAACCTCTCGTTTTATTTTGTAACGCCTTTATAGAATGAGCGGCATGATCGTGACCAATACCGATTTCCGACCGATCAATACCCAAGGATCAGGATGCTCGACCTACGCAAGCTGCGTTACTTTCTGACGGTCGCCGAAGAATTGCACTTCGGCCGCGCCGCCTTGCGCCTGCACTTGGCGCAGCCACCGTTGACCCGGCAGATCTCGGCGCTGGAAACCGAGTTGGGGTTCAAGCTGTTTGATCGCACCAGCCGAACGGTGACCCTCACTGCCCAGGGCCGCGCGTTTTTGCCCTACGCCCGGGGCGTACTCGAACAGGTGGAACTCGCGCAGGTGATCGCCGCCAAACTCGCGGCGGGCACTGCCGGGCAGCTGACATTGGGTTACGTCAGCTCGATTGCCCTGTCGGATTTGTTCAGCCAGACCATCCAGGCCTTCGCCCAGCGCTTTGCCGATGTGCAATTGACGCTGGTGGAATGCGCTTCCGGCAGCCTCGGAGCGCAGGTGGCGGACGGGCGGCTGGATATCGGCCTGAGCCGGTTGTTGCCGCAAAACGAGCAGGTGCAGGCACTGTCGCTGGGTCAGGAGCCGTTGGTGGCCGCAGTGTCCAGCGACAGCCCGCTGGCCCAGCAGGCGCACATCAGCCTGGCCCAACTGAGCACCTATCCCCTGATCCTGTTTCCCGCCGACTACGGTTCGGGACTGAACCAGTCCATCGAGCAGCTTTACCGCCACCACGGCGTGCCGCTGCGCGCCGGGCCGACCGGGCGACAGATCACCTCGATCATCGCGCTGGTCGCTGCCGGGCAAGGGGTCGCGCTGGTGCCGGCCTGTACCCGCAGCTTGATGAACAAGGGCGTCACCTATCGGCCCTTGGTGGAAGCGGATGCGTGCGCACAATTGCTGGTGCTGACCCCCACACACAGACACAGTGTGTTGGTCGACGCGTTCCTCGCCGTGATCGCAGAGGGAATGCCGTCTCGCTGACGCATTCGCAAAACCCCGCAATACCTCTTCCAAACGCCCTTCCTGCGCGGTCATACACTCCAGATACCGCCTACCGAAATACCGGTCGCCGACCGTCGGTAGGTATAGTGTTGATAATTTATTTTTCGTGGTTATAGTCACCACCAACACACACCACAAGGAGGTGCTGTGGATAGCCGATATTTGATGGGGCACATCGTTGCCGATGGCTGGTATCTGGTCCGCATCAGGGGCAGTCATCATCACTTCAGGCACCCGACCAAACCGGGGCTGGTAACGATTCCTCATCCAAAGAAGGACCTGCTGGACAAGACCGCCAAGAGCATTCTCAAACAAGCTCTGCTGAGTTAAGCCGTCCCTGGAGGACAACGAACATGCTGTATCCCATCGCAATTTCAACCGGCGACCAAGACCATGCCTGGGGCGTGGAAGTCCCGGATATTCCTGGCTGCTTCTCGGCCGGCGACGACCTCGATGACGCCATGGCCATGGCGCGTGAAGCCATTGAAGGGCACTTCGAGATCCTTGCCGAAGACGGTGCACCGATCCCCAGCGCACAGAAAGTCACCGTGCATGCAGCCAACCCACAGTACGCCGGCTGCACCTGGGCGGTAGTGGACATTGATGTCACCAAGTACCTGGGCAAGGCGCAAAAGCTCAATATCACCTTGCCGGGCTATTTGCTCAACCGCATCGATGAATACGTGCTGCATCACCCCGAGGAAAAAAGCCGCTCGGGTTTCCTCGCGTCGGCGGCGCTCAAAGTGCTGCAGCAAGAGCACTGACCGGCCTGAATTCAACCGCAAGAAACGAAGTTTTCAGTGGCGCGGGCTGCGCTAGATTGAACCCATACCCGCCCACCCAGGAGCTCGATCATGGCTTACGAATACACCCTCATGCCCTCCCCTGTCGGCGTCCTCACCCTGGTGGCGCGCGACGGCAAACTCAGTGCCATTCTGTGGGAGTGCGAGCGCGCCAACCGTGTGCGCCTGGGCGCCTTGCACGAAGCCAATGACAGCCCGGTGCTGTTGGAAACCAAGCGTCAACTGGCGGAATATTTCGCCGGTACGCGCCATCGATTCGAGTTGGAGCTGGACTTCGCCGGCACTGAATTTCAGAGGCAGGTCTGGCAGGCACTGCTGACCATCCCCTTCGGCGAAACCCGCAGCTACAGCCAGATCGCCCAACAGATCGGCAACCCCAAGGCCGTGCGTGCCGTGGGGGCGGCCAATGGTCGTAACCCCATCTCGATCATCGCACCGTGCCATCGCGTCATTGGCGCGTCAGGCGGGCTGACCGGCTTTGCCGGGGGGCTTGAGGCCAAGCAGTATCTGTTACGACTCGAAGATCGCGGGCAAGTCAAAATGGCCTTCTGATGACGGCGCGGCGAGGGGTCCACGAACAAACGACTGGTAGTCGAATAAGCGCGTGAAGCGCAACGTTCGATACAGCGGTAGGCCCTGCGTCGATGCTTCAAGAAAACACCGTTCGGCACCCAGGCTCGTAGCGTGACGCAAGGCCGCTTGAATCAATTGGGTGGCGTAGCCTCGTCCGCGAGAGTCCATGAGCGTGCCGACATCATTCAGCCGCGCTTCCCCGTCACACATCGACAACGTTAACGAAGACCTCACCTGCCCTTCGCTGGACAAGATGAAGTGGTAAAGCGCCTCACCCGCCTCAAGCGCCCGTTCGTGCCGGGCCTGATAGCGCGCGAGGCCTTCGGGCAGCATCGAAAACGCATTGCCGAGCGGAGCTGCCCAGTCATCCAAGTGCTGCGTCAGGCTGATCTGCACGGCGCTGTCGCTCGTCGGCGGAACAAGGTGCGACTGTTCGAGCACCATCGCGGTGGTAACTTCAGCGGCCTGGAAGCCCAGCTCCGTGAGTACGTCACGCAACCCCTCGACCTTTTCCTCATGGATCACCACGCGTATGTCCAGCGTTGTACCGCGAATCACGTCCAGCATCGCGGCCACCGCGTCGCCCAGGGGGCCACTCCCTACCCGGATGAATAACAGGTTAAAGGGGTCCAACGCTTCGTCGGTCAGATAAGCGTTGATGCAGGCGTTGTGGCGGCGATGCAGCGAGCATGTGGCGGCAAAATAGTGGTCCTCGGTTCGGTGGTAAAGCATGGGCAGGTCACAGGCGACGTCAGCGTGCATGAGCAATATCCGGATAAAAATCCAGTCTCGCGCCCATCACGGCAGGGGCGGCGTAGGCCCCCTCCTAAACACTTGTAAAAAAAGCGCATACCTCCGGTCACGCCCAGCAATTGTAAAAAGAAATTTCAGAGCATCCCTGCGGTCAGTATTTCCATCACCCATCCTTGAGGAAAACGGTCATGAAATTCTCCGCAGTCTCCCAATCTCTGTCCCGCTGGGCAGGCAGTGCCCGGACGTTTTACGCGGCCGTCGCGTTGATTTTCCTGTGGAGCCTGAGCGGACCCTACTTCCACTACAACGACACCTGGCAACTGATCATCAACACCTCGACCACCATCATCACCTTCCTGATGGTGTTTCTGATCCAGAACACGCAAAACCGCGACAACGACATCCTGCATATCAAGATCGACGAACTGCTGCGTGTGTCCAAGGATGCGCAGAACGCGGTGCTGAGCCTGGACGGGCTGGACCGCAAGGAGCTGGAAAAACTGCGCAAGGAATACCGCAGCATCGGCGCCACCGGCAGCGTAACGCTCAATAGCAGTTGCGGCGAAGCCGTCGACGATGCAGTGCCAAATAAAACCGATTTGAACCAGGCATAAAAAACGGCGGTTGGATGTGCTCCAACCGCCGTTTTTGCTACCGGCGAAAGTTTCAGCCGTCGCCTTGATGACCTTTACCGTAGGTCGATGCCAGGGCACGGGCTTTTTGCAGGCGCTCTTCCAACTTGGGCAGCGTCTCATCCACCAATGCCTTGATTTCCGGCACGTCCGACGCTGCGCCTTCCTGTTTGAACAGGGCGATGGCGTCTTCGTTTTCCTTGACCTGCTGGGCGGTGTAGGCGGCGTCGAACGAGTCGCCGTCCTTGAGTTCAGGCATCAAGGTCTCGGCCTTGTCGACGATCTTCTCGCGCGGCGCCACCGGCAGGTCGAGCTTCTTGGCAATGGCGGCCAGATGCTGGTTGGCCAGGGTGCGCTCGTTGATCACCTCGATGGTGTAGTCCTTGATTTCCTGGGACGAGGTCTTGGCGTGGGCCATGCGACTGGTTTCGATATCGGCCATACCTTTGGCCGAAGCCTGCTCGATGAATTCGGCAGGCGACTGGGCGAAAGCATTGCTGGCGCCGAGGCCCAGCAGCATCGCGAAACTGGCGGTGCGTAACCGGATAGCCATGCGGCTCATGATGGGTTCCTCCAGGGCAAAAATGGGTGCGGGGACTACACCCCGCCCTGAATTCGAATTTTTACGGCGGCAAAGGTTTAGAAAAAACTCGCCAGTACGACGAACGGTCGCTGCCGCCTCAGGCCGGTTTGCTGCCAAACAGCCCCGGCAATGCATGGGCCAGGGCGTTGATGGCAAAGCCGATGAACATCACGCCACAGAGTCGGGTGATCAGGATTTCATGCCGCTGATACACGGTACGCACCCGCTGGGCACCGACCACGCCGATCAGGATCGCGTAGGCCAGCAGGCCGCCGACAAAGCTGAGAAAGATCAACGAAGGCAGCATCGCCCAGGTCAGCAGTTCGGCACGGCTGGACAGCAACGCAGTAAACGTCGCCACGGCCACCGGGTAGGCCTTGGGGTTGGTCAGGCCGAACAGGATGCCGTGCCAGAACGGATGCCGCGCGGCGCCCTGGGGCGCATCACTGCTGCGGCGCTGGGTGCGGATCGCGCGCCAGCCAAGCCAGAACAGGTACAACCCGCTGAGCACACCCAGTACATCAAATGCACGGCTGCCGACTTCGCGCGCGCCCACAATCGCGATCAGCGCGGTGCTGCACCACACCACGTCGCCGAGCAAGTGCCCGCACAGAAAACCCGCTCCGGCACGTCGGCCACGGGCGGCGCCGATGCCGAATACGGCCAGCACGCCTGGCCCAGGCGTAATACCGTAGATGAAACCGGAGGCGAGGACGGCAAACAGCAAGGATGGGGTCATGGGCACGACTCTGACAGACGGTGGAAAGGTGTGGTGGATGTGCGCTAGGGGTAAAACTTCATCCCGGCGTAGGGCTTGTTGCGGCAGGCCTCAAGACGCGAGGCCAGGTCGCCAACATGCGCTTCGAGCTTGTGGCCATCGGGATCGAGGAAGTAGAACGAAGCCCCTTCACTGCGATTGTCGCGCCACTCTTGAACGCCGACGGCGCGCAGCTGCGCAACCAGCGCGGTGAAATCAGCCGCTTCGACGGTAAACGCGTAGTGGGTGTAATCCGCCGCCGGCATGGACTCGCGAAGAGGGTCCAGCGACAGGCAGAGCCATAGGCCCGGCAAAGAGAGGTAGGCCCCGGTGTCCCAGGTGGCGTCAAGTTTCAGGTGCAACCGCTCATGGTAGAAGCGCACGCTGCGCTCCAGATCGGTGACGGCCAGGGTCAGGTGGTTGAGGCCTGAAAGCATGTGTGGTTCCTGTTAGCGGGGGCCTACGGACAATACACCCTGCAGTTGCTCTTTCAACCACTGCAACCCCGAATCGCCACCGCGACGCGTATGCCACGCCAGCTCGAACGCAAACGAGGGAATATGAAACGGCGGCGGCATGGCCACCAAGTGCTGATGATCGATGTTCAGCAAGCCTCGGGATGAGACGGTCAGGATCAGGTCCGTGCCCTGGATCAACTGCGGCGCCACGCCCCAGTGCGGCAGGCTGATCGCCACATGTCGGCGCTCACGAATCGCCGTCAGCGCGCGCTCGATTTCCGGCGTGCCGCTGCCGCGCATCTCCAGCAGTACATGGGGCCGCGACAGGTAGGTGGGCAGGTCCAGCACGCCGCCTTCCGGCAGGCTGGCGCGGTCCACCAGGCAGGTGTAGTGCTCGTCGAACAATGGCGTAGTGCGCAGTTCGGCGGGCATGTCAGGGAACACGCCAGCGGCCAGGTCGAGGTCGCCGTTGAGCACGCCGTCGACCATGCCTTCACGGCTGGCCTGGATGATTTGCAGGTCGATGCCCGGCGCTTCGCGGCGCAGGGTGCGCACCAGTCCGGGCAGGAATATCGCCGCGCTGTAGTCCGACATCGCCAGCCGAAAACGCCGCTTGGCCGAGGCCGGGTCGAAGCGATTCGGCGCCAGCAATGCCTGTACCTGGGCCAATGCTTCAGCCAGCGGTGCCGCCAACTCCAGGGCGCGGGCGGTGGGTACCAGGCTTCCGCCCTGGCGCACCAGCAACGGGTCGCCCAGCAGGTCACGCAGACGCGCGAGCGCATGGCTGACGGCGGGCTGGCTCAGGTGCAGGCGCTCGGCAGCCCGCGTGACGTGTTGCTCACTGAGCAAGGCGTCGAGGATCACCAACAGGTTGAGGTCGATGCGGCGCAGATCATTCATCAGCTGCATGCCTGACATAAGAATTTGGAATTTAAATTTGCGCGACGAATAGCCTAGAGTCCAGCAAAACCTCTGGGAGATTCACCATGACCACGTTGCACTGGCTGGGATTATTGGCGTTGGCGGTGATTGCCGGCGCGGTGGTGCCGTTTCAAAGCGCGATCAACGCCAACCTCGGGCGCGGGCTTGGCCACCCGCTCTGGGCCACGCTCGCCTCGTTGCTGGTGAGCATTATCGTGCTGCTGCCGGTCATCATCGCGCTGCGCCTGCCGTTGCCAAGCCTGGCATTCATCAGCAAGGCGCCGTTGTGGATGTGGGCCGGCGGCGCATTCGGGGTGTGTTTTATTTCCCTGGCGTTGATGCTGCTGCCCAAGCTGGGCGCGTCGGGGTTTATTGCGTTGGCCATGGCCGGGCAGATTCTTGCCTCGCTGCTGCTCGACCATTTCGGCCTGTTCGGCCTGGTGGAGCGCCAACTGACAACGCCCCGCGTGTTGGGGGCGTTGCTGTTGATCGGCGGCGTGGCGTTGATTCAGTTCAGCGCCACGCCGGCCCGGGCCTTGGCGACGGCGGGCTGATCAGCCTTTGTCGAGGGTGCGCAGTTTCTGCGGCAGGCCCCACAGCAGCAGCGCCGCGGCCAACAGCGCGCACACCCCGATCACGTAGAGCGCCGGGGTGGTGCTGCCGGTCAGGTCCTTGATCCGCCCTACCATTACCGGGCTGACGATCCCACCGAACTGCCCGAGGGTGTTGATCACCGCGATCCCACCCGCAGCGCCCGCACCGGCGCCGGCCAATAGCTTGGGAGGCAGCGTCCAGAAGGTCGGGATCGAGGCGATGATGCCCGCGCCCAACATGCCCAGGGCGATGATCAGGAACGTCGTGTGGTCGGCAAAGATCCCGGCACTGAAGAAGCCCACCGCGCCGAGTACCACCAGGCCGCAGACAAACTTGCGGCGCTCGCCGGTGGCATCCGACAGACGCCCGATCACCACCATGCTGATCGCACCGCACACATACGGGATGGCCGTGAGCAGGCCAATCATCACCGGGCTCTGGGTGCCGGCGCTGCGGATTAATTGCGGTGCCCAGAAGTTGAGGCCGTAGGACGCCACCTGGATCAGGAAGTAGATAAAGCCGAGCATCAAGAAACCCGGAATACGTATCGCCGACAGCAGTGAACCGCCATGGGTGTTCGGCTCATGCTTGGCGATGCGGCTCGACAGCAAGGCCTTTTCCGCAGAAGTCAGCCAATGGGCGTCTTCGATGCGGTCCTTGAGCAACGTCAACACCAGGAACCCCAGGCCGATGCACGGCAAGCCGCCGAGCAGGAACAGCCAGTGCCAGCCGCGCATCTGCAGTACGCCGTCGAGGTGCTCGAGCACCAGGCCGGAAAACGGTGCACCCACCAGGCCGGCGAAGGCCGAGGCCAGGAACAGCATCGAGGTGATGCGCCCACGAAAATGCTGCGGGAACCACAGGGTCAGGTAGTACAACACGCCAGGCGCGAAGCCCGCCTCCATCGCGCCGATGATGAAGCGCAGGCCATAGAACTGCCACTCGGCCGTGACAAACACCATCGCCGCCGTGGCCAGGCCCCAGGACATCATGATCCGCGCGATCCAGCGCCGGGCGCCGACCTTGTACAGCATCATGTTGCTCGGCACTTCAAAGATCACATAGCCCACCACAAACAAACCGGCGCCCAGGCCGTAGGCGGTGTCGCTGAGGCTCAGGTCGGTTTGCAGCTGAAACTTGGCGAAGCTGATGTTGATACGGTCAAAAAACGCGAACAGGTAACACACCATGATCAGCGGCATCAGGCGCCAGGCGACCTTGCTGACCAGGGCTTTTTCGGCATCGATTTCAGCGGCCGGGCGCGCGCCGGCCTCCAACGTATTAGTGCTCATGGGTTTCTCTCCAGCGGACTGCTCACAGGCGTCCGATTGTTTTTGTTGTCTGGTGCGGCGTTACAGCGTGGCGATGTAGGCCGGTGGCGGATGCAAGTCGCTGTTGCGCCCGGCCTTGGCCACCTGGCCGGGCAACTCATGGCCAAGCAAGGCCGGCAAGCGCCGGGACATATGCAGCAGGTGCGGCAGGTCGATACCGGTGTGAATGCCGACCTCGTCACACAGGTTGACCAGGTCTTCGGTGCAGATATTGCCCGACGCCCCCGGCGCAAACGGACAACCGCCGAGGCCACCCAGCGCCGCATCAAAACGTCGGGCGCCGGCCTCGTAGGCAGCCAGCACATTGCACAAGCCCAAGCCGCGGGTGTTGTGGAAATGCAGGGTCAGATCGCCCGCCGGCACGCGCTGCAACACACGTTTGACCAGGCGTTCCACCTGGCGCGGGTTGGCCATGCCGGTGGTGTCGGCCAGGCTGATGCCCTGGATGCCGAGGGCTTGATACGCGTCGACAATCTGTAGCACGCGGTCTTCATCGATCTTGCCTTCGAACGGGCAGCCGAAGGTGGTGGCGATGCTGCCATTGAGGCGCACCGCGTGATCGGCGGCAAAGCGCACGATGTCACCGAACGCTGCCAGCGAGGCCTCGCAGCGCATGCGCATATTCGCCAGGTTGTGGGTCTGGCTGGCGGACATCACCAGGTTCAACTCATCGGCGCGCGACTCGATGGCGCGCTGGGCGCCCTTGAGGTTGGGGATCAGCGCCACATAGATCACCCCGGGTTTGCGCGCGATGCCCTGGAACACCTGCTCGCCGTCGCGCAACGCGGGGATGGCCTTGGGCGACACAAACGAACCGGCTTCGATACGCGAAAAACCGGCCAGCGACAGCTGATCGATCAGCGCGATCTTGTCGACGGTCTCGACCCAGGTCGGTTCGATTTGCAGGCCATCGCGCGGGGAGACTTCCTGGACGATCAGCCGGTCGCCATAGTCAGTGATCATTGCACCACTCCCGAGGTTTTCAGGCGTTGGATATCGGCGCCGGTAAGGCCCAGGCTGCCAAGGATGTCATCGGTGTGCTGGCCCAGGGCCGGACCCTGCCAGTTGACGCCACCGGGGGTTTCGGAAAGTTTGGGCACGATGCCGGGCATCTTCACCGACACACCGCCAGGCAACTCGGCATCGAGCAACATATCGCGCGCCTGGTAATGCGGGTCGCTGACGATATCCGCCACCGAGTAGATGCGTCCGGCCGGCACTTCGGCAGCTTCCAGGGCGCTGAGCACCTGGTCGATGGGCAAGCTGCTGGTCCAGTGGGTGATCGCGGCATCCAGCAACCCACTCTTCGCCGCGCGGCCGTCGTTGTGGGCAAACTCAGGGGCTTCGGCCAGGTCGACGCGGCCGATGGTGGTCATCAGGCGCTTGTAGATCGGGTCGCTGTTGCCGGCGATCACCACATAAGCACCGTCGGCGGTCAGGTAGGTATTGGACGGTGCAATGCCAGGCAAGGCGCCACCACTGCGTTCTCGCACGTGGCCGAGCATGTCGTATTCCGGCACCAGGCTTTCCATCAGGTTGAACACGCTTTCGGCGAGGGACACATCGACAATCTGCCCGTCGCCCTGGCCGGTCTTGACCCGCAGCAGCGACATCAGCGCGCCGATCACACCGTGCAACGAGGCAAGGGAGTCACCCAGGCTCACGCCGACCCGCGCCGGTGGCGAATCCGGGTTGCCGGTGGTGTAGCGAATGCCGCCCATGGCCTCGCCGATCGCACCAAAGCCTGGGCGGTCGCGGTAAGGGCCGGTCTGGCCATAGCCGGAGATGCGCACCAGGGTCAGCTTGGGATTGAGCGCGTGCAGCACGTCCCAGCCCAGGCCGAGCTTTTCCAGGCCACCGGGGCGCAGGTTTTCGATCAGCACGTCGGCGTCGCCCAGCAGTTGCTTGATCAGGCCCAGGCCTTCAGCGGACTTGAGGTCCAGCGCCAGGGACTTCTTGTTCCGCGATTGCAGGTACCACCACAGCGATGTGCCTTCGTGCAGCTTTCGCCATTTGCGAAGTGGATCGCCCTGGCCCATGGCTTCGATCTTGATCACCTCGGCACCGAATTCGCCCAGCAGCCGGGCGGCGAACGGCGCGGCAATCAGCGTACCGATCTCGATCACCTTGATACCGCTCAGGGGAGCCGTCATGGGGTGTACCTCTTGTTCTTGGAATGTGCGGCCAAGGCTAGAGGACAGGCACAGGAAAAATCCAACCGTCAGTTGGCAAGGAGCGTTCGCGAAACGCGAACACGTTGGTGGGCGACCGGATGCTTGAGCCCTGCGGTGATGTCGAGATCGCCATCGCCGGCATGCCGGGCGCCTACAGGGGCGCGCTGAGGTAGTCGAACAGCAAGCGGCTGACGGGCGACAACTGCGCTTCATCGCGCACTACCAGGATCAGGCTGCGGCGCGACCATGCATCGGTCAGCGGCACCGCGTGCAATCCCAGGGCGTGGCCAAACAGTTCGTAGGCCTTCTGCGGCAGGATGCCGATGCCCATATTGGCCTGGACCATCCGGCACATCGCATCAAACCCCGGCACATGGATGCGCAGGCGCAACATTTTGCCGGCCTCGCGCGCGGCGGCGTGGGTGCGCATGTTGATCGAGCTGGCGGCGTGCAGGCCAACGTAGTCGCTGTCCAGGGTGTCGGCGAAAGCCAGGGATGAGCGCGCCGCCAATGCGTGATCCGCCGGCATCAGCACCACCAGTTTGTCATGGCGATAGGTCACGCTGGGCAGGCCCTTGGTGTCGGTGTCGCTGGAGCAGATGCCCAGGTCGGCGACGCCATCCAGCACGCCCTGGACCACGCCGTTGCTGGGGCGCTCTTCAAGGTCGGTCTTGACTTCGGGGTGCAGTTCGGAAAAATCGCGCAGGTCTTCCGGAAGGAACTCAATGATCGCCGACAAATTGGCCAGCATCCGCACGTAACCACGCACACCGTGGCTGTGCTCACCGAGTTCCAGGCCCATTTTTTCCACGTTGAACAGCATCTGCCGCGCATGGTGCAACAGGGTCTCGCCGGCCGCGGTCAGGTCCATGCCCTTGGCCCGACGCACGAACAGGCTCACGCCGAGCACCTGCTCCAACTCCATCAGGCGCTTGCTGGCAGCCGACACCGCGATGGCTTCGCGGGCCGCGGCGCGGGTCAGGGTTCCCTCTTCGAACACGGCGACGAACAGTTGCAGGGTGATCAGGTCCAGGCGGCGCACCAGGCTCTTGTGCAACATCAGCCGCGCTCGGACGCCAGGCGATTGATCTCGACCTGCTCCACCACCGGCTGTGGCGCGCCATGGCGCACCGCCGCCAGCATGGCCCGGCCGACAGTTTCAGTACTGACCACCCAACCCGGCTTGAGCCGACGCACAGACGACAGCAACGGCCCGAGCACGGAGTAAAACGCCTGATACAACGGCGTCTTCGAGCGCACCCCATGCAACGGCTGGATGATCCCCGGTCGGAACAGGTAAACCGCCTTGAACGGCAGGCGCAGCAAGGCATTCTCGGTCTTGCCCTTGACCCGCGCCCACATCGACTTGCCGGCCTCGGAACTGTCCGTCCCGGCGCCGGACACGTAAATGAAAGTCATCTGCGGATTGAGCCGAGCCAGGGTGCTGGCGGCAACGAGGGTGAGGTCATAGGTGAGGTGGGTGTAGCGGGTTTCATTCATACCCGCCGAGGACACCCCGAGGCAGAAAAAGCACGCGTCAAAGCCTTGCAGCAAGTTTTCCAACGGCTGGAAATCCAGCATGTCGCTGTGCAACACCTGATGCAGCTTGCCATGCTCCTGGGTCAGCGGCGTGCGCCCGACGGCGACCACTTCCTGCACGTCAGGGGCAAGCAGGCACTCGCGCAGGACGCCCTGGCCGACCATGCCGGTGGCACCGAATAACAGAACTCTCATAAGGGGGACCTCAGCGGCAAGCCGCAAGCTTCATGCTCAAGTTGAATGCAGTGCGAGCCTCACACCTTAACAGCTTGTAGCTTAACGCTTGCAGCTTGTGGCTGCCCCGTCAGAACGCGCTGCGAAAGATCTCCTCGATCTGACGCTGATCCGCCCGGCGCGGGTTGGTCAGCCCGCACGCGTCCTTCAACGCGTTAGTGGCCAACAGCGGAATGTCCTGCAACTTGGCGCCCAGCTCGCGCAGCCCGGCGGGGATTTCGACGTCCAGGGACAGCGCACGAATCGCGGCGATGGCGGCCTGGGCGCCCTCTTCGTCCGTGCTGCCTTTGACATCCGCTCCCAGCGCGCGGCCGACGTCGCTCAAGCGCTTGGCGCTGACGCTGGCGTTGAAGCTTTGCACGTGGGGCAACAGCACCGCGTTACACACGCCATGGGGCAGGTCGTAGAGGCCGCCCAACTGGTGGGCCATGGCGTGCACGAAACCCAGGGACGCGTTGTTGAACGCCATGCCCGCCAGGAACTGAGCGTACGCCATGTTTTCCCGTGCGGCATTGTCGCTGCCGTCGCGTACGGCCAGGCGCAGGTTGGCGCTGATCAGCTCGATGGCCTTGATCGCGCAGGCGTCGGTGATCGGCGTGGCAGCAGTGGACACATAGGCTTCGATGGCGTGAGTAAGGGCGTCCATGCCGGTGGCGGCGGTGAGGCCCTTGGGCATGCCGACCATCAGCGCCGGGTCGTTGACCGACAGCAGTGGCGTGACGTTACGGTCGACGATGGCCATTTTCACGTGGCGGCTTTCGTCGGTAATGATGCAGAAACGGGTCATCTCGCTGGCGGTGCCGGCGGTGGTGTTGATGGCCACCAGCGGCAGTTGCGGCTTGCTCGATCGGTCGACGCCTTCGTAGTCGCCGATATGCCCGCCGTTGGTGGCGCACAGCGCGATGCCCTTGGCGCAGTCATGTGGCGAGCCGCCGCCCAGGGACACGACGAAATCGCAGGCGCTCTGTTGCAGCAGCGCCAGGCCGTTCTCGACGTTTTCCACATTGGGGTTGGGCTTGGCGCCGTCATAGATCACCGAGTCGATGTCCTGCATCGCCAATTTCTCGGCGATCATGCTGGCCACGCCCGCCTTGGCCAGGCCGGCGTCGGTGACGATCAGTGCCTTGCGAAAACCGTAGTTGCGGATGGCGGTCATGGCTTCGTCGAGGCAATCGGTGCCCATGATGTTGACGGCGGGAATGAAGAAGGTGCTGCTCATGGCGAATCCTCGGATGACGTTTATGCCTACAGCATCGACTTCACCCGCCTGCGGCATCTTGATCAGGATCAACGCCGGCTCGTGATAAAGTCACCGTCCAGCCGAATTCGAGTAGACCCGCCGCAATGAAGGATTTCCAGGATATTGACGCCCACCTTGAAGACTGGAGCGCACTGCGCAGCCGCATTGCCTTCAGCGGGATTCTGATCGGCAACGGCGCCAGCCGTACGATTTGGGAAGACTTCGCCTACGACTCGCTGTTCGAAAACGCGCGCACCGTCGAAGAAAAACCCCTGGGCCAGTCCGAACTCAGCGTGTTCGACGCCCTGCAAACCCGCAGCTTCGAACAGGCCCTTGGCGCGCTGAAGACCACCAGCCGGGTCAACAAGGCCCTGGCAGTCAGCTCGGCGGCACCGCGCAATCGCTACTACGCGATCAAGGAAGCGCTGATCAATACCATCCACGCGGTGCACATTCCGTGGCGCCTGGTGCAGCCGTCGACGCTGGCGACGATCAACGCGGAGCTGGCGCAATACACCACGGTGTTTACCAGTAACTACGACTTGCTCAACTACTGGGCGATCCTGCACACGCCAGGCATCGACGACCTGTTTCGCAGCGCCGACTCAAGCTTCGACCTGCGCAACACGCGCACCGAGGCCACGCGCATTCTGTACCTGCACGGAGGCCTGCACCTGGTGCGCAACCTCGACGGTACCGCGCGCAAATTGCCGACCACCGACAGCACCCTGCTGAGCAGTTTTGCGATCAATAACACGATCAAGACCCTCGACGATGTGCCGCTGTTCGTCAGCGAAGGCACGGTAGACGAGAAGCTCAAGACCATCCGCAGCTCGGATTACCTGTCGTTCTGCTATGAGCAACTGCTGACCCATGAAGGCGCGCTATGCCTCTTCGGCCACGACCTCGGGCCGCAGGATAAACACCTGGTGGATGCGATTCGCCAAGCCCCGGTGACCACGCTGGCAATCTCGGTATCGGGCCGTAGCGACGGGTTTATTCGCCAGCAGAAGCGGCGGTACTCTGAGCTGTTTGATGGGTCGGGCGTGGCGCTGGAATTCTTTGCGGCGCGCACCCACCCGTTGGGCAATCCTGCGCTGTCAGTCCCGGTCGAACGCTGACTTTCCGGGCGACTCCGATCAAATACAGGCGCTGGCAAGCCAGCGCCCACCATGAGCGTGTTCACAACAGCCAATTGACGTCAGTCCTGCGCGCTGTGCACTACCACCAGCAATTGCGCCTGCACCGGCCCCACCGAGCGCAGGCGGTGGGGCTTCTGCGCATTGAAGTGCAGCGCATCGCCACGCTCCAGGATCACGCGCTCAGTCATGAAATCCACTTCGACCTGGCCTTCATGCACAAACAGAAACTCCTCCCCCACGTGCTCCTTGAAGCTCTTGTCGGTGAATTCCGCTGGCGGGTAGATGATGAAGGGCAGCAGGCTGCGCTCGCTGACCTGATGGGCGAGCACCGCGTAACCGGGCGCCGTGTCGGGCCGTTCATGGCTGCGCACCAGGCTGTAGCTGTCGAGGCTGACACTGTCTTCGCTGAACAGCTCTTCGACCTTCACGTTCAGCGCCTTGGCCAGTTTCAGCGCGGCGGCAATCGACGGCGTGTTGAGGCCGCGCTCAACCTTGGACAGGTAGCTCTTGGTCATCCCGGACTTTTCAGCCAGGCTCTCCAAGGTAACGCCAAGTTTTTTTCTCAATAATTTCAAACGGATAGACATATTCCGCGGTTAATCCATGCAGGAAGCGATGAGCTGTGCTTGCTAATGACACTTTGTGTCATATAGCATCTTTAGTGTCATTTGCGTTCACCCAGCGACCTTGCGAGCAGCGGGAGACCAGCAAACCAGACGTCCATTGAACCACCCAAAGGACACCGATATGGCCAAGACATTAGCACTCCCGAAAGACCAGCTGGTCAAGCAAGCACTGATCCAGATGCAAAATACCCTGGCGGATAATACGTGGACCGTGCGGCAAAAGCTGGCGCTGACCTGCCGTATCCTGTTCGAGCACGGCCACGACTCGGGCCTCGCCGGGCAGATCACTGCGCGCGGGCCCGAACACGGCACCTATTACACCCAGCAATTGGGGCTGGGCTTCGATGAGATCACCGCCAGCAACCTGCTGTTGGTAAACGAGGACCTTGAAGTGCTGGAAGGCCACGGCATTCCCAACCCGGCCAACCGTTTCCACAGCTGGGTCTACCGAGGGCGCCCCGATGTGAACTGCATCATTCACACGCACCCCACGCATATCGCCGCGCTGTCGATGCTGGAAGTACCGCTGCAGGTGTC
This sequence comes from Pseudomonas sp. GW821-FHT09C08, assembly GCF_059418125.1. Taxonomy (NCBI): domain Bacteria; kingdom Pseudomonadati; phylum Pseudomonadota; class Gammaproteobacteria; order Pseudomonadales; family Pseudomonadaceae; genus Pseudomonas; species Pseudomonas sp. GW821-FHT09C08. The sequence goes on along the minus strand of NZ_JBWKPG010000002.1, from coordinate 479,036 downwards.
CCACATGGACCTCTGCCCGCTGTACGAAGACTGCGCGTTCCTCGAGGCCTGGCCAGGGGTGCCGGTGGGCAACGAAGAAGGCGAAATCATCACCGCGGCACTCGGTGACAAACGCGCGATCCTGCTTTCGCACCACGGCCAGTTGTCGACCGGCGCGAGCGTCGAGGAGGCCTGCGTGATTGCACAGTTGATCGAGCGCGCCGCCAAGCTGCAGTTGCTGGCGATGGCGGCCGGGACGATCAAGCCGATCCTGCCGGAGCTGGGGCGCGAGGCCCACGACTGGATCTCCCGGCCCAAGCGCCATGGCGCCGCGTTCAATTACTACGTGCGACAGAGCCTGCGCCAGCACGCCGATTGCCTGAACTGACCCGCCCCTTTTCTGACAGGAGACTTCCCATGTCCAGCCCCGATATTCACGGCATCATCGGCTACACCATCACCCCCTTCAGCGCTGACGGTAAGCGCATCGACCTCGACGCCCTCGGCCGCTCCATCGACCGCTTGATCGACGCCGGCGTCCATGCCATCGCGCCCCTGGGCAGCACCGGCGAAGGCGCTTACCTGAGCGATGCCGAGTGGGATGAAGTCAGCGCCTACAGCCTGGCAAAAATTGCCCGGCGGGTACCGACTGTGGTCAGCGTCTCGGACCTGACCACCGCTAAAGCCGTGCGGCGCGCCCGTTACGCCGAGGCAAATGGCGCCGATGTGGTGATGGTGCTGCCGGCCTCGTACTGGAAACTCAGCGAAGCGGAAATCCTCGCCCACTACGCTGCGATTGGCGACAGCATCGGCGTGCCGATCATGCTCTACAACAACCCGGCCACCAGCGGCACGGACATGTCGGTGGATTTGATCCTGCGGATCGTCAAGCACGTGGAGAACGTGACGATGGTCAAGGAGAGCACCGGCGATATTCAACGCATGCACCAATTACGGCGCTACAGCGACGTGCCGTTCTTCAACGGGTGCAACCCGCTGGCACTGGAAGCCTTCGTGGCGGGCGCCAAAGGCTGGTGCACAGCAGCGCCGAACCTGATCCCACAGCTCAATCTGGCTTTGTACGACGCGGTGCTGGCGAATGATCTGACCCAGGCGCGGGAACTGTTCTACCGCCAACTGCCGCTGCTGGAATTCATCCTCAAGGGCGGGCTACCGGCAACGATCAAGGCCGGCTTGCGCCTGACCGGGCTGGAAGCCGGCGATCCACGGTTGCCGGTGTTCCCGTTGAGTGAAGCCGGGATCGAGCAACTAAAGACATTGCTGCGCTGACCCTGTAGGAACCGGCTTGCCGGCGATAGCGCTCTCGCAGTCAACATCAACATCGACTGCCCCGACGCGATCGTCGACAAGCCGGCGCCGACAATTAAACCGAGACAAATGACAATAATTCTCGATATCATTCGCGGCATTTCTACGCCGTGCTTCGTCACGAAGGATATCCATGTCTCGTCCCAAGCCCGACCCGCTGTCGGCCGATGCTTTTCGCGGGTTTTATGCAGATATCCTGCATTTCCTGCGCAAACGCACGGACAACGCCAGCGACGCGGCGGACATGACCCAGGATGTCTTTACCCAGTGGCTGGACTACCGCGACCGGGCCAAGGTCGAGCAGCCACGGGCCTTTCTGTTCCAGATGGCGCGCAATCTGCTGCGTGATCACTGGCGCAGACAGAAGGTACGGCACACCGCCCATTCCGATCAGGCCGACAGGGACGCCGAACCGGTCACCGACGAGCAAAACGATCCCATGGCCGCCGCGCAGCGCTTGCAACGCCTGGAACAGTTGAAAGAAGTCCTCGCCGAACTCTCGCCGCGCCGGCGAGAAGCCCTTATGCTGCACCGCTTCGAAGGCTTGAGCCAGGCGCAGATCGCCGAGCGCATGGGCATTTCGACGAGCATGGTGGAAAAGCACATCGCTTTTGCCCTGCTGCATTGCAAGCGACGCCTTCAATCAGACCCCGGCACGGAGCAGCCAGAATGAACCGCCTGAGCGACACCGACGCCCTGGATATCGAAGCGAGTGACTCCATCGATGCCCAAGCCGCCAGCTGGTTTGCACGTAACCGTAATGACGCGAGCCGTGCCGACCGCAAGGCGTTTGCCGCCTGGCATGCGGTTGCGGCGCATGCTCGCGCCTATGCCGAGTTCGAGCAACTGTGGGCCGACCTGGCACAGTTGCAGCAACTGAACAAACCGGTGCCCCTGCCCAAGCGCAAACCGTCGGTGTGGCGCCCTGCCCTGGCCGTCGCCGCCGCAGTGTTGTGCGCCGTGCTGGCCACGCATATCGGCGCGCCCCGCGAGCTGTATCACACGCAAGTGGCGGCTCATGCCAAGGGCATGCGCACCTTCAACCTGCCCGACGGCAGCACGCTGTATGTAAATGCCAACACGCGCCTGCGTGTGGACTTCACCGCGCACCAGCGCATCGTGCACCTGGACAAGGGCCAGCTGTATATCGAGGTGGCCGCCGACAAGGAGCGACCGCTGTTCGTGCAGGCCGGCGAGGCCAATGTGCGGGTGGTCGGCACCGGCTTCGATGTACGCCGCAGCCAGCAGCAACTGGTGGTCAGCGTCGCTCACGGCAAGGTGGCTTTCGAGCCGGACGCAAAGAGCCCGGTGACCCTGCTCGGCGCCCAGCAGCGCGCCACCTACAGCTACGCCAAGGGCACCGTGCAGCAACAAACCCTCACCGCCGAAGAAGTGGCCGACTGGCGCAGCGGGCACTTGTCGTTTCGCAACCGCGAGCTGGTCAGCCTGATCGATGAACTGAGCCTCTACCGTCCCCAGGCGCCCTTGCAGGTCAGCACTGCGGTGGCGCAACTGAAGGTCTCCGGCAACCTCGATGTCAACGACCCGGACGCCCTGCTCAACGCCCTGCCCGCCTTGCTGCCAGTGAAAACCGTGGCCTCGGCCGATGGCATCGTGCGGATCGAGCCCAGCAAATAAACCTCGAAACAGTACTTGAGAATATTTTTCATTCGCAGGTGTGGATTTTTTTGCCTGCCCCGTCTTCCTCCGGTCTGCGTTTGATACGCACGCATTTTTCGGCCACTTGGCCACACCGGGGGATTTCATGTTTCGCGCGCCTTGCCACGCTTCGCACCTGTTTCTTCGACCGACCGTCATTGCCACCTGCCTGGCCTTCAGCCTCAGCGCCCAGGCCGAGTCGTTCAAGCTGCAACTGCCCGCCCAGTCGCTGGCCACGTCGCTGAGCCAAGTGGCGCAGCAGGCGAAGATCCAGCTGTTGTTCGATGAAGCACTGCTCAAGAACGTGCAGGCACCGGCGCTCAACGGTGAGTTCAGCCCGGAAGTGGCGATTCGCACCCTGCTGAAAAACGGCGAGTTCATCCTGATCAGGGTCGGCAGCACTTACGTGGTAAAGCCCGAAGAGGCAAAAACCACCCAGAGCGGCGCGATCCAGCTGGAAGCCCTGAGCGTGATCGGCACCGGCAACGAGGTCGACTCCAGCACCGTCGGGCGCTCCACCTTGAGCCAGGCCGATATCGACCGCTACCAACCCGACAACATCCCTTCGCTGCTGCAGACCTTGCCGGGAGTGTCCATGGGCGGCTCGCCCAAGCCCGGTGGCCAGACCATCAACATTCGCGGCATGGGCGATGCCGAAGATGTGCCAATGACCGTGGATGGCGCGACCAAAAGCGGCTTCGAGCGCTACCAGCAAGGCACGGTGTTCATCGAACCCGAGCTGATCAAAAGCATTGAGGTGGAGAAAGGCCCGTATTCGCCGTTCAACGGCAACGGCGGTTTCGGCGGCACGGTCAACATGATCACCAAGGATGCACCGGACCTGCTCAAGGATGGGCGTAACGCCGGGGCGATGGCCAAGTACGGCTACTCCAGCAACACCCACGAACAGGTGTACACCGGCGCAGTGTATGGCCGCACCGACGACGGCCGCATGGATGGCCTGATCTACCTGACCAAACGCGACGGCGACGACTTGAAGCTCGCCGGCACCCCGCCCGACCCACGCAACGAATACCCGATCAACCCCAAGCGCCTGCCCAACAGCGCGCAGGATGTAGAAGGCGAGCTGCTCAAGTTCAACGCGCACTTCACCGACGAGCACAGCATGGGCCTGTCCTATTCCAGCGCCAGAAGCGAGCGCATGGCGCCGTTCTCGGCTAAAACCTACCCGTCGCCGCCGACGCAATCAGCCATCGACCGATATGGCTACGAAGGCGCACTGAAACGCTTTCTGGCCGACCGCGAAACCGTGGACACCACCTGGTCAGGCAAGTACGAATACCAGCCGTTGAACAACCCGCTGATCGACTTGAAACTCAGCTACTCGTTCTCCAAGACCGATCAGACCGACGAGCGCGCCGAGAATGCGGTGATCAGCCTGGCCACCGGCGGGCGCAAGATGCAAACGTCTTACACCGACCGCATCCTTGAGCTGCGCAACATCAGCCTGTTTACCACCGGCCCGCTGGAGCACGCCGTGACCACCGGCGTGCAGGTGCGCAAGCACGATCGCGAAACCGAAAGCTGGATGCCGGGCGCGACCTACAACACAGCTAAATACAACTATGGCCATTTCCAGCCGTACTTCATGCCCCACGGCAAAGTCGACACCAATGCGTTCTACCTGCAGGACGCCGTGACACTCGGCGACGTCACCCTCACGCCGTCCCTGCGCTATGACCACGTGCGCAACCGCGGCGAAGCCAACGATGCGCCGTACTACAGCAGCCCGGACCCGCGTGTCGGCCATGACTACAGCGACCGCACCTACACCGGTTGGTCGCCACGCCTGGCAGCCTTCTGGAACGTGACCCCGGATGTCGCCTTCTTCGCCAGCTGGAACCGCACCTGGCGCGCGCCGGTCATCGATGAGCAGTACGAGGTGCAAGGCTCTGCCAGCACGCGCAGCGCCACCAGCCTCAACCTCGACCCGGAGCGCATCACCGCGATTACGGCGGGCAACGTCACGCACTTCTCTGGCGTCTTCACCCGCGATGACAACCTGCAGTTGCGCACCACGCTGTTTCACAACCGCATCGAAGACGAGATCATGAAGGCCACCGGCCTCGGCTGCGAACGGCAAATGACCGTGCCGGGCAGTATCGATGCGGTGTGCACCGACGCGGCGTCCAGGACCAACTATCGCAACGTGGGCGGCATGACCATCAAGGGCTTCGAGCTGGAAAGCTACTACGACTCGACGTACGTGTTCGGTTCCCTGACTTACTCCTGGGCTACAGGTAAACGAGACAACCCCTACACCAACCCTTGGGCTACCGACCGGCACGTGTGGGCACGGGATATTCCACCGGCCAAATGGGTGGTAGTCCTCGGCACCAAGATCCCGAGCTGGGACGCGCAGGTGGGCTGGCAGGGCCAGTTCGTGCGCAAGACCGATCGCGTACCTACCGACATCTATCCTGGCGGCTTCAACTCCACCATCGGCGACTTTATCTACGACCAGACCGAGAACCCCAGCTACGACACCCAGGGCCTATTCGCCAACTGGAAACCGCAGCAGGCGGGCCTCAAAGGCACCGAGATCAACTTCACCGTCGACAACCTGTTCAACCGCAGCTACCAGCCAGCACTCAGCGGCGACGGTGTCTACAGCGAAGGGCGCAACGCCAAGATCAGCATCACGCGGTTCTTCTGAACCTGTAGGCGCCGGCGTGCCGGCGATGCGGGCGACTCGGTCTACCCGCGAAACAGCAGCGATCCCATCGCCGTCTCGCTCAAGCCGACAGCGCCTACACGGCGATGGCGGCGATGGCGGCGGCACTGTCGGCCCTGGCACGCAACTGTACGGATAAATCCGCACCCAGCTGTAGGCCCGCGATTGGCGGGGGATGTGGCTAGATGGGCTTCCCTTGAAGCCCTCTGGATTTCGGATCCCTCCCATGAGCTCGCGCGAAAATACCGGCATGGCCCTCGGCCTGCTGGGCGTCATCATCTTCAGCCTGACCCTGCCTTTCACCCGCATCGTGGTGCAGGAAATCCACCCGTTGCTCAACGGCCTCGGCCGTGCGCTGTTCGCGGCGATTCCGGCGGCGGCGCTGTTGCTGTGGCGTCGTGAGCGCTGGCCGACCTGGCGGCAGGTGCGCGGGCTGTGCCTGGTGATCGCCGGGGTGATCCTGGGCTTTCCGGTGTTGTCGGCCTGGGCCATGCAAACCTTGCCAGCCTCCCATGGCGCGCTGGTCAACGGCCTGCAACCCTTGTGCGTGGCACTGTATGCCGCGTGGCTGTCGCATGAGCGACCGTCCAAAGCCTTCTGGGCCTGCGCGGCGCTCGGCAGTGCGCTGGTGTTGAGTTACGCGCTGATCACCGGCGCCGGCAGTATTCAGGCCGGCGATTTGTTGATGCTCGGCGCGATTGCCGTCGGCGGGCTGGGCTATGCCGAAGGCGGCCGGCTGGCCAAGGAGATGGGCGGCTGGCAAGTGATCTGCTGGGCGCTGGTGCTGTCGACGCCGGTGCTGATCGGCCCGGTCTGGTACCTGGCGGCGCAGCATCAAGGCGCGATTTCGATGCGCACCTGGTGGGCGTTTGGCTATGTGTCGCTGTTCTCGCAGTTCCTGGGATTCTTCGCCTGGTACGCCGGGCTGGCCATGGGCGGGATCGCGCGGGTCAGCCAGATCCAATTGCTGCAGATCTTCTTCACCATCGCGTTTTCGGCGCTGTTCTTTGGCGAACATATCGAGCCGATTACGTGGCTGTTCGCCTGTGGGGTGATCGTCACGGTGATGCTCGGGCGCAAGACGGCGGTGCAGCCTGCGCCGGCGCCAAAGGTAAACGCTATCTAATGCAGGCGCCGGCTTGTGTGGGAGCCGGGCTTGCCCGCGAAAGCGGCCGGTCAGCCAACCCCGCTATCGCCAATACCGCCGCTTTCGCAGCCTCGCTAAAGCTCGACAGCTGCCACAGGGGGATCGCGGGATGGCTACGAGATCTGTGGCGGGGTACGGTCAAAATGTGGGAGCGGGCTTGCTCGCGAAGGCGGTGTATCAGTTGGTGCATTCGCTGCCTGATCCACCGCTTTCGCAGGCAAGCCAGCTCCCACATTTGATCTCCATACACCCGGGTGCCTGAGCCATACCTTGAACCCCCTGTGGGAGCGGGCTTGCCCGCGAAGGCGGCCGGTCAGCCAACCCCT
>NZ_JBWKPG010000002.1:0-471805 GCF_059418125.1 Pseudomonas sp. GW821-FHT09C08 | reverse complement strand
CCCTCTATCGCCCATGCCGCCGCCTTCGCAGCCTCGCTAAAGCTCGACAGCTGCCACAGGGGAATCGCGGAATGGCTACGAGATCTGTGGCGGGGTACGGTCAAAATGTGGGAGCGGGCTTGCCCGCGAAGGCGGCCAGTCAGCCAACCCCTCTATCGCCCATGCCGCCGCCTTCGCAGCCTCGCTAAAGCTCGACAGCTGCCACAGGGGAATCGCGGAATGGCTACGAAATCTGTGGCCGGGTACGCTCAAAATGTGGGAGCGGGCTTGCTCGCGAAAGCGGTCGGTCAGCCAACCCCTCTATCGCCCATGCCGCCGCTTTCGCAGCCTCGCTAAAGCTCGACAGCTCCCACAGGGGAATCCTATCGCCAATACCGCCGCTTTCGCAGCCTCGCTAAAGCTCGAAAGCTCCCACACAAGCCAGCGCCTGCACGTAGTGTGTTCAGTTCAAGAAACCATCCGCCCTCAGCAGGGTTTCCAGGCAGTGCTCGGTGATGTGGTAGAACGCCTTCAGCTCCTGGATTTTCGCCAGCAACTGCGCGTTGTCCACAGGCTCGGCGCGCTTGACCGCGAGGATCATCTTGTTCTTGTTGGTGTGCTCCAACGAGATGAACTCGAACACTTTGGTCTCGTAGCCACAGGCTTCGAGGAACAGCGCACGCAAGCTGTCGGTGACCATTTCCGCCTGCTGGCCCAGGTGCAGGCCGTACTGCAGCATCGGCTTGAGCAGTGCCGGGCTCTGGATCTGCAGGCGAATCTGCTTATGGCAGCACGGCGAGCACATGATGATCGACGCGCCGGAACGGATGCCGGTGTGGATCGCGTAATCGGTGGCAATGTCGCAGGCATGCAGGGCGATCATCACGTCCAGCTCGCTCGGCGCCACGCTGCGCACGTCGCCGCACTTGAACACCAGGCCCGGATGCTCCAGGCGCGCAGCGGCGCTGTTGCACAGGGTCACCATGTCTTCACGCAGTTCCACGCCGGTCACTTCACCCTCGGCCTTGAGGGTGTTGCGCAGGTAATCGTGAATCGCAAAGGTCAGGTAGCCCTTGCCCGAGCCGAAGTCGGCGACGCGCACCGGCTGGTCCAGCTTCAACGGTGATGAGGTCAGCGCATGGCTGAACACTTCGATGAACTTGTTGATCTGCTTCCACTTGCGCGACATCGACGGGATCAGCGCCTGCCTGGCATCGGTCACGCCGAGGTCGGCGAGGAACGGCCGGCTCAGGTCGAGGAAGCGATTCTTCTCGCGGTTATGCTCAGCCGAAGGCGCCTCGCGCAGTTGCTGCGGCTTGCTTTTGAACAGCGAGCTTTTGTTCTTCTTGCTGTATTCCAGCTGCGCTTCATCGGTCAGCGACAGCAGGTGCGCGTTCTTGAAGGACGCCGGCAGCAACTCGGCAATCATCGCCACACCTTCGGCCAGCGCGAAATTCTTGGTGATGTCGCGGGTCTTGTAGCGGTAGACGAAGGACAGGCACGGCTGCTCCTTGACCTCTACCTGCTTGATGATCAGCCGTTGCAGCTCGGCTTCCGCACCGACGTACTTGGCCAGCACCAGCTTGATAAACGCATGCTGCGCCAGGCTTGCGCTCAACAGTTCGATGAACTGGGCGTGATGATCCGGCGCAGGGCGGGCAGGTTGAGCGGTGACAGACATGAACAAAAAAGCCTCGGGCTGGGGATGCCGGGCATTTTAGGGGGGATGGGGGCCGAGGGCACGGGGTTATTTGATCAACGGTCAATCAACCCTGCCCATCCACGGCGGGACGCACCTTATGTGGGAGCCGGGCTTGCCCGCGATTGCATCACCTCGACGGGCCTGACAGACCCAGTTGCCCGCCCCGCAGGCAAGCCAGTTCCCACCTGGAGCAAGATGGGCTATTCGAGCACGACCAGGCGATTGGGCAGTTCATTGCGGGTCTGCGTGACCGGCACATGCACCTTGAGCAACTCCCCGCAGGCTTCAATGCAAGCAATAAACCCCGCCAGTGTCTGCCCCTGTTTCACTTGCTGAGTGAACGCCCTGACGATGGTGTCCCAACTGCTGTCATCCAGGCGCTTGGAAATCCCCTCATCCACCAGGATCTCCACGTAGCGCTCGGCCTCACTGACAAAAATCAGCACACCGGTGCTGCCCAGCGTGTGGTGCAGGTTCTGCTCCAGGAACTGCCGGCGCGCCAGGTTGGACGCGCGCCAATGGCGCACCGAGCGCGGGATCAGGCGGGTGGTGACCTTGGGCAGGCGAAACACCAGGCACAGCACGATAAACGTCGCCCACTGCGCCAACAGCAAGGTGTACATGGTCAAGTAGCCGGACAAGTAATGCACCACACCCGGCACCACCAACGCGATCAGGCTGGCCCACAGCAGTGGGATGTAGGCGTAGTCGTCCGCGCGGGCAGCCAGTACCGTCACCAGTTCGGCGTCGGTCTGCTGCTCGACGCGGGCAATCGCCTCGGCGACCTGGCGTTGCTCGTGTTCACTCAGTAGTGCCATGGTTGTAGATGCTCTGTTGTCGTTATTGTCATTACCAGCCGCCCGAGGCCCCGCCGCCGCCGAAGCCGCCACCGCCGCCGCGGAAACCACCGCCTCCGCTTCCGCCACCACCGCCGCGCCCGCTGCTGCTGCTGAGGATCGCCAGCAAGATGGCGCCCACCGGCAGCCCCAGCCGATTGCACAGCCACAGCACACCGATCAGCAAGATAAACAGGCCGATGGAAAACCCCGGATTATCCTTGGCAAAGTTGGCGTCCGCCACGTGCGCCGGCACCGCCAGCGGTTCGCCGCCGACCACCTGCACCATCGCCGAAACACCATCGCTGATGCCCTGGCTGTAATTGCCGGCCTTGAACTTGGGCGCAATCACCTGGTTGATGATCACCCAGGACTGCGCATCGGTCAGCACGCCTTCCAGGCCATAGCCGACTTCGATGCGCAATTTGCGCTCATCGCGGGCGACGATCAACAGCGCGCCGTTGTCCTTGCCCTTCTGGCCAATGCCCCACTGGCGGCCCAACTGATAACCGTAGTCTTCAATCGGCACCCCCTGCAGGTCGGGTACCGTGACCACCACGATCTGGTCGCCACGGGCTTGCTCGAGCGCCTGCAATTGCTGGGTGATCTGCTCCCGAGTCGCCGGGTCGATCATCTGGGCGGTGTCCACCACCCGACCGGTCAATGCCGGGAAGGTCAGCGCCGCCTGGGCCACGCCCACGCAGGCCAGCAGCCACAGCGCCAGGCCTATCCTGAATAAACGCATCGACACCTCAATGCAGCCTTATTTGAACTTCACTTGCGGCGCTTTATCGGCATCGGCACTGGTGGCTTCAAACGTGGCGCGGATCGGCAGATCGCTGTACATCACGCTGTGCCACAAGCGGCCGGGGAAAGTGCGGATCTCGGTGTTGTAGGCCTGCACCGCCTGGATAAAGTCGCGGCGGGCCACGGCGATACGGTTTTCGGTGCCTTCAAGCTGCGATTGCAGGGCCAGGAAGTTCTGGTTGGCCTTCAGGTCCGGGTAGCGCTCGGACACCACCATCAAGCGGCTGAGGGCACCGCTCAAACCATCCTGGGCCTGCTGGAACTGCTTGAGTTTTTCCGGGTTGTCGAGGGTGCTGGCATCCACCTGGATCGAGGTGGCCTTGGCCCGTGCCTCAATGACGGCGGTCAGGGTGTCCTGCTCATGGGCAGCGTAGCCCTTGACCACTTCCACCAGGTTGGGGATCAGGTCGGCACGGCGTTGATACTGGTTCTGCACCTGGCCCCAGGCGGCCTTGGCCTGCTCATCCAGGGTCGGGATGGTGTTGATGCCGCAACCGCTCAGCACCGTGCTGATCAGTAGCAAAGCCGCGGCCTTGAGGCCCCAGCGGGAAGAGTGTGCTGCTTGCATGGTGTTTCTCCTGACCAAACTGGATGGAATGTGACGACTAACCCTATAAACCGCGCGCTTGGGGCATAATCCGCCACCACTGGAATGCATTGAGCCAATCAGCTACAAAGATGCCCAGCGCGAAAAAGAGTTCAGAGTGTGCTGCATTTATCTGAACAACACCCGAACAACAATAGACGCTCCCCACATTTTGGCCGATCAGCCCCAGCGCTGTGCAGTGAGCCGAAAAAGGATATTCATGAAGAAGCTGTGTTTGCTCGGCCTTGTTGCCACTCTGGCCACCCACCCCGTCTGGGCAGAAACAAAGCCTGCTGCGCTCAAGGACAAGGACGCCTTCGTCAGCGACCTGCTCAAGCAGATGACCCTCGATGAAAAGATCGGCCAGTTGCGCCTGATCAGCATCGGCCCCGAGATGCCCCGCGAGCTGATCCGCAAGGAAATCGCCGCCGGCCGCATCGGTGGCACCTTCAACTCGATCACCCGCCCGGAAAACCGTCCGATGCAGGACGCGGCCATGCGCAGCCGGTTGAAGATCCCGATGTTCTTCGCCTATGACGTGATCCACGGCCACCGCACGATTTTCCCGATCAGCCTGGCCCTGGCGTCCAGCTGGGACATGGACGCCATCGGCCGCTCCGGGCGCATCGCCGCTCAGGAAGCTGCCGCCGACAGCCTCGACATCACCTTCGCGCCGATGGTCGACATCTCCCGCGACCCGCGCTGGGGCCGCACATCCGAAGGTTTCGGCGAAGACACCTACCTGGTCTCGCGCATCGCCGAAGTGATGGTCAAGGCCTTCCAGGGCACCAGCCCCGCCAATGCCGACAGCATCATGGCCAGCGTCAAGCACTTCGCCCTGTACGGCGCGGTGGAAGGCGGGCGTGACTACAACGTGGTCGACATGAGCCCGGTCAAGATGTACCAGGACTACCTGCCGCCCTACCACGCGGCGATCAAGGCCGGCTCCGGCGGCGTGATGGTCGCCCTGAACTCGATCAACGGCGTCCCCGCCACCGCCAACACCTGGCTGATGAACGATCTGCTGCGCAAGGACTGGGGCTTCAAGGGCCTGGCCGTGAGCGACCATGGCGCGATCTTCGAGCTGATCAAGCACGGCGTGGCCAAGGACGGGCGTGAAGCCGCCAAGCTGGCGATCAAGGCCGGCATCGACATGAGCATGAACGACTCGCTGTACGGCAAGGAATTGCCCGGCTTGCTCAAGTCCGGCGAGATCGAGCAGAGCGACATCGACAACGCCGTGCGCGAAGTGCTCGGCGCCAAGTACGACATGGGCCTGTTCGCCGACCCGTACCTGCGCATCGGCAAGGCCGAGGATGACCCGGCCGACACTTACGCCGAAAGCCGCCTGCACCGCAGTGAGGCCCGCGACATCGCACGCCGCAGCCTGGTACTGCTGAAGAACCAGAACGACACCCTGCCGCTGAAAAAATCCGCGACCATCGCCCTCGTCGGCCCGCTGGCCAAGGCACCGATCGACATGATGGGCAGCTGGGCCGCCGCCGGCAAACCGGCGCAGTCGGTAACCCTGCTCGACGGCATGAATGCCGTGATCGGCGAAAAAGGCAAGGTGATCTACGCGCGGGGCGCCAACATCACCAACGACAAGGCCGTGGTCGACTACCTCAACTTCCTCAACTTCGATGCTCCGGAAGTGGTGGATGACACCCGTTCGCCGCAAGTGCTGATCGATGAAGCGGTCAAGGCCGCCAAGGATGCCGACGTGGTGGTGGCTGCCGTGGGTGAATCGCGCGGCATGTCCCACGAGTCGTCCAGCCGCACCGACCTGAACATCCCGCAAAGCCAGCGCGACCTGATCAAGGCCCTCAAGGCCACCGGCAAGCCGCTGGTGCTGGTGCTGATGAACGGTCGTCCGCTGTCGATCCTCGAAGAGAACCAACAGGCCGACGCGATCCTGGAAACCTGGTTCGCCGGCACCGAAGGCGGCAACGCGATTGCCGACGTGCTGTTCGGTGACTACAACCCGTCGGGCAAGCTGCCGATCACCTTCCCACGTTCGGTGGGGCAGATTCCGACCTACTACAACCACCTGACCATCGGCCGGCCCTTTACCCCGGGCAAGCCGGGCAACTACACCTCGCAGTACTTCGATGACGTCACCGGGCCGCTGTTCCCGTTCGGTTATGGCCTGAGCTACACCACGTTCAGCCTGTCGGAAATGGCGTTGTCGTCGACCACCCTGAACAAGACCGGCAAGCTCGACGCCAGTGTCACGCTGAAAAACACCGGCAAGGTCGACGGCGAAACCGTGGTGCAGCTGTATATCCAGGACGTGGCCGGCTCGATGATCCGCCCGATCAAAGAACTGAAGAACTTCCAGAAGGTCATGCTCAAGGCCGGTGAGGAGCGCACGCTGCACTTCACCATCACCGAGGATGATTTGAAGTTCTACAACACCCAGTTGAAGTACGCCGCCGAACCCGGCCAGTTCAACGTGCAGATCGGGCTGGACTCCCAGGATGTGCAGCAACAAACCTTCGAACTGCTCTGACCTGAAGCTGTAGACACGGTCAATGTGGGAACTGGCTTGCCTGCGATAGTGGTGGAACATTCACCGCCGCTATCGCAGGCAAGCCAGCTCCCACCGCTTATCGATGTGAGCGAATCAGCCGCGTCGATCAAGCAAGTTGACCACCAGCCGATCAATCCACCCCCACACCCGCTGCTTCACCCGCCGCCACAATGGCCGCGCCTTCCACGCCTCCAGGCTCACCGCCAGGCTCTGGGCAAAGTCGCGCTCGAAACTGCCCGCCACCGCCTGCGTCAATTCCGGGTCCAACGCTTCCAGGTTGGCTTCCAGGTTGAAGCGCAAATTCCAGTGATCAAAGTTGCATGAGCCGACGCTGACCCAATCGTCCACCAGCACCATCTTCAGGTGCAGGAAACACGGCTGGTATTCAAAGATCTGCACCCCCGAACGCAGCAGGCGCGGGTAATAACGGTGCCCGGCGTAGCGCACGGACGGGTGATCGGTGCGTGGGCCGGTGAGCAACAGGCGCACGTCCACACCGCGCCCGGCTGCGCGGCGCAAGGCACGGCGGACACTCCAGGTCGGTAGGAAATACGGCGTGGCCAGCCAGATACGGTGCTGGCCGCTGTTCAAGGCGCGGATCAGCGATTGCAGAATATCGCGGTGCTGGCGGGCATCGGCATAGGCCACGCGCCCCAGGCCCGGCCCGGTCGCCGGCACCTTGGGCAAGCGGGGCAAACCAAAATGCGTGGCAGGTTTCCACTCGCGCCGCGCGGCGTTGGCGTGCCACTGGCGATCGAACAGTGCCTGCCAGTCCTGCACCAGCGGGCCACTGATCTGCACCATCACTTCGTGCCAGTCGGCAGTGTCTTGCCCCGGCGTCCAGAACTCATCGGTAACGCCCGTGCCACCGACCACGGCGATGTGCTGGTCGATCAACAACAGCTTGCGGTGGTCACGGTAGAGATTGCGCATCCACCGTCGCCAGTTCAGGCGATTGTAAAAACGCAACGCCACACCGGCGTCGGTCAAGCGTTTGCGCAGCCCCAAGGTAAAGGCCAGGCTACCGTAATCATCAAACAGGCAGCGCACCTGCACCCCGCGTTCGGCGGCCAATACCAGCGCCTGCACCATGGCTTCGGCGCAGGCGCCGGCTTCCACCAGGTACAACTCCACATCGACTTGCCGCTCGGCGCGGGCAATGCCCACCAACATCTGTGGGAAAAATTGCGGGCCGTCGATCAACAACTCGAAACGGTTGGCGCTGCGCCACGGGAAGACCGCGCCGCTCACGTCAGCGCGCCGTGAAAATCAGTACCGCACCCACCGGCACCGACAAACTGATCGACTTGAGCCCCGCCGCCTTGCGCAACGCGGCCACACCTGGCACCAGTTCGAAATCCTCGGCATGCAACACCACCGGTTCCAGGGTCACCACCTGGAACCGTCGATCATCCAGGCGCGTGGCCAACAGCTCGGCGCTGTAGGTCTGGGTCTTGCCATGCAACGTCACGCTCAGTGGCAGGCGCAATTCCAACTGCGCGCCAGGCGCCAGGTCGTTGATGGGTTGCAGGTTGATCTGCGCATTGATCAGCGCGTCAGGGAAGGTCTTGATCTCGAACAGCTGATTGCGCATGCGCTCATCGCGCAGCGGAATGCCACTGTTGACCGACTCCAGCTCCACCTCCAACTGCGCCGCGCCTTTGCCGTCGACCTTGCCGTGCAACACCAGGAAGCGCTGCACCTCGGCAATCTCGGTGTTTTTAGTCGTCACGAAGGACAGGCGCGAGGACTCGTTGTCCAGGTACCAATCGGCGTGTGCAGGCGCAGCGGCGGCGATCAGCAGGAAGAAGGCCAGGGGTTTGACATTGAACATAAAGACTCATGCGGCAAAAAACCTGCACGAACCTTAACTGTGCCGTGGGCCCGGTGCAATGGAACTGATAAAGCCGAGCAAACGTAGGAGCTGGCTTGCCTGCGATGGCGGTAGACCAGCCGACAATCCTATCGCCGGCTTGCCGGCGCCTGCATGGGAAGGCGGTGTGTCAGGAATTCGGGCGACACCTGCCACCGCGTGCTGGCGCGATGGAACTGACAAAGCCGAGCAAATGTGGGAGCTGGCTTGCCTGCGATAGCGGTAGACCAGCCGACATCCCTATCGCCGGTGCCGCCGCCATCGCCGGCAAGCCGGTTACTGTATGGGAAGGTGGTGTGTCAGGGGTTGAGGCGACATCCCTGCCGATCGCCGAACCACCGCGCGCTGTGTGTGCGTCCCAACCCACTGGCCGTCACTTCACTGCGCTCCGGGTTGTCGCTGAATGCGCTGGTGGGCACGTACTGCTGCACATACCCCCGGCAATATTCAGCCGGGTTGTTCGCCACATACCGACACGAACAATACTCCTTGGCGGTATAGGCCGCGATGATGTCGGGGAAGGCTTGCAGGTTGACGCGCTCGTGCCAGACCCATCCCAGCAGGGCGAGCAACAGCAGCAGAAACAGGCTGGTAAACGGGCGACGACGGATCATGGCTTCACCGCCGCCAGCACGCGCTTGAGCAGTTCGTTATGGCGGTAGCTGCCATCGCGGTCATCGCCGTAGCGCACGATCACCAAATGTTCTTCAGGCATCACAAACAGCGCCTGGCCCCAGTGACCCAGGGCGGCGAAGGTGTCCGCAGGGGCGTCGGGCCACGGGCGTGGAGCCCCTTGGTTGAGCCACCATTGGCCGCCGGGCACGACTTCGTCCTGGCCTGCCTGGTAGCGACCGAACGGCTGGCGATTGAAATCGACCCAGGCCTTGGGCACCAGCTGTTGCTCCCCCCAGCGCCCGTCTCGCGCCATCAGCAGACCGACACGCGCCAGATCACGGGCGGTGAGGTAGGCGTAGGAAGAGGCGACAAAGGTTTCGTCGGCGTCGGTCTCCCACGTGGCGTTGTGAATCCCCAGCGGCTTGAACAGTGCATCCCACGGGTAGCTCATGTAGGCCTTGTGGCCGAGCATGCCTTTAAGGGTGGCGGAGAGAATATTGCTGTCACCGCTGGAGTAACGAAAGACCTGGCCCGGGGCGGCGAAAGCTTCGGTGTCGGCGGCGAACTCGGCCATGTCGGCGTGGCCACGGGTGTAGAGCATCGCCACCACCGAGGATTTCAACGGGGCGTATTCGTAGTCTTCCTGCCAGTCCAGGCCCGAGGCCCAGTGCAACAGGTCAGCCATGGTCACCGTGGGGTGCTGTTTCATCGGGGGGTAAAACCGCGCCGCCGGGTCGGTCAGTTTGAAGCGATTATCACCGAAGGCCACGCCCAGCACGGTGGCCATCAGGCTTTTGCTGATGGACCAGGTCAGGTGTGGCGTGATGGCAGTGGTGGGCGCGGCATAGCGTTCATAAATGATTTGGCCGTCACGGATCACCAGCAACGCATCGGTGCGGATGCCTTGTCGGGTGGTGTCATCACGCGGCGGGAACGCATAAGTGTTGAGCGCTTCGACAGCGGGGCCTTCAAGCGGAGTGCCCTTGACCCAGTCCTTGTCCGGCCAGGTTTCGGCGCGGGCGGTGACGGTGGCTAACAGCAGGGCAACGCACAACAGGCCTCGGACCATGGACGCAAACTCAAGGGGGCATTCAAGCCCGCGAGGCTAGCCGAGACTAATGATGGTTTTGTGACAACCCGCTATGACAAGCATCGCACGCTTATGATTTCTTGAATGCATATGCGTAAATATCCTCCCCAGTCGGGGATGGACCGCCGCGCAGCCCCCAACGCTCCTCTTTACCACCCACGCTCACAGAGCTATGACTGCCGTTTTTAGCGCCGCTGGAAAAAGCCCCTAAACGGCCCTTGAGCAAGTCTTCAGGCGATACCATTTCAATCATATTTCCCAAGCCAAGCCGCGCAAGCGCCAAAGGAAGGGCGTCAGGGCGATTCAAGACCTGAAGCGCTTCGCCAAACCCCACATTCCTGTTCTGTTCCTTGGATAATTTCTGCTGCTCAACCTTGGCCATAACCGTACTGATTACGTTCGCCGAGGTGACCGCCCCTGGATCCGTCCCCTTGAACTTCATCGCCATGGACGTCATTTCAAGCTCAGCCTGGGTCACGTAAACCGACTCGTTATTTCTTAACGTAACCTGGAAACCACCCGGGACTTCTCGCACCTCCTTGAATACGTCGGTTGGCTGCTCTCCAAACTGCATCATCGCCATCTTTATTGCCGCAACGGTCACACAGTTGTCCTGATTCCACTGGCTGAAAGCACTCCAAATGTCCTCGGGTTTTTTCCCAGGATCACGACTATCTGGCTTGTATACAAACAGGTGCATGCCCGACGCCACGACCTTGTTGTTGACGGGTTCGCCATAAGACCGACCATCCTGGCTGCGGGTGCCGCTGTACCGCTTGCTGATGACTTGCACCTCCGGCGGCTCAGAACCCTGACTTTTTTCATGATTATTAATTTCCCACCAGGCGGGAGTGGTATTCGAAACTGGCGAAACCGGCATAGTGCTCCTACCTCCACAACGGAAGGCTTGGCAAACGTCCAACGGCATAAGGCGCCCATCTGCCCTCACATCCAGAGCCTGTGTGGCAGCATGGGTAATCCGGTTCCCTCCAAGCGGTCGTCCTCACTCCAAATCAAATGTAGGAAAACAATATCGGGCGACCGTTGCTGTGCAGCCCTATCAAAACGCCTGTCATCCAAGCGTCACCATAACTTCATGGAGATGACACCGAGGCTACATAGCCTGACTTTGGACAACAAAGTCGACCGGCCGAAATCGTGGCCGGCACTCGGAGACTCGCCATGACTCAGATCGCCCGCATCAGCGACACCGGCAATGAACGCCGTCTGCAAGCCGAACGCCTGATCGGCGCGCAGGCTTTGCAGGAAGCCCAGGCCCTGCGGTTCAACGTGTTCAGCGGCGAGTTCAACGCCAAGCTGAAAGGCGCGGAACTGGGCCTGGACATGGATGACTATGATGTTCACTGCAGCCACATCGGCGTGCGGGACTTGAACAGCGGTCGACTCGTCGCCACCACTCGCTTGCTCGACCACCAGGCCGCCAGCACCCTGGGCCGGTTCTACAGCGAAGAAGAATTCAGCCTGCATGGCTTGCTGCACTTGCAGGGCCCGATCCTGGAAATCGGCCGCACCTGCGTCGACCCGGCCTACCGCAATGGCGGCACCATCGCCGTGTTGTGGGGCGAGTTGGCCGAAGTGCTCAACCAGGGCGGCTACAGCTACCTGATGGGGTGCGCGAGCATCCCGATGCACGACGGCGGCATCCAGGCCCACGCGATCATGCAACGCCTGCGCGAACGCTACCTGTGCAACGAACACCTGCGTGCCGAACCGAAAAAACCGCTGCCCGCGCTGGACCTGCCGTCCAACGTGATCGCCGAAATGCCGCCGCTGCTCAAGGCCTACATGCGCCTGGGTGCGAAGATCTGCGGCGAGCCGTGCTGGGATGAAGACTTCCAGGTCGCCGACGTGTTCATCCTGCTCAAGCGCGACGAGCTGTGCCCGCGCTATGCACGTCACTTCAAGGCGGCCATGTGATGAGCCGCCTGCGCGTATACGGGCGCATTGCCCGGGTGCTGGGGGTGGTGGCACTGGGCTTGAGCATGGCCAGTGTGTTTGGCGTGTTCGAACGCATGGGGGTGGCCAATTCGATGGTGCGCCGCCAACGCTGGTCGCGGTTTTTCATGGCGCGACTGACTAACGCCCTGCCCTTTCGCGTGACGGTGCACGGTGAGCTGCCGCAAACGCCGATGCTGTGGGTGAGCAATCACGTGTCGTGGACCGACATCCCGCTGCTGGGCATGGTCACGCCGATGTCGTTCCTGTCCAAGGCCGAAGTGCGCACCTGGCCGGTGGCCGGCTGGTTGGCGGCCAAGGCCGGCAGCCTGTTTATCCGCCGCGGTTCAGGCGACAGCCAGTTGATCCGCAAGCAGATGACCCGTCATCTGGAGCAACAGCACCCGCTGCTGATGTTCCCCGAAGGCACCACCACCGACGGGCGCAGCCTGCGCACCTTCCACGGGCGCTTGCTGGCGAGTGCGATCGAGGCCGATGTGTCGCTACAGCCGGTGGCGATCCGTTACCTGCGCGACGGGCAAGTCGACCCGCTGGCCCCGTTCATTGGCGATGACGATTTGCTCTCGCACCTGATGCGCCTGTTTGCCAATGACCAGGGCGATGTGGAAATCCACGTGCTCAAGCCGATCGCCTGCGCCGGACAGGAACGCGCGGCACTGGCGTTCCAGGCGCAGCAAGCGGTGCAGAAGGCGTTGTTTGGGCCGTTGCCGGAAGCTGAACAGGTGGATACCCGACCTGCGTTTGCAGCCTGAAGCGGGCACCGTCAAAAGGTGGGAGCGGGCTTGCTCGCGAATGCAGTCTTTCAGTCACAAATAGGCTGACTGACACACCGTTTTCGCGAGCAAGCCCGCTCCCACATTAGATCCCACTGATCAGTTGGGTGCGTGCAAACGCCTGCAACTGCGGATAGAACCGCCGGAAATCCTCACTCAGCGGCTCATACAGCACCCGCAATTCCTGCATGGCCTGGCCCAGTTCCTCGGGTTGCGTCAGGCGCCGCGAGATCCCCCGCAAGACCTGCTCCATCACCGCAAACTCGCGGTACGACCCCAACCAGTCATCCGCCGCCATGTACGGCGCAATCTGCGCCAGCCGTCCTGGCAACTGCGGCTCGGCGGCAAGCACGCGGTAGACCTGCGCGGTGAAGCGCTCCAGCGGCTGGTCGGCATACAGCGCCCAATCGCGCGCCAGGCAATGATCGAAGAACACATCAAGGACAATCCCCGCGTAGCGCCTGCGGGTCAGGCTGAAACGCGACAACGCCTCGCCGACCAGCGGGTGACTGTCGGTGAAGCGGTCGATGGACCGATGCAGCTGGATCGCCGCCTCGATTTGCGGGCTGAACTGGCCCTGCAGGCGGCCCTTGACGAAATCGCCATACAGGCTGCCCAGCAGTTGTGCAGGAAGTTGGCCGCCCAGGTGCAGATGTGCGAGATAATTCATGGCGCGCAGTCTAGCACTGCCGACAACGTATCGTTATAACCCGATATACCGATTTAGCCTGACCTCAGACCAAAATCATATTGGTATATCGGGATATAACGATTTAAGGTTCGCCTCATCGCGATATAACGCTTTACGACACCGAGCACCTGCCATGTCCATCGACCTCGACGAAATAATAAAAGCCCTGGCGCACCCAGTACGACGAGACATCCTCACCTGGCTGAAAGACCCGAAAGTGCAGTTCCCCGAGCAACTGCACAACCACGAATACGGCATCTGCGCCGGGCAGATCGACCAGCGCTGCGGCTTGTCCCAGTCGACGGTGTCGGCCCACCTGGCGACCTTGCAACGGGCGGGACTGATCAGCAGCCAGAAGGCCGGGCAGTGGCACTTTTTCAAACGCAATGAGGAAGTGATCCAAGCCTTCCTCACGGCGCTCATCACTGAACTCAGCGCACCGCTGTAACAAGGAAACGCAAATGCCCCTCTCGCTACTCATACTGGCCCTGAGCGCCTTCGCCATCGGCACCACCGAGTTCGTCATCATGGGCTTGCTGCCCGATGTGGCGGCGGACCTCGGCGTGTCGATTCCCGGCGCCGGCTGGCTGGTCACCGGCTACGCCCTGGGCGTGGCCATCGGCGCGCCGTTCATGGCGCTGGCCACCGCCAAGCTGCCGCGCAAGGCCGCCCTGGTAGCGTTGATGGGCATCTTCATTGTCGGCAACCTGCTGTGCGCCCTGGCCAGTGACTACAACGTGCTGATGTTTGCCCGTGTGGTCACCGCGCTGTGCCACGGTGCGTTCTTCGGGATCGGCTCGGTGGTTGCCGCCAACCTGGTACCGGCCAACAAACGCGCTTCGGCAGTGGCGTTGATGTTCACCGGCTTGACCCTGGCCAACGTGCTCGGCGTGCCGCTGGGTACGGCGCTGGGCCAGGCAGCCGGCTGGCGCTCGACCTTCTGGGCCGTGACGGTGATTGGCGTCGTGGCGCTGATCGGCCTGATCCGCTTCCTGCCGGCCAAGCGTGACGAAGAAAAACTCGACATGCGTGCCGAACTGGCCGCCCTCAAAGGCGCCGGCATCTGGCTGTCGCTGACCATGACCGCACTGTTCGCCGCGTCCATGTTCACCCTCTTCACCTACGTGGCGCCTCTGCTTGGCGACGTCACCGGCGTCTCCCCCAAAGGCGTGACCTGGACCCTGCTGCTGATCGGCCTGGGCCTCACCGTGGGCAACATCATCGGCGGCAAGCTGGCGGACAAACGCCTGGCGGCCACGCTGATCGGCGTGTTCATCAGCATGGCGGTGGTCTCCACCGCGCTGACCTGGACCAGCATCGCCGTGATCCCGACTGAAATCACCCTGTTCCTGTGGGCCACCGCCTCGTTTGCCGCCGTCCCCGCGCTGCAGATCAACGTGGTGACCTTCGGCAAGGCCGCACCGAACCTGGTCTCCACCTTGAACATCGGCGCCTTCAACATCGGCAACGCCCTGGGTGCCTGGGTCGGCGGCAGTGTCATTGCCCACGGTTTCGGCCTGACCAGCGTGCCCCTGGCAGCCGCCGCCCTGGCGATCCTCGCGCTGGTGGTGACCTTGATTACTTTCCGCCAGAGCGGCGATGCCGACCTGGCCCCTGCGACCAACTGATCAACTTCAAAGAGAAAGGTGTTTTCCCCATGACGACTATTTTCGATCCGATCAAACTGGGCGACCTGGAACTGGCGAACCGCATCATCATGGCGCCGCTGACCCGCTGCCGTGCCGATGCCGGCCGCGTACCCAACGCGCTGATGGCCGAGTACTACGTGCAACGCGCCTCCGCCGGGCTGATCCTCAGCGAAGCCACCTCGGTGACGCCACTGGGCGTGGGCTACCCGGACACCCCGGGGATCTGGTCCAACGACCAGGTGCGTGGCTGGGCCAACGTCACCAAGGCGGTGCACGGTGCCGGCGGCAAAATCTTCCTGCAGCTGTGGCACGTGGGCCGTATCTCCCACGAGTCGTACCTGAACGGCGAAACGCCGGTGGCCCCGAGCGCCATCCAGGCTAAAGGCCACGTGAGCCTGGTGCGCCCACTGGCGGACTACCCGACGCCACGTGCGCTGGAAACCGCTGAAATCGCCGACATCGTCGACGCCTACCGCACCGGCGCCGAAAACGCCAAGGCCGCCGGCTTCGATGGCGTGGAAATCCACGGCGCGAATGGCTACCTGCTCGACCAGTTCCTGCAGAGCAGCACCAACCAGCGTACCGACCTCTACGGCGGCTCCCTGGAAAACCGTGCACGCCTGCTGCTGGAAGTGACCGACGCAGCCATCGAAGTCTGGGGCGCCGGCCGTGTCGGTGTGCACCTGGCACCACGCGCCGATGCCCACGACATGGGTGACGACAACCTGGCAGAAACCTTCACCTACGTCGCCAGCGAGCTGGGCAAGCGCGGTATCGCGTTCATCTGCTCCCGCGAAAAAGAAGCCGGCGACAGCCTCGGTCCACAATTGAAAAAGGCCTTCGGCGGCGCGTACATCGCCAACGAGCGCTTTACCAAGGACAGCGCCAACGCCTGGCTGGCGGCGGGCAAGGCCGATGCGGTGGCCTTCGGCGTACCGTTCATTGCCAACCCGGACCTGCCAGCACGCCTGAAGGCCGAGGCGCCGCTCAATGAGCCACGCCCGGACACCTTCTACAGCAAGGGTCCGGTCGGCTACATCGACTACCCGACACTGGCCCTGTGATGTAACTTGCTGAAACGAAAAAGCCCCGGCTCGCGAGAACCGGGGCTTTTTCTTGAGGGCGAAGAAACATTCCTTCACAGCCTTGCAACAAAATCGCTACAAAATACTTAGGCGGCTACCTATCAACCGCCCGCCAGCCCGTATATAAAGTCACCCCACCGATCAGGCAAAAGGACGATTGACGGTCCTTGGGCTTTACTGTTGACACAACTGGATGCAATTACGCATTTTGTCTTAATTGCGCAGGCTGGGGCTCCAGCGCAGCATGTCCAGCCCGGCATCCACCCAGCGCTCGGCGTCCTGGTGCAGTTGGAAACTGTCGGGGACCAGCAGCCACTGGCCAATCAACCCGTTGATGTAGGCATGAATGCACACTGCCCCTCGGGTAGTGTCGAGGTTTTCCGGAAGTTGCCCGCGATGGACCGCATTACGCAGTGTCAGGCCGATGCGCAGGTTGCATTCCAGGCTGTGGGTCTGGCGCTGGCGGCGCATATCGCACATTTCATCGGTGAATTCGCACTTATGAAACAGGATCTCATTGATGCGCCGGGTTTTCGGGTCCAGGGCTACTTGATGAAACAAATGAATCAACAGCTTGCGCATGCACCCGAGCGGGTCGAGTTCATCCTCGCTTTCGCTGGCGCGCGCCAATTCATCCAGCGGCTCATGCAGGGTGTCGAGCAGCGCCTGCAACAGATCGGATTTATTGCTGAAATGCCAATAGATGGCACCCCGCGTCACCCCGGCCAGCGCGGCGATGTCAGCCAGCGTGGTCCGCGCAACGCCGCGCTCATAGAAGGCTTGCTCGGCGGCGGCGAGAATCTGGCTGCGCGTTTCCTGAGCTTCCTCTTTGGTGCGACGAACCATGGCAGTAAAACCTCAATCAGGACACTTGGGACTATCGGTAACGCACGATCAATAGGCGGTAACGATCATCTGAATAATTGTGGGACGACACCGTCATGGGCGCCGAACGTACTAAAATCGAGGCTTTGGGCGGTGCTTTGTCAACATTCCGCGAAGCCTGTCAAGAGTTTACAAACAACCATGAACGTAAGTATATTGCGTAGCAAGCTACTTATCTACTCACAGCTTGTTTTTTACCCTTCCACACTTCTTGTGCGCACTCTGCGCGCCTGACCCGAGGATCTTCATGCAACTTAAGCCAGCTGTTACCGCTCTGGTCACTGCCGTCGCCCTGGCATCGCTGCTCAGCGGATGTAAAAAGGAAGAAGCGGCTCCGCCCGCTCAAACCCCTCAGGTCGGCGTGGTCACCCTTCAACCGCAAGCCTATACCCTGACCTCCGAACTGCCGGGCCGCACCACTGCCTACCGCATCGCGGAAGTTCGCCCACAGGTCAACGGGATCATTCTCAAGCGCCTGTTCAAGGAAGGCGCGGATGTGAAAGAAGGCCAGCAGCTTTATCAGATCGACCCGTCGGTCTATGAAGCCACGCTGAAAAGCGCACAAGCCAGCCTGACCCAGACCAAGTCCATCACCGACCGCTACAAGCAGTTGGTCGATGAGCAAGCCGTCAGCCGCCAGGAATACGACACCGCCGTCGCCAACCGCATGACTGCCGAAGCAAACGTTCAAACCGCCCAGATCAACGTGCGCTACACCAAAGTGTTCGCGCCGATCTCCGGGCGTATCGGGCGTTCTTCGGTGACCGAAGGCGCGCTGGTCAGCAACGGCCAGGCCGATGCCATGGCCGTGATCCAGCAACTGGACCCGATCTACGTCGACGTCACGCAGTCTTCGGCTGAAATGCTGAAACTGCGCCGCGACCTGGAAAGCGGCCAGCTGGAGAAAGCCGGCGCCAATGCCGCCAAGGTCAAGCTGACCCTGGAAGACGGCAGCGACTACGGCCTGGACGGCAAGCTGGAGTTCTCCGAAGTGTCGGTTGACCAGACCACCGGCTCCGTGACCCTGCGCGCCGTGTTCCCCAACCCTGACCACACCCTGTTGCCTGGCATGTTCGTCCACGCCCAGTTGCAGGCCGGTGTGAACAGCAAGGCCATCCTGGCCCCGCAGCAAGGCGTGACCCGCGACATCAAGGGCATCCCGACCGCGCTGGTGGTGAACAAGGACAACAAGGTCGAGCAGCGCCAACTGGTGGCCAACCGCACTGCCGGCGCCTACTGGCTGGTGGAGAAAGGCTTGAACGCCGGTGACCGCGTGATCACCGAAGGCCTGCAATTCATCAAGCCGGGCATCGAAGTCAAGGTCAAGGACGCGGACAACGCCAAGCCCGCAGGTTCCGCTGCTGCTCCTGCTGCCGCTGCTGGCCAGGGGGAGTAACCCATGTCGAAATTTTTTATCGACCGTCCCATTTTCGCCTGGGTAATTGCCCTGGTGATCATGTTGGTCGGGGCACTGTCGATCCTGAAGTTGCCCATCAACCAATACCCGGCCATTGCGCCAACCGCCATTGATATCCAGGTGACCTACCCAGGTGCGTCTGCACAAACCGTGCAGGACACCGTGGTACAGGTGATCGAGCAACAGCTCAACGGTATCGACAACCTGCGTTATGTCGCCTCGGACAGTAACTCCGACGGCAGCATGACCATCACCGCGACGTTCAACCAGGGTACCAACCCGGACATCGCCCAGGTCCAGGTGCAGAACAAGCTCAACCTGGCGACCCCACTGCTGCCGCAAGAAGTGCAGCAGCAGGGTATCCGCGTGACCAAGTCGGTGAAGAACTTCCTGATGGTGATCGGTCTGGTGTCGGAAGACGGCAGCATGACCAAGGACGACCTCTCCAACTACATCGTGTCCAACATCCAGGACCCGATCTCGCGTACCGCGGGTGTAGGTGACTTCCAGGTGTTCGGTTCGCAGTACGCCATGCGTATCTGGCTCGACCCGGCCAAGCTGAACAACTACCAGCTGACGCCGGTGGATGTGAGCAACGCGATCCAGGCGCAGAACGTCCAGGTGGCCACCGGCCAACTCGGCGGCCTGCCTGCCCTGCCCGGCACCCAACTGAACGCCACCATCATCGGCAAGACGCGCCTGCAAAGCGCCGAAGAGTTCGCCAAGATCCTGATGAAAGTGAATGCCGACGGCTCGCAGGTGCGCCTGGGTGATGTCGCGCGTATCGAACTGGGCGGCCAGAACTACAGCATCAGTGCACAGTTCAACGGCAAGCCGGCTTCCGGCATGGCGATCAAGCTGGCTGCCGGTGCGAACGCCCTGGACACCGCCAAGGCCATCCGCGCCACCGTGGCGTCCCTGGAGCCGTTCTTCCCGCCTGGCATGAAGGCGGTGGTGCCGTATGACACCACCCCGGTCGTGACCGAGTCGATTTCCGGTGTTGTACACACCCTGGTCGAAGCGATCGTGCTGGTGTTCCTGGTGATGTTCCTGTTCCTGCAGAACTTCCGCGCCACCATCATCACCACCATGACCGTACCGGTGGTATTGCTGGGTACTTTCGGGATCCTCGCAGCGTTCGGTTTCACCATCAACACCCTGACCATGTTCGGCATGATCCTGGCCATCGGCTTGCTGGTGGACGATGCGATCGTGGTGGTGGAAAACGTCGAGCGGGTCATGGCCGAGGAGCACTTGTCGCCGAAAGAAGCGACGGTCAAATCCATGAGCCAGATCCAGGGCGCCCTGGTGGGTATTGCCCTGGTACTGTCGGCGGTACTGTTGCCGATGGCGTTCTTCGGTGGTTCCACCGGTGTGATCTACAAACAGTTCTCCATCACCATTGTTTCGGCGATGGCGCTGTCGGTACTGGTTGCCTTGATCTTCACCCCGGCCTTGTGCGCCACCATGCTCAAGCCGATCGACCCTGAAAAGCATGGCCAACCCAAGCGCGGTTTCTTTGGCTGGTTCAACCGCACCTTCGACCGTGGCGTACTGAGCTACGAGCGCGGCGTGGGCAACATGATCAAGCACAAGTTTCCAGCGTTCCTGGTCTACGTGCTGATCCTGGCCGGCATGATCTGGATGTTCACCCGTATTCCAAGCGCGTTCCTGCCTGAGGAAGACCAGGGTGTGATCTTTGCCCAGGTACAGACGCCGGTCGGTTCTTCGGCTGAACGTACGCAAAAAGTCATCGACGACATGCGTGCCTTCCTGCTGAACGACAAGGAAGGCGAGCCGGGCGAAGGCAAGGCCGTGAAGTCGGTGTTTACCGTGAACGGCTTCAACTTCGCCGGTCGTGGCCAGAGCTCGGGCCTCGCGTTTGTGATGCTCAAGCCGTGGGATGAGCGTGACTCGTCGATGTCGGTATTCGAGGTGGCCAAGCGTGCGCAGGGTTACTTCTTCGGGGCCTTCAAGGACGCCATGGTATTTGCCATCGTGCCGCCTTCGGTACTGGAGCTGGGTAACGCCACCGGTTTCGACGTGTTCCTGCAAGACCAGGGTGGCGTCGGCCACGAGAAGCTGATGGCGGCACGCAACCAGTTCCTCGGTGCAGCGGCGCAAAGCAAGATCCTCGCAGGTGTGCGTCCCAACGGCGTGAACGATGAGCCGCAGTACGAGCTCACCGTCGACGACGAGAAGGCCAGCGCCCAGGGCATCAGCCTGGCGGATATCCAGCAGACCCTGGCGATTGCCCTGGGTGGTAGCTACATCAACGACTTCATCGACCGTGGTCGTGTGAAGAAGGTGTACGTGCAAGGTGACGCGGCCAGCCGGATGTCTCCGGAAGACCTGAACAAGTGGTTCGTGCGCAGCAGCTCCGGGAAGATGGTGCCGCTGTCGGCCATCTCGTCGGGCCAGTGGATCTTCGGTTCGCCGAAACTCTCGCGCTATAACGGTGTAGCGGCGATGGAAATCCTCGGTACCCCGGCACCTGGCTACAGCACCGGTGATGCGATGGCGGAAGTCGAGCGTATCGCCAAGGACCTGCCAGCCGGCGTCGGCTATGCATGGACCGGCCTGTCGTATGAAGAGCGCCTCTCCGGCTCCCAGGCGCCTGCGCTGTACGCGCTGTCGCTGCTGGTGGTGTTCCTGTGCCTCGCGGCACTGTACGAAAGCTGGTCGATCCCGATCGCGGTGATCCTGGTAGTGCCACTGGGGGTGATCGGTGCATTGATCGCCACCAGCCTGCGCGGCCTGTCCAACGACGTGTTCTTCCAGGTGGGCCTGTTGGTCACAGTGGGCCTGGCGGCGAAGAACGCCATCCTGATCGTGGAGTTCGCCAAAGAGCTCCACGAACAAGGCAAGGGCATCGTCGAAGCGGCCATCGAGGCGTCCCGCATGCGTCTGCGTCCGATCATCATGACGTCCATGGCGTTCATGCTCGGCGTATTGCCCCTGGCGATCTCCACTGGCGCCGGCTCGGGCAGCCAGCACGCCATCGGTACCGGCGTAATTGGCGGTATGATCACCGCCACCGTCCTGGCGATCTTCTGGGTGCCACTGTTCTTTGCAACCGTGTCGGCCGTTGGCGAGCGTAAAAAGACCGACACTACTGAAACTCCTAAAGAGGCTGGCCAATGAGCAAGTCGCTACTTTCCCTAGCCGTCACGGCATTCGTGCTCAGTGGCTGCTCGTTGATACCTGACTACCAGCGCCCCGACGCGCCGGTAGCAGCGCAATACCCGCAGGGGCCGGCGTATTCGTCGGCCCAGGCGCCGGGCCAGGCCGCTGCCGAGCAGGGCTGGAAGCAGTTTTTCCATGACCCTGCCCTGCAACAGCTGATCCAGACCGCGCTGGTGAACAACCGTGACCTGCGCGTTGCGGCCTTGAACATCGACGCCTACGCCGCGCAGTACCAGATCCAGCGTGCCGACCTGTTCCCGGCCATCTCGGCCACGGGCAGCGGCAGCCGTTCGCGTACCCCGGCCAAGTTGTCGCAGACCGGCGAAGCCGGGATCACCAGCCAATACTCGGCCGGCCTCGGGATCAGCTCGTATGAGCTGGACCTGTTCGGTCGTGTGCGCAGCCTGAGTGAAGAAGCACTGCAGAAGTACTTCGCCACTGAAGAAGCGCGGCGCAGCACCCAGATCAGCCTGGTGGCCAGCGTGGCCAACGCCTACCTGACCTGGCAGGCCGACAAGGAACTGCTCAAGCTGACCCAGGACACCCTCGGCGCGTTCGAGCAGAGCTACAAGCTGACCTCGCGCAGCAATGAAGTCGGCGTGGCCTCGGCCCTCGACCTCAGCCAGGCGCGCACCTCGGTGGAAAACGCCCGCGTGCAACTGGCGCGCTACACCCGCCAGGTGGCCCAGGACGAAAACAGCCTGACCCTGCTGCTGGGCACCGGCTTGCCGGCAAACATCACCAGCAAGCCGCTGTCGGATGACCTGCTCAGCGAAGTGCCAGCCGGGTTGCCATCGGACCTGCTGCAACGTCGTCCCGACATTGTGCAGGCCGAGTACAACCTCAAGGCGGCCAACGCCAATATCGGCGCAGCCCGCGCGGCGTTCTTCCCGAGCATCAGCCTGACCGCGAGTGCCGGCACTGCCAGCCCGACCCTGGGCGGCCTGTTCAAAGGCGGCTCGGGTACCTGGTCGTTTGCCCCGCAGATCAACATCCCGATCTTCAACGCCGGTAGCCTGCGCGCAAGCCTGGACTACTCGAAGATCCAGAAAGAGATCAACGTGGCCAACTACGAGAAGGCGATCCAGACCGGCTTCCAGGAAGTTTCCGACGGCCTCGCCGCGCGTGAAACCTACAAGCAGCAGCTGGATGCCCAACGTGGCTTCGTCGCCGCCAACCAGGATTACTACCGCCTGGCCGAGCGTCGCTACCGCATCGGTGTCGACAGCAACCTGACCTTCCTCGACGCCCAGCGCCAACTGTTCAGTGCCCAGCAATCGCTGATCACCGACCGCCTGGCGCAGCTGAACAGCGAGGTCAACCTGTACAAGGCCCTCGGCGGTGGCTGGAACGAGCAGACCGCGAAGAACGAGCCGTTGAAAGAACAAGCACCGCCACTGAAGTTGTTCTGACAGTGCGGCTGTAGATAAAACCGCTTCCCTTACCGGAAGCGGTTTTTTTATGCCTGTTCACTCCCCGACGCTGCTTTTCTGTGGGAGCTGGCTTGCCTGCGATGCAGGCACCTCGGTACATCAGTGACACCCATTCGATGCAATCGCAGGCAAGCCAGCGCCTACAGAAAAGCCGCGTGTTTTTTGCTCGGTTGCCCATCTCGCTCCACCCCCACCGATCCGCCTATCCCCGGTCGTGCACCTTGCGCTCCCTTCAACCTTTCAGGGTAAAATTGGTAACAGATTCTTACAGACCACAGAGGGAGCTTGTCGTAATGATCGTAGGAATCGACTTGGGGACCACCAACAGTCTCGCGGCAGTCTGGCGTGGTGATGCCACTGAATTGGTGCCCAACGCCCTGGGCCAGATGCTCACCCCCAGCGTGGTCGGGCTGGATGATCAAGGCCGCGTGCTGGTCGGCCAGGCCGCCAAAGAGCGCCTGCACACGCACCCGCACCTGACCACGTCGCTGTTCAAGCGCTACATGGGCAGTGCCACCGAAGTGCGCCTGGGCGACCGTTCGTTCCGTCCTGAAGAACTCTCGGCACTGGTGCTCAAGAGTCTCAAGGAAGACATCGAGCGCACCTACGGCCATACCGTCACCGAAGCCGTGATCAGCGTGCCCGCCTACTTCAGCGACGGCCAACGCAAGGCCACGCGCATCGCCGGCGAACTGGCGGGGCTCAACGTCGAGAAACTGATCAACGAGCCCACCGCGGCCGCCCTCGCCTACGGCCTGCACCAGCGCGACAAGGAAACCTCGTTCCTGGTGTTCGACCTCGGTGGCGGCACCTTCGACGTGTCGATCATCGAGCTGTTCGACGGCGTGATGGAAGTGCGCGCCAGCGCCGGCGATAACTTCCTCGGCGGCGAAGACTTCGACACGCTGCTGCTCGAACACTTTGTCGACAGCCAGCGCAACGCCCAGGGTTTCCCGCCCACCAGCAGCGTCTTGCAAGCCCTGCGCCGCGAGGCCGAGCGCGTGCGCAAGGCCCTGGGCCAGGACGACAGCGCCGACTTCAGCCTGCGCGTCGACGGCGAGCAATGGGTCACGACCATCACCCAACAGGAGCT
This sequence comes from Pseudomonas sp. GW821-FHT09C08, assembly GCF_059418125.1. NCBI lineage: Bacteria > Pseudomonadati > Pseudomonadota > Gammaproteobacteria > Pseudomonadales > Pseudomonadaceae > Pseudomonas > Pseudomonas sp. GW821-FHT09C08. The sequence continues at coordinate 447,595 of NZ_JBWKPG010000002.1, read as the reverse complement.
GGCCAAGCTCTACACGCCGCTGCTCGAGCGCCTGCGCGCGCCGATCGAACGGGCCCTGCGCGATGCGCGGATTCGCGTTGGCGACCTCGATGAAATCCTGCTGGTCGGCGGTACCACGCGCATGCCGCTGGTGCGCAAACTCGCCGCCGGCCTGTTCGGGCGCTTCCCGTCCATCAGCCTCGACCCCGACCAGGTAGTCGCCCACGGCGCGGCAATCCAGGCCGCGCTGAAGGCACGCTCGGCCGCCCTCGAAGAAGTCGTGCTGACCGACGTCTGCCCCTACACTCTCGGTATCGAGACCTCGAACCAGTACGGCAGCCACATCGAAAGCGGCCACTACCTGCCGTTGATCGAACGCAACAGCAGCGTGCCGGTGAGCCGGGTCAAAAGTGTGTTCACCCTGTACGACGACCAGACCCGCGTGCTGTTGAAGATCTACCAGGGCGAAAGCCGCCTGGTCAAAGACAACATCGAGCTGGGCCAGCTGGAAATTGCCGTGCCCAAGCGCAAGGCCGGTGAAGTCTCGCTGGACGTGCGTTTCACCTACGACAACAACGGCCTGCTGGAAGCCCAGGTGAAGATCCCGCTGACCGGCGAGCAACACTCGCTGGTGATCGAGAACAACCCCGGCGTACTTAACCCTCAGGAGATCCAGCAGCGCCTGCAAGCCTTGGCAGAGTTGAAGGTTCACCCCCGCGACCAGCAGGTCAACACCGTGCTCGTCGCCCGCCTCGAACGCCTCTACCAGGAAAGCCTGGGTGAGTTGCGCGAGCAGCTCGGGCACTGGGCCGGGCAATTCCAGCAGGTGCTCGATACCCAGGACGAACGCCGCATCCGCGAAGCGCGCAGTGAACTGACCCGGCAACTTGAGCAACTCGACAACGGGTTCTGGCGCTGAGGGAACACTCCATGGATTGTTGGACTCTGCTGCAACTGCCGGAAGATGCCGACGAGCGCACCATCAAGCGCACTTATGCGCGGCTGCTCAAAAGCTGCCGCCCGGACGAAGACGCCGAAGGCTTCCAGCGCCTGCGCGAGGCCTACGAAGAAGCCCTGAGTGAAGCGCGCTGGCGCGTCGATAACCAGGACGAGGACGAGGACCGGGTCGAGGCGCCTGTGGCCGAAGCCGCCTACGGCAACCTCAGCGACCTGGCCGAACTGATGGACGTTCGCCCGCTCAGCCCTGCCCCCTTCGAGGCGCCGGCGCCGGCGCCGAACCCGGCCCAGGCGCTGCTCAGCGGCCTCAGCGTGCATAACCTCGACGAGCGCTGGGCCCAGGCCCGCCAACAAGGCTGCGCCGACGCCTTCCAGGCCCTCCTGCTGCGCCATTGTTTCGATGCCCCGGGCGAGCGCAGCGCCATCGCCAGTTGGGCAGTGCAGCACCTGGAATGGCTGACGCCGTGGCAGCAGGTGGCAATGACCCCCTGGCAATACGAAGCGCTGACCAGCGAGCTGCTGCAGGATTACCGCCGCACCTTGCAGGAACTGCTCGAGCAAAAGGCCGAGCGCGAGTTCATCACCCGGCTCACCCACTACAACAACCAGCCTTGGCTGCGGGTCTTTGACCTGCAGCAACAGTGGCAACGTATCGTCCTGCACCTGCTCCACGACACCCAATGGAGCGTGCCGCTGTTTGAACGGGTGTGCCAGGCGTTCGGCTGGGACGACCAGAAAGGCGTGTACCCGGAACCCGCCTGGATATGGCGCCAACTGGTGTCCCGCTGCGAGCAGGAAAGCTTCTACGCCAACCTGCTCGACAAGGCTCAGGACAAGCGGCGCAACTCGGCCGATGCGCTGGCCGCGCGCCTGCTGCTGACGCCGATGTCGGCCACGCAACAAAAACGCCTGACCGACACCTTCGGCGAAAACGACTGGCAGGCCTGCCAGCACCTGGCCGAAACGCTCACCTGGCGCTACCCGCAACTGCTCGAACGCCTGCCCCACAAACAACTGTTTTTCTGGCGCAAGTTCGTGCCACGGCCCATCTACACCCAGGTATTTATCCGGCTGTGGGCCGTGTTCGCCCTGGGGTTCGGCCTGAGCATCGCACACGACAAACCCGACAACCTGAACCTGATGTCGCTCGCGATCTTCATGCTGATGGCGTTCGTGCCGGCCGCCATCGGTTTTCGCGTGACACAGCTGTGGGCCGGGATGAGCTCCACCTATCGGGTACCCGACCTGTGGCTGAGCCAGTACCTGATCCCCAAGCGGATCAACCCCAATGAATACTGGCTGGTGATACGCCACGGCGTGCCGCAGGCGATCATGCTGGTGGCCTGCGGGCTGATGCTCGGCGTGCTCGGCGCGCTCACCTATGCCGGCATGGTCCTGATCCACCTGTTGCACAAAAAACGCATCGGTTCCATGAGCCCTGCCTTCGCCGAAGGCTACCCGTGGCTGAACGGCTTGCACTGGGCGTTCTGGAGCCCGTTGCAAGCGGTGTTCCTGGTGGTGATGGTGGCGCTGATCGTTGCCGCCCAGCACTACCTGCCGAGCTTCCCCTGGACCCACTTCGACCTGCCCAAGCGCTGACCCTGACTGCCGGGCCCGACGGCCCGGCAACTTGCGTTCGATCATCGCCCACAACCCGCCCTCCCCCGATTGAATCGTCCCCGCACCGCCCCGCACCATGGCCGCCACCTGCATAACCCCAATAACAACAGGTCCGACACCATGAGCACTTTCCACCCGCGCCGGCTCTTGCTGGCCACCGCTGTCGCCAGTCTTGCGTTGCCTGCCGTCGCCGAAGAACATGGGTTTCTCGAAGACGCCAGCGCCAACCTCAACCTGCGCAATTTCTTCTTCAATCGCAATTACACCAACCCCACCAAGACCCAGGGCGGCGCGCAGGAGTGGACGCAAAGTTTCATCCTCGATGCCAAGTCCGGCTTTACCCAGGGCACGGTCGGTTTCGGCGTGGATGTGCTGGGCCTGTACTCGGTGAAGCTCGATGGCGGGCGCGGCACCGGCGGCACCCAATTGTTGCCGCTGGATCACGATGGCCGCCCGGCGGACGAGTTCGGTCGCCTGGGCGTGGCGTTCAAGGCGCGGATATCGAAGACTGAAGTCAAGGTGGGCGAATGGATGCCGGTGCTGCCGATCCTGCGTTCGGACGATGGCCGCTCCCTGCCGCAAACCCTGCGCGGCGGGCAGATCACCTCCAGGGAAATCGATGGCCTGACCCTCTACGGCGGCCAGTTCCGCGCCAACAGCCCGCGCGACGACAGCAGCATGACCGACCTGTCGATGGTCGGTAAACCGGCCTTCACCTCCGACCGTTTCAACTTCCAGGGCGGCGAGTATGCGTTCAACGACAAGCGCACCCAGATCGGCCTGTGGAATGCCCAGCTCAAGGACATCTATAGCCAGCAGTTCGTCAACCTGATCCACAGCCAGCCCATCGGCGACTGGACGCTGGGGGCCAACCTCGGATTCTTCTACGGCAAGGACGACGGCAGCGCCCGCGCAGGCAACCTGGACAACAAGACCTGGTCCGGGCTGTTCTCCGCCAAGTACGGCGGCAACACCTTCTACGTCGGCCTGCAACGACTCACCGGCAACAGCGCCTGGATGCGCGTCAACGGCACCAGCGGCGGCACCCTGGCCAACGACAGCTACAACTCGAGCTACGACAACGCCGAGGAAAAATCCTGGCAGGTGCGCCATGACTACAACTTCGCCGCCCTCGGCGTCCCCGGCCTGACCCTGATGAACCGCTACATCAGCGGCAGCAACGTGCACACCGGCACCATCACCGACGGCAAGGAATGGGGCCGTGAAAGCGAAATCGGCTACACCGTGCAGAGCGGCTCCCTGCAAAACCTGACGGTACGCTGGCGCAACTCAAGCATGCGCCGGGACTACAGCAACAATGAATTCGACGAAAACCGGTTGATCGTCAGTTACCCGATAAGTCTGCTGTAAACCGCCGCCGGACTTGCTGTATGGTGCGCGCCTGCCGCTGCTGATCCACTCAGCAGCGGCTTCTATCCGGGCCCGCGCACACCATGAAATCCTTCGTCATCGCCTTCGCCCTCTGTGCCCTGGCCCTGAGCCTCAGCGGCTGCATTGGTGCGCCCATTCCCCTGACGCCGCAGACCGAACAGCGCCTGCAAGCCCAGGCACCGATCCGTTTCCTGCTGACCTTCGACGACGGCCCCAGTGCCTCGGGCTACAACAACCCCAGCCGTTCCGTGGTCGCCGACCTGGCGCACAACCCGGTGTTGCCGGGGATCAAGGCGGTGTTTTTCCTGCAGACCGAAGCGAGCCGTTCCGGCGGGAGCTCCCGCGGCCGCAAGACCATGGAGCGTGAGTACGCGGGCGGGCATATCCTGGCCTTTCACACGGCGACAGCGTTTCATACCAACCATCGCTGGCTGAATGACGCCGAGCTGGACAGCACCCTCGCCCAAGGTGCGGCCGACATTGCCGCGATCACCGGCACGCCGCCCGTGCTGGTGCGCCCACCGTTCTGGAACTACGACCGCCGCACGTTCGCCGCCTACCAGCGCCATGGCATGCAGGTGTTGCTCACCGACTTGAGTGCCAATGACGGCAAGATCTGGGGCTTCAACGGCAGCCCGCGCCGCCGCGCCAATCTGTATCGACAACTGTCGGTGGTGCGCGAACACATCGCGCTCGGCGAGCTACCGACAGTGGACGGGGTGATACCGGTGGTGGTGACCTTCCACGATATCAACCGCTACACCGCGCGGCACCTGCAGGAGTACCTGCAGATCCTGCTCGACAGCGCCCGCATCAATGGGATGCCGACGGCCGCCGAGCCGTTCTACACCGACACCGGCGCCCTGCAACGCGCCGCGCTGGCGCGTACGGTCAAGGATGTCAGCGAGCCCGTGCATCTGCCCGGCGTGTGGAATTGGGTGTGGGACGCCGACTCCCACTAAATCCAGGCCGCTCCCAAGGCACGCAACATCAAGACAAGTGTTTGACTGCCCTCTCCTCGGAACAACACTTCCCTGCCCACCACTCAAAGGAAAATCTGCCAGCAACGATCGAGCCTTACCATGACTATCTCTGCGTCCACGCCCGTAATGACGAATTACACTCACAGTCCATCGCCGACACCGCCAGAACCTTCCGTCCAGATCAAATACAAACGCCCTGACTCCGATGCCCTGACCCCTGCCTCCCGTCCGTCTCCGGAAATCGCCCTGGGACACAAAAGCTACGTTAACAGCGAGGTCCTGTTTCAGGACAAGAATGTGAAAATCTCCCAGGAGGTTGAATTCAGCGCCGAAAAAAACGGCGACGTCAGCACCATATTCAGTCAAATGGTGTTAGAAACCGGCAACCATGCAGACCGGGTGAACATCAAGCGCGCCCCCGATGGGAAGCTGATCGCGACGGTCAACGGTAAAGCCTACAGCCTCGAGCTGCTCAATCGTCCCGAGCAGGGAATGGTCCAGCCCCTGTATATCAAGACCCACGGCGGCAACGACTCCGTGGTGGTGGCTCCAGACGTCACGACGCCCATCAAGATCGATTTGGGAGACGGTGACGACTACGCCCGCGGTGGTGGCGGCAACACCCAAATCAAGGGCGGCGCAGGCGACGACTTTATCGTGATGGGCAGGGGGCGTGGGGTCGCATCAGGCGGGGAAGGCAACGACACACTGATCGCGGGCAGTGGCAGCAGTGCGCTGTATGGCGACAATGGCGATGACCGCCTTCAGGCCATGCAGGGCCCTGCCCACCGAAAGGTGCATATGGACGGAGGGCGCGGCAACGACTTCATGATCGCCAAAAATGGCCACACCGTGATGCACGGTGGCGGTGGTGACAACCTGATGGTCAGCCATGGCAGTTCGGTCATTTACACCGGCAGGGGTAAAAACAACGTGAGGTCTTATCATGACAACACGGTGATCTACGCCAAACCTTCGGATAACGTGGTCCACTCGCCCAGCTCACGCAGGATTGATGTAACGCCCAGTGATGCCGGGAAAACTGCCTATAAGGTCGAGGGTTCCGCCGAGTTCAAACAGCGCGTCGAAGACGATCTGGAGCTATTGAGAATGTCGCCCATAGGCCAGCAGTCCTTGAAGAAAGAGGACGAACTGGCCGCGAGCAACAACGCGCCGGTCACCCTGCGCGAGCTGGACACCCGGTATGACATGACCTACGGCTTCAACACCAAGGCCATCCAACAGCATCTTCAAGCCGGCGGCGCCGTCGAAGCCCTGAGCGAGTCACAGTTGGGTTATATCGTGGAGGGTAAAGCCGGAGAAAAAGCTGACCTGGGCACGATCAATTACAACCCGATGTATATGCATGACGACAGTTCCTCCCCGATCACCAGTCTCGCGCATGAAAGGGGACACGCCTTCGCGGGTGCCACAGGCCAAAATCTAAAGGGCGCAACCGCAGAACCCGACAATAACCAGGAAGGTGAACCCAACAGGGAGCGACAGGCGATCGGTCTGCAATCGGCAGTCCCCCCGGTTGATTTCGACGGTGACCCCAGCACCGCGAAAACCACCTCCAATCCACGGGCATTTACCGAAAACGGCCTGAAAGAAGAAATGGGGCTTCCATTGCGCAAGAGGGTCTACACCACGTAGGCGGCCTGAGCCGGCTCGACCGCCTCAGGCCCGGGCGGGTCCAGATGTCACCCCAGGCGTGGCGGGTGATCATTTCCTGGAACTCACTGTCGAACTCGGTCAGGGCATTGAGGCGGCGGTCGACATGCGCATCACCCAGTACTTCGCGGCGCACCTGCGGGCCATCGGCATAACGGTGTTTCTCACCCACAAAAACACTCCCGACTGAACGTGATAAAGGCTCGCCCCACTGTGGCAAACGCACTTGCCGTAGCCAGCAGGCTTGTTTTGCTGAGCGGACTTATTGTGGCTAGTGGGCTTGTTGTGGCGAGCGGGCTTGCCCCGCGTTGGGCTGCGCAGCAGCCCCAAAATCCAAGCACTGAACAAACGCACTGACTGACTCACCCCCGCTTCGCCCCCCAACGCGCGGCAAGCCCGCTCACCACAGGCTTACCTGCAACACAACTCCCGGCCTATGTCGAATGGCCGGCAAATTTTTGAATCAGATGAGTCGGCCCAGACACGATCAGCAGATCCCCCGGCAGTACCTGCGTACCCGGGGTGGCATGCTGAAAATCTTGACTGGCACGCTTCAACCCTACGACCGTCACGCCGAATTTTTCGCGGATTTGCCCATCGGCCAGCGTGCTGTTGTGGCTCGACACGGGCGAATGAATCTTGGCGATGGCGAAACCGTCGTCGAACTCGATGAAATCAATCATCCGCCCGGTAATGAGGTGAGCCACACGCTCACCCATTTCCTTCTCTGGATAGACAACGTGGTGAGCGCCAATGCGTTGGGCTATCTGCCCGTGCTCGGCTGTTCGGGCCTTGACCCAGATATCCGGGATCCCCAGTTCGGTCAGCGTCATGATGGTCAACAGGCTGGCGGCCAGGTCGGTGCCGATGCCCACAATGGCATGGGCAAAGTCGGCAACGCCCAGTTGGCGTAACACCTGCTGGTTGGTGGAGTCGGCCTGCACCGCATGCGTCAGCAGGTCAGCCCACTCATGAACCGGTGCCGCGTCGCGGTCGATGCCCATGACGTCGTGCCCCAGCCGCATCAGCGATTGGGCCACCGAGCCGCCGAAGCGGCCCAGACCGATTACCACCACGCTGTCGCCCTTGGCAAATGAGAACTTCTCTGAAAATAGAAAGTTAGCCAACAATGGGATGCTCCTCTGGGTAACGGTAGGGCATACGGTGCTTGCCCAAGGCCAGTGACGCCGCCAGCGTGATAGTGCCCACCCGTCCGGCGAACATCAGCAGCGTCAACACCAGTTGGCTTGAGGTGGGTAGCTCGGCGGTGATACCGGTGGACAAGCCGACGGTACCAAACGCCGAGATGACTTCGAAGATGACCTGGTCTGTGGGCAACGCGGTTTCACGCAGGATAAAGAGCGTTGCCAACACGATCAGGGCGCTGCTCAGGACCAGCACGGTTATCGCTTGACGCTGGGCCGCAGCGCCGACTCGCCGGCCAAAGGCCTCGCAATCACTGTGCCCACGAATTTCAGCAATCACCAGCAAGACCAGGATCGCCACAGTACCGACTTTCACCCCGCCGGCAGTGCCTGCACTGCCGCCACCGACGAACATCAGAAAGTAATGCACCGCCCAGCTTTCCGGGGTCAGTGCCCCCATGTCGATCGAATTGAACCCGGCGGTACGCGCAGACACGGAAGCAAATGCTGCCGATAACACTTTATCGGTCACGGCCATCGGGCCAAGGGTGGTGGAATGGTCCCACTCGAACAGCAACAGCGTGATAAACCCGACCACCAGCAAGATCGCCGTGCCAGACAAGGTGAGCTTGGTATGCAGCGACCAGCGATGAGGATGGTTGAACCGGCTGCGCAGGTCATACAGCACGGGAAAGCCAATGCCGCCGATAATGATGGCGGCCATCACAGGCAACAGAATCCAGGTATCCGTGGCGTAATGCATCAGGCTGTCGGGATAAATCGAGAACCCTGCGTTGTTGAACGCCGATACCGCATGAAACAGGCCGCTCCAAGCCGCATCGGCCCATGACTGGCCATAGCCCCAATGCAACCTTAAAGTGAGCCACACGGTCGTGATGAGCTCCAAGGCGAACGTCACCACCAGCACCAGTTTGGCCACGCCGGCAATGTCGCCCACCCCCAATGAGCGCGACTCCAACTGTGCGACCATCTTGGTGCGCAGGCGCAACCGGCTGTTAACCATGAGGCCAAGCAGGGTCGCCACCGTCATGATGCCGAAACCGCCAAGCTGGAACAGCAGCAGAATCACCGACTGGCCGAAGGTCGACCAGTACGTACCCGTATCCACCACCACCAACCCGGTCACACAGACGGCCGATACCGCCGTAAAGAAGGCCGTCGCCCACGGGACGGCGTCCCCCTCGGCATGGGAAATCGGCTGCATCAGAATGAAGGTTCCGACCCCTATCGCGGCCAGGAACACCAAGGCGACAACCCTGGCGGGATGCAGCAGTAATTTCATTAGGGCCGGGGGCTCAGGTCGGATAGGAAGATCCGTAGCGCAGGATAAACACGACGCCCCTTAGGAGCTGTAGGAATAAGCCGCTACTCCCCGTCAGCATAGCTGAAACACTCAACCTCCCATTTTACCGCCCCCCGCTGCGTCGCGGAGTCTGCGTTCAGGCCTGCTCCCGCGACTCGACACCCAGTTCATCCCACACCGATTCAGCCAGGTGAAACGTCGCGTTCGCCGCCGGTATGCCGCAGTAAATCGCGCTCTGCATCAGCACTTCCTTGATCTCGGCGCGGGTCACGCCATTGCTGGCCGCGGCGCGCAGGTGCAGCTTGAGTTCTTCGCTGCGGTTCATGCCGATCAGCATGGCGATGGTGATCAGGCTGCGGGTGTGCCGCGGCAGCCCCGGGCGGGTCCAGATGTCACCCCAGGCGTGGCGGGTGATCATTTCCTGGAACTCACTGTTGAACTCGGTCAGGGCATTGAGGCTGCGGTCGACGTGCGCATCACCCAGGACTTCCCGGCGCACTTGCAGGCCATCGGCATAACGTTGTTTCTCATCCACAAAAAATACTCCCGACTGAATGTGATAAAAGCTCGCCCCACCGTGGCAAACGCACCTGCCGTAGCCAGCACACTTGTCTTGCTGAGCACGCTTGTTTTGCTGAGCCGACTTATTGTGGCTAATGGGCTTGTTGTGGCTAATGGGCTTGTTGTGGCTAGTGGGCTTGTTGTGGCGAGCGGGCTTGCCCCGCGTTGGGCTGCGCAGCAGCCCCAAAACCTGCGACAAGGTCCATCGAAAAAAACGCACTGACTGACCCCAGCCCGCTTCGCCCCCCAACGCGGGGGCAATCCCGCTCACCACAGGTTCAATGCGCCCGCAGAAATTCCAGCACCCGCTCACTGAACGCCGCACCCGCCTGCACATTGGACAGGTGCGCAGCATAGAACTCGGCGTATTCGGCGCCCTGCACATGGCTCTGGATAAAGTGGCTGCCGGCCGGTGGCGTGACGGCATCTTCGGTGCCGGCAATCGCCAGGGTCGGCACTTTGATCAAGGCCAGTTGCTCGCGGAAATCGGCGTCGCGCACCGCCGCACAATTGGCCGCGTAGCCTTCGGGCGAGGTCGCCGCGAGCATGTCGGTGATCTGCTGGGCCTGGTGCGGGTTGGCCGCAGCGAAATCGGCGGTGAACCAGCGCGCAATCGATGCATCGCGCAACGCTACCATCGCCGCCGCGCCATCGCGCAGGACCATCTCGATACGCGGGTTCCAGATGTCCGGCGTGCCGATCTTGGCGGCGGTGTTGCACACCACCAGGCGCTGCAGGCGCTCGCCAGCATGAATGCCGAGCCATTGGCCGATCAAGCCGCCCATCGACAGCCCACAGAAATGCGCCCGCTGGATATCCAGCGCATCCAGCAGCGCAATCACGTCGCGCCCCAGTTGCTCGATGCTGTAGGGCCCCTCGGTGACCAGGGATTTGCCATGGCCACGGGTATCGAAACGCAACACGCGAAAATGCCTGGTGAAAGCCGGGATCTGGATGTCCCACATGTGCAGGTCAGTGCCCAGCGAGTTGGACAGCACCAACACGGGTGCCTCCGCAGGTCCATCCAGTTGGTAATGCAGTTCGCCCTCGGCGAGTTGTACAAAAGCCACAGCGTTCTCCTCAGGCGGTCAAGGCAAAATGTTCGGTGACGGCGCGGGTCACCCAGGTGTGCGCCTGGCCCAGGTAGTGGGCCGGGTCGAGCAGGCGGTCGAGTTCAGCGGCGGACAGTTCGTGGGTGATTTGCGGCTCGTCCGCGAGCACCGCACGCAAGTGACGCCCCTCGGCGACCGCGCGTTTACAGCATTGCTGGAGCAGGTGGTGGGCGGTCTCGCGCCCCAGGCGTTGGGCGAGCACGATGCTCACGGCTTCGGCCAGCACCAGGCCCTGGGTCAGGTCGAGGTTCTGCGCCATGCGCTCAGGATTGACCTCCAACCCCTCGCTCACCAGCAAGGCCTGGCGCAGCGCTCCGGAGACCAACCGGCAAATCTCCGGCAGGGTTTCCCACTCGGCGTGCCACAGGCCCAGGCTGCGCTCGTGTTCCTGGGGCATGGCGCTGAACAGTGTCGCCACCAGGCCAGGTACGCGAGTCGCCGCGCTGATCAGTACGGCGGCGCCCACCGGGTTGCGTTTGTGCGGCATGGTCGAGGAACCGCCCTTGCCCGGCGCCGACGGCTCGAAGACTTCCGCCGCCTCGGTCTGCATCAGCAGGCTGATATCACGCCCCAGCTTGCCGAGGCTGCCGGCGATCAGGCCGAGCACACTGGCAAATTCCACCAAACGATCGCGCTGGGTATGCCAGGGTTGTTCGGGCAGGCCCAGCTGCAATTCGGCAGCCAAGGCCTCGGCGACCGGCATCGCCTGTTCACCGAGCGCCGCCAAAGTGCCGGACGCGCCGCCAAATTGCAGCACCAGCAGACGCGGTTTCAGCTCGGCGAGACGTTGCCGACTGCGCGTCACTGCCCCCAGCCAACCGGCGATTTTCATCCCCAACGTGACCGGTGTCGCATGCTGCAACCAGGTGCGCCCAGCTAACGGCACGCCGGCATAACGCTGCGCCTGCGCGGCCAGCACGCCGCCCAGTTGCGCCAGGTCAGCTTCGATCAACGCCAGCGCCTGGCGTATTTGCAGGACCAGGCCGGTGTCCATCACGTCCTGGCTGGTCGCGCCCAGATGCACATAACGCTCGGCCCCGGCATCCTCACTGGCGATCAACTTGCCCAGCGCCTTCACCAACGGAATGGCCGAATTCCCCGCCGTGGCAATCGCCACGCCGAGGGCATCCACGTCGTACCGCGACGCCAGGCAGGCCTGGGCAATCGGGGCAACGGCGGCGTGCGGAATCAAGCCGACCCGCGCTTCGGCACGGGCCAGGCCCGCTTCGAAATCGAGCATGCCCTGCAGGCGCCCCTGATCGCAGAACACCTCGGCCATGCTGTCAGCGGTGAAGTAGGCGTCGAACAATTGATTGCTCGTGCGCAGCGTCATAACGGTCCCTTACAAATCGTGGTGCAAATACGCCGCCTGTTTCGGCAAGCGCAAGCTGAACAGGAAGGCCACCGCCATCATGCCGGTGACATACCAATAGAAGGTGTTTTCCATGCCCATGGATTTGAGCCCCAGGGCCACGTATTCCGCCGAACCGCCGAAGATCGCGTTGGCCACCGCATAGGCCAGGCCCACGCCGAGGGCGCGCACTTGTGGCGGGAACATTTCGGCTTTCACCAGGCCGCTGATCGAGGTGTAGAAGCTCACGATGGCCAGGGCCAGGGTGATCAGCACAAAGGCCAGGAACGGGCTGCTGACGGTTTTCAGGCTGAGCAGGATCGGCACCGTGCACAGCGTGCCCAGCGCGCCGAACCACAGCATCGAGTTACGGCGACCGATCTTGTCGGCCAGCATGCCGAACAGCGGCTGCATGCACATGTAGAGGAACAGCGCGCCGGTCATGATGTAGCTGGCAGTCTTGGCGTGCATCCCGGCGGTGTTCACCAGGTACTTCTGCATGTAGGTGGTAAAGGTGTAGAAAATCAGTGAGCCGCCGGCGGTGTAGCCAAGCACGGTGATAAACGCAGCCTTGTGGTCACGGAACAGCGCAGCGATGCTGCCGGCGTCCTTGTCCTGGCGGGTTTCCTTGCTGGTGGTTTCCTTGAGGGTGCGACGCAGCAGCAGGGAGATCACGGCTGCAACTGCGCCGATCACGAACGGAATCCGCCAGCCCCACGCCCGCAGTTCGTCTTCGCTGAGCAGTTGCTGCAAGATCACCACCACCAGCACTGCCAGCAGTTGCCCGCCGATCAGCGTCACGTATTGGAACGAGGCAAAGAAGCCACGTTGGCCCTTGAGCGCGACTTCACTCATGTAGGTCGCGGTGGTGCCGTATTCGCCGCCGACCGACAAGCCCTGGAACAACCGCGCCACCAGCAGCAACGCCGGCGCCCAGGCGCCGATGTCTTTGTAGGTGGGCAGGAAGGCAATCACCAGCGAGCCGGCGCACATCATCAGCACCGAGATCATCATCGAATTCTTGCGACCATGCTTGTCGGCCACCCGGCCAAACAGCCAGCCGCCGATAGGTCGCATCAGGAAGCCGGCGGCAAAGACGCCAGCGGTGTTGAGCAGTTGGACCGTGGGGTCGTCCGACGGGAAAAACGCCGGGGCAAAGTAGATGGCGCAGAAGGCATAGACGTAGAAGTCGAACCATTCGACGAGGTTGCCGGAAGACGCACCGACGATCGCAAAAATCCGTTTGCTGCGTTCTTCTCCGGTGTAGTGGCTGGTTTTTGTTGTCATGTTTTTTTCACTCAGTGGGAACGGTTATAGCCTAGACATACTTTGCAACAACCATGTTCCGCAAGCAGACTTTTGCACAGCAGTTGCCTGAACCGGCCTCATCGCCGGCAAGCCCGGCTCCCACATTTGGAAAGCATCCCCTGTGGGAGCTGGCTTGCCGGCGAAAAATCTTCAGCCAACTCAATAATCAAAAAACACGGTCTCTTCGTCTGTGCCTTGCAAAATCACATTCCACTGGTACACACCCGCCGCATCCGCCTTGGCGATCAGCGTGCGCCGCCGCTCCTGGGGCACACACGCCAGCAGCGCGTCATCCCCATTCAGCGCCTCGCCGTCAAAGTAAATCCGCGTCAGCAGGTGCTTCACCAGCCCACGCGCGAATACCAAGACCACCAGGTGCGGCGCCTGGGTCGTGCCCTTCAAGCCCGGAACGGCACCTGGCTTGATGGTGGTAAAACGAAACCGCCCTTCGGCATCCACCGGCACCCGGCCAAAGCCTTCAAAGTTGGGGTCGACAGCCTTGTCCTGCTCATCCTCGGGATGGTCGTACTTGCCGGCGGCATTCGCCTGCCAGACTTCCAGCATGGCGTCGTTGACGACATCGCCGTTGCCATCCACCACCTGCCCGCTGATCGCCACGCGCTCGCCGAGGGTGGCGGGCACGGTGAGGTCTTCGCGGTTCAGCCAGGTCAGGCCGATGTGGTAATACGGCCCGACGGTGTGGGACGTGGTCGCAGTGAGTGTCATCTCATTTCTCCATCGGCGTGGCGTCGCGGCCGCGCAGGACGATGTCCCAGCGGTAGCCGAGGGCATAGGAAGGAATGGTTTTTTCCAGGTCGAAGCGGGCGATCAGGCGCTGCTTGGCCGAGGTGTCCGGCACGCAGTTGTAGATCGGGTCGTACTCCAGCAGCGGGTCGCCGGGAAAATACATCTGTGTGACCAGACGCGTCAGCACGCTCGGGCCGAACAGTGAAAAGTGGATATGCGCCGGGCGCCACGCATTGTGGTGGTTGCCCCACGGGTAGGCGCCGGGCTTGATGGTCTGGAACTGGTACCAGCCTTCGGCGTCGGTGACGGTGCGGCCGGTGCCCGTGAAGTTCGGGTCCAGCGGCGCGTCGTGCAGGTCGCGCTTGTGGTTGTAGCGACCGGCAGCGTTGGCCTGCCAGATCTCCACGAGGATGCCCGGCACCGGTTGGCCGTTTTCATCCAGCACACGCCCGTGAATGATGATGCGCTCACCGAGCGGTTCGCCGGCGTGCTGGGCGGTGAGGTCGTTGTCCTGCGCATTGACGCGCTCGGCGCCGATGGTCGGGCCGGTGATTTCCGACAACGAATGGGGCAGAAACACCAAGGGCTTGGACGGCGAACGCAGGTTCGTCGACTGGTAGGCCGGGTGCAGGTAATCAGGCTGAGTGCCCGCTTGCGGGCGCCGGTAACCGGGCTTGTCACTCATGGAGCAATCCTCTCTTATTAGACGCGTTCAATCGCCAGGGCCAAGCCTTGGCCGACGCCGACACACATCGTCGCCAGGCCTTTGCTGCCGCCGGTTTTTTCCAGTTGATGCAGTGCCGTCAACACCAGCCGCGCACCGCTCATGCCCAGCGGGTGGCCGAGGGCGATGGCGCCGCCGTTCGGGTTGACCTGCGGCGCGTCGTCGGCAATCCCCAATTCACGCAGCACGGCCAGGCCTTGGCTGGCGAAGGCTTCGTTGAGTTCGATCACGTCGAAGTCGCTGACCGCCAGGCCCAGGCGTTCCACCAGCTTGCGCACCGCCGGCACCGGGCCGATGCCCATCACGCGTGGTGCCACGCCGGCACTGGCCATGCCGAGCACCCGGGCGCGGGCCGTGAGGCCGTGTTTTTTTACGGCGTCGGCGGAGGCCAGGATCAGCGCTGCCGCGCCATCGTTCACGCCCGAGGCATTGCCGGCGGTGACGGTCTTGTCCGGGCCGTTGACCGGCTTGAGTTTGGCCAGGGCATCGAGGGTGGTGTCCCGTGGGTGTTCATCGTGCTCCACCACGGTCTCGCCTTTTTTGTGCGCAACGCGTACCGGCACGATTTCCTCGGCGAAGTACCCGGCAGCCTGGGCGGCGGCCGTGCGTTGCTGGCTACGCAGGGCGAACGCGTCCTGGTCGGCGCGGGACACGTTGAAATCGTCGGCGACGTTGTCGGCGGTCTGCGGCATTGCATCCACGCCGTACTGGGCTTTCATCAACGGGTTGATAAAACGCCAGCCGATGGTGGTGTCTTCGAGCTTCATGTTGCGCGAAAACGCCGCGTCGGCCTTGCCCATCACGAAGGGTGCACGGGACATCGACTCGACGCCCCCGGCAATCGCCAACTCCATTTCACCGCTGGCAATTGCACGGAACGCTGTGCCGATGGCATCCATGCCCGAGGCACACAGGCGATTCAGGGTCACGCCAGGGATGCTTTCCGGCAGGCCCGCCAGCAGCAGGGCCATGCGCGCGACGTTGCGATTGTCTTCACCGGCCTGGTTGGCGCAGCCGAGGAAGACTTCGTCGACCGCGTTCCAGTCCACCGAAGGGTTGCGCTCGATCAGTGCCTTGATCGGCAACGCGGCGAGGTCATCGGCGCGCACGGTAGACAAGCCACCGCCGAAACGGCCGATGGGAGTACGAATGGCATCACAGATAAATACTTCGCGCATCAGGCTTCTCCGGGGGCTTGGCCATGGGCGGCGGCGGTACGTGCTTCGAGGTCACGCAAGGCGCTCAACTCGACGTCGGTGGGTTCCTCGGTGGTGCTGACCTGGTCGGCAAATCGAATCGCCCAACCGGTGGCGGCCACGACTTGTTCGCGGGTCACGCCAGGGTGCAGCGCGGTGACCACAAATTCATGGGTGCCCGCTTCCGGCTCCATGATGCACAGGTCGGTAATGATCCCTACAGGCCCAGCCCCTGGCAGGCCCAGGCGTTTGCGTGAATCGCCGCCTTCGCCGTGGCCGACCGAGGTGATGAAGTCCAGTTTGTCGACAAACGAACGCGACGACTGCTTGAGGATGATCAGCACGCTCTTGGCCGAACCTGCGATCTCCGGTGCGCCGCCGGCCCCCGGCAGCCGCACCTTGGGCTGGTGGTAATCGCCCACCACGGTGGTGTTGATGTTGCCAAAGCGGTCGACCTGGGCGGCACCGAGAAAGCCGACGTCGATACGCCCGCCCTGCAGCCAATAACGAAAGATCTCACCGGTCGGCACCACCGTGTCGGCGGTCTCCGCCAGCTCGCCATCACCGATCGACAGCGGCAACACCGAAGGCTTGGCGCCAATTGGGCCGGACTCGTAGATCAGCACCACGTCGGGCGATGAAGTCAGGCGCGCCAGGTTGGCGGCCTTGGACGGCAGGCCGATGCCCACAAAGCAGACCGAGCCGTTCTTGAGGCGACGCGCGGCGGCGACGGTCATCATTTCATTGGTCGAGTAAGCCATTACTTGGCCTCCTGCACGGTGGCCAGCTTGGCCTGGAATTCACTGAAGTCGGCAGTGCCGTGGATGTATTCGTCGATCCAGGCGGTAAACGTCGCACGGTCGCGGGCAATCGGGTCCCACGCCTGATAGAAGCGGTTATCACGCTCGTTGTAACCATGCGCGTAGGAAGGGTGTGCGCCACCAGATACATGGCACACCGCAGTCAGTGCCCACGTCGGCAACACGCAGCTGTTCATCGGCGCGTTGAGGTCATCGACGATTTCCTCGACGGTGACGATGCAGCGCTTGGCCGCCAGGGCCGCTTCCTTCTGCACCCCGAGAATGCCCCAGAGCAGCACGTTGCCCTTGCGGTCGGCCTTCTGTGCATGGATCACGGTGATGTCCGGGCGCACCGACGGCACCGCCGCCAGCACTTCGCCGGTGAACGGGCAGGTCACGGTCTTGATCAGCGGGTTGACCTTGGGCAGGTCGGAACCGGCGTAGGCACGCAGTACCGCGAACGGCAGGCCCGAGGCGCCGGCGACGTAGGCATTGGCCAGGTCGGCGTGGCTGTGTTCTTCGATTTCCAAGGGTTGCGGCCATTGCTTCTCGACTGCGTCACGCAGGCGGTGCAAGGAGCCCACGCCAGGGTTGCCGCCCCAGGAGAAAATCAACTTGCGCGCACAGCCGGCGCCGATCAACTGGTCGTAGATCAGGTCAGGCGTCATACGCACCAGCGTCAGGTCTTTCTTGCCCTGACGAATGATTTCATGACCCGCTGCCGTAGGGATCAGGTGGGTGAAGCCCTCCAGTGCGACGGTATCGCCGTCGTTCACGAATTGCTTCACCGCGTCGCGCAGCGCAAGAATTTCAGCCATGGGGTTCGGGCTCCCGGTGTGGATCGAAAAAGGCGCTGAGGTGGCGCCGAAGTGCTTGAAGATTAAGCCGGGTAAATGGGCTGAACAATCCGATAATCGACTCAGTGTTCGATTATCGAACGGATTGTTGTCTAGCTAATCTTCTCGCCGACACGCCATCAGAAGCGGCCCACCCCTGTAGGAACGGGCTTGCCAGCGACCGCATCACCGCGCTCAATGATTGACCGAGGCGCCCGCATCACCGGCAAGCCCGCCCCTGCGACGGCGGGTCAGGTGGCGTCGGCGTGGCTGACCATGCCTTTGATGACCACGGCCGCCGTAGCCAGCGCCGCCGGGATTACCAGCGCGGTCAGCACCTGCTCGAAGTTCCAGCCCAGGCCCAGCAAGGTGGCGCCCATCCACGCGCCGAGGATCGCACCGAAGCGGCCGATGCCGAGCATCCACGACACACCGGTGGCACGCCCCTGCGTCGGGTAGAAACGGGCCGCCAGGGACGGCATTGCCGATTGCGCGCCGTTGACGCACATCCCGGCGATCAGCACCAAAGTCGCCAATAAAGTGATATTGCCCAGGCTCTGCCCCACCGCGTAGGCAAACACCCCGGCCAGCAGGTAGAAAGTGCCGATAACCTTGTGGGGGTTGAACCGGTCCATCGCCCACCCTACCCCGACTGCACTCAACACCCCGCCAAACTGGAACAACGCGCCGATAAACGCGGCCTGCTCCAGGCTGGCGCCGCTGTCACGCATCAGGGTCGGCAACCAGCTGGTCAGCAGGTACACGATCACCAGGCCCATGAAGTAGGTCAGCCACAGCAGCAAGGTGCCGGCGCTGTAAGTGCCGGAGAAGATCACCGCAAACACGTTGCGCGCCTTGACGGTTTTCTGCTCCGGCACGCTGAAGTGGGTAGCCTGAGCGACGATGGTCGGCTCGATGGGTGACAGGGTTTTGCGCACCTTGTCGGTCCCACGGTTGCGCACCACCAGGTAGCGCGCCGACTCCGGCAACCACAGCACGAGCACCCCCACGAGAATCAGTGGCAGGATGCCGCCGATCATCAACAACGCGTGCCAGCCAAACGCCGGGATCAGCTTGGCCGAGATAAACCCGCCACCCGCCATGCCGAGGTTGAAGCCACAGAACATGCTGGTCACCAGCAGCGACTTGTGGCGTTCGGGGGTGTACTCCGACAGCAACGTCGTCGCGTTCGGCATGCCGGCGCCCAGGCCCAGCCCGGTAAGGAAGCGCAGCACCAGCAATTGGTCGACATTGCTGCTGTAGGCCGAGGCCAGGCTGAATGCTCCAAACACCAACACCGCGCCGACCAGCACGACCTTGCGCCCGAACCGGTCGGCCAGCGGCCCCGATCCCAAGGCACCGAAGACCATGCCGATCAACGCGGCGCTCATCACCGGGCCGAGGCTGGCGCGATCAATGCCCCAGTCCTGGGACAGAGCGGGCGCGATAAAGCCCATGGCCGCGGTATCGAGACCATCGAGGAATACGATGAGGAAACACAGAATGACCACGCGCCACTGGTAGCGTGACAGCGGCTGGGCGTTGATAAAGGACTGGACGTCCAGCGTGGTACCGACAGAAGGCTGATTCATTATTTTTATTCCACACCGATGGCGGGCTGACGGCCTGGGGTCGTCGTTATTATTGGGCGGCGCTCAGAGCGCTGCCGCACAGTAATAAGCCAGGGGAAACATCGTCAATTGATCAAACCGGGATCTGTGCGGTCACCGAACAGTTAGGCAAACAGTTGCGCGCTCAGATCCCGACTCGCACTCAGCATGCTCGGCAGGAACCGCTGCTCCAGCTCGCTGCGGCTAACCCGCCCGGCGTGGGTACTGACATTGAGCGCAGCCAGCACCTGGCCGGACGCGTCATACACCGGCACGGCGATGGAGCGCAGGCCTTGCTCCAATTCCTGATCGACGATGCACCAGCCCTGCTGACGCACTTGTTGCAGGCATTCGAACAAGGCTTCGGGGGTGGTCAGCGTACGGCTGGTCTTGGTTTGCAGGTCGGCATGGTCGAGGTAATCCTGCAGGGAGGCATCGTCCAGCGCCGCCAGCAGGATGCGGCCCATGGAGGTGCAATAGGCCGGCAAGCGCCCGCCCACCGACAAGTCCACCGAGATCAGGCGCTGGGTGGTGGCCGAACGCGCGATGTAGAGAATGTCGTCACCTTCGAGGGTGGCCATGTTGCAGGCTTCGTGGAGCTGCTCGCTCATGCGATCCAGGTAAGGCTGGGCCGACACTGCCAGTGGCGTGGATGACAGGTAGGCATGGCCGAGGGTCAAGACCTTGGGCAGCAGCGAATAGGTGCGCCCGTCGGTGGTGGCGTAGCCCAGCTTGATCAATGTGTGCAGGCAACGGCGCACGGCGGCGCGGGGGATTTCCGTGCGATGGCTGATCTGGGCGATGGTGAGGTGACGCTTGCGTTCCTGGAACGCCTGCACCACGGCCAGGCCACGGGCCAGGGAGGTCATGAAGTCCGGATCACCGGTAAAGGCCTGGATACGCTTGGCCGGTGAGGCAACGATCGGCGGCGCCACTGAGGCGAAAGCGTTGCGCAATTGATCGTTCATGTCGGGATCCTTTCTCTTATTGTCAACCGCAAGGGAGGCTTGGCTGCTATTACAAGCCGCGCCGGCCGGGATGCACAAGGCACGACCGGGAACATTGGGCGATTATCGGACGCTCATTCGATAATCGCAATTTTGCATGACCGAGGACGGGTCCGCCCGCCAACCAACTAAAGTTAGGGCGGGGTTTTAACGTCCGAAGTGGGGTGGATTTTATGACGCCAACTTTTATGCAAACACTGACGCGCTCGTGTAACAAAACGCTCACACAAAGTTGACGCTTTTTAACTTTATGCCGATAGTGTTATTCAAATGCGCCGCTATAATGCACCCTGTATGCAGGTCCGCCCGGTTTCACTGTCGGGACGGGAGCTGGCCAGATGATGCAGATGCCGTGCATTGTTGATCGCAACTACCTGCCTCGAATGTCAGCATTAATCCATGGCCGTTCGTGCCTGTTTCAAGTTCAACGCTGCAACGGTTTAACTTGAAAGAGCCCGAGGGCGACATTCAGGCACCGTGCTGCAATGTAATTACTCAACTCAATTAGGTAACGATGTGACGAAAGACGAACTGCGCGCGGAACTTGAGCGCCAGGAGCAACGTTACAAGGACGTTTACGGCGGGGAAATCACCACCTACGCCGCCCAGCCTGAACCTGAACGCAAACCATGGCGCAAACGAGCCAGCCTGCTCGACCAGGCATTTGCCCAGGAAATCCAAAAGATTGAACAGGAACTCAAAACCGAAGAGCCATAAGCGCTTCGGTTTGAGCCACGGGTTGCGCCAGGCTGCTGGCACATAGCTAGCAGCCGGCTATTCGGCATCCCACTGCCGCGAGCGAAATTTCATACAAATGTTTCAGGCATGCTGTTTTCGCCAAAAAACCCTGCCCCTGGCACCCTCCGCGTTATAAATCAAAGACTTGCCAACCCCCCGAAAACCCTGGGATGGGCGCCTTTTGCCGCGGTTTTTTCAATGAAGATTGTTACCGATGAGCAGCTAGTGCATCGATTACTGAGGTTTTCTGGCATAATCGCGCCCCCTTACGACCGGGTCAGAAAACCTTCATGATCGATTTATTCAGCGGACTGGATGCTTGGGTTCTAGTGAGCCTGTTGCTCGCCCTGGCCTTTGTCCTCGCCTTCGAGTTCATCAATGGCTTTCATGACACCGCTAACGCGGTGGCCACAGTCATCTATACCAAAGCCATGCCGCCGCACCTGGCCGTGTTCTTCTCCGGGGTGTTCAACTTCCTCGGCGTGTTGCTCGGTGGTGTCGGTGTCGCCTACGCCATCGTGCACTTGCTGCCGGTGGAGTTGCTGATCAATGTGAATACCGGCCATGGCCTGGCAATGGTCTTCTCTTTATTGGCGGCGGCGATCACCTGGAACCTGGGCACCTGGTACTTCGGGATCCCCGCTTCCAGCTCCCACACCCTGATCGGCTCGATCCTCGGTGTCGGCCTGGCCAACGCACTGATCAACGACATCCCCTTGGCTGACGGTGTGAACTGGCAGAAAGCGATCGATATCGGCGCATCCCTGGTGTTCTCGCCGATGGCCGGTTTCCTCGTTGCCGCCCTGGTGCTGATCGCGCTGAAGTGGTGGCGCCCGCTGTCGAAGATGCACAAGACCCCGGACCAGCGTCGCAAGCTCGACGACAAGAAACACCCGCCGTTCTGGAACCGCCTGGTGCTGGTGATTTCTGCCATGGCCGTAAGCTTCGTGCACGGTTCCAACGATGGCCAGAAAGGCATCGGCCTGATCATGCTGGTGCTGATCGGCATCGTGCCGGCGCAATTCGTTCTCGACCTCGGCAGCACTACTTACCAGATCGAGCGTACCCGCGACGCGACGGTGCATTTGAGTCAGTTCTACCAGCGCAATCAAGACACCCTCGGCGAGTTCCTGGCCCTGGGTAAAAGCGTGCAGAACGACCTGCCTGGCAAGTTCCAGTGCAATCCGCAGCAGACCGAGCCGACCATCAACGCGCTGGTCAACACCTTGAAAGGTGTTTCCGATTACCATTCGTTGACTGCCGATCACCGCATTGAAGTACGCCGGTATTTGCTCTGCCTGGACGACACCGCGAAGAAAGTCGGCAAGCTGCCGAATCTGTCGGCACGTGACAAGGCCGACCTCGACAAGCTGCGCAAAGACCTGACCGCTACCACCGAATACGCACCGTTCTGGGTGATCCTCGCGGTCGCACTGGCCCTGGGCCTGGGCACCATGGTGGGTTGGAAGCGTGTGGTACTGACTATCGGCGAGAAGATCGGCAAGCAGGGCATGACCTATGCCCAAGGCATGTCGGCGCAGATCACCACCGCCAGCATGATTGGCCTGGCCAACATCTTCAGCCTGCCGGTATCGACCACCCACGTGCTGTCGTCGGGCGTGGCCGGGACCATGGTCGCGAACAAGAGCGGCCTGCAAGGCGGCACCGTGAAGACCATCCTGATGGCTTGGGTGTTGACCTTGCCGGCGACCGTGGGCCTGTCGGCCGGGCTGTTCTGGTTGGCCTCCAAGGCGCTGGGTAGCTGACAGGCTGCCCTCGGAAAAAAAGGCGCGATCCTTGATTGGGATCGCGCCTTTTTTTTGTCTTGTGATAAGGCGCCTTGATCAAGATCTACAGCACGGTGCCCCAACAGCCGACCCGAATAGTGCGGAGGAACACGCTCAACTGTGGGAGCTGGCTTGCCTGCGAAGGCATCGGCTGGGCCTCACTGGAAGACCGAGTTGTCTGCATCGCAGGCAAGCCAGCTCCCACACAAAAGCGCGCACGCTTTGAGCCTACTCACACAGCAACCCAAAAGCCGACCGCAGTGGTGCGAGAGAACACGCTCAACTGTGGGAGCTGGCTTGCCTGCGAAGGCATCGACTGGGTCTCACTGGAAGACCGAGTTGCCTGCATCGCAGGCAAGCCAGCTCCCACACAAAAGCGCGCACGCTTTGAGCCTAGTCACACAGCAATCCAAAAGCCGACCCAAGTGGTGCGAGGGAGCACGGTCAACTGTGGGAGCTGGCTTGCCTGCGAAGGCATCGACTGGGTCTCACGGGAAGACCGAGTTGTCTGCATCGCAGGCAAGCCAGCTCCCACACAAAAGCGCGCACGCTTTGCCCAACAGCCGACCGCAGTGGTGCGGGGGAACACGCTCAACTGTGGGAGCTGGCTTGCCTGCGAAGGCATCGGCTGGGTCTCACTGAGAGACCGATTTATCTGCATCGCAGGCAAGCCAGCTCCCACACAAAAGCAAATCTGCAATAAGCGCGGGGTCCATTTCAGCCATTCCCGCAATAGTGGACATGCCAAAAAACAAACAAAAAAAAGGGCGACCGAAGTCGCCCAAAATGCCTTGCGTGCTCATGTAATCCAGAAAGACTTACGGTTCTTTACGCTTATTAGCGTCCTTCCAGATAAAAATCCCGAACCCTACAAAAAACAGCACCATGAGGCTGACAGTCAGCACCCCGGCAAATACCACATTATCGATAAACATGACCGGCCTCCTGCACTTGCCCTGTTGCGATAGGGCTAAGTTAATGGAGAAGGCGGATTGGAAAATTGACGAGGATCAATGTCGCCCGCGACGGGGCGTAAAGAAGGGCAATAACTGACCTGCATCAACGGATGCAGGTTGTTTCAACGCTTTTTCGGTTTGTTCTTCGGTTTTTTCTTGGCTTTTCCCAGCGGCATGGCCTGCTCAAACGCTTGGCGCACTTCATTCAGGCGCTTGTCATTGAGGTCATGCACACGCTTGGCACGTTCGGCGTTCAGGTCGATCAGCTTGTCGTCTTCACTCATGGCTTGGCTTACGTCGTGGCGGGAATCGCTCAATAATGCGGGCTCCAGCGCCTCACGGCAATTGAGCGGGCGACAAAATGCAGGCCTTCGCCCAAAATCGGCACTTCCCATCCACCCCAGGAGATGCGCTCACGTGGCACTGCACAAGGACCTTCCCCCGCTGCTGGCCCTGCGCGCCTTTGAAGCCGTGGCGCGGCACTTGAGTTTTATCAAGGCGGCAAGCGAGTTGTCGGTGACCCAGAGTGCACTCAGCCATCAGGTGCAAAAGTTGGAACAGCACTTGGGCAAATCGTTGTTTATCCGTCGCACCCGCGCGATCGATCTGACCACTGACGGCCAACAGTACTACGACGAAATCCGCCCGGCCCTCGACGCCATCGCCGCCGCGACCCGCACCCAAAAAACAGCGCCCAGCACCACCGTGCTGCGTGTCGGCCTGCTCGCCTCCTTTGCCACGCTGTGGCTGGCACCACGCCTGGCCGGGTTTCTCAACCGCTACCCGCATATCCAGGTGGAGCTGTTACCGGCGATTCAACTGGCGGACGTGGCCGGCGCCGAGGTCGACCTGGCGATTCGCTATGGCAAAGGCGACTGGCCCGACGTGCAGGCCACGCGGCTGATGCCGGAAGTCATCTCCCCGGTGTGCAGCCCGACATTCAAAGCGATGCATGACAGCCCACTGCTGATGGCCACCTCGCACCGCCCCTTCGAATGGACGGATTGGTCTGCGCACTACCACGTCGACCTCGACCGCCACCCGCGCGTGATGCTGCATGACTACAACATCGTGGTCGAAGCGGCCGTGGCCGGCCAAGGCATCGCCATGGGCCGTCATCGCCTGATCCAGCGCAGGCTCCAGGACGGCAGCCTGGTGGAAGCCTTCGACTGGCCGCCGTATCACAGCGACATCGGCTATTGGCTGATCGCG
Organism: Pseudomonas sp. GW821-FHT09C08; assembly: GCF_059418125.1. Taxonomy (NCBI): domain Bacteria; kingdom Pseudomonadati; phylum Pseudomonadota; class Gammaproteobacteria; order Pseudomonadales; family Pseudomonadaceae; genus Pseudomonas; species Pseudomonas sp. GW821-FHT09C08. Next base: position 422,576 of record NZ_JBWKPG010000002.1, on the reverse strand, counting down.
CCGCCCGGCCCGGCCGGTGACGCCGCCGCGTGCTTCAGCGAATGGCTGCTGGAAGCCTGCCGCGACGCGTGAGTTTTTTCGATACGTCGGGTGAGATCTATCCGCTTGTCGCCGCCCTCCTCGGCCAACATGCTGGCACCTCTTAACCCAGGAGGATGGATCATGAGCGACTCCCTGCGCCAACGCGTGCAAGCCCTCGGCCTGACGCTGCCGACCCCGAGCCAACCGGCGGCCAACTACATCAACTATGTGATCAGCCAGAACCAACTGTTCGTCTCCGGGCAAATCCCGATGGTCGATGGCAAGCCCGCCTACGTCGGCCGCCTGGGCGAATCCCTCAGCGATGAAGAAGGCGCCCAGGCAGCCGAGCTGGCAGCGCTGGGCCTGCTGGGACAATTAAGCCATGCGCTGGGTGATGACCTGTCGCGCCTGGTGCGCATTTTGCGCCTGGGTGTATTCATTGCCAGCAGCGGTGATTTCCAGCGCCAGAGCGGGGTTGCCAACGGCGCCTCGAACCTGCTGGTCAATGCCCTCGGCGAAAAAGGCCGGCATGTGCGCACCGCCGTTGGCGTTTCCAGCCTGCCGGCCGGCGTGGCCGTGGAGGTTGACGCGATTTTCGAGCTGCAACCGTGAGCCCGCTCGACGTCCAGCAATTGCGCGACAGCACGCCCGGCTGCCAGTCGGGCATCGTGCATTTCAATCACGCCGGTGCCTCGCTGCCAAGCCAGGCGACCCTCGACGCGATTATCGATCAACTGCACCGCGAAGCCCGTGATGGCCCCATGGAAGCCGGCGAGCATGGCGCCGTGCTGGTGGAAAAAGCCCGCCGCGCCGCCGCGCAATTGCTCAACGCACCCGCCGCGTCGATCGCCTTCGCCAGCAGCGGCTCGGCCGCCTGGAGCCTGGCATTCCAGGCACTGGGCCCGTGGCAACCGGGTGATCGCATCCTGGTCGGCCGCCATGAATGGGGGGGCAACCTCGCCAGCATGGACCTGGCGGTGCAGGCCGGCGCGCGCGTGGAAGTCATCCCTTGCGATGCCACCGGCGCGGTCTGCCCGCTGGCGCTGGAGTCGATGATCGACGAGCACGTCAAGCTGATCGACCTGACCTGGCTGCCGGCCAACGGTGGCCTGATCAACCCCGCCGAAGCCATCGGCGCCGTGGCCCGACGTCATGGCATTGCCTATTTCATCGACGCCGGCCAAGCCGTCGGCCAGGTGCCGGTGGATGTGCAGGCGCTGCAGTGCGATGTGCTCAAGTCCGCCGGGCGCAAGCACCTGCGCGGGCCGCGTGGCACCGCGCTGCTGTATGTGCGCCCGGACTTTTTGCCGCGCCTGAATCCGGCCCAGCGCGATGTGTTTTCGGCGCCATGGAGCGCAGACGGTTTCGACCTGCGCAACGACGCCCGGCGCTTTGAAACCAGCGAAGTGTCGTTTGCCTTGTTGGCGGGGCTGGGCAACGCGTTGCAGGAGATGAATCGACTGGGGCTTGAGCAAGTATGGGAACGGATCGCACACACCAGTGAGCGAATTCGCCAGGCCTTGCGTCAGATGCCGGGTATTTCCCTGCATGACCTGGGCACTGCGCAATCAGGGCTGATCGCCTTTAACCTGGACGGCTGGGACGCTTTCGAACTCAAGCGCCGCCTGGCCTTGAAGCGCATCAATATCGGTGCCAATGGCGTGGCCTACACGCCGTTGGACATGCAGGCGCGCGGGCTGGCAAGCATCGCGCGGATCTCCGTCAGCCCACTCAACAACGACGATGACATCGCGCAGTTGATGGCGGCATTGCAGGCGTTGCGCGACTAGACCTCGACGTCCACCCACAAGCCCTGGCGCGGCGCATCTTCGATCAGCGGCGCCACCGGCACGGTATTGTCGGCATTGAGCAGGTCGCCGGGAATCGCCAGGTGCTGCTCCGGGTCTTCGTCGGCTTCGCGCCGGCGTTTTTGCTGCTCCTGCTGGCGGCGTTGCTCTTCACGCAGCAGAAAGGTCGACTGCTCGGCATCGCCCTTTTTCAGGTCGATCGTGCTTTCGTTGGAGCCCGCTTGTACTGGCACCACGGGCGGGATATCCGGCTTCTGGCGTACCGGGTCGAGTTGCGAAGTGACCGGCACAACGCTGACGGGCAGCATGGGTGGCAGCATAATAGTTATTCTCCTGATCAACAGGCTGTCGGCGGGCCGCGTGGCGACTTGAGAACGCACTCGCCAAGCTGTGACCCAGTCGACACTCGCAAGTGCCTGCCACCCGTCGATTCGGCTTCCGGACGCTGGCGCAAACGGAGTAGTTTTTGTCAGAGTCCTTGGGCGTGGGGCCTTGTTCCGTTAAGATAGTCGGCTTTTTCACGGCGGGAGTCAGGCAGCATGGCGCAGCAGTATCAACCGGGGCAACGCTGGATTAGTGACAGCGAAGCAGAGCTGGGGTTAGGCACCGTTCTGGCACAGGACGGCCGCTTGTTGACCGTGCTCTATCCGGCCACTGGCGACACCCGCCAGTATGCGCTACGGAATGCGCCCCTCACTCGCGTGAGGTTCTCGCCGGGGGACTCCATCACCCATTTCGAAGGCTGGAAAATGACCGTGCAGGAAGTCGACGACGTCGATGGCCTGCTGGTGTATCACGGCCTCAATGGACAGAACGAGCAGGTCACCCTGCCGGAAACCCAACTCTCCAACTTCATCCAGTTCCGCCTGGCCAGCGACCGTCTGTTCGCCGGGCAGATCGACCCGCTGGCCTGGTTCTCGCTGCGCTACCACACCCTGGAACACACCAGCCGCCAACTGCAGTCTTCGCTGTGGGGCCTGGGCGGCGTGCGTGCGCAACCTATTGCGCACCAACTGCACATCGCCCGTGAAGTCGCTGACCGTATCGCGCCACGGGTATTGCTGGCGGACGAAGTGGGCCTGGGCAAGACCATCGAAGCCGGCCTGGTGATCCATCGCCAGCTGCTCTCGGGTCGCGCCAACCGGGTGCTGATCCTGGTGCCGGAAAACCTCCAGCACCAGTGGCTGGTGGAAATGCGCCGCCGCTTCAACCTGCAGGTTGCGCTGTTCGACGAAGAACGTTTCATCGAGAGCGATGCGACCAACCCGTTCGAAGACACCCAGTTGGCGCTGGTCGCCCTGGAGTGGCTGGTGGACGACGAGAAGGCCCAGGATGCGCTGTTCGCAGCCGGTTGGGACCTGCTGGTCGTCGACGAAGCCCACCACCTGGTGTGGCATGAAGACAAGGCCAGCGCCGAGTACGCGCTGGTCGAGCAACTGGCCGAGGTCATCCCGGGCGTGCTGCTGCTCACCGCGACCCCGGAACAGCTGGGCCAGGACAGCCACTTCGCGCGTCTGCGCCTGCTCGACCCGAACCGCTTCCACGACCTGCAGGCCTTCCGCGCCGAGAGCGAGAACTATCGCCCGGTGGCCGAAGCCGTGCAGGAGCTGCTGGATAAAGGCCGCCTGTCGCCTGCCGCACACCAGACCATCCAGGGTTTCCTCGGTAACGAAGGTGAAGCGCTGCTGACCGCCGTCAACGATGGCGACACCGAAGCCAGCGCGCGCCTGGTGCGCGAGCTGCTCGACCGCCATGGCACCGGCCGCGTGCTGTTTCGCAACACCCGCGCCGCTGTGCAAGGCTTCCCGGAGCGCAAGCTGCACGCCTACCCGCTGCCGAACCCGGACGAATACCTCGAATTGCCGCTGGGCGAGCACGCCGAGCTGTACCCGGAAGTCAGCTTCCAGTCGCAGCCGGACATCGAAGAAGAAAACCGCTGGTGGCGCTTCGACCCACGGGTCGAGTGGCTGATCGACCAGCTGAAAATGCTCAAGCGCACCAAGGTCCTGGTGATCTGCGCCCATGCCGAAACCGCGATGGACCTGGAAGACGCGCTGCGCGTGCGCTCCGGCATCCCGGCCACGGTGTTCCACGAGGGCATGAACATCCTCGAGCGTGACCGTGCCGCCGCCTACTTCGCTGATGAAGAGTTCGGCGCACAAGTGCTGATCTGCTCGGAAATCGGCAGTGAAGGTCGCAACTTCCAGTTCTCCCACCACCTGGTGCTGTTCGACCTGCCGTCGCACCCCGACCTCTTGGAACAGCGGATCGGCCGTCTGGACCGGATCGGCCAGAAACATGTGATCGAACTGCACGTGCCCTACCTGGAAACCAGCCCGCAAGAGCGCCTGTTCCAGTGGTACAACGAAGCGCTGAACGCCTTCCTCAACACCTGCCCGACCGGCAACGCCTTGCAGCACCAGTTTGGCCCGCGCCTGCTGCCGCTGCTGGAAAACGCCGACGATGGCGAATGGCAGGCCCTGATCGACGAGGCCCGTGCCGAGCGCGAGCGCCTGGAGCAGGAACTGCACACCGGTCGCGACCGTTTGCTGGAGCTCAACTCCGGCGGTGCGGGTGAAGGCGATGCGCTGGTCGAGGCCATCCTCGAACAAGACGACCAGTTCGCCCTGCCGATCTACATGGAAACCCTGTTCGACGCGTTCGGCATCGACAGCGAAGACCATTCGGAAAACGCGCTGATCCTCAAGCCCAGCGAAAAAATGCTCGACGCCAGCTTCCCCCTGGGCGACGACGAAGGCGTGACCATCACCTACGACCGCAACCAGGCGCTGTCGCGCGAAGACATGCAGTTCATCACCTGGGAACACCCGATGGTGCAGGGCGGCATGGACCTGGTGCTGTCCGGCTCGATGGGCAACACCGCCGTGGCGCTGATCAAGAACAAGGCGCTCAAGCCTGGCACGGTGTTGCTGGAGCTGCTCTACGTCAGCGAAGTGGTTGCCCCGCGCTCGCTGCAACTGGGCCGCTACCTGCCGCCGGCCGCCCTGCGCTGCCTGCTGGATGCCAACGGCAACGACCTGTCCAGCCGCGTGTCGTTTGAAACCCTGAACGACCAGCTGGAAAGCGTGCCACGGGCCAGCGCCAACAAGTTTATCCAGGCCCAGCGCGACCAGCTGACGCCACGGATCAACGCCGGTGAAGAGAAGATCACCCCACGCCACGCCGAGCGTGTGGCCGAAGCCAAGCGCCGCCTGGCTGCAGACACTGACGAAGAGCTGTCGCGCCTGACGGCGCTGCAAGCGGTCAACCCGACCGTACGCGACAGCGAACTGGTGGCCCTGCGCCAACAACGCGAGCAAGGCCTGGCCATGCTCGACAAGGCGGCGCTGCGACTGGAAGCGATCCGGGTGTTGGTGGCGGGTTGATGACCGCCCTGCTCCGCTGAAAAAAGGCCCGCGCAATGCGGGCCTTTTTTATTCACTGGAGCAAATCGGAGCCTGTAATTGCCTCATCGCGGGCAAGCCCGCTCCCGCAGTTGGAATGTTTCAACTGGGGGAGCGCGCTTGCTCGCGAAGGGGTCACCTCGGTCTCAAGCCGTCGCCGCCGAAGCAGGCACCTCCACCGCCCCCAACCCATCCTTCATCCGCTGGGCATCACGCACAAAACTGCGCGAGGCCTGGAACAGAAACAGCATGGTCAGGAACAGCGCCACCGGGATCAAGTACATGGCGTCATGCAAGCCCACGGCTTTATACGCTTCGGTCATCTGCGCAGCCCCATCGGCATACATCGCCGAATGGGCAAAGTGATCGGACAGACCGCCCACCACAATTGGCCCCATGCCACCGCCCAGCAGGTACAACCCGGCAAAGAACAACGCCATCGCCGTCGCCCGCAGGCGCGGCTCGACCACGTCCTGGATCGCCGTGTACACGCAGGTGTAGAAGTTATAGGCAAACAACCAGCCGACACTGAACAGCGCCACGAACACGCCGATCTCGATCCGCCCCGCGTGCAAGGCCCAGGCAGTGGTGACGGTGGAGATGATCAGGCTGAACGCGGCAAACAACAGACGGCCATTGGCGACGCGCTGATGAATCTTGTCGGCAATCCAGCCCCCCAGGGTCAGGCCGATCAAACCGGTGATACCGACGATCACCCCAGTGGCGACCGCCGCTTCCTGCAACGGCATCAGGAAATAGCGTTGCAGCATCGGCACCAGAAACGAGTTGCAGGCATAGGTGGCGAAGTTGAAGCACAGCCCGGCCAGCACCAGCCAGAGGAAAGTCGGTACCGCCAGCACGCGGCGAATCGGGCGGTCGACGCGCTCCTGGGAGACCTGCACGGTTTCGGCCGCGCCGCGCTTGGGCTCCTTGATATAGAACATGAACACCGCGAGGATCAGACCCGGCACCGCGGCAATAAAGAACGGCGCGCGCCAGCTGTCGAACGCCTTGACCATCGCGCCAATGGTGAAGAACGCCAGCAACAGACCCAACGGCAGGCCGAGCATGAAAATCCCCATGGCCCGCGCGCGGCGGTGTGCCGGGAACAGGTCGCCAATCAACGAGTTGGCCGCTGGCGCATAGCTGGCTTCGCCGATACCAATGCCCATGCGCACCAGCAGGAACGTCCAGAAGCTGCCAACCATGCCGTTGACCGCCGTCAGCCCGCTCCAGGCGAACAGGCCCCAGCCCATCAGTTTGCTGCGCGAGCCGGTGTCGGCGAGTCGCCCGAGCGGCAGGCCGGCAATCGCGTAGACGATGGTGAAGGCGGTGCCGATGATGCCGAGCTGGAAGTCGCTCAGGTGCCATTCCATGCGGATCGGCTCGATGATGATCGCCGGAATGGTGCGGTCGAAGAAATTGAACAGGTTGGCCAGGAACAGCAGGAACAGAATGCGCCAGGCATTCGCCGCTTGGGTCGAGTTCTGCATGGGTCCGTCTCTTTTATTGTTATGAGAGCTGCGATGCCCGATGCATCCTGCCCGGTACCTGCAACATAGTCAGACGGGCAAGGCTTGTCTGTAATGATTCGTAAAGCTGATAGGGCATGATTTCACCCGGCGCCACGGGACTTGGCCTACAAAAATATAAGTGAGTGCCCCCCTTCCCAACGGCCTTGGCACGGATAGAATGGCGAGCCTTCCGTAGCATCCCCCTTACTCTCTTTTATCGAAGACGCCCATGTCCGAAGCCAGTCCGTGTCTGAATTGCGGTGCCTGCTGTTCACACTTCCGTGTGTCTTTCTTTTGGGGAGAGTGCGCCTCGTCGGGGGGCACCGTACCCGATGAGCTGGTGGTGCAGATCAACCCCACCCGCGTGGCGATGATCGGTACCGACCAGAAGCCCGCGCGCTGCTGCAGCCTGGAAGGGGAAGTGGGCAAAGGCACCAGTTGCTCAATTTATGCACAGCGCTCGAGTGTGTGCCGCGAGTTCGACTCCTCCTGGAGCCAGGGCGTGCAGAACGTCGATTGCGACGCCGCCCGCGCCGCGTTCGGCCTGGCGCCGCTGACAGCCCCGTTCGAGCTGGACCTGCCCATCAGCGCTTAGCATTAAACGCTATGGACGGCATGCCAAAATGGTTGAGAGCAAAGTGCCATTAGCGCTGACGAATCCCGCGAGGCTTCTATACTCGACTTCATAGGTCATCGCCTCAGGCAGTGACGTGACTCTATGACGGGACATGCTATGGAATGGCTGGGTCTGCATTTTTTTACCGACCTCCCAGAAAGCGGGCACTTATTACTCAATTGCAGTCATAACCCGTTTCTGGTGCTGCTGGCCTACCTGGTCGCTTGTGCGGCCGGGTTCGGCACGCTGGACATGGCTGAGCGTGTCGGCCATGTCGAGGACCCCACCGCAAGGCGCCATTGGCGTTGGCTCGGCGCCGGTTGCCTGGCCGGCGGGATCTGGTCGACCCACTTCATCAGCATGCTGGCCTTCCAGGCGCCCATCGCCATCCATTACGAATTGATCATGACGTTCGCCTCGCTGCTGATCGCCCTGATTGCCTCATTGTTCGCCATGCAGACCCTCAGTCACGCCCATCTGCGCCTGCATCAGTACCTGCTGGCATCGGTGTGGATGGGCCTGGGTATCGCGCTGATGCACTACGTGGGCATGTCAGCCATGCGCTCCCAGGCCCAGGCGTATTTCGAATCGGGGTTGTTCCTGGCCTCGATCGCGATTGCCATCGGCGCCAGCTTCGCCGCGCTGTTGCTGTCGAGCTACCTGCGCAACGGCGCCGGCGTGTTTCACCAATTGCTCAAATACGCCGCCAGCCTGGTGCTGGGCGCCGGGATCATCAGCATGCACTTTACCGGCATGGCCGCCTTGCGCTTGATGGTGCCTGCCGGAGCAGACATGTCCCTGCCGCTGGACAACAACCCGATCCAGCTCGGTTTGTCGGTGGCCGTGATCACCCTGCTGGTGATCGGCAGCAGCATCAGCGCCGCCCTCGCCGACAAGAAGCTGCAGCACAAGGAACGCGATCTGCGCCGGGTCAACGCGCTGCTCAGCGAACTCGACCAGGCGCGCGCCTCGCTGCAGCAAGTAGCCCACTACGATGCACTCACCAGCCTGCTGAATCGCCGTGGTTTCAACCAGATCTTTGCAGAGAAACTCGCGGAAAAAACCGCTTCACAGGGGATGATGGCGGTGATCTTCCTCGATATCGACCATTTCAAGCGCATTAATGACAGCCTCGGGCATGATGCCGGTGACCAATTGCTCACCGTGCTCGCCGGGCACATCAAGGGCTCGGTGCGCAGCCACGCCGACGTGGTCGCGCGTTTTGGCGGCGATGAGTTCTGCATCCTCATCAGCATCCACAACCGCGACGAGGCACGGCACCTGGCCCAGCGCATCATGCAGAAGATGAAAGAACCCATCGAACTGGCCGGCCGGCGCATGGTGATGACCACCAGCATCGGCATCAGCCTGTTTCCCGATGACGGCCTGACCTGCGAAGAGTTGCTGAAGACCGCAGACCTGGCGCTGTACCAGTCCAAGGACACCGGGCGTAACAGCCTCAACTTCTTCAGCTCCAACCTGAAAACCCGCGCCTTCCTCGAATTGCAACTGGAGGAAGAACTGCGCGGCGCCCTGCGCACCCGTAACCAATTGGTGTTGTTCTACCAACCGATCTTCGACATGAAGCTGGGCAAAGTCACGCGCCTCGAGGCCCTGGTACGCTGGCAACACCCGCAGCACGGCTTGCTGGCCCCGGATCGGTTTATCGGCATCGCCGAGAACAACGGGCTGATTGCCGAATTGGACCACTGGGTACTGCGCCAGGCCTGTCATGACCTGAGCCTGTTGTCCGACAGGGGTTACACCGAGCTGACCATGTCCGTGAACTGTTCCGCGTTGAACCTGGCCCGCGACGAACTGGCGGACGAGATCGAAGACGCGCTGCGTTTCAGCGGCATCGCCGCCAATCGCCTGGAACTGGAAGTCACCGAAAACGCGTTGATGGGCAACATCAGCAGCACCCTGGCACTGCTGCGGCAGATCCGCGCGCTGGGGGTGTCGCTGGCCATCGACGACTTCGGCACCGGCTATTCATCGCTTGCCTACCTCAAGCGCCTGCCGCTCAACACCTTGAAGATCGACCGCTCGTTCATCCAGGACATTCCCAAGTCCACCGCCGATATCGAGATCGTCCAGGCGATTGTCGGCATGGCCCACACCCTGCACCTGCAGGTGGTGACCGAAGGTGTGGAAACCCAGGCCCAGTTCGAACTGCTGCTCAAGCATGGCTGTGATTTCGTCCAGGGCTACCTGTTGAGCCCGGCGGTGCCTGCCAGCGACATCATCGGCGTGATCCAGGGTATCGACATCCGTAACCCGCTCTACCCTTATAGCGTGGCAGGCACCCAGGAAAAACCGTCAGCGAAAGAGCCTTCCACCGGGCGCCCAGGGTCGACTTCCATCGTCAGGCCAATTCGCTGACGCCTAAACTTTGGCATTTCGCCATCATTTGCCTAAAGAACGCCGACAAACGGCCGATTCATCAGAGTCCGGCCAGGTTTTGCCTGAGCATACAGGGTCAAACCCGATCGTTCCGGACAAGGACGCACTGTAAAGTCGCGAACTCCCATTCCGTGATGGCCCTTTGATTCTTTCCAGCCATCCGCCCAGGCACTTGGCGCACAATGACTTCTAAAAATAACTCTGCCACCGTGGTATCCGACGTGTTGCTCCCAGCTCCTGCGGACAAGCCCTCAGGTTCAAAGTCATTGAGCACCGCGCGCCCGCTGGCCACTCAGCAATACCTGTACTTCACCGAAACCAATACCGACCGCATCCTCGATAACCTCGACGGCCTGCGCGATATGGTGTTCCCACGCCCGCCCCACCTGGAAGGCGACGGCGAACAGCGCAGCGAGCAGGAATTCCCCTCGGTGTGCCTGATCGGCCTGGGCCGTTGCGGTTCGAACATCGCGCTCGACGTGGCGGAGTTGGTGTACAACGCCCGCAAGTTCTACCTCAACGAATTCAGTACCGAAGACAAGACGCTGGACAAGGGCTACAGCCCGGCCCAGTGGATCCGCAACAACCTGCGCCTGGGCAGCGGCAAGGCCAGCAAGCCGGTGTTCCTGGTCGAGCCGCTGGTGATGCTGGGCGATCTGGACAAGGACATCGCCGGGCGCATCCGCTTCTCGCGCAAAGGCGAAAAAAGCGGCTTTTTGCGCGACTACAGCAAGATGAAAATCATGGACCTGTCGGAAGTCCATGCCGGTGGCGCCGGTAACGCGCCGATCCTCGGCCAGTACCTGGCCAAGATCATCCTCAACAAGGATACCCAGCGCTTTTCCAGCCCCGACTGGAAGATGATCCACTCGTACCTGATCGACTCCTGCGGCATCAAGGCCAACCAGTCGCGCCTGTACTTCTCGATCTTCAGCGCCGGCGGCGGCACGGGTTCGGGCATGGCCTCGGAATTCGGCCTGGCCCAGCAGCACTCGTACATGAACAAGACGTTCGACACCAAGCCCGCCGACGAGCACGACAGCAAGAGCGGCCACGCCTTTGTGTTCGAGCCGATCTTCACCAGCGGCATCTGCGTACTGCCGAATATTTCCGATCACCGCAGCGAAATGTCCGAGGCCCTGCACATCAACGCCGGGCGCCTGCTGTGCAAGTACCTGTCGGAAGAATGGGATTTCTCGTACAACTTCGCCAATGAAGACAGCAGCGAAGCCAGCGTGAAGGGCCGCATCCGCCCCTGGAACGCAATGATGCTGATCTCCAACGACATCATGCGTTACGCCGAAGAAAGCGATGACGGCAATATCCAGAACATTGACGTCAATGCCATGGAAAAACACGCCAACCAATACATCTCGCAGCAGATCTTCAACATTCTGACGGCCCAGGCGGTCACCACTGACTACGATCAGAACTACTTCCGTCGCGCCGGCATCGACATCGGCGAAACCATTCGCCTGGATGCCAACGACCTGTTCATGAGCCTGGCCGGCCCGGTGGCGATTGCCTACGCAGAGTCCGTGGTCCCGGAAACCCCGGCGCCGAGCAACGACAAATTCAAGGTGTTCGAAAAAGAGCCCCAGCGCCTGAACATCGACGACCTGTTCTTCCGCTCCATCGACCTGCCGCATTTCAACAAGGTCACCCAGGCCATCGAAGGCATCAGCCTGCTGCCGATCGAATCCAAGCGCTACAAAGCGTCCCTGGAGCAGTACAAGAACTCCGGCTACGACGCGGCCGCGCTGCATGACCTGCACTTTTTCAAGAACTGCTCGTCGGTGGTCTCGATCGTGTCCCTGCCCAAGGACTACAAACTGTCCTACATGGACCTGAACCGGCTCAAGACTCACCTCAACAGCCTGTTCCCCAACACCACGCTCAAGCGCTACGCCCTGGTGATCGGTGCATCGGCGAACCTGTCGCTGACCACCCTGATCGCGAAAAGCCCGTGCCTGTCGGATGACTTCCTCACGCTGATCGTGGCCTTTATCAAACGCTGCTTTGCGCGCAACCCGTACCGTTTCGACGACACGCTGGACAACTCGATCCTGGACTTCATCATCCACGAGGACTTCGACGAAGACCGTATCGACGAGTTGCTCAACGAGTTCGAAAACCCGGCGAAGATCCTCGATACCAACTGGTACGCGATCAAGCCGATGTATGAGAAGAAGTACCGCGAGTTGATCAACGACAAAGACAAGTTTGTGTCGATCAATGACATTCGCCTGTCGCGCGATTGCGTGAAGAAGGCAATCAAGTACCTGCGTGAGATCTACCGTCACCGCATCGGCAAGACCAAGGTTATTTCGCTGAATAACCACACCGGCAAGACTGCCTGAACCGCTGCGACGGCGCCGCAGGGCGCCGTCGCGACATCAGCCGGCCGCGCGCTGGCGCAGGAAGGTGAGGATGACTTGCTCGTCTGCGCGCTTCAGCGGCCGGGGCAACTGCTTGGGCCAGCCGGCACCGTCGGTGCCGAAGACCTTCTGCTGTTCTTCCACGTCCCAGCCACGAATTTCCTTGAAGGCCGACTCCCACCAGCCGTGTCGACACACGTCGTAGTACGGGTGCTTGGGCGCCGAGCTGCCGTAGAGCAAGTCGCGACCGACCCGCTTCAGGTGTTTGCGCTGATTGCGCAGTTTCCATTTGATCCGCAGCCGCTGCCAAGGGGATGGCACGGGCTTGACCTGCGGCACATCCAGGCAACGCGCTACCAGCTCAGGGCCGAACGCTTCGCCATAGAGACTGAAAAAGTGCGCCTGCATGGCGTGGAAGAAGCGCTTGTCGGCGAAGTAGTGATGCACGAACTTGTTCGCCTCGCGCACCGTCTTGTCGCGCATCGCGAAGGAAATCGCGATCTGCTCGATGGTGTGGATATCGAACGAGCCCTGGGTCCACTCATCGATCCAGCGAATCGCGGCCTCGAGCAGCGGCGTGTCACTGGCGCGTACGCCACACAGGCCACTGTTATAGAGCTTGAAACTATTGCCGGCGCAAATGCCATGCGCCTGCAGGTGCTCACCCAACTTGAGGTAGTCGGGGCGCTGGCACACATAGCTCCAGTCGTATTCGAAGCCATCCATCACATACTGGTCGGGCGCGATGAGTTCGAAGACGCGATGGGGGGATTTGAGGAACAGCGTGTCGGTGTCGACGAACAGGGTCTTGTCCGCCAGCTTCAACCCCTGGGCAATCGCACAGGCCTTGCGGCGGTGGATGTAACCGTTGCTTCCCTGCCATTGGGCGAGGGTCTGCTCATCGAGGTGAACGGTTTCGACCGGCCAGCCGGCGAAATCCTGCGGGCGATCGGTCATGACCCGGATGCACAGCGACTCGCCCTGCTTGAGCTGCGCCAGCGCGGTGAGGATGCTGAATTTCGCTTCGCGCCGGTAAACATCCTGATTACCGTAAATGAGGTAAAGCAGTTGCTGCGACGTTTTCTCTAGAGGGGGCAGCGCTGAAGGCATAACGGGCTCCGGATGACAGGCGGCGAACTTTACCGGAATTCGATGCTTCCTACGCTACGATCTGACAGCCACCCGCTTTATATACACACCGAGAAACAATTCCCGGAGCCATCCAACGCCTGGAGAACTGTTCCCATGACGTGCGCGTCACCTTGGGCTGTGACCTTTCTTCACGGCAAGATGCCATCACCGCCCTGGCGGTTACTCCGCTACACACTTTTGCAGCGAAACAACACGCACCATTAAGGTGCTTACTTCGACTGCGATGCCCTTTCCTGGATCAGGATCCAAGGCGAAACCACCACTGCCCACAAGCCTGGATCGCGCTCCACCAGGTCCAATGCCCGCGTCGCAGACACTTCGCCCAAGCTGCCCGAGGCCAGCCAGGCAGCGACTTTGTCACGGTTATCCTCGGCCATGCCCTCGGCGGCCTCGATCAAATCCAGGCCGGCGTCGACCCACAATAGGGCACCCTTGGCAAAGAACGGTTCAAGCTCCTTCCAGGAAATTTCGGCGGTTTCACCGAGCAGCTTGGCATAGAGGGTGCTAGGTTCTTGCGTCATGGGAATTCACCTGAATAAAAAATCGGCGCAATCATAACGTCGCAGGTCAGGCAGAAAAACCCAGTTGCAAATGAGGCATCGATTGAAAGTGTCAGGAAAGCCAAGGATTGCCCGAGACTCTGGCATCACCCCGCCGCAATTCTGTCTTTTTCTTTCATTTAAGCGACATACCCGGGTTTTGCCCCCAGCAGCCAGCTTTTCAAGCGATCAACCGGCGCTCTACACTGTACCGGTACAGTTGCCAGGGCACTGCCGGGGGGATATCCGAGATATCTGATCCGGTTCTACAGCTCACAAGGCCGCTAGAACTATAAAAAATACAACAGTAAGAGTGGAGCACTATGAATAAGGCTACTAAGCAGATTTCCAAACTGTTTGCCGCTATGGTCCTGGCTGGGGTTGCCGGCCATTCGTTCGCAGCTGACACCATCAAGATTGGTATCGCCGGCCCTAAAACCGGTCCTGTGACGCAATACGGTGACATGCAATTCATGGGTGCCAAGCAAGCCATCGCCGACATCAACGCCAAGGGCGGCGTCGACGGCAAGTTGCTCGAAGCCAAGGAATATGACGACGCTTGCGATCCTAAACAAGCCGTTGCCGTCGCCAACAAAGTGGTCAACGACGGCGTCAAGTTCGTAGTCGGTCACCTCTGCTCCAGCTCCACTCAGCCAGCGTCCGATATTTATGAAGACGAAGGCGTGATCATGATTACCCCGGCGGCCACCAGCCCTGAAATCACCGCCCGTGGCTACAAGCTGATCTTCCGCACCATCGGCCTGGACAGCGCCCAGGGCCCTGCAGCCGGTAACTACATCGCCGATCACGTTAAGCCGAAAATCGTGGCTGTCCTGCACGACAAACAGCAATACGGTGAAGGCATCGCCACCGCCGTCAAGCAGACTCTCGAGAAGAAAGGCACCAAGGTTGCCGTCTTCGAAGGCCTGAACGCCGGTGACAAAGACTTCTCCTCGATCATCCAGAAGCTCAAGCAAGCCAACGTCGACTTCGTCTACTACGGCGGCTACCACCCAGAGCTGGGCCTGATCCTGCGCCAAGCCAAGGAAAAAGGCCTGAACGCCAAGTTCATGGGCCCTGAAGGCGTCGGCAACGACTCCATCTCGCAGATCGCCCAAGGCGCTTCGGAAGGCCTGCTGGTGACCCTGCCGAAATCCTTCGACACCGATCCGGCCAACAAGGCCATTGTTGAAGAGTTCGCCAAGAACAAACAGGACCCAACCGGTCCATTCGTATTCCCGGCCTACTCGGCCGTTGAAGTGATCGCCGGCGGTATTGCCGCTGCGAAGAGCGAAGACACCGCCAAAGTGGCAGCCGCCATCCACGCGGGTACCTTCAAGACACCTACCGGCGAGCTGAGCTTCGACGCCAAGGGCGACCTGAAGGACTTCAAGTTCGTGGTCTACGAATGGCACTTCGGCAAACCAAAAACCGAAGTTTCCCCTCAGTAAGCCAGGCGTTACTGGTCAACAAGCCCACTGTGAGAGCAGTGGGCTTTGTTTTACGAGGTTTATGGGCCTGTCACCCGCGATCCGGGCGCTGGCTCACCTGAAAATCTTAAAACCGTCACCAGCGGTTCGCTGGCAAACGCTTTGTGCAAATGTGCTCATAGAACACAGCACAGGGCCGGAACATGACTCCACCAGTGAAATGCGTATCGGGTTTTTAGGAGCGCTGTAATGCCTGAGATCTATCATTTTTTCCAACAGCTGGTTAATGGCCTGACCATTGGCAGCACCTATGCCTTGATAGCCATTGGCTACACAATGGTTTACGGCATCATTGGAATGATCAACTTCGCCCATGGCGAGGTGTACATGATTGGTTCCTACGTGGCCTTCATCGCCCTTGCCGGGCTGGCCATGATGGGTATCCACTCACTGCCGCTGTTGATGACCGCCGCGTTCATCGCGTCGATCGTCGTGACCAGTGCCTATGGCTACAGTATCGAGCGGGTTGCCTACCGTCCCTTGCGTGGCAGCAACCGTCTGATCCCGCTGATTTCCGCTATCGGCATGTCGATTTTCCTGCAGAACACCGTATTGCTGTCCCAGGACTCCAAGGATAAATCCATCCCCAACCTGATCCCGGGGAGCATCTCCTTCGGTCCGGGTGGCGCGGAAGAAGTCCTGATTTCCTACATGCAGATTCTGGTCTTCGTCGTCACCCTGGTGGCCATGCTGGGCCTGACCCTGTTCATCTCCCGCTCCCGTCTGGGGCGCGCCTGCCGGGCCTGCGCCGAAGACATCAAGATGGCCAACCTGCTGGGCATCAACACCAACAACATCATTGCCCTGACCTTCGTCATCGGTGCCGCACTCGCGGCAGTGGCTGCCGTGCTGCTGAGCATGCAGTACGGCGTGATCAACCCCAACGCCGGTTTCCTGGTAGGCCTCAAGGCCTTTACCGCGGCGGTATTGGGCGGCATCGGCAGCATTCCGGGCGCCATGCTCGGCGGGCTGGTGCTGGGTGTGGCCGAGGCCTTTGGCGCCGATATCTTCGGCGACCAGTACAAGGACGTCGTGGCGTTCGGCCTGTTGGTTCTGGTGCTGTTGTTCCGTCCGACCGGCATCCTGGGCCGTCCGGAGGTTGAGAAAGTATGAGCAGATATCTTAAATCGGCGTTTTTCAGCGCCTTGCTGGTGTGGGCCGTGGCCTTCCCGGTACTCGGCCTCAAGCTGAGCATTGTCGGCATCAACCTCGAAGTGCATGGCACCGGCCCCGTGACCCTGACCATCATTGCCCTGTGCTCGGTGCTGATGTTCCTGCGCGTGCTGTTCACCCAGCAGGTCGGCGCCCTGTTCAAGCGCGACCGTGGCCCACTGGTTTCGCCCAAGGTCAGTCAATTCCTGACCCTGCCGCGCACCCAGCGCTACATCATCATTGCCTTGATCATCGCTGCGCTGATCTGGCCGTTCTTCGGCTCGCGCGGTGCGGTCGACATCGCGACCCTGATCCTGATCTACGTGTTGCTGGGCCTGGGCCTGAACATCGTGGTGGGCCTCGCCGGCCTGCTCGACCTGGGTTATGTGGGCTTCTACGCCGTGGGTGCCTACACCTACGCGCTGCTCTCGCATTACCTGGGGTGGAGTTTCTGGATCTGCCTGCCCCTGGCGGGTATGGCCGCGGCCACGTTCGGCTTCCTGCTGGGCTTCCCGGTCCTGCGCCTGCGCGGTGACTACCTGGCCATCGTGACCCTGGGCTTCGGTGAAATCATCCGTCTGTTCCTGCGTAACCTGACCGATATCACGGGCGGCCCCAACGGCATCAGCAGCATCCCCAAGCCTACGTTCTTCGGGCTGTCGTTCGACCGCACCGCAGCCGAAGGCATGCAGACCTTCCACGAGTACTTCGGGATCGACTACAACCCGGTGAGCAAAGTGGTGTTCCTGTACCTGGTGGCGCTGTTGCTGGCATTGGCCGCCCTGTTCGTGATCAACCGCCTGCTGCGCATGCCGATCGGTCGCGCGTGGGAAGCGCTGCGCGAAGATGAAATCGCCTGCCGGGCCCTGGGCCTGAACCCGACCATCATCAAGCTTTCCGCGTTCACCCTGGGCGCCGCGTTCGCCGGTTTTGCCGGCAGCTTCTTTGCCGCGCGCCAAGGCCTGGTGACCCCGGAGTCGTTCACCTTCATCGAGTCGGCGATCATCCTCGCCATCGTGGTGCTGGGTGGCATGGGCTCGCAACTGGGCGTGATTCTGGCGGCGATCGTGATGATCCTGCTGCCGGAAATGATGCGTGAGTTCAGCGAATACCGCATGTTGATGTTCGGCGCCATGATGGTGCTGATGATGATCTGGCGACCTCAAGGCCTGCTGCCCATGCAACGTCCACACATGGAGCTGCGCAAATGAGCCGCGAGATCCTGAAAGTCGAAAACTTGAGCATGCGCTTCGGCGGCTTGCTGGCGGTCAACGGCGTGGCCCTGACCGTGAAAGAGAAACAAGTGGTGGCGCTGATCGGCCCGAACGGCGCCGGCAAGACCACGGTGTTCAACTGCCTCACCGGTTTCTACAAGCCGAGCGGCGGCAGCATCCTGCTGGACGGCCAGCCGATCCAGGGCCTGGCCGGTCACGAGATCGCCCGCAAGGGCGTGGTGCGGACCTTCCAGAACGTGCGGCTGTTCAAGGACATGACGGCGGTCGAGAACCTGCTGATCGCCCAGCACCGTCACCTGAACACCAACTTCTTCGCCGGCCTGTTCAAGACCCCGGCGTTTCGCAAGAGCGAGCGCGAGGCCATGGAGTACGCCGAGTACTGGCTGGACAAGGTCAACCTGACCGAGTTCGCCAACCGCCCGGCGGGCACCCTCGCCTACGGTCAGCAACGTCGCCTGGAAATCGCCCGCTGCATGATGACCCGCCCGCGGATCCTGATGCTCGACGAACCGGCGGCCGGCCTCAACCCCAAGGAAACCGAAGACCTCAAGGCGCTGATCGGCGTGTTGCGTGAGGAAAACAACGCCACCGTGCTGTTGATCGAACACGACATGAAACTGGTCATGAGCATCTCCGACCACATCGTGGTGATCAACCAGGGCACGCCGCTGGCCGACGGGACGCCGGAGCAGATCCGCGACAATCCTGAAGTGATCAAAGCCTATCTGGGGGAAGCGTAAAATGCTGCAATTCGAAAACGTTTCCACTTTCTACGGCAAGATCCAGGCCCTGCACAGCGTCAACGTGGAAGTGCGCCAAGGGGAAATCGTCACGCTGATCGGCGCCAACGGCGCCGGCAAATCGACCTTGCTGATGACCCTGTGCGGTTCGCCGCAGGCCCACAGCGGCAGCATCCGCTACATGGGTGAAGAGCTGGTGGGCCAGCAGTCGTCGCAGATCATGCGCAAGAGCATTGCGGTCGTGCCGGAAGGCCGCCGTGTGTTCTCGCGCCTGACCGTCGAGGAGAACCTGGCCATGGGCGGGTTCTTCACCGACAAGGGCGATTACCAGGAGCAGATGGACAAGGTGCTGCACCTGTTTCCACGGCTCAAGGAACGCTTCAGCCAGCGCGGCGGCACCATGTCCGGCGGCGAGCAGCAAATGCTCGCCATCGGCCGTGCGCTGATGAGCAAACCCAAGCTGCTGCTGCTCGACGAGCCTTCCCTGGGCCTGGCGCCGATCATCATCCAGCAGATCTTCGACATCATCGAACAGCTGCGCAAGGACGGTGTGACGGTGTTCCTGGTGGAGCAGAACGCCAACCAGGCGCTGAAGATCGCCGACCGTGCCTACGTGCTGGAGAACGGCCGGGTGGTGATGCAAGGTACCGGCGAGCAGCTGCTCACCGATCCAAAGGTGCGTGAGGCGTACCTGGGTGGTTAAGAGAAGGTTGCGGTAGCAACCGGATCAAAAATGTGGGAGCGGGCTTGCCCGCGAATACGCTGGATCAGCCAAGTATCTAATGGCTGACACAGCGCATTCGTGGACAAGCCCGCTCCCACATTTGCTTTGTGGGGTGCCTGAATGTTGCCAAGCCTGAAATTATTTTTGCTGGGTTTGTAACGAATTTCCCCCCAACATCTCTAGTGGTACAAGCAGGCACTCAAGCCCGCCAACTCAACCCACTGCTGGAGATTCAACATGACCACCACTACCCGCTCGCTGTCCGCCGCTACCCTCGTCCTGGCCCTGGGTTCTGCCTTGAGCCTGTCCGCCCTGAGCACCACTGCCCACGCCGCCGACGACATGCAGAAATGCTTCGGTGTCGCCGAAGCCGGCAAGAACGATTGCGCCGCAGGCGCTGGCACATCCTGCGCCGGCACCTCGAAAGTCAAAGACCAGGCCAACGCCTGGAAACTGGTACCGGCCGGCACCTGCGCCAAAACCCCAAGCTCCACCTCGCCGACCGGTTTCGGCCAGGAAGCTGCCTTCACCGCCAAGTCCTGAAACCCTGGTCAGCCTGAGTACTGATGATGACGCTTTCATCCCTGCAAACGCCCTCGCCGGCTCAGGCGCCCGGCCTCCCCTGTCGGGCCGGGCTGGGGCTGAAGACCGAGCACTTCGCGCACGTGCTCGAGACTTCGCCCGACCTCGGTTTTTTTGAAGTACACGCCGAAAACTACATGGTGGCCGGCGGCCCGTTTCATCACTACCTGGGGTTGATCCGCGCGCAGTACCCGCTGTCGCTGCACGGCGTGGGCCTGTCCATCGGCGGTGAAAGCCCGCTCAACCGGGACCACCTGGCACGCTTGGCGGCCCTGATCGAACGCTATCAACCCCACTCATTTTCCGAACATCTGGCCTGGTCGAGCCACGGCCCGGTGTTTCTCAACGACCTGCTGCCGCTGGCCTACGATGCCGCCACCCTGAACCGGGTGTGTGCGCACGTCGACCAGGTCCAGGACACGCTCAAGCGGCCGATGCTGCTGGAGAACCCGTCGACGTACCTGCAGTTCGAGCGTTCCACCCTGGACGAGACCGACTTCATCAGCGAGGTCATCCGGCGCACCGGCTGTGGCCTGCTGCTCGACGTGAACAACGTCTACGTGTCGTGCATCAACCATCAACGTGACCCGCAGGCCTATCTCGACGCCCTGCCGCTGCACGCGGTGGGTGAGATTCATCTGGCCGGCTTTGCCGAAGACACTGACAGCCTGGGCGACCGCCTGCTGATTGATGACCACGGCGCGCCCATCGAAAACGCCGTGTGGCAGTTGTACGAACAGGTACTGGCACGCATCGGCCCGGTGGCGACGCTGATCGAGCGAGACAACCAGGTACCGGCCTTCAGCGTGCTCCTGGCCGAAGCCGAGCACGCCGAACGGCACTTGTCGCAGGTACGCCCATGAGCCTTCACGACGCATTTGCCAAGGCCCTGCTGGCGCCCGACCAGGCTTGCCCCGACGGACTCTTCAGCAGCAATGGCGCCGACCCGGCCAGCCGCTTTGCGGTGTATCGCAACAATGTACACAGCGCGTTGATCAACGCCTTGGCGACAACCTACCCGGTGACCTTGCAACTGGTGGGAGATGAGTTCTTTCGCGCCATGGCCGGGCTCTACGTGCAAGCGTCGCCCCCTGCCAGCCCGCTGATCAGTGAATACGGCAGCACGCTGGCCGAGTTCATCCACGCGTTCGAACCCGCCGCCAGCGTGCCGTACCTCGCTGACGTGGCACGCCTTGAGCGTCTGCGCGTGTGCGCCTATCACGCTGCGGATACGCCTGCGCTGGAGCAGCCGGCCATTCTCCATGCGCTGCAAGGCCAGACAGACCTGGGGCAACTGCGCCTGCAATTGCACCCGTCCCTCGCCACCCTGAATTCCGCCTATGCGGTGGTGGCAGTGTGGGCCGCGCACCAGACCGAGGACGCCATGGCCACCCTGAACCCCTGGCACGCCCAAGGCGCGCTGGTGCTGCGCCAGGGCCTGGCGGTCAAGGTGTTCGCCATCGACAGCGGCTCAGTCGCCTTTATCGACAGCCTCAAGCACGGCGCAGCGCTGGAAATGGCCGTGACCCACGCCCTCGAAGCCTCGGCCGAATTCGACCTGCACCACTGCCTGACCCTGCTGATCAGCCACGACGTCATCACTCACTTGCACCTGGAACCGAAGGTATCGCCATGAACACATCCCCATCGTGCCTGGTGAAGCGGGCCATCGCGCTTTTCGAAAAAATCCCCTACAGCCTGATCGCCTTTCTCGCACGCTTCTCGATTGCCGCGGTGTTCTGGAAGTCCGGGCAGACCAAGGTCGAAGGCTTTGCGATTGACCTGGTCAGCGGCACCTTCCAGCTAGGCGCACCGAAACTGGCGGCCTCGACCTTGCCGCTGTTTCGCAGCGAATACCACGTGCCGCTGCTGTCACCGGAAGTGGCGGCGCACCTGGCAGCGTTTGCCGAGCATTTTTTCCCGGTGTTGATCCTGGTCGGGTTCGCCACGCGCTTCTCGGCCCTGGCCCTGATCGGCATGACCCTGGTGATTCAGCTGTTTGTATACCCCGATGCGTACCCGACCCACGGCACCTGGATTGCCTTGTTGCTGCTATTGGTCGCCAAGGGACCGGGTTGCCTGTCCATCGATCACCTGATCGCGCGCCGTTACCGTTAAAGCCGGTCCAGGGCCTCGCCGCTGCGCTTGAACCAGTCCACCAGGTAGTCGGCCAGTACCTGGGTGCGGCGCGGCAGCCCGCCCTGGTAAGGATGGACCAGGTACATCGGCAGGCTCCGCGTCTGATAATCGCGCAGCAGCCAGCGTAACCGGCCGTCAGCCAGTTCCGCCGGCAAGACGTAAGACGGCAGGCGAGCGATGCCGGCCCCCACCAGGGCGGCCTTTTTCAGCAGGTTGTAGTGGTTGGAGGCGAAGGTGCCACTGACCCGCACCCGCAGCAATTCGTGTTGCTGGTGGTACAACCATTCCTCCCGCCCGCTGTAGTGGCTGTTGAGCAGGCAGCGGTGTGCGGCCAGGTCTGCCGGGGTCTGGGGTTCACCATATTGCTCGAGGTAAGCCGGGCTGGCACACGTCATCTCGTGCCAGGCCAGCAACGGCTTGGCCACCAGGCGCTCGTGTTCAATCGCCCCAGACCGCACCCCCAGGTCAAAGCCGTCCCGCGCCAGGTCCCGGTAGCTGTTATTGAGCTCCAGCTCGATCTGCACCTGCGGGTATTGCTTGGAAAACTCCAGCAACAAGCCATCGAAGAAGGTTTCGCCCAGCGACACCGGCACCGTCATGCGCACCGGCCCGGACAGGTCGTCCTTGAGCCGCGCCAACGCCTGGCGGGCGCGATCCACTTGCACCACCAGCGCCTGGGCCTGGGGTAACAAGGCCGCACCGGCAGCGGTCAGGCTGAGCTTGCGCGTGGTGCGGTGCAGCAGCACCACGGCGTACTGCGCCTCCAACTGGCTGATGCGCTTGGACAATTGCCCCTTGCTGCAGCCCAACTGCTCGGCCGCCACGGTAAAACTGCCCGCCTCGATCAGTACGGCAAAGGCCGCCAGGTCATCCATCTCGCTCATGGATTGTTTCCATTTGAAAACCAAAGGTTGCCTATTAGCGCGTTTATCCAGCAGAAAAGCCACACTAGACTGAACCTTCACTTACCCCTGGAGGAACAGCACCATGAAAATCCTTTTAATTGGCGCCAGCGGCACCGTCGGCTCTGCGGTCAAGGCAGAACTGGCCCAGCGTCACGACGTGATCAGCATCGGTCGCAGCAGCGGCGACTTCCAGGTGGACATCAGCGACAGCGCCTCGATCCGCCGGCTGTTCGAACAAACCGGCAAGTTCGATGCACTGGTCTGCGCGGCAGGCAGCGTGAACTTCGTGCCGCTGGGTGACATGCACGACAGCGACTTCGAACTCGGCCTGCGGGACAAGCTGATGGGCCAGGTCAACCTGCTGCTGATCGGGCGTGAGTACGCCAACGATGGCGCCTCGTTCACCTTCACCAGCGGCATTCTGAACCGCGACCCGATCCGTACCGGTGCCTCGGCGGCACTGGTCAACGGCGCGCTGGATGCGTTCGTCAAAGCCGCTGCAATCGAATTGCCACGTGGCCTGCGCATCAACTCCGTCAGCCCGACTGTGCTGCTGGAAGCCATGGACAGCTACGCACCGTACTTCCGTGGCTACAAGCCGGCGACCGGCGCCGACGTGGCGTTGGCCTACGCCAAAAGCGTGGAAGGCTTGCAGACCGGTCAGACCTACATCGTCGGTTGAGACGCGACAGCCTCACGGGAGAATTGAGACATCCATTCATTCACCAGCGCGCGCGGGGCAAACATCACGAACTCCCCGCCCAGCTGGCCTTGAACCCTGGACGTATTCAGCCGGTAGCCGTCCACATAGAGTGTCAGGTACCGCTGATACGTCAGCAGCGTAATGGACTGGGTCCTCGCCCTGGCCTCTGGACTCAACGTGACACTGACTTCAACGCGAGACGGGTCGGGGTCTTCAGGTCTTTTCAGCGTCACCGAGATCTTCGTGAAGTCGGTGGCCGACCAGTAGACGAGCCGGGCGGGCTCGTCTGCACAGGCCGCACTCGCCCAGAGCAGGAGAACGCACAGGCTCCATTTGATGTTCATGGCAATCTCCGACCCAAAGATCTCGACTTTCTCACGACGTATCTGCCCTAACTATAGGAAACATCCCCCTTTGCACCGCCTGATTTCCCAACGCGTGGAGAACAGGTATTCAAACTGTGTCCCGTACTTGTGATGCAGCGCCAGCCTGCGTAACGTGGCGGCACTTGTCTGGAGACCCGATATGCGCGCCGCCCGTACCCTCGCCCTGTTTGCCTTGCTCCCCCTGTTCGCCGCCTGCCAGATGTTCGAAAGCGAGCCGGCCAAGCCGTCTCTCGCCGGAATGACCCGCATGCAGGGTGAACTCACCGCAGTGGGTGGCAAGCTGCTGTTCCAGCCGTGCAACGATAAACGCAACTACGTGGTCAACGACACCGGCGGCACCAGCATCCTGCAGGAGGCCGCCTCCCTGGCCGGCCAGCAGGGCGCGTTGTTTGCCGACCTGCGCGGCAAGTTTTCCGGGGTCGCCAGCGGCACCCAGGGTTCGGTAGACCTGCAACAGCTCTACCGTGTGGAACGCTCGACCTCGGCCTGCGACGACCCGGACTTCAAGCGCATGATCCTGCGGGCCAACGGCCACAAACCGGCCTGGGCGATGAATGTCACGGCAAAGGGCATGGTGCTGGAACGCGAAGGCCAGCCACCACTGGCGGTGCCATACGTCGAAGAGCAAATGGGCGACGGCCGTTTCAACCTGATGACCGAAGCCAATAACCAGCACATCGAACTGTGGGTGGCCCCGCAGCGTTGCATCGACAGCGTCAGTGGCAGCTTGCAACACATGACTGCCGAGTTACGCGTCAACGGCCAGGTACAGCGTGGTTGCGCGTCGTTCGGCGGCTCGCGGGACGACTGATTCGGCCCTGCGCTGTTTTAACATGTCGGAAAACCGCCATTGGGGCTTATAATCGCCGGTTTGCAAAACAGCCGGCCTCTCTGCCCGCCGCCTACCGGATCCCGTCATGTTACGAATCACCGAACTCAAGCTGCCCATCGACCATCCCGAAGAAGACCTGCGGCCTGCCATCGTGCAGCGCCTGGGCATCGCCAGTGATGACCTGCTCGATTTCACCCTGTTCAAGCGCAGCTACGACGCCCGCAAGAAGTCGTCGGAGCTGTGCTTCATCTACACCATCGACCTGAACGTGAAAGGCGAAGCCGCGCTGCTGCTCAAGTTCGCCGACGACCGCAACGTCAACCCCGCGCCGGACGTGAGCTACAAAGTCGTCGGCCAGGCGCCGGAAGGCCTGGTCGAGCGCCCAATCGTGGTCGGTTTCGGCCCGTGCGGGATCTTCGCCGGGCTGTTGCTCGCGCAGATGGGCTTCAAGCCGATCATCCTCGAACGCGGCAAGGAAGTGCGCCAGCGCACCAAGGACACCTGGGGCCTGTGGCGTAAAAGCGTGCTCAACCCCGAGTCCAATGTGCAATTCGGCGAGGGCGGCGCCGGGACCTTTTCCGACGGCAAGCTCTACAGCCAGATCAAGGACCCGAAATTCCACGGTCGCAAAGTCCTGCACGAGTTCGTCAAGGCCGGCGCGCCGGAAGAAATCCTCTACGTCAGCAAGCCGCACATCGGTACATTCCGCCTGACCGGCGTGGTGGAAAACATGCGCGAACAGATCATCGCCCTCGGAGGTGAAGTGCGCTTCGAGCAGCGGGTCACCGACGTGCTGATCGAGGACGGCCAGCTGAACGGCGTGGTCATCGACGGTGGCGAGCAGATCCTTTCCAGGCACGTGATCCTGGCCTTGGGCCATAGCGCCCGCGACACCTTCCGCATGCTGCATGGCCGTGGCGTGTACATGGAAGCCAAGCCGTTCTCGGTGGGGTTCCGTATCGAACACCCGCAGTCGCTGATCGATGCCGCGCGCCTGGGCAAATACGCCGGGCACCCGAAACTCGGTGCCGCCGA
Organism: Pseudomonas sp. GW821-FHT09C08; assembly: GCF_059418125.1. Lineage (NCBI taxonomy): Bacteria > Pseudomonadati > Pseudomonadota > Gammaproteobacteria > Pseudomonadales > Pseudomonadaceae > Pseudomonas > Pseudomonas sp. GW821-FHT09C08. The sequence continues at coordinate 396,818 of NZ_JBWKPG010000002.1, read as the reverse complement.
CTACAAACTGGTGCACCACGCCAAGAACGGGCGCTCGGTCTACAGCTTCTGCATGTGCCCGGGCGGCACCGTGGTGGCAGCAACCTCCGAGCCGAACCGCGTGGTCACCAACGGCATGAGCCAGTACTCGCGTAACGAGCGCAACGCCAACTCCGGCATCGTGGTCGGCATCACCCCTGAGGTGGACTACCCCGGGGGCCCGTTGGCCGGTATCGAGCTGCAGGAACGCCTGGAATCTCACGCCTACATCCTCGGCGGCAGCAACTACGAAGCACCGGCGCAACTGGTAGGTGATTTCATTGCCGGCAAGCCGTCTACCGCCCTTGGCAGTGTGGAACCGTCCTACAAACCGGGCGTGGCCCTCGGTGACCTGGCCCTGGCCTTGCCGGACTTTGCCATCGAGGCGATCCGCGATGCGCTGCCGGCGTTCGAGAAGCAGATCAAGGGTTACTCGCTGCACGATGCGGTGTTGACGGGTATCGAGACTCGCACCTCGTCGCCGCTGCGGATTACCCGTGATGAATCGATGCAGAGCCTGAACGTGAAAGGCCTGTTCCCGGCGGGTGAAGGCGCAGGCTATGCCGGCGGGATTCTATCGGCCGGTGTTGACGGGATTCGGATTGCCGAGGCATTGGCGCGGGATATGTTGGGCCTCGAAGCCTGACACATTCCCCTGTAGGAGCCCGGCTTGTCGATTCGGCGCAGCGCCTCTAATCGGCAAGCCGGGCTCCTGCAAGGTTAAATGTTGGCGCGCAGGATGCTGTCCGGCAACGGCTCGCCGCGCTCCACGCTGGCCGCCACGGCCGCGACCAAATCGTCCAGGGCATAGCCCTGCCCCGTCAGCCACGCCTGATCGTAATAGGTGGTTGCATACCGCTCGCCGCCATCGCACAAAATTGCCACGATCGACCCCGACTCCCCCGCAGCCTTCATCTGCTGCGCCGCCACCAGCGCGCCAATCAGGTTGGTCCCGCTGGAACCCCCGACCCGCCGCCCCAAGCGCTCGGCCAGGTAATGCATGGCCGCCAGTGACAGCGCATCCGGGACCTTGACCATCGCATCAATGACCTTGGGCAAAAACGACGCCTCGACGCGTGGCCGGCCAATGCCTTCGATGCGCGAACCGCAGTCCAGGCGCAGGCTGGCGTCGCCACTCTGGTAGAAATCGAAAAACACCGAGCGCTCGGCATCCGCACACAACACGCGGGTGCAGTGCTGGCGGTAGCGCACATACCGTCCGAGGGTGGCGGTGGTGCCGCCAGTGCCAGGGCTGGAGATCAACCAGCTTGGCTCAGGATGCTGCTCGAAGCGCATCTGCTGGAAAATCGACTCGGCGATGTTGTTATTCGCGCGCCAATCGGTGGCGCGTTCGGCGTAAGTGAACTGGTCCATGAAGTGCCCGCCGCTTTCCTGCGCCAGGCGCTCGGATTCGGCGTAGATCTGCGTCGGATCCTGGACCAGATGGCTCTTGCCGCCATAGAAGGCAATCTGCGCGATCTTTTCCTGGGAGGTGGTGGCCGGCATCACCGCAATGAACGGCAAGCCGAGCAGGCGCGCGAAGTAGGCCTCGGAGATCGCCGTCGAACCGCTGGACGCCTCGATCACCGGCGCGCCGGGCTTGAGCCAGCCATTGCACAGTGCGTACAGGAACAGCGAACGCGCGAGGCGATGTTTCAGGCTGCCGGTGGGGTGGCTGGACTCATCCTTGAAGTACAACTCGATACCCGGCAAGCCTGGCAGCGGCAAGGGAATCAGGTGCGTGTCGGCGCTGCGCTGGAAGTCTGCTTCAATGATACGAATGGCTTCGCGGGCCCAAGGACGGTGGTCGCTCATGGCGGGGTTCTCTAAGGGTTTCAGCCCTAACTTTAGGGGTTTTCCTACACTGCACACAGATACAGTGAAGACTCAATTGGACACACAATTGCTAGGCTCAGGCGCAATGCCGCTCGAGTCCGTCCCTTATAACAAATAAGAATATAACTTTTGTTTTAACAACTAACGGTACGGGTTAGGGTACCCACCTATTGAACCTCATTGGAGAGCATCCCTTGCCTCTGCGTAGCACTTTCACGCGTTTCTTCCAGCTGGAAGCCGCCAGCGGTCTGTTATTGATCGCCGCTGCGGCCCTGGCCCTGATTATCAACAATTCGCCCTTGTCACACCTGTACGCGGCGTTTCTCGACGTGCCGGTGGTGGCGCAGATCGGCGCGCTGAAAATCGCCAAGCCAGCCCTGCTGTGGATCAACGATGGCCTGATGGCCTTGTTCTTCCTGCTGATCGGCCTGGAGGTCAAGCGCGAGCTGCTTGATGGTCACCTGTCCAAGCCATCGCAAGTGGTACTGCCCGGTGCAGCCGCCATCGGCGGCATGGTCGTGCCAGCGCTGATCTACTGGGCGATCAACAAGGACTACCCCGCCGCACTCTCCGGCTGGGCGATTCCGATGGCCACCGACATCGCCTTCGCCCTGGGCGTCCTGGCGCTGCTGGGCAAACGCGTGCCAGTGTCGTTGAAGCTGTTCCTGATGACCCTGGCGATCATCGATGACCTGGGCGCGATCATTGTCATTGCCGTGTTCTACTCTGCCGACCTGTCGGGTGCCGCCCTGGCAGGTGCGGGCGCCTGCCTGATCGCCCTGATCGCGATGAACCGCCTGGGCGTGATCAAGCTCGGGCCGTACCTGATCATTGGCCTGATCCTGTGGGTCTGCGTTCTCAAGAGCGGTGTACATGCGACCCTGGCCGGCGTGACCCTGGCGTTCTGCATCCCGATGCGCACCAAGAACGCCGAAGCCTCGCCACTGATGACCCTGGAACACGCCCTGCACCCCTGGGTGGCCTACGGCATCCTGCCGCTGTTCGCCTTCGCCAATGCGGGTGTTTCGCTGACCGGCGTCAGCCTCGAAAGCTTCACCCACCATGTGCCGATGGGCATCGCCGCCGGCCTGTTGATCGGCAAAACCGTCGGGGTGTTCGGCCTCACCTGGCTGGCCATCAAGACCGGCCTCGCCGCCCTGCCCAGCGGCGCGAATTGGGGCCAGGTGTTCGGCGTGGCAATCCTGTGCGGCATCGGCTTCACCATGAGCCTGTTCGTCGGTTCCCTGGCGTTTGTACCGGGGGCCAGCGAGTTCGCCGGCGAGGACCGCATGGGGATTCTGACCGGGTCGATCCTGGCGGCATGCATCGGCTACGCGGTAACGGCGATGGCGAGCCGCAAGAAAGCCTGAGCTGGCTGAACCCTCACCCATGAAAAAACCCCAACCGGTTACCCGGTTGGGGTTTTTCTTTGCCTGCCGATTACCGCTTAGCGGGTAACGCGGCTGGTGCCATCAACGGTCATGATGCGCACGCGGTCGCCGATGCGGAAGATTTCATTCTCCTGCACGGCCTGCACGTAGGCGCGCATGCTGCCATCGTCTTCACGAACGGTGATTTCCACACCTTGGGTGCGGGTCAGGCCTTCTTCGGTAGCCGAGCCCAGCAGGCCACCGGCAACGGCGCCGATCACGGCAGTCACGATGCTGCCACGGCCGCCACCGATGGCGCTGCCGCCTACGCCGCCGATGACTGCGCCAGCAGCGCCGCCGATTGGGGTCTTGGTACCTTCGATTTTCACCGGACGCAGGGATTCGATGGTGCCCATGCGCACGGTCTGCACACGACGTGCTTCGTCACGGGAGTACGAGTCGCCGGTCAGACTCGAGGCGCAGCCACCCAACAGCAACGACAGGGTGGTAAAGCAGGCAACCAGTAAAACGGACTTACGCATAGCATCAACTCCAAAGGACAGGTATTCATTAGACGCTGCGGCTTGGCGCCTGTCACGGCAAGCCCCGCAGAAAATTGCTTTCATTCAGCCTGAGTACAGACAGCCAGTAACAGAAAACTCGACGAACGGTAGCTTGGCCTTTGTGCCAAGAGATGTATCGACTGTTCCATCATTGTAGCCGCGCAGCCGCACGCAACCCAAACCTCCTGGTATAGAGACGTGAGCGCGGCGGACAACATTCAGGCGAAGTGACGAAAGGTGAGGTTCAGGGCGCGAGGCGCTCGCGGACCCAGTCGGCCCCTTGCAGGCGGTAGTTCAGGCGATCGTGCAGGCGGCTCGCGCGGCCTTGCCAGAACTCGATGCGCTCGGGCAGCAGGCGGTAACCGCCCCAATGCTCGGGACAGTCGGGCTGGCTGTCACTGAAGCGCTGCTCGGTGGCCTTGAGCAGGTCCTGCAGTTCTTCGCGATCACGGATGACCTGGCTCTGTGGAGACGCCCAGGCTCCCAGGCGGCTGCCCAAGGGGCGCACCTGGTAGTAAGCGTCCGATTCCTCAGGCGTGACCTTGACCACCCGCCCTTCGATGCGCACCTGGCGCTCGAGGGTCGGCCAGAAAAAGGTCATGGCGGCGAAGGGCCGCGCCGCGAGCTGTTCGCCCTTGGCGCTCTGATAGTTGGTGAAGAAGGTAAAGCCCTGCGCATCCAGGCCCTTGAGCAACAGGATGCGGCAATGTGGGCGACCGTCCTGGTCAACCGTGGCCAACGTCATGGCATTGGCCTCCACCGGCGGTTGCTCGGTTTTCACCGCATCGCCAAACCACTGGTGGAACAACGCAAACGGTTCGCTCGGGGCCTGGGCCTCGCTCAAACCGTCCCGTGTGTAGTCACGGCGCATATCGGCCAGTGCCTGGGTCATGCAGCTTTATCCTTCTGGTTCAACGGATCAGTTTTTCGCCTGGTCGTTCGCGGCCGGAGTGGCGGCCTTGGCCTTGGCTGGCGCCGGCTTCTTGGCAGCGGGCTTGGCCGGGGCCTTTTTGGCGGCGGGCTTGGCAGCGGCTTTCTTGGCGACAGGCGCTTTTTTCGCCGCAGCCTTGGCGGCCGGAGCCGGTGCTGGAACATCCTGCACGGCAACCATCTCAGCCACAGGCGGCGTTTTGCCCGACTGGTATTTGCTCAGCAAGGCCAACATCGTTGTACGCTGAGTGAACATGATTTCCATGCGACGGTTCAGCGCACGCCCCTGGGTGCTGTCGTTGGCGGCACGCGGCATAAGGTCGCCCATGCCACGCAGCATCAGGCGGTCCTGCTTGAGGCCACTGAGGCTGAAGATCGAGGCGATCGATTGCGCACGTTCCTTGGTCAACGCCTGGCTGGCCGGAGCAGTGCCGGTGGCATCCACATGGCCGAGTACCAGTACGGCGGTTTTCGGATCCGCTTCAACTGCCTTGGCGACGCGCGTGAACGGGCCCAGGGTGACCGGCAGCAACATGGCAGGGCGCTTAGGGTTGTAGGAGCCGTCTACCGGGGCGATCACCACCAGTACATTGTCACGACGCTCCAGTTGCAGGTTGCTGTCCTTGATGGCGGCGCGCAGGCGTGGCTCATAGTCGTCCAACCAGGCCTGGGTGATTTTCGGGTCAGGCATCGGCACGTTGGTCACGTCGACCTTGGCCAATGGCTTGGGTTTGCTTTCGAACGGCCACCACCAGTGGGTCTCGGTGTCGGTCTTGGCAACGGTCGGTGCAGGTTCCGCAGCCTTAAGATCGGCTTTCAGGTCAGCCTTGGCATCAGCGGCTTTCTCGTCGGCGCTCTTGGAAGAGAACGGCCACCAGCTGGAACCGGTGTCAGCCTTGGCGACCGGCGCAGGCGCAGCGGCTGGTGCCGGGGCAGCAGCGGCGGCTACCGGTGCGGCAGGCTTGGCGCCGGCAGCAGGCTTGGCATCCGGCTTGGCGTCGGTTTGGGCGACTGCATCCTTGGTAGCGGCTTTATCCGATCCAAATGACCACCAATGCCCGCCTTCGGCATCATTTTGTGGAGTTTGTGCGCAACCGGTAATGGTGAGGCAAAGCGCCAGTGCCAAGGACTTGTTCGATAACATGAGATATCCACAAAATGAGAAAAGAAACGGGGGTCTGGATGACCCGTTAAACAGACGCTTACAGAACATTAAAGTTACAACATTTCGTTCAGCGTCTTTCTTATAGTTGCCTTTGTAACAAAAAAACGTGAAACAGCAAGGGGTTTACAGACAACCGGCCAATATTCCGACCAACTTCTGTGCCCGTGGGTCCATTAGTACGTAAGGCCCCAGTGTATTAGTCACGAAACCGAACGCTACATCATGTTCCGGATCGGCAAAACCCACCGAACCACCGGCGCCAGGATGCCCGAAAGCACGCGGGCCAAGGCCGAAGGTGGCATTGGGCAGCTGCGGTTGATCCAACATACAACCCAGGCCAAAACGGGTTTGTGTCAATAATGTTTTATCCGGCCCGATACTGTGTTCGCGGGTCAATTGTTCGAGCATGTCGGCTTCGAGCAAACTACCGTCCAACAAACCGCTATAGAAACCCGCCAGGCTGCGTGCATTACCGTGGCCATTTGCCGCCGGCTGCTGCATGCGTCGCCATTCAGGTTTATTAGTACTGGTCAGAATAGACGGTGGGTTGGCAAATGCCCGCGTAGTCATGGCGGTCGGTTCCCGCATCATTACTTGCAATAAGCGTTGTGCGGCTTCATCACCCATATTGCCTTTGCTGCGCGCTATATGGGCGACGCGATAAAACTCTTCATCGGCCAGGCCGACATGAAAGTCCAGTCCCAGCGGCCTTGCCACCCGGGCCACGATGGACTCACCTGGCCCACGCCCGTCGGCGCGGCGCAGCAGTTCACCCACCAGCCAACCATAGGTGATCGCCTCGTAGCCATGGCCTTGGCCTGGGGTCCACCACGGCGCTTCGGCCGCCAGGGTGTCGACCATCAGTTGCCAGTCGTACAGGGCTTCGGTGGGCAGCATCTCGCGGATCGCCGGCAAGCCCGCCTGGTGGCAGAGCAGTTGGCGCAGGGTGATGGCTTCCTTGCCAGCAGCGGCAAATTCCGGCCAGTAGTTGGCGACGGGCGCATCCAGTTGCAGCTTGCCTTCGGCGACCAATTGCAGGGCCGTGACGGCGGTGAAGGTCTTGGTGCAGGAGAACAGGTTGACGATGGTGTCGCTGTGCCAGGCCTCGGTTCCATCCTTGTCGGCGGTACCGGCCCACAGGTCGACGACGGTTTCGCCGCCGATCTGGATGCACAGCCCGGCACCACGCTCCTGCGGGTCATCGAACAAGGCGGCGAACGCTTCACGTACCGCTTCAAACTGGAGTTCGTAATGACCCTGAATCTGCACCTGAGCGCCCTCGAAAAACACCGTTAAAAGTGGCCGACATTGTTCCAGCCCTTGTGGCTTTTGTGAACCCGTCAGCCCTCAATCAATGCCCATTTCCAGAGTGCCCGCCCGCATGCCCGGCGCCCTGCCCCGGGCCTTTGCCTTCATGCCCACCGCGCCCGCCTTCGCTTTCACGCACGGCGTTGGCGGCCTTGGCTTTTTCTGCTTCCTTGCCCAGTTGGTCGATTGCCGCCAGGTTGCTTTTGCGCACACTGTCGACGAAGCCCTGGAACGGTACATCGGTGATGCCGACCAGGCCGAAGTGACCGTTTTCACCGTCCAGCAAGCGACCGGTCACCGGTTGGTCCAGGTACTGGAACCAGTGCACACCGACAATCGATGGCTCAGCCATGGCCTGCTTGAGGAAGGTGCTATACGCCGCGCCGCGATCTTCTTCGCGCGCCAATTGCGTCACGCCACCCCAGAACGGGCCGCGGTCGGCGGAGCCGAAGTTGAATTCGGTGATCAGCACCGGCTTGTCCAGGGCACGCAGGGCGGCAAAGTCATAACCGTCCTGGGGCTTGAGGGTATACATGTTGAAGCTCAGCACGTCGCAATACTGCGCGCAGGACGCCACGGCCTCCGGCGTGCTCACCGCAAAACGGCCGCCCAGCAACAGCTGGTTGGGCGCGTGCCACTTCAGCGAATCGGAGATGGTCTTGAAGTAGGCATCGGCGAAGGTTTTCTGGAAGTACTTGAAGTCAGCTTCGATTTCCGGGTGCTCGGGGCTCGGCATCGGCGGTTCGAAGCCCGGGTCTTCCATCAGCTCCCAGCCCGCCAGGTGGATGCCCCAGGCTTTCGAGAGGCCTTCTTCATTCCGGTACTTGTCGCGCAGTTGCTTGAGGAACGCGCGCTTGGCCGGTACGTCGGTGGTCATGCGCAGCGTGCCGTAGGCCAGGGCGTAGCGCGATTTCGGGTCATCACCGGGGCCTGCCCAGGCCAGTTCGTTGTCGGCAAAGAAGCCGATCAGCCAAGGGTCATCGCGGTGGTCACGGGCCGCGATGGCCACGGCGCGTTCGGTGGCCATGGCGAAACGCGGGTCGAACGGGTCAGGCATGCCGCCCCACCAGTCAGTACCGGTGCTGATGCTGGCGTAATCGCCGACGATCGACAGTGGCAAGGTGTACGGCACGCGGTCGGCAGTGGCCAGGTCCGGCTCGCTCCAGTTGCCCACGGTATTGAAACCCCAGGCTTGCAGGCGGTCGAGGGTGTGGCTGACCCAGCGTTTCTGGTCGAAGCCATCGGTGTCATAGGTGCGCTGCAGGTTCGCGCCATAGAAGTCGTACCAACGCCCGACGTTGAAGCCCCGGCCCTGATCGGCGCCGTTGCCGCCACGGTTGTCGCCACGGCCGTAGTACTTGTCGAAGGGCTCGCCGGCCTTGGGCAGCGCGGCAAACATCCATTCACGCCCGGCCACGTAGGTCTGGTTGTTGTCCGCCGCCACGGTATTCACGCCCAGGGAGTAGAACGGGTGGCCTTCCGGCGTCACCAGGTACCAGCGACCGTCGCGTTTTTCGGTGCGGAAGAAGCCGCTGGCGTCGAACGCCGGGCCTTTGTTCCAGCCACCATACTGATCCAGCGAGGATTTATCCCGCTCGGCCAGCCAGCCCTTGAGCTGTTGCTGCTCCTTGGCGGCGGCCGCCTTGAGTTGCTCGTCGCTGCTGACTTTTTCCGGCCAACGCGCACGGGTGGACTGGCCATAGGCATCCACGAGTTCGCTGTAGGCTGCTTTCAACACCGGCTCGCTGTCCTGCACGCCAAAGCGCTCCAGCAGGATGCTCTGCGCGGCGACAGGCTTGATCATCGACAGGGTCACCGAGACCACCTGGCTGCGGTCGATTGCCCCGGCGCTGGCGGCGAGCAGCACGCGCTGGCCGTCCACGGTGATCGGCATCGGCGGGCCGGCCTTCATGCCCTGGCTCAGCGGGGAATTGGCTTGCAGCGGCACCAGCAGGGTCTGCACCGGGCCGGCCGGCAGGTCGATGCGGCTGACCAGGGTCTTGCCGTCGGCGCTCTGCACCTTGACGTAGAGCGTCAGCGCCCAGTCCATCGCGCTCTGGATGCGCAGGCTCATGGCGCCGGACTGTGACCAGTCCCACACACCGGTCTGCGGGCTGAGCACCAGGCTCGGCTCGGCGGCCGGGTTGAAGGTGATGCGGCGCAGCACCTCGCCTTCGGGGGTTTGTTCGGCATTGTATTGCGGCAGGCTGGCGTCCTGGGTCGCCACCTTGACCACATCGGCAGGCCGGACAAAGTTGAACAATGTCTGTTGCCCGGCAGGCGCGGCCATCAAGGGCGCGGCGAACAGCAGGGCAAAAAGGGCGGGCAGCGTGCGAATCATACGAACAAGGTTCTCCCAAACGGCCGATGAATGGCCTGATGACGTAAAGCGTTGGCAGTCAGATAGACCACGAAGTGGGCGAATTCGCCCACAGTGGCTTAAGAAATTTCGCGCCTGAACGGCGGCAAGGCATCCAGGATAGCCTTGCCATAGCGCTGGGTAACCAGGCGGCGGTCAAGCAAGGTGATGGTGCCCCGGTCTTCTTCGGTGCGCAGCAAGCGACCGCAGGCCTGCACCAGTTTCAGGGACGCATCCGGCACCGAGATTTCCATGAACGGGTTACCGCCGCGTGCCTCGATCCATTCGGCCAATGCCGCCTCGACCGGATCATCCGGCACCGAGAACGGGATCTTGGCGATCACCACGTGTTCGCAGTAGGCACCGGGCAAGTCCACGCCTTCGGCGAAGCTTGCCAGGCCGAACAGCACGCTGGAATCGCCGCCATCGACGCGCGCCTTGTGCTTGTTGAGGGTTTCCTGCTTGGACAGGTTGCCCTGGATAAACACCTGCTTGCGCCAGTCGCGGTCGAGGCCGTCGAACACGTCCTGCATCTGTTTACGTGACGAAAACAGCACCAGCGTGCCGCGCGAGCCTTCCACCAGTTCCGGCAGGTCGCGGATGATCGCAGCCGTGTGCGCCGCCGCATCCCGAGGGTCGGCCTTGAGGTCGGGCACCCGCAACACGCCGGCGTCGGCGTGATGGAACGGGCTCGGCACCACGGCCGTGACGGCTTTTTTCGGCAGGCCGGCACGCATGCGGAAGCGGTCGAAAGTGCCCAGGGCGGTCAGCGTCGCCGACGTCACCAGGCAGCCGTAGGCCACGTTCCAGAGGTTGCGGCGCAGCATTTCGGCCGCGAGGATCGGGCTGGCGTTGACCTCGATGTCGAACAGCGCGCCACTTTCCGACAGGGTCAGCCAGCGGGCCATCGGCGGGTTGTCTTCCGGGTCTTCGACGGTAAACGCAGTCCACAACTCCCAGTTGCCCTGGGAACGCGACAACAGGCTGCCGAACAGCGGGTACCACTCCTCGGCCTGGTTGCTGGCGATGCCGATGTTGACCTCGCCATCCATGCCTTCCTTGAGCAGGTCGGTCAGGCGGGTAAACAGGTCGGTCAGGCGCGAGAAACCTTTTTTCAGCTCGATGCCCATTTCGCGCATGTGCTCGGGGATCAGCCCGCCGACAAAACGGTGGCGTGGACGCTCGCGCCCCTCCACGTCTTCACCGGGCTTGAAGTCAGCGACCTGCTCGCAGGCGCTGAACATGAATTGCTGCTGGGTCTTGATCTCGCGCGCCAGCTCCGGCACTTGCTCGATCAACTTGCCGAGGTCACCGGGCAGCGGGTGCTGGGCGAGCAATTTGGTCAGGTTCTTGGCGGTGGTTTCCAGCCAGTCGGCGGTGGAGCGCAGGCGCGTGTAATGGGCGAAGTGGCCGATGGCCTTGTCCGGCAGGTGATGGCCTTCGTCGAATACGTAGAGCGTATCGCGCGGGTCCGGCAGCACGGCGCCGCCGCCCAGGGCCAGGTCGGCCAGGACCATGTCGTGGTTGGTGACGATCACGTCGACCTTGCCCATGCCTTCGCGGGCCTTATAGAAGGCGCATTGGCCGAAGTTGGGGCAATGGCGGTTGGTGCACTGGCTGTGGTCGGTGGTCAGGCGCGCCCAGTCGGAATCTTCCAGGGCGGTGGGCCAGCTGTCGCGGTCGCCGTCCCATTTATTCCCGGCCAGTTTCTCGATCATGCTGGTGAACAGCTTCTGGCTGGCTTCATCAACTTCGATCTTGAAGCCTTCTTCTTCGAACAGCTGCGCCGTGGCCGTTTGCGCATGGCCTTCCTGCAGCAGCACATCGAGTTTGGACAGGCACATGTAGCGCCCACGGCCCTTGGCCAGCGCGAACGTAAAGTTCAGGCCGCTGTTGCGCATCAGGTCGGGCAGGTCTTTGTAGACGATCTGCTCCTGCAGGGCGACAGTCGCAGTGGCGATCACCAGGCGCTTGCCGGCGGCCTTGGCGGTGGGGATCGCGGCCAGGCTGTAGGCCACGGTCTTGCCGGTACCGGTGCCGGCTTCGACGGCCACGACGGCGGGCTCACCTTCGCGGCGGCCTTCGTCGTCGACGTCGATATCCCCGAGGACCTTGGCCACTTCGGCGATCATCAGGCGTTGGCCGTAGCGCGGTTTCAAGCTCTTGGCTTCGAGAAAACGCGAATAGGCGCCCTGGATCGTGGTTTTGAGTTCAGTGCTGATCATGGATAGTCGGGCGCAAAAAACGCTGGATAAATTTTCAGTGGTTCGGATCGGCCGCTATCATACCCCGCTAATTAATCCCGCGCAGAACGGAGTACCACAATGACCGCGTTTAGCCTCGCTTACACCCTGCATGTATTGGCCGCCCTGGTATGGGTCGGCGGTATGTTTTTCGCCTGGATGATCCTGCGCCCCGCCGCCGTGGCGGCACTTGAGGGCCCCGCACGGCTCAAGTTGTGGGCAAATGTGTTTCAACGTTTTTTCGTGTGGGTGTGGGTGGCGGTGCTGGTTTTGCCGATCAGCGGCATCGGCCTGTTGCAACTGCGCTTCAGTGGCTTTGAAACCGCGCCGCGCTACGTGCAGGTGATGATGGGGTTGTACCTGGTGATGACGGCGCTGTTTATCCGTATCCAGGCGTTGAAATTCCCGGAATTGCGCAAGGCAGTGGCGGCTGAAGACTGGCCGGCAGGCGCGGCCGCGCTGGGGCAGATCCGCAAATTGGTCGGGATCAACTTGATCGTGGGACTGGTAGTGGTGGCAATCGCGTCGGCCCGGCCGATGTTCTGAGGCCGGCCAAGCCCCCTGTGGCGAGCGGGCTTGTCCCGCGTTGGGCTGCGAAGCGGCCCCTCCAGGAATCGGTGCGTTGTTTCAGGCAAACCGAGGTGTTTGGGTTTGGGGCCGCTGCGCAGCCCAACGCGGGACAAGCCCGCTCGCCACATTAGAGAGGTTACAGACGCTGTACGGTCACAGTGCCCGCAGGCCCTGCTGGCCCTGGTTGCCCTTCCAGCCCTGGGCGGCCCTTCTCGCCGCCGTCGGCGCGGTACACCAGGCAGCCCTTGGACTCGCCACCTTTGCCAGGCTTGCCCGCCGTGCCGGCCAGACCGCCGGCACCGCCGTCGACCCAGACCTTGATCTGTTGGGCCGGGAAGTCCTGCGGCAACTCGACCCGCACCTGCGCGCCCGCAGCGCCCGGCAAGCCGTCGCCGCCATTGTCACCGTTGGCGCCACGCCCGGCCGAACCCCAGGTGCAACCCGGGTCCACGCCGTTGGCACCATCCAGCCCGGCATACCCTTGGGCGCCCGCGCCGCCACGGGCATCCACCGACAGCTCTTCAGCCACCAGTGAATTGATCCGCAAGGTCAGGTCTCGCCCGGCCTTGGCCGGTTTTTCATGGGTGCCCGGCGCGCCCCGCGAAGTGATCTGGCTGCCGTGGTCCAACTGCGCATGGCGCACCTGCAGTTGCAGCACGGTGCCGCCGGGGACAATCGCAATCCGCGCATCGCGGCCCAGGTGCAGCTCATCCACCGTGACCTGGCTGATGGTGGCCGGGATCAGCAAGGTGCCGTAGTCCGCTACCTCCAGACGCTCCAGTTGCAACACGCTGGTGCTGTTGGGCAGGCGCATCAACGAATTGGTCTCAACACTGACGCTCTGGGCCAGGGCGACGGGGCTGACCAACGCGGCCAACAGTAAAACCTTACGCATCATGGGGCTCCTGACTGATTTCGAATTTTTCTTTGGACGCACAGTAACGACTTCTACAGGCGATTTGCCAGTGAAGCATCAAAAAACTTGTGCAGGGAGAGGTGCAGGCGAGGCGCGCGACAATGCCCCTGTGGATCCCACAGGGGCAAGGTTTGTCAGCGGTTGATCTGGATTTCCGTACGACGGTTCAAGGCACGACCTTCAGCGGTTTTGTTGTCGGCAACCGGATGGCTTTCGCCCGCCCCCGTCACAGACACAAAGGCACTGCGCGGCACGCCGGCGCCGATCAGGTAATCGGTGACCGAGTGAGCACGTTTTTCCGAGAGTTTCTGGTTGTAGGCATCCTTGCCGACGCTGTCGGTATGCCCGCTGACCCGCAGTTGAGCACTCGGGGCTTCCTGTTTCAGGCGCGTGGCAATGGTGTCGAGCTTGGTTTTATCGGCGGCGGTCAGCCTGGCCGAGTCGAACTCGAAGTGCACATCGCGAATTACGATGGTTTCTTCCTTGACCACCACCACTTCCTCAACCACCGCAGCCGGCGGCACCGGTGGGCAGCCATTGGCATCGACCTGCACGCCTTTTGGCGTGTGCGGGCACTTGTCACGGCTGTCCGGCACACCATCGCCGTCCTCGTCGCCATCACCGTGCACCCAGCAATAGGCGCCGGCCATGCCGCCGACCAGCAAGGCGCCGTAGCCTGCATAGGCCGAGCTTTCCGTGGCGCCGATCGCCGCGCCGGTCACACCGCCAACGGCAGCGCAGGTCGGCCAATCGGTTTTTTGCAAGCCTGCGCAACCTGTCAATAACCCGGTGAGCAGAACCAAGGGTAGAGCTGTCCGCATGATGCTCATCTGACTTTCTCCTGAGGGGATCGGCGGGGGCCGATGGGTGGAGTAAAGACCGCTCTTTTCAACTGCGCCACTACGCCACGCCCCCGTATTTGTTAGGGATCGTCGTTCTCGACGGACTTTTCGCAGCCGCCCGCTCTAGGCCCGCACGCTCAGCCGCGCTAGTCTCTAGCGTCTTGATGTGAGGATCTCTGATGACCGCTGGCATTTCTTCCCGTACGCCCCAGCAAGCCTTGGCTGCCTTGCTGGATCTGCACCAGCCCAAACGCCTGCTGTTATTGGGCGCCAGTCAGTTTCCGGCGCTGGACGCGTTTCAAGCCGCGCACCCGGATACCCAGGTGTCCGTGGCAGCGCCCGGCGCCCTGCCGGCGGAACTTGCGGCGCAGCGTTTTGACCTGGCGCTGGTGGTCGACTGCCTGGAGCACCTGTCAAAACCGCAAGGCCTGACCTTGCTCGGTGGCATTCGCAACCTCAACGCCAGCCGCATTGCCGTGCTGGTGGACCTGGGCGCATGCGACTGGAAAGACACCGACTTCTTCTCCCTGGCCCTGCAGGCCGGCGAGCGTTTCCAGCGCGATGAACAGGTTCTGACGCTGTTTACCTACGATCTGCTTGACTATAAACAGGTGCCGGACTGGCTCAACGCCCGCTTCTGGGCCAACCCGGAAAACTTCGGAAAGTATTGGTGGTAACCCGATGAGTACATCCATTTGCCCCTGCGGCAGTGGCAACCTGCTGGATGCCTGCTGCGGCCATTATCACGCCGGGCACCCGGCCCCGTGCGCCAGCGCCCTGATGCGTTCACGCTACAGCGCCTATGTGCTGGGCCTGGTGGACTACCTGGTGGCCACCACCCTGCCCGCGCAACAGGCCGGCCTCGACCGCGACGCCATCGCCGCCTGGAGCGCCCAGAGCACCTGGCTCGGCCTGGAAGTCGAAAACTCGGAGGTGTTCGGCGGCCAGCCAGAACATGCCTTTGTGACCTTTACCGCGCGTTGGCACGACAGCACCGGCGAACATAGCCACCGCGAGCAGTCTTCTTTCGTACAGAATGAGGGGCGCTGGTACTTCATCGACCCGACAGTGGAAGTGAAGGCCGGCCGCAACGATGCGTGCCTGTGCGGCAGTGGGCAGAAATTCAAGAAGTGTTGTTCCAGCTACCTCTGACCTGCAAGCGCGGGCTTGCTCGCGAAAACCCCGGGGGCACCTTTGTGTGTCAGGCTTAGCGCGTCATCGTTGACGACCTTCGCGAGCAAGCTCGCTCCTACACAGGATGGATAACGCCATGCTTCGGATGTACAGCTTGATGCTGGCGTTGACCCTCGGCCTCACCGGCTGCGCGTCCTGGTTCGAAGACGATGCGCCGCCGCCCCACGTCTCGCTGGTGAAAGTCGAAGTGGTGCGGGCCAAGTTGCTCGAGCAGAAATTCAAGCTGTACTTTCGCGTGGACAACCGCGACGACGCCGACCTGACGGTGCGCGGCCTGATCTACAAGGTCAGCCTCGGCGATTTTGTGCTGACCGAAGGTGAGTCCAACGAATGGCTGACCGTGCCGCCCCGGGGCCACGCGTTTTTCAAGGTGTCGGTGCGCACCAACCTCTGGCCGCAGATCCGCGATGTCGTGCAGATGCTGAAAAATCCCGACAAACCCGTGCCTTATCGCCTGGAGGGTGAGCTGAAAACCGGATTATTCATCGGTTATGACGTGCAGGTGAACCACAATGGCGAGATAATCCCCGGCGATTTTATTCCGGAGCGACATCGATGACTCAGCAACCCCATGTCCATGGTCCTGACTGCAACCACGATCATGATCATCACGATCACCACGATCACGACCACGGTCATGTCCACGGCCCGAACTGCGGCCACGCTCACCAGGAGCCGGTGCGCAACGCGTTGAAGGACGTCGGCCGCAACGATCCTTGCCCGTGCGGCAGCGAGAAAAAATTCAAGAAGTGCCACGGGGCTTGATGCCCTGACCCTGCAGGAACCGACTTGCCGGCGATGGCGTCCCCAACATCGCTGTCGCCGACAAGCCGGTTCCTTCAGGTTGAGTTAGCACGTCAGGGTTTGTGTTGAAACTGCAACACCACCTCAAGCCCCCCGCCGTCCCGATTGCTCAAGCTCAACCGTCCCTCGTGCGCCCGGGCAATGGTGTGCGCAATGCTCAACCCCAGCCCATACCCGCCCGTCTCGGCATTGCGTGAACCCTCCACGCGGTAGAACGGCTCCATCACCTGCTCCAGTTGTTCCTGGGGAATCCCCGGCCCTCGGTCGCTGATGATGATCTTCAAACTGTCCGCCTGGTCCTCGACCCGCACCACCACGTCGCGACCATAACGCACCGCGTTTTCCAGCAGGTTCTGCACGCAACGCTTGAGGCTGCGCGCGTACCCCGGCAACGGTTGCCTGGCACGACCTTCGATGCGCACGCTTTCGCCCACATCCTGCAAGTCCGCCTGCAAGCTTTGCAGCAAGGCATTGATGTCGATGTTCTGCCGCGTCTCGTTGATTTCACCGCTGCTGGCAAAATCCAGGGTGCTGGAGACCATGTGCTCCATTTCTTCCAGGTCGCTGCGAAAACGCTCCTGGGTGCGAGGGTCGTCGAGCATCTCGGTACGCAGGCGCAGGCGTGTGATCGGTGAACGCAAGTCGTGGGAAATCGCCGCAAGAAAACGCGTGCGCTCGGCGATGTTGGCAATCAGCCGTTGCTGCATCGCGTTGAAGGCCTGCGCGGCGCGGCGCACTTCGGTGGGGCCATCCTCCGACAGCGGCGGCCGCTGGATATCACGGCCCAGGGCTTCGGCGGCCTTGGCCAGCGCATTGAGCGGACGGATGGCCAGGCGCACCGCCACCAGGGCAATCACCACCAGCACCAACACGCGCAACAAATAGATGCGCATCACGTAGTCGAACAGCAGGTCCAGCGGCGAGGTACTGGTCCAGCCCTGCTCTTCACTGGCATCCACCTGCAACCAGCGCCCATCGGGCAGACGCAGATCGATCAGGAATTGCCCCACCACCGGTTGGGAGCTGAGCAGTGTCGAGAGCCCGGCGCTTTGCCCTTCGCCATCCACCAGGGAAAGGCGCAACAGCACCAGGGTCTGGGCGTAGCCGGTCTTCTGCGACAACACCTTTTTGATCAAGCGCTCGGTGGGCCGGTCAGCATCGTTGAGGGTACTGGGGGTGGCGCTGGCCTGGTCGCTCAGGGTCAGGCGGAAGTTCGGCGTATCGAGCATTTTGATCAGCAGGTCCGCCTGCTGCGGATCGCTGTGCACCAGCCGCACCACATCCGCCAGTCGAGTGGCGATCAGCCGCGCAGGGATTTCCAGCACCTGGCCATGCCGCCGGTCGTACCAGATGCTGCTGGTCAGGGCCTGGGCCGCGAGCATGCCGCTGACCAGGATCAGCACCAGCCGCCCGAACAGCGAGCGCGGCAGCAGTCTCACGATTCCAACACCACGTCATCGGCGGTGAGCATGTAACCCTCGTTGCGCACGGTCTTGATCAGCCCCGCCGGCAGTTGCGAGCGCAGGCGGCTGATGCACACGTCGATGGAGCGGTCGAACGGCGTGCTGTCCTTGTCGAACACGTGGTTGAGCAAAAAGTCGCGGCTCAACGGACGGTTGGGGTGCTGCAACAGCAGGCGCAACACGCGGTAATCCGAGTTGCCCAGGCTCACCACCACGCCTTGCGGCGACAGCAACTGCCGCGCCCGCGTGTCGAGCTGCCAGCCGGCGAAGCGAATGCTCGGCGCCTCGTCCAGGCGCGCGCGATCCGGAAAACTCTGCACGCGTCGCAGCACGACCTTGATCCGTACCAGCAACTCACGCGGGTCGAACGGCTTGGGCAGGTAGTCATCGGCGCCGATCTCCAGGCCGACGATGCGGTCGATCAACGAGCCCTTGGCCGTGAGCATCACCACCGGCGTGTTGGAGCTGACCCGCAGTTCGCGGCACAGGCTCAGGCCGTCTTCACCCGGCAGCATCAGGTCGAGCACGATCAGGTCAATCACGTTGAGCGCTAGGCGGCGGCGCATTTCCTTGCCGTCGGCGGCGGTGGATACCTGGAAACCGGCATCGCTCAGGTAGTCGCAGAGCAGTTGGCGGATTTGCGGGTCGTCATCAACGATCAGCAGGTGGTCTTGCTTGGCCATGGGCAGTCGATCCGAAAACTCAAAACGCAGGAGATAGCCGAAAGTTCAGCCAGCAGTGCAGGCAAATGTAATGGAATGTTGTAGGAAACCATAATCACGCATCAGCGATACAAAGCCCCGGTATGGCAGGCGGAATCGCTCTTTAGACTACCGAACCTAAATGAGAGTAATTGTAATTTAGACTCGGATCACTGCCTATGTCATTGCCCACCCCTCACCGTCACACGTTGCACAGTACCCTGGCGCCGATGTTCGGTTTCCTCGCGGCTGGCGGCGTCGCCCCGACCGCCTTGGCCGATACGACAGCCGCCACGACCAATGGCTCGGTGCTGAGCCTGCCGGAAATCAAGGTCGACGGTGAAGCCACCTCCACCTTCAAAGTGGACCGGGTGACCTCGGCAAAAATCAGCCAACCGCTGCTGGACGCGCCGCAAAGCGTGACCATCGTGCCCCAGCAGGTGCTCAAGGAGCAGAACGCGCAGACCCTGCAGGAAGTGTTGCGCAACGTGCCGGGCATTACCTTCATGTCTGGCGAGGGCAACCTGGGCTGGGGCGATCTGTTCTCGATCCGGGGCTTTTCTTCGGAGCAGAGCCTGACCGTCGACGGCGTGCGCGATGCCGGCATGTCGACCCGTACCGACACCTTCAACCTGCAGCAGGCCGAAGTGTTCAAGGGCACCGGCTCCATCGAGTCCGGGGTTTCTGCGGTGGGCGGCAGTGTCAACCTGGTCAGCAAGGAAGCGCACCTGGGCGATGCCAACAAGGTCTCGGCCGGGATTGGCACCGACAGCTATCGCCGGCTCACGGCCGACCTGAACAAGCAACTGAACGACACCACCGCCGTACGCATCAACCTGATGAAACACTACAACCAGGTGGCCGAGCGCGACGACGTGGACTACGACCGCTGGGGCATCGCCACCTCGTTCGGCTTCGGCCTGGGCACCGACACGCGCCTGTTCATCGACACCTTCTACCAGAAAGACACCAACACCCCGGACGGCGGCGTGCCGATCCAGCGGGGCACCGACGGCGACCGCATGCCCGGGGTGAAACGCTCGAACTGGTACGGCGACTCCAGCCTCTACACCCAGCAAAACAAAACCACCTCGCTGACTGCCCGCCTGGAGCACGACTTCGACTGGAATGAAGCCAACCTGCGCAATCAGACTCGCTGGGAACGCAGCGACAACTTCGCCGTGCTCTCCCCGGCGCGTTTTTTTGCCGCCGACGCGAATGGCAACAAAACCTGCACCGGCGCCCGTTGTGCGACTTTGGGCTACACCGGTGTAGGCCCGATCAGCCAAGTGCCAGGTAGCACGGTGAATGCCTACACCGACTACGTGAACAACAGCAACACCGCCTACGGCATCCTGCGCGGCAGCGACTTTGGCTTGTCCAAGCGCTACACCATCCTGGATAACCAGACCGACTTCAGCTTCAAGTTCAACACAGCAAGCCTGCAACACGCGGTGGTCTCGGGTCTCGAGTTCTACCACGAGACCTACGGCGGGCTGAAGCGCAACGCCGAAGTGCCGGCAGGCAACCTGTTCTTCGACATGAGCGAGCCCAGCCACAGCTTCGCCAGCACCTACGTGACCAAGGGTGAAGGCGACCCGCGCTCGGTGATCGACAACGCCGGTATTTACCTGGGTGACACCGTCACCCTCAACGAGCAGTGGCAGGTGCTGGGCTCGCTGCGCTACGACAACTGGCGGGCGCAAACCAGCCAACGCGGCCAATCGACCATCAGCAGCACCGACGGTGCGGTGAGCGGACGGGTCGGCGCGGTGTACAAGCCGTTGCCCAACGGCAGCGTCTATGTTTCCTACAGCGAAGCAGCGCAACCGTCGGCGTTGGGCGCATCCACCAACAACCAGATCTACGGCGCGGCCAGCACCAGCAACTACAGCCCGGCCAAGTCCAAGACCTACGAGTTGGGCACCAAGTGGGACATTGCCCACGACATGCTGAACGTCACCGCCGCGATTTTCCGCACCGAACTCGACAACGCCTGGGAATACCAGGACGGCGAATCCGCCCCGGTACGCGCCCTGCCCGCCAAGCGCGTGGACGGCGTGGAACTCGGCCTGCAAGGCAATATCACCTCGCGCTGGACCGCCTACACCGGTTTCTCGGCGCTCAAGAGTACCCAGACCAAAGGCATCAACAAGGGCGCCGAAGCCAAGAACGTCCCTGACCTGACCGCCAACCTGTGGACCACCTATGCCGTCACCGACGCCCTGAGCCTGAGCTACGGCGAGCAATACGTCGGTCGGCGCCGCTACACCGACAACAAATACGTCGGCGGCTTGAACAACAACAGCAGCTACGCCAATGGCCCCTCCGGCGTGAATGCGATCTACACCCGCGACCATGAAAAAGCCCCCGGCTACTGGCTCAGCAGCCTGGCCGCGCAATACAAGGTGAACAGGGACACCACGGTCAACCTCAACCTCAACAACGTCTTCAACACGTTCTATTACAGCCAGGTCGGCGCCTCCCTCGATGGCTTCCAGCTCTACGGCATCCCAGGTGCCGGGCGCACCCTCACCGCCAGCGTCGATTATGAATTCTGATCCTCTCTCACCAGGAGCCTCTGCCATGCGCAAACCCCTTCACTTGCTCAAGCTCGGCGTGCTGTTCGGCGCCTTGGTCCTCGGCCATGCCGAAACCGCCGCCGCCCACGAAGTCACCGACGTGCTCGGCCGCAAGGTCGAGGTCAAGGACGACGTCAAACGCGTGGTACTGGGTGAAGGCCGCCTGATTTCGGCGTTTGCCCTGCTCGACAAGGACGCGCCGTTCCAGCGCATCGTCGGCTGGCAGAACGATCTGAAGCTGCTGGACCAACACACCTATAACGCCTACGTGGCGAAATTTCCGACGGTCAAAGACATCCCTTTGATCGGGCAGGCGTCGGAACAAAGCGTCAGCGCTGAAGAAATTCTCTCGCTGAAACCGGACCTGGCGGTGTTCAGCATCTCCGGGCACGGCCCGACCGAACACAGCCCGGTCGCCGATGTATTGGCCAAGGCCGGAATCCCGGTGCTGTTCGTCGATTTTCGCATCAACCCGGTACAAGGCACCCATAGCAGCATGAGCGCGCTGGGCCAGGCGTTGGGGCGTGAAGCCCAGGCCAAGGCATTCCTCGCGTTCTATGACCAGCACATCAAGGTGATCAGCGACGCCGTCGCTACCTTGCCGGCCGGCCCGCGCCCGAGCGTGTTCCTCGAACTGCTGGCCGGTGCCTGGCAGGCACCGGGGCACACCACCGGCAAAAGCGGCATGGGTGAAGTGATCAAGCTGGTCGGCGGACGCAACATCGCTGCCGATGTCGTGCCCGGCGCGCTGGGTGATATCAGCGTTGAATATGCGCTGAAGGCTGATCCGGATGTGTACGTGGCCACCGGCAACCACAAACCCGGCCTGATCCTGGGCGCAGGCGTTACCTAGGACGAGGCGCGTGAAGCGTTTGACCGCGTGTTGGCGCGGCCGGAATTCGCCAATCTTCGCGCGATCCGCGAAGGCAATTCCCACGGCCTGTGGCATGACTTCTACAACTCGCCCTACAACCTGCTGGCGATTGAAGCGCTGGCCAAGTGGGTACACCCGCAGCTGTTCGCCACGCTGGACCCGCAGGCGACGATGGCGCAGATCAACCAGCAGTTCCTGGGGATGCCGCTGCAGGGTGCCTATTGGATCAACAGCAAGCCTGCTGTCGAAACGCGGTAAAAACTGTGGGAGCGGGCTTGCTCGCGAAGGCGGTGTATCAGTCGACCTATTCAGTGACTGACACCGCGCATTCGCGAGCAAGCCCGCTCCCACATTTGGATTTTCATCGTCTTCAAAATTGTGTGAACTCCATGACCACTCAAACCCTCGACCTCGCCAGCGCCACCCACGGCTACCGTCGCCTGCTGGCGCGGCGTGCCTGGCTGCTGGCCTTGCTCGGCACCGCGCTGGCCTGCGCGATTCTGGTCGACCTGGCCAGCGGCCCGTCGGGCATGGGCCTGCTGGCGTTACTCGACGGCATCCTGCATCCCTCGCACCTGAGCGCCACCGACCAGGTGATCATCTGGAACGTGCGCCTGCCCTACGCGCTGATGGCGGTGCTGGTAGGCTGCGCGTTGTCGCTGGCCGGGGCCGAGATGCAGGCGATCCTCAACAACCCGCTGGCCAGCCCGTTTACCTTGGGCGTGTCGTCGGCGGCGGCGTTGGGCGCATCGCTGGTGATTGTGTTCCCGGTGACCACGCTGTGGGTCTCGGCCAACACCGCGATTTCGATCTCGGCGTTTATCTTCGCCGCCGCCTCGGTGTTTTTACTGCAAGCCATGTCACGCCTGCGCGGCGCCGGCGTGGAAAGCCTGGTGTTGTTCGGCATCGCGCTGGTGTTCAGTTGCAACGCGGTGGTGGCCTTGCTGCAACTGGTGGCCACCGAAGACGTGCTGCAACAGCTGGTGTTCTGGACTCTGGGCAGCGTGACCCGGGCCAATTGGGACAAGCTCGGCATCCTGGCGCTGGTGGTCGCGGTGGTGCTGCCGTTTTCCTTCACCGCCGCACCGCGCCTGACCCTATTGCGCATGGGCGAGGACCGCGCGCAGAGCTTTGGCGTGGACGTGAAGCGCCTGCGGTTTTTCTCGTTGCTGCGCATCAGCCTGTTGTCGGCCACCGCCGTGGCCTTTGTAGGCACCATCGGATTTATCGGTCTGGTAGGTCCGCATATCGCGCGGATCCTGGTGGGTGAGGATCAACGCTTCCTGTTGCCGGCCAGCGCCCTGACCGGTGCGTTGCTGCTGTCGCTGTCGTCGATTGCGAGCAAGCTGATCATGCCCGGGGTGATTGTGCCGGTGGGCATTGTCACCGCCTTGGTCGGCGTGCCGATTTTCGTGGTGCTGGTGTTCAAGCGGGGGAGGCAGTTATGAGTGCGGGCTTATCGGTACACAACGCCAATGTGAGCTACGGGCGCCGGCAGATCGTGCACGACCTGAGCTTGCCGACCTTGCCCCACGGCAGCCTGACCGCCTTGATCGGTCCCAACGGCGCGGGTAAATCCACCTTGCTGCGTGCCGTGGCCGGGCTGGAAAAGATGCAAGGCGTTGTGCGATTGGGCGACCTCGACCTGTCGGCCATGTCCGTTGCCGAACGCGCGCGACGGGTGACCTACATGCCGCAGAACCTGCCGCCCGGCCTGAGCCTCAGCGTGATGGAAAGCGTGATCGCCGCGCTGCGCGTGGCTCATGTGGAGGGCATTCCACTGTCCAGCGAGGCCTGCCTGCGCGAAGCCTTCGAGGCGTTGCAACGCATTGGCATCGCGCACTTGGCCGACCAGTTACTCAGCACGTTGTCGGGTGGCCAGCGCCAATTGGTCAGTCTTGCCCAACTGATCGCGCGTCGCCCCCAGGTGATGCTGCTGGACGAACCCACCAGCGCCCTCGACCTCAACTACCAGTTGAAAGTCATGGAGTGCGTGCGCGGGCTGGTGCGCGAGCACCAACTGATCGCCGTGGTGGTGCTGCACGACATCAACCTTGCCGCACGCTTTGCCGACCATATCGCCGTGCTGCGCAAGGGCCGGCTGTATGCCAGCGGCACGGCAGATGAGGTGCTCGACCCGGCGCTGTTTGCCGAGGTGTATGGCGTGCAGGTGCGCATCGAACGCTGCTCGCAGCAGTCGCTGCAAGTGTTGGTGGACGGCGCTGTGTAAAACGCTTCTAAGGTTAGACGCAAATGTTTGATTGAATTATTGCCCCTTGGTCTTCACCTATAGCTGCAGGCATTCGCTCATTTGGAGAGCTTCATGATCGACCTGTACTACTGGACTACCCCCAACGGTCACAAAGTATCGCTGTTCCTGGAAGAAGCCGGCCTGCCCTATAAGGTGCACCCGATCAATATCGGCCAGGGCGACCAGTTCAAGCCGGACTTCCTGAAGATCGCTCCCAACAACCGCATCCCGGCCATCGTCGATCAGAATCCGACCGACGGCGGTGCGCCGATTTCGCTGTTTGAATCCGGCGCAATCCTGCTGTACCTCGCGGAAAAAACCGGCAAGTTCATTCCGCAAGACCTGCGTGGTCGCCAGGAAGCACTGCAATGGTTGTTCTGGCAGATGGGTGGATTGGGGCCGATGGCGGGCCAGAACCACCACTTCAGCCAGTTCGCCCCGGAGAAGATTCCCTACGCGATCAAGCGCTATGTGGACGAAACCGCGCGCCTGTACGGTGTGCTCGACCGGCGCCTGGCCGACCGCGCGTTCGTCGCGGGTGAGGACTACAGCATTGCCGACATGGCGATCTATCCATGGATCGTTTCCCACAAGTGGCAGAGCCAACGCCTGGAAGACTTCCCACATGTGCTGCGCTGGTTCAACAGTATCAAGGAGCGGCCAGCAACCGTGCGCGCGTATGAACTGGTACAGAAAGTGAACCCGCCCAAGGCCTGATCTGAAGCAGCACGCGATCAAATCCGGGCGCGGGCCTGCCTGCGATAGCCTCACCAGAGTGTGACTGACGCACCTGGGTGCTGGCATCGCAGGCAGGCCAACGCCCACCTTGATCGCTGTCCGAATCAAGTTCTCACGCTTAACCCAAAACTCCCGCTTGCGTCGTTTCGCCGCGCTCACTAACGTAGCGCCTTTACTGACGCTACCCCCCGCAGGAGCTTTGCCATGGCCTCGCCAGCCCTCTCACATTTTCTTCCCCGGTTCGGCGTTGCCGCGGCAGTGGCCAGTGCATTAAGCCTGGCCGGTTGCCAGCTCCAGAGCACCCAGGACACCCTGCCGCCAGTTGCCGGCGTGCAGCCGATCAAAGGCCTGGCACAGAATGTATCGGTACGCCGCAATGCCCAGGGCATGCCGCTGATCGAAAGCAACACCTTCCACGACGCGCTGTTCAGCCTCGGTTATGTGCACGCCAGTGACCGCATCACCCAGATGGTCACCCTGCGCCTGCTGGCCCAGGGCCGCCTGGCAGAAATGTCCGGCCCTGAGGTGCTGGATGTCGACCGTTTCATGCGTGCGGTCAACCTCAAGAAAAGCGCCGGCGAGCTGTATAACGCCTCCTCGCCACGCCTCAAGCGCTTCTTCGAAGTGTATGCGCGCGGCGTCAACGCCTACTTGTTCCGCTACCGCGACAAGCTGCCGCCGGACCTGGCACAGACCGGCTACAAGCCCGAGTACTGGAAGCCGGAAGATTCGGCGCTGCTGTTCTGCCTGCTGAATTTCAGCGAGTCGGCCAACCTGCAGGAAGAACTTGCCTCCCTGGTGCTGGCGCAAAAAGTTGGCGTCGACAAGCTCGCCTGGCTGACGCCGAGCACGCCGGATGAGCCGATTCCGCTGGCCGAAGCCGAGAAACTCAAAGGCGTGAACCTTAGCCAGATCACTGGCCTGGCCGGGCTGGACACGGCCAGCCAGCAACTGAGCAGCCTCAACGCGCTGGCCGTCACTACCTCGAGCAACTGGGCGATTGGCCCGCAACGCAGCCGCAGCGGCAAAAGCCTGCTGGCCAGCGACCTCGCCGCCCAGCCCCAGGCTCCGTCGCCGTGGAGCTACGTGCAGATTCGTGCGCCCAAATACCAGGCCGTCGGTGCTTCGATTGCCGGCTTGCCGACCCTGTTGTCCGGCTTCAACGGCAAAGTCGCGTGGAGCATGAGCACGGTCAAGGGCGACACCCAGGACCTGTTCCTGGAGAAGGTCAAACGCCAAGGCAACGCGTTGTACTACGAGAACAACGGAAAATGGCTACCGGCTGGCGTGCGCAACGAGACCTACTTTGCCAAAGGCCAGCGCCCACTGCGTGAAGTGGTGTACGAAACCCGTCACGGCGCCCTTCTCAACAGCAGCCAGGCCCTGACCAGCGGCTTGGGTCTGGCCCTGCAAACGGCCGACTTCAAGGATGACAAGAGCCTGGATGCGTTCTTCGATTTGTCCCGTGCGCAAAACGTCGCCAAGGCGTCGGACGCCACCCGCGAAATCCGCGCGATTGCCTTGAACATGATCTTCGCCGACGCCACCAATATCGGCTGGCAAGTCACCGGGCGTTTCCCCAACCGTCGCGAAGGCGAAGGCCTGCTGCCCTCGCCGGGCTGGGACACCCGCTTTGACTGGGACGGCTACGCCGATGCGATGCTGCACCCCTACGACCAGGACCCGGCCCAAGGCTGGATCGGCACCGCCAACCAGCGCACCGCGCCGCGCGGCTACGGCATGCAACTGTCCAACTCGTGGGACGCGCCGGAACGCAGCGAGCGCCTGGCGCAATTGGCCAATGCCGGCAAGCACGACAGCCGCAGCATGATCGCCATGCAGTACGACCAGACCACCCTGTTCGCCGCCAAGCTCAAGACCATGTTCCAGGCACCGGGCATGGCCCAGCCGCTGAAACAGGCGATTGCAGCATTGCCGGCCGCCGAACAGGCCAAGGCACGCGAGGCGCTGAGTCGCCTGATGGCGTTTGATGGCCGGCTCGTGGCAACGTCCGCCGACGCCGCGCTCTACGAGCTGTTCCTGCAGGAAAGCACCAAGCAGATCTTCCTTGACGAACTGGGCCCGGAAAACAGCGCCAGCTGGAAGGCCTTCGTCAGCAACGCCAGCCTGTCCTATGCCGCCCAGGCCGACCATCTGCTGGGCCGTGAAGACAGCCCGTTCTGGGACGACGTGCGCACGCCGCAAAAAGAAGACAAACCCGCGATCCTTGCGCGCAGCCTGGCCGCCGCGATCACCGTCGGCGACAGCCAACTCGGTGCCGACCACAAGGCCTGGCAGTGGGGCAAGCTGCACAGCACCACCTGGAAAAACAGCACTGGCCAGGTAATTCGCGGCCCGCTGGCGTCCGGTGGCGACCACAACACCCTGAACCCGGCACCGTATGCCTGGGGCCAGGACTTCAACACCACCCAGGTGCCGGCGCTGCGCATGATCGTCGATTTCGGCCAGGTGGAACCGATGATGGGCCAGGGGGGCATCGGCCAGTCCGGCAACCCCGCCAGCCCGAACTACGCCAACGGCATCGACCCGTCGCTCAAGGCGCAATACCTGAGCTTCCCGATGCAGCCGCAGAACTTCGAGAAGGTGTATGGCAAGGCGCGGTTGACCCTGACGCCGGGCAAATAACCCGCCTCCTTATAGGCGCCGGCTTGCCGGCGATGGTGCACTGTCAGCCGGCGTTCCAGCCGTCTGACACAGCGCTATCGCCGGTAAGCCGGCGCCGACAATGGACCACCTGCATTCAGATAGAACTTCTCGCCCCGCCCCTGCCTCCTACCTGATAAGCCCATTGCCCCCGGCACGCCCATGGACCTTGTCATCGCCCGCCCCGAAGGCCTCTACTGCCCCGCCGGAGATTTCTACATCGACCCCTGGCGCCCGGTGGAACGTTCGGTCATCACCCACGCCCACGGCGACCACGCCCGCACCGGCAACCAGCACTACCTGGCCGCCGCCCCCGGTGAAGGCATCTTGCGTTCGCGCCTGGGCCAGGACATCAACCTGCAGACCCTCGCCTATGGCGAACAACTCGTTCACCACGGCGTGACCCTGAGCTTCCACCCTGCCGGGCATGTACTCGGTTCGGCCCAGGTGCGTCTGGAATACCAGGGTGAAGTCTGGGTTGCCTCCGGCGACTACAAAGTCGAACCCGACGGCACCTGCGCGCCGTTCGAACCCGTGCGTTGCCATACCTTTATCACCGAGTCGACCTTCGGCCTGCCGATCTACCGCTGGCAACCCCAGGCGCAGATCTTTGCCGGGATCAACGCCTGGTGGCAGGCCAATATTGCCGCCGGCAAGGCCAGCGTGTTGTTCTGTTACTCATTCGGCAAGGCCCAGCGCATCCTGCATGGCATCGACGCCAGCATCGGCCCGATCCTCAGTCATGGCGCGGTCGAACCGCTGAACCGGGTGTACCGCGAAGCGGGTATCTATATCCCGGAAACCCTTTACGCCGGCGACTTCAAAAAAACCGACCCGCTGCTGCGCCAAGCCCTGATCATCGCCCCGCCTTCCGCCGGCGGCAGCAGTTGGATCAAGCGCTTCGGCGACTACAGCGACGCCTTCGCCAGTGGCTGGATGCGCCTGCGCGGCACACGGCGGCGGCGCGGGGTCGACCGTGGCTTTGTGCTGTCCGACCACGCCGACTGGCCGGGGCTGTTGTGGGCCATCGAACAGACCGGCGCCGAACGCGTGATGGTGACCCACGGTTCGGTCGGCGTACTGGTGCGCCACCTGCGGGAAAAAGGCCTGGATGCCCAAGGCTTCACCACCGAATACGGGGATGACGAAGAAGAGGCCACGGCATGAAAGCCTTCGCGCAGCTCTACGCCAACCTTGACGCCACCACGTCCAGCAATGCCAAGCTCGCGGCATTGCAAGCCTACTTCCTGCACGCTCCGGCAGAAGATGCGGCATGGGCGGTGTATTTTTTGTCCGGCGGGCGCCCTCGCCAGTTGGTGCCGACGCGCCTGCTGCGGGACATGGCCACCGAGGCGGCGGGCATCGAGCCGTGGCTGTTCGAGGAAAGCTACCAGTCGGTCGGCGACCTGGCCGAGACCATTTCCCTGCTATTACCGGAATCTACCTACACCTCGCAGGATGGCCTGGCGGTGTGGCTGGAAGAAAAGCTCCTGCCGCTGCGCGGCCTGGCACCTCAGGACCTGGCCGAGCGCCTGCCGGCGTTATGGGCGCAACTGGATCAACCGAGCCTGATGGTGTGCATCAAGTTGATCACCGGCAGCTTTCGCGTCGGCGTGTCCAAATTGCTGGTCACCCGTGCACTCGCCGCAATGGCCGACCTCGACAGCAAGCGGGTCGCGCAGCGGTTGGTGGGCTACACCGACCTGTCCAACCGGCCGACGGCGGAAGGCTACCTCAAGCTGATCGCCGCCGAATCAGACGACGAACATGCGCAGCGCGGCGGACAGCCCTATCCGTTTTTTCTCGCCCATGGCTTGTCGCAACCGGTGGAGCAATTCGACGCATTGCTCGGTTCCCCCGCCGATTGGCAGGTGGAGTGGAAGTGGGATGGCATTCGCGCGCAACTGGTCAAGCGCGACGGCCGCTTGTGGGTGTGGTCGCGTGGCGAAGAATTGGTCACTGAGCGTTTCCCCGAACTGCACAGCCTGACCAGTGGCCTGCCCGATGGTACGGTTATCGACGGCGAAATCGTGGTGTGGAAGGACGCAGTGCAGCCCTTCGCCCTGCTGCAACAGCGAATTGGCCGCAAGACCCTGAGCAAAAAGGTGCTCGACGATGCACCGGTCGCCGTCCTCGCCTATGACCTGCTGGAATACCAGGGCGCCGACTGGCGCAACCAGCCCCAGGCCGAACGTCGCGCTCAACTCGAGCGGGTAATCGCCCAGTGCAACCAACCCGTGCTGATTCCATCGCCCCTGCTCACGGGCGCGACCTGGCAGGATCTTGCGCAGCAACGCGAAGCCTCCCGTCAGTTGGGCGTCGAAGGCATGATGCTCAAGGAGCGCAAAGGCCTTTACGGTGTGGGTCGCACCAAGGACATGGGCCTGTGGTGGAAGTGGAAAGTCGACCCGTTCAGCGTCGACGCCGTGTTGATCTACGCCCAGCGCGGCCATGGTCGGCGCGCCAGCCTCTATAGCGACTACACCTTCGCCGTGTGGGACGGTCCGCCCGGCAGCGAGCGCACGCTCGTGCCCTTCGCCAAGGCCTATTCAGGGCTGACCGACGAAGAGATGCGCAAGGTCGACGCGATTGTGCGCAAGACCACCGTAGAGAAATTCGGACCGGTCAGCAGTGTCACGCCGAGCATGGTATTCGAGCTGGGATTCGAGGGCATAGCCCTGTCCAAGCGGCACAAAAGTGGGATCGCGGTGCGGTTTCCGAGGATGTTGCGGTGGCGGCAGGACAAGGCGGTGGATGAGGCTGACAACCTGGCCACGCTGCAAGACCTGCTGACCGGATGCTAAAACCCCACAAATCCCTGTAGGAGCTGGCTTGCCTGCGATGGCGGCGGATCAGTGACAGATGAAATAAGCTGACTCGCCACCATCCCCGGCAAGCCAGCTCCCAGGTTTTCGATCTGCATCAGCCCCAAATGGGTGCACTGTTTTTTGTGTGCCCATTTTCGGGCATCTCCTACACTGAGATCTCCCTCTTCCCACCTTTTAAAACGACCATTCGGAACTATGGTGCAGAAATTGCTACTTGTGTTGCGTCTGACACCGTTCAGTAACAGTCCTAAACGCGCCACAAGCGCTTATCTTGGTTTCCAGGGATTACATAATGAAAAAAGCATTGCTGACCCTTTCTGCACTGGCTCTGTGCATGGCCGCTGGTACTGCGTTGGCCAAGGAATACAAGGAACTGCGTTTTGGTGTCGATCCGTCCTACGCGCCATTCGAATCCAAGGCCGCCGACGGCAGCCTGGTGGGCTTCGATATCGACCTGGGCAATGCGATCTGCGCCGAGCTGAAAGTGAAGTGCAAGTGGGTCGAAAGTGACTTCGACGGCATGATTCCAGGCCTGAACGCCAACAAATTCGACGGCGTGATTTCGTCGATGACCGTGACCGAAGCCCGTGAGAAGGCGATCGACTTCTCCAGCGAGCTGTTCTCCGGCCCGACCTCCCTGGTGTTCAAAAAAGGCGCGAACTACTCCACGCCTGAGTCCCTCAAGGGCAAATCGGTGGGCTACGAGCAAGGCACTATCCAGGAAGCCTACGCCAAGGCTGTGCTGGACAAAGCCGGTGTGACCACCAAGGCCTACGCCAACCAGGACCAGGTGTACGCCGACCTGACCTCCGGCCGTCTGGATGCGTCCGTGCAGGACATGCTGCAAGCCGAACTGGGCTTCTTGAAGTCGCCGGCCGGCGCTGACTACGAAGTCAGCAAGGCTATCGACGACCCTTTGCTGCCGTCGAAAACTGCGGTCGGTATCAAAAAAGGTAACAAAGACCTCAAGGCCTTGCTCGATAAAGGTATCAAAGCGTTACACGATGATGGCACCTACGCCACCATCCAGAAGAAACACTTCGGCGATCTGAACCTCTACAGCGGTAAATAACACCCTGGCGCCCACCGGTTTGCGGTGGGCGCTTTTTTATCGCCATTAGGTCCTGAATTCATGTTTGAAGATCTTTTGCAAACCCTGGGGCTGGGCGCCTTCAGTTTGAAGGGGTTCGGCCCGCTGTTGCTCCAAGGGACGTGGATGACCGTAAAACTCTCGGTCGCCTCCCTGGCTGTCAGTGTCCTGCTCGGCCTGATTGGGGCCAGCGCGAAACTGTCCAGCGTCAGCTTGATCCGTATTCCCGCCCAGCTCTACACCACCTTGATTCGCGGCGTACCTGACCTGGTACTGATGCTGCTGATTTTCTACAGCCTGCAAATCTGGCTGACCGGTTTGACCGACTTCATGGAATGGGACTACATCGAGATCGACCCATTCAGCGCCGGGGTGATCACCCTGGGCTTCATCTACGGTGCCTACTTCACCGAGACATTTCGCGGTGCGATCCTCGCGGTCCCGCGTGGCCAGTTGGAAGCTGCAACCGCCTACGGGCTGAGTCGCGGGCAGCGGTTTCGCTTCGTGACCTTTCCGCAGATGATGCGTTTTGCCCTGCCGGGCATCGGCAATAACTGGATGGTCATGCTCAAGGCCACGGCGCTGGTATCGATCATTGGTCTCGCGGACCTGGTCAAGGCCGCCCAGGATGCCGGCAAGAGCACCTATCAACTGTTTTACTTCCTGGTCATCGCGGCGTTTATCTACCTGCTGATCACCAGTGCATCCAATTTCGTCCTGCGTCGGCTTGAACGCCGCTACTCCGCTGGGTCCCGGGAGGCCGTGCGATGATCGAACTCCTGCAGCAATACTGGCGCCCCTTCCTGTACAGCGACGGCCAGCACATCACCGGGCTGGCAATGACCATGTGGCTGCTCAGCGCCTCGCTGGTGATTGGTTTCCTGGTCTCGATCCCGCTGTCCATCGCCCGCGTCTCGCGCAATCGCCTGGTGCGTTGGCCGGTGCAGTTCTACACCTACCTGTTTCGTGGCACGCCGCTCTATATCCAGTTGCTGATCTGCTACACCGGCATCTACAGCATCGCCGCGGTGCGCGCGCAGCCGGTGCTGGACGCATTTTTTCGCGATGCGATGAACTGCACGATCCTGGCCTTTGCCCTCAACACCTGCGCCTACACCACCGAGATTTTCGCCGGTTCGATCCGCAGCATGGCCCACGGCGAAGTCGAGGCCGCCAAGGCCTATGGCCTCAGCGGCTGGAAGTTGTATGCGTATGTGATCATGCCCTCGGCCCTGCGCCGCTCGTTGCCGTACTACAGCAATGAAGTGATCCTGATGCTGCACTCGACCACCGTGGCGTTTACCGCGACAGTGCCCGACATTCTCAAGGTCGCACGGGACGCCAACTCGGCGACCTACATGACCTTCCAATCCTTCGGCATCGCCGCGCTGATCTATCTGACAGTGACCTTTGCCCTGGTCGGCCTGTTTCGTCTGGCGGAGCGCCGCTGGCTGGCCTTCCTCGGGCCGAGTCATTAAGGAGCCTTCATGCGTCATCAGATTCATGAACTGATCGCGCCGGTGCCTGGCACGGCGCGGCAGATTCACAGTTTCCACTTCGGCCCGGAACAGGCTGAAGGCAAGATCTACATCCAGTCGTCGCTGCATGCCGATGAAATGCCCGGCATGCTGGTGGCCTGGCACCTCAAGCTGCGCCTGGCGCAACTGGAGGCCGCCGGGCGCCTGCGCAGCGAAATCGTGCTGGTGCCGATCGCCAACCCGGTGGGCCTGGAACAGGTGTTGATGGATATTCCGCTGGGCCGCTACGAGCTGGAAAGCGGGCAGAACTTCAATCGCTTGTTTGTCGACCTCAGTGACGCGGTGGGTAACCAGGTCGAAGCGTCACTCGGGGATGATCCGCGGCACAACGTCGAACTGATCCGCACCGCGCTGTCCAACGCCCTGGCCGCGCAAACCGCCGAGACCCAGCTGCATTCCCAGCGCCTGGTGCTGCAACGCCTGGCCTGCGATGCCGACATGGTGCTCGACCTGCATTGCGATTTCGAAGCCGTTGCGCACCTGTACACCACGCCCGAGGCGTGGCCGCAGGTCGAGCCGCTGGCGCGCTATCTCGGCTCGGAAGCCAACTTGCTCGCCACCGATTCCGGCGGGCAATCCTTCGATGAGTGTTTCACACTGGTGTGGTGGCAATTGCAGCAGCGTTTCGGCGAGCGCTTCCCGATCCCGATGGGCAGCTTTTCCGTCACCGTCGAGCTGCGTGGCCAGGGCGACGTCAACCATGGCCTGGCCAGCCTCGATTGCCAGGCGATCATCGATTACCTGATCCACTTCGGCGCGATCGAGGGCGAAGCCGCCCCGCTGCCGGCGCTGCCCTACCCCGCCACGCCGCTGGCAGGCGTCGAACCGGTGGCGACACCGGTGGGCGGCCTGCTGGTGTTCAGCGCCCTGCCGGGGGAATACCTGGAGGCCGGGCAACTGATCGCCGACATCATCGACCCCATTACCGACCGCGTAACGCCTGTGCACTGCCAGAAGGCCGGCCTGCTTTACGCCCGTTCGCTACGCCGCATGGCCACTGCCGGGATGGTCATCGGCCATGTCGCCGGCTCAGAGGCCTACCGTAGCGGCTATCTACTTTCGCCTTGAGGATGCACGCCCCATGTACAAATTGACCGTTGAAGGCCTGCATAAAAGCTATGGCGACAATGAAGTGCTCAAAGGTGTCTCGCTCAAGGCCAAGACCGGTGACGTAATCAGCCTGATCGGCGCCAGCGGCTCCGGCAAGAGCACCTTTTTGCGCTGCATCAACTTCCTGGAAACCCCCAACGACGGCGCCATGACCCTCGACGGCCAGCCGATCCGCATGGTCAGCGACCGCCATGGCATGCGCGTGGCTGACGATGCCGAACTGCAGCGCCTGCGCACACGCCTGGCGATGGTGTTCCAGCACTTCAACCTGTGGAGCCACATGAGCGTGCTGGAAAACATCACCATGGCCCCGCGCCGGGTGCTGGGTTGCAGCAAGAAGGACGCCGAAGACCGTGCCCGTCGCTACCTCGACAAGGTCGGCCTGCCGGCACGCGTGGCCGATCAATACCCGGCCTTTCTCTCCGGTGGCCAGCAGCAACGGGTGGCCATCGCCCGCGCCCTGGCCATGGAGCCAGAAGTGATGCTGTTTGACGAACCTACCTCAGCCCTCGACCCGGAGCTGGTGGGCGAGGTATTGAAGGTGATCCAGGGCCTGGCCGAAGAAGGCCGCACCATGATCATGGTGACCCATGAGATGAGCTTCGCGCGCAAGGTGTCGAGCCAGGTGCTGTTTTTGCACAAGGGCTTGGTGGAAGAGCAAGGTGCGCCGGCGGATGTGCTGGGCAATCCGAAAAGCGAGCGGCTGCAGCAATTTCTCAGCGGCAACCTGAAGTAAACGTGTAGGAACCGCCTGGCGATAGCGCCTTGAGCCCTGCGGCGATCTTTGCGCCACCCTCGCCGCGGTGCGACGCGCCTGCAAGGATTGCGTTAAACCTTTGATGCTCGGTGAAGGTCTGTGGAATAGGCCTTCCAGAGTGTCAGCCGTCGCATGGCAAAACCCCACGACTTCGCCAAAACATGGTTCGCCGCCAAGGGCTGGAAACCGTTCGCCTTCCAGAAAGCGGTGTGGGCTGCCGTCAAGGCAGGCCAGTCCGGCTTGCTGCATGCCAGCACTGGTGCGGGAAAAACCTATGCGCTGTGGTTTGCCGCCCTGAATCGCTTCGCCATCACTCGCCCGCCGGCCAGCGGCAAACGCAAAGCGCCCGCAGAGCCTTTGACGGTGCTGTGGATCACGCCCATGCGGGCGTTGGCCGCCGATACCGCCCGCGCACTCGAAGCACCGCTCGAGGCCTTGCAGATTCCCTGGAGCATCGGCCTGCGCACCGGCGACACCAGCAGCAGCGAGCGTGCACGCCAGACACGCCGACAGCCCACCGCGCTGGTCACCACCCCGGAAAGCCTGACCCTGATGCTCGCCCGCGCGGACAGCGAAGTGAGCCTGGCGCACCTGCGCATGGTGGTGGTGGATGAATGGCATGAGCTGATCGGCAACAAGCGCGGCGTGCAACTGCAGCTGGCGCTGGCACGGCTGCGGCGTTGGCATCCCGAGCTGATGGTATGGGGGATTTCGGCAACGCTGGGTAATCAGGCTCACGCCTTGGAGGTATTGGTCCCACAAGGTGGCGGGATCAACGTGCAGGGGCAGACAGCCAAGCAGCTGTTGGTCGACACCTTGTTGCCGCCCGTCGCGGAACGCTTCCCCTGGGCCGGGCATATCGGCTTGAAAATGTTGCCGCAGGTAGTGGCCGAAGTGGAAACCAGCAGCAGTTGCCTGGTATTCACCAATACCCGCGCGCAATCGGAAATCTGGTACCAGGCGTTGCTCGAGGCGCGCCCGGACTGGGCCGGCTTGATTGCCCTGCACCATGGCTCACTGTCCCGGGAGACGCGTGACTGGGTCGAGCGCGCACTCAAGGACGGGC
The DNA here is from genome assembly GCF_059418125.1 of Pseudomonas sp. GW821-FHT09C08. NCBI lineage: Bacteria > Pseudomonadati > Pseudomonadota > Gammaproteobacteria > Pseudomonadales > Pseudomonadaceae > Pseudomonas > Pseudomonas sp. GW821-FHT09C08. The sequence continues at coordinate 361,038 of NZ_JBWKPG010000002.1, read as the reverse complement.
AGCTCAAGGCCGTGGTGTGCACCTCGAGCCTGGACCTGGGGGTGGATTTTCTGCCAGTGGAGCGAGTCCTGCAGATTGGCTCGGCCAAAGGCGTGGCGCGGCTGATGCAACGCGCCGGGCGCTCGGGCCACGCGCCGGGGCGGTCATCGCGGGTGACGCTGGTGCCGACCCACAGCCTGGAACTGGTGGAAGCCGCCGCCGCCCAGGATGCCATTGCGCAGCGGCACATCGAAGCGCGGGAATCGCCGCACAAGCCGCTGGATGTACTCGTACAGCACTTGGTGAGCATGGCGCTGGGCGGTGGCTTCACCCCCGATGCACTGCTGGCGGAAGTGCGCGGTGCCTGGGCCTATCGCGACCTGACCGAGGCCGATTGGGCCTGGGCCCTGGGCTTTGTGCGCCATGGCGGGCTGTCGCTGACTGCCTACCCGGACTACCGCCGCGTGGAGCCCGACGAACACGGCATCTGGCGCGTCCCCGACGCCAGGCTCGCGCGCCGGCATCGCATGAGCGTGGGCACCATCGTCAGCGACGCCAGCATCCAGCTGAAATTCTGGAGCAAGGGCGGCGGCGGCAAGAACCTCGGCAGTGTCGAAGAAGGCTTCATCGCGCGCCTCAAGCCGGGTGATGGGTTCCTGTTTGCCGGGCGCTTGCTGGAGCTGGTCCGGGTGGAAAACATGACCGCCTATGTACGTCGCAGCAGCGCCAAAAAAGCCGCAGTACCGCGCTGGAATGGCGGGCGCATGCCGCTTTCCAACGAGTTGGCGCAAGCCGTGGTGGAACGCTTCGACGCTGCGGCGCGCGGGCACTACGACGGCCCGGAAATGCGCGCGGTGCAACCCTTGTTGCAGACACAGTTGCGCTGGTCCGGCCTGCCCACGCACGACGGGTTGTTGGCCGAAGCCCTGAAATCACGCGAGGGGTGGCACCTGTTTCTCTACCCGTTTGCCGGGCGCCAGGTGCACTTGGGCCTGGCGAGCCTGTTGGCATGGCGGGTCAGCCAACGCCAACCCGTGACCTTCTCGATTGCAGTGAATGATTACGGCTTGGAACTGCTGAGCGCGACACCGGTGGAGTGGCCTGCCCTGCTGAATGAGGCATTGCTGAGCCCGGCAGACTTGCTGGCCGACGTCGTGGCCAGCCTGAACGCCGGCGAACTCGCCCTGCGCCGCTTTCGCGAGATTGCGCGGATCGCCGGACTGGTGTTTGCCGGTTACCCCGGCGCGCCGAAAAGTACACGCCAGGTACAGGCGTCCAGCGGCCTGTTCTTCGAGGTATTCAAGCAATATGACCCGCAGAACCTGTTGCTGACCCAGGCCGGGGAAGAAGTCCTGCGTGATGAGTTGGATATTCGTCGGCTGGAACAGACACTGCGGCGTCTGTCGGCGCTGCAACTGGACTTGCACGTGATCGAACGGCCGACACCGCTGGCCTTTCCGCTGTTGGTGGAACGGATGCGTGAAAGCATGAGTTCGGAAAAACTCTCCGAGCGCATCGCGCGGATGGTCAAGGACCTGGAGAAAGTCGCGGATAATGGGAAGGCTTGATGTATTACACCGTGCAATTGGAAGGTGAAACGTTATGGCTGCTGGCGGACAAGGCCGTGTATTGGCCTGCGCGCCAGTGTTTGCTGATCGCCGATGCGCATTTCGGCAAGGCCTCGGCCTACCGCAGCCTCGGGCAACCGGTGCCACAGGGGACTACCACCGAGAACCTGCAAAGACTGGATCGGCTGTTAGCGGCCTTTACCTGCGCCCGCGTGATCTTCCTGGGCGACTTCCTGCACGGCCCCGGCTCGCATGCCAGTGGCACGCTGGGCGCCTTGCGGGCGTGGCGTGAACGCCATACAGGGCTGCACCTGACCTTGATTCGCGGCAATCACGACAAGCGCGCAGGCGATCCGCCGGCGGACTTGGACATCGAGGTGGTCGCGGAGCCGCTGCTGATGGGGCCATTCGCACTGCAACACGAACCGGATGCGCATGCCAGCCACCATGTACTCGCGGGTCATGTGCACCCGGTGTATCACTTGCGCGGCAAAGGCCGGCAACGCTTGCGCCTGCCGTGCTTCCAACTGGGTAGCCGCGTCAGCCTGTTGCCGGCGTTCGGGGCGTTTACGGGGGGTTATGCGGTGGAGCAGGACAATGACCACCGGATCTTTGTGATCGGTGATCACGAGGTATGGCCAGTGCGTTGACCGGCCTCCCAGTTATCAGGCGACAGGCGCGGGCGGTGGCTCGTCCGGAAGGGTCGGTTCACCGGGCTCGGTCGGCTGGGGGTAATCCGGCTCGGGTTGGCCGGGGATGCCGCCTGCGTAGGCGGGATCGGCCATCAGTGACCAGGCCAGAACACCAATCTGGTTGGGTTCAAGCCGGGCAAGTTCGGCGCTGATTCGCGGGTCGATCTTCATAAAAGTACTCCTCAAGCGTGGCCCGGCGCGTCTTGCACGCGCCGAGGCAGTACACCCAATAGAGTCACTTTCTGCAGACTAATTCCCTTGGCGTGTAGGACCTTTCGATCAAGCGCGCGGCAAGGTCACGCCACGCTGGCCCTGGTACTTGCCGCCACGGTCCTTGTAGGACACTTCACAGGCCTCATCGGACTGCAGGAACAGCATCTGCGCCACGCCTTCGTTGGCGTAGATCTTCGCCGGCAGCGTGGTGGTGTTGGAGAATTCCAGGGTCACGTGACCTTCCCACTCAGGCTCGAGCGGCGTCACGTTGACGATAATGCCGCAGCGAGCGTAGGTGCTCTTGCCCAGGCAGATGGTCAACACGTCGCGCGGAATGCGGAAAAACTCCACGGTACGCGCCAGGGCGAAGGAGTTTGGCGGGATGATGCACACGTCGCTCTTCACGTCGACGAAGCTTTTTTCGTCGAAGTTTTTCGGATCGACGGTCGCCGAATTGATATTGGTGAACACCTTGAATTCATCGGCGCAACGCACATCGTAGCCGTAGCTGGAAACCCCGTAGGAAATCAGGCGTTCAGCGCCTTCGCCACGCATCTGGCGCTCTACGAAGGGCTCGATCATGCCGTGCTCTTGCGCCATGCGGCGAATCCACTTGTCCGATTTGATGCTCATGGCGGGTGTCCTGAATAGCGAGGTGGAAAAATTCTGTGGGGCATCTTACCGGGGCCAGCGTTGGGGTTCAAAGGGCGTGGGGGATTTGTTGATGAATGCGCACGCTCCTGTAAGTCGCGGCCAGCGGGGCCGGGACCCGGGTTGCAGGCGCTGGTGGCGGTAAATACCACCGCCAGTCACGAAAATAGAGAAACCTTCGGAAATACCATTGGCACGTCCCGGAAAAAGGGTTAAGGTGGCGCCACTGTGCTGCTTGTGTCACTGAGAATCTCTACACGATATGTTGAATTTCGATCCAACCATCTCCAAGAATTTTTCCTGCTCTTTGCACTCAGTCTCGGCCAGGGCTTTTCCTGAGTCGCAGTTAACTTTGTCCAAGGAGATACACCATGTCTAATCGCCAAACTGGTACCGTTAAGTGGTTCAACGATGAAAAAGGCTTCGGCTTCATCACTCCACAATCCGGTGACGACCTGTTCGTTCACTTCAAAGCTATCCAATCCGACGGCTTCAAAAGCCTGAAAGAAGGCCAACAGGTTTCTTTCATCGCTACCCGCGGTCAGAAAGGCATGCAAGCTGAAGAAGTTCAAGTTATCTAACTTGTACTGACTTAGTCGAAAAAACCCCGCCCTCAAAAGCGGGGTTTTTTTATGCCTGCAATTTGGTGCTGTGATGCCGCGCACAAAGCAATGTGGGAGCGGGCTTGCTCGCGAAAGCGCTGGATCAGTCAGCACATCTGCCTACTGATACTGCGCATTCGCGAGCAAGCCCGCTCCCACATTTCGTCCTGCGCCGCCTATTGGAACAACGACTCACTCGACAAGCCATTCTTCTCCAGGATCTCACGCAAGCGCTTGAGCCCTTCTACCTGGATCTGCCGCACCCGCTCACGGGTCAGGCCGATCTCCAGGCCTACATCCTCCAGGGTGCTGCTCTCGTGGCCACGCAGGCCGAAGCGGCGGATCACCACCTCACGCTGCTTGTCCGTGAGCTCCGACAACCACTGGTCAATGCTTTGGGACAGGTCATCGTCCTGCAACAGCTCGCAAGGATCTGTAGGACGATCATCCGTCAGGGTGTCCAGCAGGGTTTTATCCGAATCCGGACCCAGCGAGACGTCGACCGAAGACACCCGCTCGTTAAGGCCCAGCATGCGCTTGACCTCCCCTACCGGTTTTTCCAGCAGGTTGGCGATTTCTTCGGGCGAGGGTTCATGATCGAGTTTTTGTGTCAGCTCACGCGCCGCCCGCAGGTAGACGTTGAGCTCCTTGACCACATGGATTGGCAGCCGGATCGTGCGGGTCTGATTCATGATCGCCCGTTCGATGGTCTGGCGAATCCACCAGGTGGCATAGGTTGAGAAGCGGAAGCCCCGCTCAGGGTCGAACTTCTCCACGGCCCGGATCAAGCCCAGGTTGCCTTCCTCGATCAGGTCCAACAGCGACAGCCCACGATTGACGTAGCGTCGGGCGATTTTCACCACCAGTCGCAGGTTGCTTTCAATCATGCGCTTGCGCCCAGCCGGATCGCCCTTTTGCGACAAGCGCGCAAAATGGACTTCTTCTTCGGGGGTCAGCAGGGGGGAAAAGCCGATTTCATTGAGGTACAGCTGGGTCGCGTCGAGCGCCCGGGTGTAGTCAATGTATTTGTGTTGCTTTAACGCGGTGGAGTTCTTGGATTTGGTACGAACTGAAGGTACAGCAGGTCCCTCATTCGACATCGATTCCGTAGCGATACCGGTCTCCATAAGGAGAACCTCATCGTCGATGTCAAACTCCGGCGCTTCTTTACTGAGAGCCATTGTTATAGTCCTTTGGTGAGTTCGACCTCAAGCTCAAGCGACGCCTTTATCCTTGGCAACGCTGGAGCCTGTTCCTTCTACGTGAGGGAACAGGCTGTGCAACACATCAACGACGGGGTAGGAATTGCAGCGGATCTACGGGCTTCCCCTGACGGCGAATCTCAAAGTGCAGTTTCACCCGGTCTGTACCAGTTGACCCCATTTCGGCAATTGTCTGTCCGACTTTGACCTGCTGCCCCTCCCGAACCAACAGCCTGCGGTTGTGACCGTAGGCACTGACGTAGGTATCGCTGTGTTTGATGATGACCAGCTCGCCGTAGCCCCGTAAACCACTCCCGGCGTACACCACTGTCCCATCAGACGCAGCTAAAACAGGCTGTCCCAAATCTCCGGCGATATCAATGCCTTTATTCAAACTACCGTTTGAAGAGAATTTTCCAATCAATACCCCGTTTGAAGGCCACCCCCAACCGGTCGGTGCAGGCCCTGCCGGCGGCAGCGGCGCGGGTGCCGGCTTGCTCGCAACCGTAGGCGCGGCGGTGCCTGCAGGCCGGGTGATGATGGTGGTCTTGCTCGAAGACGACGGCGAAGATCCGCTGTTTGTCACCACTGCCGTAGGCGTTGAACCGGTGCGGCCATCGAAGCGAATGGTCTGACCCGGATGTATCGTATACGGCACAGGAATATTGTTGCGAGCTGCAAGCGCCTTGTAGTCCCAGCCATAGCGGAAGGCAATCGAGAACAGTGTGTCGCCTTTGCGAACCACGTACTGGCCAGTGGTGACCGTCGGCTTTTGCGGCACTGCGCTATTACGGTCAACCACCCGCGCGCCGCTGCTTGGCGAGCTGGAGCACGCCGCCAACAGGGAACTCAAGACAAGGCCAAGCACCAGTCGCTGAAAGCTTGTTTTACTCATACGCTGCGCAAGACCTGTGAGACTCACCCGCCGCTCCCTTTGTGGTGGCTGAACATGAACGCCTGTATCAGGCTTGAAATATGACGCAAGTATAACTGGGCATTGGCTTTTTACCGGCACACGACTGAAACGAAAAATTCATCCTGTTGAATGCCGCCGCTCATCTTGTTGACTCGATGAACCCCGCCGTAAGACACATCCTCACCAGCAGAATTCACTGCCCATGAACAAATGATCAGGCCAGCGGGCCGTTCAGCAACGGTACGAATCGCACGGCCCCCAGCACATGCCGGGAAAAGCCGTCGTCCTCACGGATAATGAGCATCAATTGTTGCACTTCGCCGGAACCCACCGGGATCACCAGGCGGCCGCCCGGCGCGAGTTGGTCGAGCAACGCTTGCGGCACATCCGTGGCCACGGCGGTGACGATGATGCCGTTATACGGCGCCAGCGCCGGCCAGCCTTCCCAGCCATCACCCCAGCGGAACACCACGTTGCGCAGGTTCAGCTCCACCAGGCGTTCCTTGGCGCGGTCCTGCAGCACCTTGATGCGTTCTACCGAGAACACCCGCTCCACCAGTTGCGCCAGTACCGCGGTCTGGTAGCCGGAGCCGGTGCCGATTTCCAGCACCTTGTCCAACGGCCCGGCGGCCAGCAGCAGCTCGCTCATGCGAGCCACCATATAAGGTTGGGAGATAGTCTGGTTATGACCGATCGGCAATGCCGTGTCTTCATAGGCACGGTGGGCCAGGGCCTCGTCGACAAACAGATGCCGAGGCGTGCGCCGGATCACTTCCAGCACCTGGGCGTTGGACAAGCCTTCCTCGTACAGGCGCTGGATCAAACGCTCGCGGGTGCGCTGGGACGTCATCCCGATGCCACGGCGCAGCAGGTCGTCTTGTTCACGAGCCATCAGCGCAGGCCCTCCAGCCATCCATCGAGACCACTGAAGGCATCACTGAAGGTGCGATCAAGTTGCAACGGGGTAATCGAAACATAACCTTGCATCACCGCATGAAAGTCCGTGCCTGGGCCGCCATCTTCAGCGTCGCCCGCAGCGGCGATCCAGTAGCCTTCCTTGCCACGCGGGTCGACCACCTTCAATGGCGCTGCCGCACGGGCGCGATGGCCCAGGCGCGTCAGCTGGATGCCGCGAATATGGTCGAGGGGCAAGTTGGGAATATTGACGTTGAGCACCGTGCGTGGCGGCAGGTCGAGGGAACCATGGGCCTCCACCAGCTTGCGCGCGAAATAGGCAGCAGTGGGCAGGTTGTCCAATTGGCGTGAGGCAAACGAAAAAGCGAACGCGGTACGCCCCAGGAAACGCCCTTCAAGGGCCGCCGCCACGGTACCGGAATACAGCACGTCATCGCCCAGGTTCGCCCCGAGGTTGATGCCCGACACCACCAGGTCCGGTTCCTGCTCCAGCAGGCTGTTGATTGCCAGGTGCACGCAGTCGGTAGGGGTACCGTTGACGCTGATAAAGCCATTGGCCAGGACCTGCGGGTGCAGCGGACGGTCGAGCGTCAGCGAGCTGCTGGCGCCGCTTTTGTCCTGGTCGGGGGCGACCACCACACACTCGGCATAATCCTGCAGCGCAGCATAGAGCGCGGCAAGCCCGGGTGCGGTGGCACCGTCATCGTTTGATATCAGAATACGCATGGGTTGTCCGTCTGCCCCACCGGCACCAGATCAACAAGCTCGCGCACCAAGACAGTGGCGAAGCATCCGGCCGGCAGGACGAATTCCAATTGCAGAATGTCCAGCGAGGGATAATGCCACGTCAACCCGCCAATGGGCAGTCGCAGAATGCGACGTTCCTGGCTCATGCCGGCTTTCACCAGCCAATCGCGCAGGTCTGCTTCTTCGGCGGCAATCGCCTGTTCCAACGCGTGGGTGGCACCCGCCGCCGGTGAGTCGCCCTCGCCCCACTGTGGGCCGGTGGGGTGCAGGTCCAGAATCGCCAGGCGCGGGTCGCTGCATTCCGCCTCCCCCGCCGGAAAAAAGCTGCGACTGTCGGTGAACGCCAGCAGGTCGCCGACCTGGGCCTTCTGCCACGAACCATCGGCCACACGGGCTGCCAGGACTTTGTTGAACAGGTAGCTGCGCGCGGTAGACAGCAAGCGCGAACGCACATTGCGCTGTTCCGGCAAGGCCTTGCGCGCCGCCCATTCGCGGGCGTCGGCGACGTTGCCGCCATTGTGACCAAAGCGCTGCGCGCCGAAGTAGTTAGGAATGCCGTGTTGGGCAATCAGTTGCAACCGCGCGTCGATGGCGGCGGTGTCACCGTCCAACTGGGTCAGGCGCAAGGTGAAACCGTTGGCCGAATGCGCGCCCCGCTGCAGCTTGCGTTTGTGCCGACCGGTCTTGAGGATCTTGAGGGTGTCGTTTTCGGCGCCGCTCATGTCCGGGTCGGCCTTGCCCGGCAGTTGCACGCTGAACCATTGGCGGGTCAACGCCTGGCGGTCCTTGAGCCCGGCATAGCTGACGGTGCGCAACGGCACGCCAGCGGCCTTGGCAATCCGCCGCGCAGCTTCTTCGGTATTCAGACCGCGCTTTTCCACCCACAGCCACAGGTGCTCGCCCTCGCCGCTCAGCGGGATGTCCAGCACCTCGTCCACCTGGAAATCTTCCGCCGTGGCCTTGAGGACCGCGCTGCCCAAGGCCTCGCCGTAGGCCCGTGGGCCCAGCAGTTGCAGGTCATTCATGCGCGCAGCAACAAGGCGACGGAGTGCACCGCGATGCCCTCTTCACGACCGGTAAACCCGAGCTTTTCGGTGGTGGTGGCTTTCACGTTGACTTGATCCAATTCAATTTGCAGGTCTGCGGCAATCAGCGCGCGCATCGATTCGATATGCGGGGCCATTTTCGGCGCCTGGGCCACGATGGTGTTGTCGACGTTGCCGACCTTCCAGCCCTTGGCATGGATCAGGCCGACCACATGGCGCAGCAACACGCGGCTGTCCGCCCCCTTGAAGGTGGGGTCGGTGTCCGGAAAGTGCTTGCCGATATCGCCCAACGCCGCTGCGCCGAGCAAGGCATCGCTCAAGGCATGCAGGACAACGTCGCCGTCGGAATGAGCCAGCAACCCATGGTGGTGTGCAATGCGCACGCCGCCCAGGGTGATGAAATCGCCTTCAGCGAAACGGTGCACATCGTAGCCGTGGCCAATACGCATAAAAAAACGCCCCGATTTAATTCAGGGCGTGATTCTACCTACTTTTGCCTCACATTAACCGAGCAAAGCACGACCATGGTGTCGCAAATGGTCTTCGATGAAGCTGGCGATAAAGAAGTAGCTGTGGTCATAGCCGGGCTGCAGGCGCAGTTCCAGCGGATGGTTGGCGGCCTTGGCCGCTTGCTGCAAGGCTTCCGGCTTGAGTTGCACGGCGAGGAAGTCGTCGCGGTCGCCCTGGTCTACCAGCAGCGGCAGCTTCTGCGAGGCTTCGCTGATCAGCACGCAAGCATCCCATTCACGCCATTTCGAGCGCTCTTCGCCCAGGTAACGGGAGAAGGCTTTCTGGCCCCAGGGGCAATCCATCGGGTTGTTGATCGGCGAAAATGCCGACACCGACAGGTAACGCCCGGGGTTGCGCAAGGCACACACCAGCGCACCATGGCCGCCCATGGAGTGCCCGCTGATCCCGCGTTTATCCGATGCGGGGAAATGAGCCTCGACCAGTGCCGGCAATTCCTGCACCACGTAGTCATGCATCCGATAGTGCTTGGCCCAGGGTTGCTGGGTGGCATTCAGATAGAAACCCGCGCCCAGGCCAAAATCCCAGGCGTTATCCGGATCACCGGGTACACCCGGCCCACGCGGGCTGGTATCTGGCGCGACGATGATCAACCCCAGTTCGGCGGCCATGCGCTGGGCGCCGGCCTTCTGCATGAAGTTTTCGTCGGTGCAGGTCAGCCCGGACAGCCAGTACAGCACCGGCAACTTGCCGCCCTGCTCCGCTTGCGGCGGCAGGTAGACGGCGAAAGTCATGTCGCAATCGAGCACATCGGAATGATGCTTGTAGCGTTTATGCCAGCCACCAAAACTCTTCTGGCATGAGATGTTTTCCAGGGTCATGAGAATGCTCCCAGCTGCAAGCGGCAAGCAATCAGCTGCAAGTAAGGCGTGCTCACTTTCAGCTTGTCGCTTGCAGCTTGCCGCTGCTTCAGAAATGGATGACGGTACGAATGCTCTTGCCTTCGTGCATCAGGTCAAACGCCTTGTTGATGTCTTCCAGGCCCATGGTGTGGGTGATGAAGGTATCCAGCGGGATTTCGCCGGTCTGGGCCATTTCCACATAGCTTGGCAATTCGCTGCGGCCGCGCACGCCACCGAAGGCCGAACCGCGCCAGACGCGCCCGGTCACCAGTTGGAAGGGGCGCGTGGCGATTTCCTGGCCAGCACCGGCAACGCCGATGATCACCGACTCGCCCCAGCCTTTGTGGCAGCACTCGAGGGCGGCGCGCATCAGTTGCACATTGCCGATGCACTCGAAGGAAAAGTCCACGCCGCCGTCAGTCAAATCGACAATCACGTCCTGGATCGGGCGATCGTAGTCTTTCGGGTTGATGCAGTCGGTGGCGCCCAGTTGCTTGGCGATTTCGAACTTGGCCGGGTTGATATCGATGGCAATGATACGACCCGCCTTGGCCTTCACCGCGCCGATCACCGCCGACAGGCCGATCCCGCCGAGACCGAAGATGGCCACGGTGTCGCCCGGCTTGACCTTGGCGGTGTTGATCACTGCACCAATACCCGTGGTGACGCCACAGCCGAGCAGGCAGACTTTTTCCAATGGGGCTTCTTTAGGAATTTTTGCCACGGAAATTTCCGGCAGCACGGTGTACTCGGAGAATGTCGAGGTACCCATGTAGTGGAAAATCGGCTGGCCCTTGTAGGAAAAGCGCGTGGTGCCATCAGGCATCAAGCCTTTGCCCTGAGTGGAGCGAATGGCCTGGCACAGGTTGGTCTTGCCCGACAGGCAAAATTTGCACTTGCCGCATTCCGGGGTGTACAGCGGGATCACGTGATCGCCGACGGCCACCGAGGTCACGCCCTCGCCGATCGCTTCAACGACCGCACCGCCTTCATGGCCCAGAATCGACGGGAAGATACCTTCCGGGTCGGCGCCCGACAGGGTGTAGGCATCGGTATGGCACACACCGGACGCAACCACCCGCAACAGCACCTCGCCCGCCTTGGGCATGGCCACATCCACTTCAACGATCTCAAGGGGCTTCTTGGCTTCGAAGGCTACGGCGGCACGGGACTTGATCATCCGGGATTCTCCATCGGGTTAAAAACTGAGACGGTGAGTGTAAAACATGGCTACCTGATTAATAATCCAGGCGAAAGCAAAACTTTATTGCTGTACAGGGATAATCGCCATGCTGGAAAACCGCTGGGAAGGCATCGATGAGTTCGTCGCCGTCGCCGAGTGCAGCCAATTCACTGCAGCAGCCGAGCGGCTGGGCGTGTCGTCGTCGCATATCAGCCGGCAAGTGGCACGCCTGGAAGAACGCCTGCAGACGCGTTTGCTCTATCGCAGCACGCGCAAAGTGACGCTGACCGAAGCCGGCCAGACTTTCCTGCAACATTGCCAACGCCTGCAGGATGGCCGCGAGGAAGCGCTGCGCGCCGTGGGCGACCTGACCAGCGAGCCCAAGGGAATGTTGCGCATGACCTGCGCCGTGGCCTACGGCGAGCGCTTTATCGTGCCGTTGGTGACGCGGTTCATGGCGCTGTATCCGCAGTTGCGGGTAGATATCGAATTGACCAATCGCCAGCTCGACCTGGTGCACGAGGGCCTGGACCTGGCGATTCGCCTGGGACGCTTGCAGGATTCACGCATGGTCGCCAGCCGCCTCGCTCCCCGGCGCATGTACCTGTGCGCGTCACCGTCCTACCTCGCCCGGTATGGTCGGCCACATAGTTTGTCGGAATTGAGCCGGCACAACTGCCTGATCGGCAGCTCGGATATCTGGCAACTGGCCCAGGACGGGCGCGAATTTTCCCAGCGGGTGCAGGGCAATTGGCGCTGCAACAGTGGGCAAGCGGTGTTGGATGCGGCCTTGCAAGGCGTCGGCTTGTGCCAGTTGCCGGATTATTACGTCCTGGAGCACTTGCACAGCGGCGCGCTGGTGTCACTGCTGGAGGCGCATCAGCCGCCGAATACGGCGGTGTGGGCGCTGTATCCGCAGCAACGGCACTTGTCGCCGAAGGTAAGGAAATTAGTGGATTTCTTGAAGGAAGGGTTGGCTGAGCGGCCGGAGTACAGCCGGTAATGCTGGGCTGTTGGTGCCGGCCTCTTCGCAGGCAAGCCAGCTCCCACATTGACCGCGTTTATCTTGCAAGAGCTGGCTTGCCTGCGACGACGGCGGGTCAGCCACCGAATGCATCAACTGACACGCCGCCTTCGCGAGCAAGGCAGCTGCCACAGGGGATTGGGGTGAGGCTTAGCCCCTGGGCATATGGAGATTGAATGTAGGAGCCGGTAATGCTGGGCTGTTGGTGCCGGCCTCTTCGCAGGCAAGCCAGCTCCCACATATCACCGACTAGCGCCGATTCGCCCACCGCAAGCGCAACCACTCCAGATCTTCCGGCCGGGTCACTTTGATATTGTCCGAGCGTCCTTCGATCAGCCGGGGGGCCTGACCGGCCCACTCCATGGCCGACGCTTCGTCGGTGATCACCGCATCCGCCACCAGGCTGTCAGCCAGCGCACGGTGCAAAGCACCGAGGCGGAACATCTGCGGGGTGTACGCTTGCCAGATCAGGCTGCGATCCACGGTTTCCTGCACCCGGCCGTGCTTGTCGACACGCTTGAGGGTGTCGCGGGCCGGCACGGCGAGCAGGCCACCCACCGGGTCGTCCGCCAGCTCCGCCAGGAGTTTGTCGAGATCATCGCGGCTCAGGTTCGGTCGCGCCGCATCGTGCACCAATACCCAATCGTCGTCGCCAGCGCCCAGCGCATTCAGATGCAGCAGTGCATTGAGCACCGACCCCGAGCGCTCCGAACCGCCGTCTGCACGCTGGATGCGCGGGTCAGTGGCACACGCCAGGCTGGGCCAATAGGGATCATCAACAGCAAGACTGACCACCAGGCCCTTGAGCGTAGGGTGGTCAAGGAAACAGCCGAGGCTGTGTTCGAGAATAGTGCGCCCGCCCAGTTGCAGATATTGCTTGGGACGGTCCGCAGCCATACGGGCACCGACGCCCGCGGCAGGTATCACGGCCCAGAAGGCCGGCAAACGGTGACTCATTGGGCCAACTGGTAGAGGGTTTCGCCCTCCTTGACCATGCCCAGCTCATGACGCGCGCGCTCTTCCACGGTCTCGGTGCCTTTTTTCAACTCAAGCACTTCGGCATCGAGGACGCGGTTACGCTCCAGCAGACGCTCGTTCTCGGCATGCTGGTCGGCAATTTGCTGCGTCAGGTCTTTTACCTGCGCAAAGCTGCCATTACCCACCCATAGGCGGTACTGCAGGCCAGCCAGCAACAAGAGCAAGACGAGGAACAACCAATTGGGACTGCGCATCGAATATCGGGTATCCAGTGAAAAAAGACCGCCATGCAAAACTTTTGCAGCAACTGATAGCACGAAGCCTGGAAGAACCAGGCTTGTGCTAGATAGTCATCAGATTAGCGTCGAAATGCACACTGTCGTGATTTTTCCGACGCAATCCGCGGACTTTTTACCATTTAACAATCAGCCGCGAAACTCGCTGCGACCGTTGTATTTGGCTTTGCCGCCCAGTTGCTCTTCGATACGCAGCAATTGGTTGTACTTGGAAACGCGGTCGGAACGGCACAGGGAACCGGTCTTGATCTGGCCCGCCGAGGTGCCCACGGCCAGGTCGGCAATGGTCGAGTCTTCGGTTTCGCCGGAGCGGTGGGAGATCACGGCGGTGTAGCCCGCAGCCTTGGCCATCTGGATGGCTTCCAGGGTTTCGGTCAGGGTGCCGATCTGGTTGAACTTGATCAGGATCGAGTTGGCGATCTTTTTATCGATGCCTTCTTTCAGGATCTTGGTGTTAGTCACGAACAGGTCGTCGCCCACCAGTTGGATTTTCTCGCCGATCTTGTCGGTGAGGACTTTCCAGCCAGCCCAGTCGGACTCATCCAGGCCGTCTTCGATCGAGATGATCGGGTAGCGCTCGGTCAGGCCCTTGAGGTAGTCGGCAAAACCTTCGGAGGTGAACACGTGGCCTTCGCCGGACAGGTTGTATTTACCGTCCTCGTAGAACTCGCTGGCCGCGCAGTCCAGGGCCAGGGTCACGTCGGTGCCCAATGTGTAGCCAGCGTTGGCCACCGCTTCGGAGATCACTTTCAGTGCATCTTCGTTGGACGCCAGGTTCGGCGCGAAACCACCTTCGTCACCCACAGCAGTGCTGAGGCCACGGGCCTTCAGTACAGCCTTCAGGTGATGGAAAATCTCGGTGCCCATGCGCAGGCCTTCGGAGAACGACTTGGCGCCCACCGGCTGCACCATGAATTCCTGGATGTCGACGTTGTTATCGGCGTGTTCGCCGCCGTTGATGATGTTCATCATCGGGACCGGCATCGAGTAGACACCCGGCGTGCCGTTCAGGTTGGCGATGTGGGCGTACAGCGGCAGGTCCTGGTCCTGGGCCGCGGCCTTGGCAGCTGCCAGGGACACCGCGAGGATGGCGTTGGCGCCCAGGCTGCCTTTGTTTTCAGTGCCGTCGAGCTTGATCATTGCGTGGTCCAGGGCTTTCTGGTCCAGCGGGTCCTTGCCCAGCAACAGGTCACGGATCGGGCCGTTGATGTTGGCTACGGCCTTGAGTACACCCTTGCCCAGGTAACGGCTCTTGTCGCCATCACGCAGTTCCAGCGCTTCGCGCGAACCGGTGGAAGCACCGGACGGCGCGCAGGCGCTGCCGATGATGCCGTTATCGAGAAGCACGTCGGCTTCGACGGTGGGGTTGCCACGGGAGTCGAGAACTTCACGACCTTTGATGTCGACGATTTTTGCCATTGTTGTAAACACTCCAAAGTTGACGAAAACGCTCTATACCGCTCGATTTAACTTGTGGTGCACATTGCAGGAGCCGGCTCGCCGGCGATGCGGTCCGTCGCATCGCCGCAAGGCTTGAGGGCGCCATCGCCGGCAAGCCGGCTCCTGCACAGGGATCGTGATCTTACGCGGTTTCGACGACAGGAAAACTCTTGACCAGTTCGTCCATCTGCTTGAGCTGGGAAAGGAACGGCTCCAGCTTGTCCAGGCGCAGGGCGCAGGGGCCGTCGCACTTGGCGTTGTCCGGGTCCGGGTGGGCTTCCAGGAACAGGCCCGCCAGGGACTGGCTGATACCCGCCTTGGCCAGGTCCAATACCTGGGCACGACGCCCGCCAGCGGAATCGGCGCGGCCACCCGGCATTTGCAGCGCGTGGGTCACGTCGAAGAACACCGGGTATTCGAACTGTTTCATGATGCCGAAACCGAGCATGTCCACCACGAGGTTGTTGTAGCCGAAGCTCGAACCACGCTCGCAGAGGATCAACTGGTCGTTACCCGCTTCCACGCACTTGTTCAGGATGTGTTTCATTTCCTGGGGTGCGAGGAACTGGGCTTTCTTGATATTGATCACCGCGCCGGTCTTGGCCATGGCGACCACGAGGTCGGTCTGGCGCGACAGGAAGGCCGGCAACTGGATGATGTCGCACACCTCGGCGACCACGGCAGCCTGCTCAGGCTCGTGGACGTCGGTGATGATCGGCACGCCGAAGGCTTGCTTGATGTCCTGGAAGATCCGCATGCCTTCTTCAAGGCCCGGGCCGCGATAGGAGGTCACGGACGAACGGTTGGCCTTGTCGAAGCTGGCCTTGAACACATACGGGATCCCCAGTTTCTGGGTAACGCGTACGTACTCTTCACAGACCTGCATCGCCATGTCGCGGCTTTCCAGCACGTTCATGCCGCCGAACAGCACCATGGGCTTGTCGTTGGCAATCTCGATATCGCCTACGCGAATGATCTTCTGGGCCATCAGGGTTACGCCTTCTTCTGATGTTGCGTCAGTGCTGCTTTGACGAAACCGCTGAACAACGGGTGACCGTCGCGCGGCGTCGAGGTGAACTCAGGGTGGAACTGGCAAGCCACGAACCACGGATGATCCGGTGCCTCGACCACTTCAACCAGCGCGCCATCACCGGAGCGACCGGAGATCTTCAGGCCGGCTTCTTTGATTTGCGGCAGCAGGTTGTTGTTCACTTCGTAGCGGTGACGGTGACGCTCGACGATCACGTCCTTGCCGTAGCAGTCGTGGACCAGCGAGCCCGGCTCCAGCAGGCAGTCTTGCGCGCCAAGGCGCATGGTGCCGCCCAGGTCGGAGGCTTCGGTGCGGGTCTCGACGGCACCGGTGGCATCTTCCCACTCGGTGATCAGGCCCACGACCGGGTGGCCGCTCTTGCTGTCGAACTCGGTGGAGTTGGCGTCTTTCCAGCCCAGCACGTTACGGGCGAACTCGATAACGGCCACTTGCATGCCCAGGCAGATACCCAGGTACGGCACTTTGTTCTCACGGGCGTACTGCACGGCGGTGATCTTGCCTTCCACGCCACGCAGGCCGAAACCGCCCGGTACGAGGATCGCGTCAACCCCTTCGAGCAGCGCGGTGCCCTGGTTCTCGATGTCTTCGGAATCGATGTAGCGCAGGTTGACCTTGGTCCGGTTGCTGATGCCGGCGTGGCTCATCGCTTCGATCAGCGACTTGTACGCGTCCAGCAGTTCCATGTACTTGCCGACCATGGCGATGGTGACTTCATGCTCAGGGTTGAGCTTGGCGTCGACCACGGCTTCCCATTCGGACAGGTCGGCACCGCCGCACTGCAGGCCGAAACGCTCGACCACAAAATCATCCAGGCCTTGCGAGTGCAGGATGCCCGGGATCTTGTAGATAGTGTCGGCGTCTTCCAGGGCAATTACCGCACGCTCTTCAACGTTGGTGAATTGCGCGATCTTGCGACGCGAGGAGATGTCGATCGGGTGATCGGAGCGGCACACCAGCACGTCCGGCTGCAGGCCGATGGAACGCAGTTCCTTGACCGAGTGCTGGGTGGGCTTGGTTTTGGTTTCGCCGGCGGTGGCGATGTACGGCACCAGCGTCAGGTGCATCAGCATCGCGCGCTTGGCGCCGACTTCGAAACGCAACTGGCGGATGGCTTCGAGGAACGGTTGGGACTCGATGTCACCCACGGTGCCACCGATCTCGACCATCGCCACGTCCGCGTCGCCTGCACCCTTGATGATGCGGCGCTTGATTTCGTCGGTGATGTGCGGGATCACCTGAATGGTTGCACCCAGGTAGTCACCACGGCGCTCCTTGCGCAGCACGTGCTCGTAGACACGGCCGGTGGTGAAGTTGTTGTTCTGGGTCATGGTCGTGCGGATGAACCGCTCGTAGTGGCCCAGGTCCAGGTCAGTCTCGGCGCCGTCGTGGGTGACGAACACTTCACCGTGCTGGAACGGGCTCATGGTGCCCGGGTCGACGTTGATGTACGGGTCCAGCTTGAGCATGGTGACCTTAAGTCCCCGCGCCTCCAGGATGGCCGCCAATGAAGCGGAGGCAATGCCTTTCCCCAATGAAGAAACAACACCGCCCGTGACGAATATGTAGCGCGTCATGAAAAACCCTAGAAGTCTGCGTTAAAGCGGTCCGAGCCGCCGGGGAAAGCGAAGGAAGGCCGAAGCCCCCGATCACCTGCATTAATCACAGTGCACCTTTCAAAAAAACCGCCGCGTTGTGACAGACCAGCAATGAAACACCGGTACGTTGATCGCTACACATTTTTTGGAATCGCCCAGCAAAGACTGCTTGGTAATCGGCAACTGCTGCGATTCAGGCGAATCCACAGAAGTTGTATCAAGAAGGGAGCGTAGTCTACCGGAAAGGCTCTATCAGCTCAAACCTTGATCGCAGGTCTGTGGCACCCAATGCAATTGCCAGCGTTCGCGCGTTGCTGGCCAGAGTCCCGCAAGGCTGGGCACACCCAGCAATTGCTCGCCCTGATAGAGCAGCGGCAATCTGCCACGGACGAAACCCGGGAGCCCACTTTCATTAAGCAGGCGCTTCAAGTCACGCCGGCCTCGACCTGGCACTTCGACGATTTCACCGCCCTGGCGATAACGGACAACCAAAGGGCCTGCAGGCGCAGTGCCGGTCACACTCAGCCGACCATTGCCGGGTAACTCTAGTGGGTATTGCGGATCAGGCCAGCTCACCGATGCGTCGGAAAATTCCGACCAAACGGCAGGCAGCCACCAGATGCGCTCACGGCAACGGTGCAGCTCACCGTCAGCCAGGCGCCACACAGGCTGTGCGTCGTCCTTGGCATCCCGCAGGGAAAGCCAGCTGGCCCAATGGTCGCTGTCGGGCAAGCGGGTAAGCGGAGTCAGCCAATGCCGCAGGGCGTTGCGTTGACGAGCGTCGGACAGTTCACACAGCGGCGCAAGCGCCAGCGACGGTAACGGCAGCCAGGCAAAGGGGGACGGCTGATCGGCGGTGTGCAGATCCATGTATGCCAGCTCATCGAGCAGGCCCTGGGCTTCACTCAGGTGCTCGGCCGTGCGCGCAAGGCTGGCTACGGCCTGAGGCCAGCGCTGCGCAAGCACCGGCAACACACGATGACGAAGGTAGTTGCGAGAGAAGCGTGGATCGGCGTTGGACGGGTCTTCGATCCACCTGAGCTGATGCACGCGGGCGTAGGCTTCCAGCTCTTCACGCGAGACATGCAGCAATGGCCGCACCAGATAGCCACCTGCCAATGGCCGCTGTACCGGCATTGCCGCCAACCCGCGCACCCCGGCGCCACGCAACAAGCGAAACAGCAGGGTTTCAGCCTGATCGTCACGATGCTGGCCGGTGAGCATCACCTGCCCTGCCCCCGTCACCTCGGTAAACGCCTGGTAACGCGCGTCTCGGGCGGCACGCTCAAGGCTGGCACCGGGTTGCACCTGCACGCGCATCACACGCAGGGGCACGCCCAGGCTGTCGCATACCGACTGGCAGTGAACAGGCCACGCGTCGGCGGCAGCTTGCAGGCCATGGTGGACATGGATCGCGCTCAGTGGCGGGAGGTGGTCAGTGTTGGCCAGCGTGGCCAGGAGGTGCAGCAGGACGGTGGAATCAAGGCCACCCGAGAATGCGACGTGCCAGGCCGGGGCATTGCGCCAAGGGGCAAGGGCTTGCAGGAGTTGGGCGGGTAGAGTTGGTTTCATCACACATTACCGCCGCCAATCTGGAATACGTCCGCCAAGCATACACAAAGCAAATGTGGGAGCGGGCTTGCGTGGGAACCGGGCTTGCCCGCGATGCAGGCAACTCGGGTCATCAGTGACACCGAATTGATGCTATCGCAGGCAAGCCAGCTCCCACACAAGCCAGCCCCCACATTGAGTACCGTGTCGTGCTTAGAGGCCGTAGCTCATCAAGCGCTCGTAGCGACGGGCCAGCAGCGCTTCGTTATCCAGCTTCTTGAGCATCGCCAGTTGCGAGCCCAGTTCGGCACGGATGGTCGCGGCAGCCGCGGCCGGGTCACGGTGGGCACCGCCCAAAGGCTCGGCGATGACTTTGTCCACGATACCCAGGCCTTTGAGGCGATCGGCGGTGATGCCCATGGCTTCAGCAGCGTCCGGCGCCTTTTCGGCGGTTTTCCACAGGATCGAGGCGCAACCTTCCGGCGAGATCACCGCGTAGGTCGAGTATTGCAGCATGTTCAGCTGATCGCAGACGCCAATGGCCAGTGCACCGCCGGAACCACCTTCACCGATCACGGTGGCGATGATCGGGGTTTTCAGACGGGACATCACTCGCAGGTTCCAGGCGATCGCTTCGCTCTGGTTGCGCTCTTCAGCGTCAATACCTGGGTAAGCACCCGGGGTGTCGATGAAGGTCAGGATCGGCATCTTGAAACGTTCGGCCATTTCCATCAGGCGGCACGCCTTGCGGTAGCCTTCCGGACGCGGCATGCCGAAGTTGCGACGGACTTTCTCGCGCACTTCACGGCCTTTCTGGTGACCGATCACCATCACTGGCTGGTCGTCCAGGCGGGCAATACCGCCGACGATGGCCGCGTCGTCGGAGAAGTGGCGGTCGCCGTGCAGCTCGTCGAACTCGGTGAAGATGTGCTGGATGTAGTCCAGGGTGTATGGACGGCGCGGGTGGCGAGCCAGGCGCGCGATCTGCCAGCTGGTCAGCTTGCCGAAGATGTCTTCGGTGAGCGTGCTGCTCTTGTCTTGCAGGCGAGCGATCTCATCGCCGATGTTCAGCGAATTGTCATTGCCGACCAGGCGCAGTTCTTCAATCTTGGCTTGCAGGTCAGCGATCGGCTGTTCGAAATCAAGAAAATTCGGGTTCATAAGCGTCCGTCTTGGGTCGACGGCCAGGGAGTGCCTGGCCAGCCGGTTGTCTATTCGCGCCCTACCTTAAGGGAGAGGCGCGTTTAGGTCGAGATTAAATGTTTAGTCGTGATCAGACATATCTGACCGTCAACGGTATTGGAGGAAGACGTTGTCTCGCCCGAACTGGTCACGCAATGCTTGAATCAAGCCATCAGCGGGATCAATTCGCCAGGTCTCACCAAACTGCAGCATCGCCTTGGCGTCATTGCCGGTGTACTCCATGGTCACCGGGCACGCACCACGGTGGCGCTTGAGCAGGTCGCCCAACCAGCGTAGCTGATCGCCCTTGAGTGCCTCGGTTTTCACCTTCAGGCGCAGGCTTTCGGCCAGATTGGTACGCGCATCCTCCATGCTCATCACCCGCTTGATCCGCAGGCGCAGGCCGCCGGAGAAGTCGTCGTTGCTGACCTCCCCTTCCACGACCACCATGGCATCGGTCTGCAGCAGCGACTGCGCGGAATGGAAGGCGTCGGCAAACAGCGACGCCTCGATCCGGCCCGAGCGGTCGTCGAGGGTGATAAAGCCCATCTTGTCGCCCTTTTTGTTTTTCATCACGCGCAGGGCGATGATCATGCCGGCGACGGTCTGGGTATCCCGCGCCGGCTTCAGGTCGATGATGCGCTGGCGGGCGAAACGGCGAATCTCGCCCTCGTACTCGTCAATCGGGTGACCGGTGAGGTACAGGCCCAAGGTGTCTTTCTCACCCTTGAGGCGCTCCTTGAGGGTCAACTCCTTGGCCTTGCGATGGTTGCCGTACACATCCGCGTCTTCCTCGACGAACAGCCCGCCAAACAGGTCGGCGTGACCGCTGTCGTGGGTGCGAGCAGTCTGTTCGGCGGCCTTGATCGCTTCTTCCATGGCGGTGAGCAGCACGGCGCGGTTGCGGTCGATGTTCGCCTGGTAGGCCTTCGGCTCGTCATGGAAGTACGGGCCGAGGCGGTCCAGCGCACCGCTGCGGATCAAGCCGTCGAGGGTGCGCTTGTTGATGCGCTTGAGGTCAACCCGTGCGCAGAAGTCGAACAGGTCCTTGAACGGGCCGTCCTGGCGGGCTTCGGTGATGGCTTCCACCGGACCTTCGCCGACGCCCTTGATCGCGCCGAGACCATAGATGATGCGGCCTTCGTCGTTCACCGTGAACTTGAATTCCGAGGCGTTCACGTCCGGCGCGTCGAGGCGCAGCTTCATGGTGCGCACTTCCTCGATCAAGGTCACGACCTTGTCGGTGTTGTGCATATCCGCCGAGAGTACCGCAGCCATGAACGGCGCCGGGTAGTGGGCTTTCAGCCAGGCGGTCTGGTACGAGACCAGGCCGTACGCGGCGGAGTGGGATTTGTTGAAACCGTAACCGGCGAATTTTTCCACCAGGTCGAAGATGTTACCGGCGAGGTCAGCGTCGATATTGTTGGTGGCGCAACCTTCAATGAAACCGCCGCGCTGCTTGGCCATTTCCTCGGGCTTTTTCTTACCCATGGCTCGACGCAGCATGTCCGCGCCACCGAGGGTGTAACCGGCCATGACCTGGGCAATCTGCATCACCTGTTCTTGATACAGGATGATGCCGTAGGTCGGCGCCAATACGGGCTTGAGGCCTTCGTACTGGTAGTCCGAGTGCGGGTACGCCAGCTCGGCACGCCCGTGCTTACGGTTGATGAAGTCATCCACCATGCCCGATTGCAACGGGCCCGGACGGAACAGGGCCACCAGTGCGATCAAGTCTTCCAGGCAGTCGGGCTTGAGCTTTTTGATCAGCTCTTTCATGCCACGCGATTCAAGCTGGAACACCGCTGTGGTTTCAGCTTTTTGCAACAGCGTGTACGTCGGTTTGTCGTCCAGCGGGATAAAGGCGATATCCAGCGGTTCTTCACCGACCTTGGCACGGTCGCGGTTGATGGTCTTGAGCGCCCAGTCGATGATCGTCAGGGTCCGCAGGCCGAGGAAGTCGAACTTCACCAGGCCGGCAGCCTCGACGTCGTCCTTGTCGAACTGGGTCACCAGGCCATCGCCTTCTTCGTCGCAATAGATCGGCGAAAAGTCGGTCAGCTTGGTCGGCGCGATAACCACACCACCGGCGTGTTTACCGACGTTACGCACCACACCTTCAAGCTTGCGCGCCATGTCCCAGATTTCGGCGGCTTCTTCATCGACCTTGATGAAGTCGCGCAGGATTTCTTCCTGCTCGTAAGCCTTCTCCAGGGTCATGCCGACTTCGAACGGAATCATTTTCGACAGGCGGTCTGCCAGGCCGTAGGACTTGCCCTGCACCCGTGCCACGTCGCGGATTACCGCCTTGGCCGCCATCGAACCGAAGGTGATGATCTGGCTCACGGCGTTGCGGCCGTACTTCTCGGCCACGTATTCGATCACGCGGTCGCGACCGTCCATGCAGAAGTCGACGTCGAAGTCGGGCATGGAGACCCGTTCCGGGTTGAGGAAGCGCTCGAACAGCAGGTCATATTCCAGCGGGTCGAGGTCGGTGATCTTCTGCACATAGGCCACCAGCGAGCCAGCACCTGACCCCCGGCCAGGACCGACCGGTACGCCGTTGTTCTTGGCCCACTGGATGAAGTCCATCACGATCAGGAAGTAACCGGGGAACCCCATCTGGATGATGATATCCAGCTCGAAATTCAGCCGATCAACGTAGACCTGGCGCTTGGCCTCATAGTCTTCGGTGGTGTCCTTAGGCAGCAGGACGCTGAGGCGCTCCTCCAGGCCGTCAAACGACACCTTGCGAAAGTATTCATCGATGGTCATGCCATCGGGAATCGGGAAGTTGGGCAGGAAGTGCTTGCCCAGCTTCACTTCGATATTGCAGCGCTTGGCGATTTCGACGGAGTTTTCCAGGGCCTCGGGCAGGTCACTGAACAGCTCGGCCATCTCGTCCGCGCTTTTGAGGTACTGCTCTTCGCTGTAGTTCTTGGAGCGGCGCGGGTCATCCAGGGCCCGGCCTTCGCCGATGCACACGCGGGTTTCGTGGGCCTCGAAATCTTCTTTCTTGATGAAGCGCACATCGTTGGTCGCCACCAGTGGCGCGCCCAGCTTGTCGGCGAGGGCCACGGCGGCGTGCAGATGCTCTTCATCGTTGGGGCGGTTGGTGCGCTGCACTTCCAGATAGAAGCGCCCCGGAAAGACCTGCATCCACTCACTCGCCAGCACTTCGGCTTCGTGCGGGTTGCCGCCCAACAGCGCGATGCCGATCTCGCCTTCTTTGGCGGCCGACAGCATGATCAGGCCTTCGCTGGCCTCGGCGACCCATTCGCGCTCGATGATGATCGAGCCGTTGCGCTGGCCATCGATAAAACCACGGGAAATCAATTCGGTGAGGTTGCGATAACCGACGCCGTTCATCGCCAACAGGCTGATGCGGCTCAGGGGGTTATCGGGGTCCTTGTTGGACAGCCACAGGTCGGCGCCGCAGATCGGCTTGATCCCGGCGCCCATGGCGTTCTTGTAGAACTTGACCAGGGAACACATGTTGTTCTGATCGGTCACCGCGACCGCAGGCATATTCATGCCCACCAGGGTTTTGACCAGCGGTTTGATCCGTACCAGGCCGTCGACCAGGGAGTATTCAGTGTGCAGGCGTAGATGAACGAATGAAGCCGGCATAGTGATCCTGTCTTGATACATGAAAACAACAAGGCCCGGATTGTACCGGGCCTTGGCAAAAACATCAGCCTCGCGACTAAACCTCGCTGAAGCTCTCGCGCAGCTCGTAGGCCTGGCGCACCGGGGCGAACGAGCGGCGGTGGATCGGGGTAGGACCCAGGCGCGCCAGGGCTTCCAGATGAACGGGCGTCGGATAGCCCTTGTGCCCACCGATGCCGTAGCCGGGATAGATCAATTCAAACGCAGCCATTTCACGGTCGCGACTGACTTTGGCCAGGATCGAAGCGGCGGCAATGGCCGGCACCTTGCTATCGCCCTTGACCACCGCCTCGGACGGCATGGCCAGCTTGGGGCAACGGTTGCCGTCGATCATCGCCATTTTCGGCGTGATGTGCAGGCCTTCCACTGCCCGCTGCATGGCCAGCATGGTGGCGTGGAGGATATTCAATTCGTCGATTTCTTCGACTTCGGCCCGGGCGATATGCCAGCTCAGGGCTTTTTCACAGATCTCGTCGTAGAGCTTTTCACGGCGTGCTTCGGTGAGCTTCTTCGAGTCGTTGAGGCCCAGGATCGGGCGGTTCGGGTCGAGGATCACCGCCGCCGTCACCACCGCGCCGCACAGCGGGCCGCGTCCGACTTCGTCAACGCCGGCCACGAGTGCGTGGGCTTCGGCAACCAGGCTGAAATCCAGGCCCATTTGCGTGCTCATAAAGCTTCCTGTTTGTGGCCGATCAAGCTCAACACGGCGTCAGCCGCCTGGTTCGAGGCATCCCGGCGCAGGGTGCGGTGGATGTCGTCGAAACCACGGGTCTGTTCTTCGCCGCCGTCGATCAAGGGTAGTAGAGTTTGCGCGAGGGCCTCGGGCGTTGCATCGTCCTGCAACAACTCCGGCACCAGCAGGCGCTGGGCCAGCAGGTTGGGCAAGGAGATGTAAGGGCTCTTGACCATGCGCTTGAGAATCCAGAACGTCAGCGGCGCAAGGCGGTAGGCCACAACCATCGGGCGCTTGTACAGCAAGGCTTCCAGTGTCGCGGTGCCCGAGGCGATCAACACCGCGTCGCAGGCCGCGAGAGCCAGGTGCGACTGACCGTCGAGCAAGGTCAATGGCAGGTTGCGGCCTTCCAGCAAGGTTTCGATCTGCGCGCGACGCTGCGGGCTGGCGCACGGCAGCACGAAACGTACGCCTGGCTTCAAGGCCTGCAGGCGCTCGGCAGCATCAAAAAACACCGAGGCCAGCCGGCCGACTTCGCCGCCACGGCTGCCCGGCATCAGCGCCACCAGCGGGCCGTCGGGCAGGCCCAGTTCGGCACGCGCAGCCGCGCGGTCAGCCTGCAAGGGAATGGTGTCCGCCAGGGTATGCCCGACAAACCTCACCGGCACCCCCTTCTCTTCGTAGAACCTGGCCTCGAACGGCAGCAGGGTCAACATCAGGTCACAGCCTTCACGGATTTTCAGCACACGCTTCTGCCGCCACGCCCAAACGGATGGGCTGACGTAGTGCACGGTCTTGATCCCGGCCTGGCGCAACTTGAGTTCGATGTTGAGGGTGAAATCCGGTGCGTCGATGCCGATAAAGACGTCAGGCTTTTCTTCGATCAGCGTCTGGATCAGCAGCTTGCGGCGGGCCAACAGCTCGCGCAGGCGACCCAGCACCTCAACCAGCCCCATGACCGACAGGCGCTCCATGGGGAAGTAGGACGTGAGCCCTTCAGCCTGCATCAGCGGGCCGCCGACGCCGATGAACTCCACTGCTGGATGCTGGGCCTTGAGCGCCCGCATCAGACCTGCGCCCAAAATGTCGCCGGAGGCTTCTCCGGCCACCAGCGCGATACGCAGAGTGGCCATGATCAGCGGGTGATGCCGCGAGTCGACGCCTGGATCGAGTCGCGAAACACCGCGACTTCCGGGAACAACGCTGCCGACTCGGCCAGTTGGATCAACGCCTGGTCCACCGTCAGCCCCTGACGATAAACCACCTTGTAGGCACGGCGCAGGGCGTGGATCGCCTCTTCGCTGAAACCCCGACGGCGCATGCCTTCGAAGTTCATGCTGCGGGCTTCGGCCGGGTTGCCGAATACCGTGACAAACGCCGGTACGTCCTTGCCGATTGCGGTACCCATGCCGGAAAAGCTGTGGGCGCCGATATGGCAGTACTGATGCACCAGGGTAAAGCCGGACAGGATGGCCCAGTCGTCAACGTGCACATGGCCAGCCAAGGCGGTGTTGTTGACCAGGATGCAGTGGTTGCCGATCACGCTGTCATGGCCGATATGGGCATAGGCCATGACCAGGTTGTGATCACCCAGCGTGGTCTCGGCACGATCCTGCACAGTGCCACGGTGAATGGTCACGCCTTCACGGATGATGTTGTGATCACCGATTACCAGGCGTGTCTCTTCACCCTTGTACTTCATGTCCGGGGTGTCTTCGCCTACCGAGGAGAACTGGTAGATGCGGTTGTGTTTGCCAATGCGGGTCGGACCCTTGAGGATCACGTGCGGCCCGATGACAGTCCCCTCGCCGATTTCCACACCTGCGCCGATGATCGACCAAGGGCCGACCTCAACGTCGGCGGCCAGCACGGCCGACGGATCGATGATTGCGCGAGGGTCAATCAAACTCATAGTTTGCGTTCCGCACAGATGATCTCAGCGGAGCACACCGGCTTGCCATCCACCGAAGCCTGGCATTCGAACTTCCAGATCTGGCGCTTGCAGCTGATGAACTTGGCTTCCAGGATCAACTGGTCACCCGGGGTAACCGGGTTGCGGAAACGCAACTTGTCGGAGCCCACGAAATAGTAAAGCGTGCCATCGGCAGGCTTGAGGTCGAGCATTTTGAAACCAAGGATACCGGCAGCCTGGGCCATCGCTTCGATGATCAACACGCCCGGCATGATGGGATGCGCAGGAAAGTGACCATTGAAGAACGGTTCGTTGATGCTGACATTCTTGTAGGCACGAATGCGCTTTTCCTCAACATTGAGGTCCACTACGCGGTCCACCAGCAGGAACGGGTAACGGTGAGGCAGGTATTCGCGAATCTCGTTGATGTCCATCATTTCGGGGGGAAGCCTGTAATAAAGATTGGGGGCGGGCGAACTAAAAGCACGCCCCGCTAGCAAATCAAGGAGGCAGTCTAGCGGCTGTGCACACTTGATATGGAAATGGTATCAGCCTTCTGATGAAGCATTACCGCCAGGGGTCACGTCTCCAACACGCTTTTCCAGCTGTTTGAGGCGTCGAGCCATGTCGTCGAGCTGCCTCAACCGTGCTGCACTCTTGCGCCATTCAGCTGCAGGCTGCATGGCGGTACCGGAAGAATAGGCACCCGGCTCGGTAATCGAGTGGGTCACCATGGTCATGCCGGTGATGAATACGTTGTCGCAAACTTCAATATGCCCCACCAACCCTACGCCACCGGCTAGCATGCAATGCTTGCCGATTTTGGTGCTGCCGGAGATGCCTACACACGCCGCCATGGCGGTGTGATCGCCAATCTGGACGTTGTGGGCGATCTGGATCTGGTTATCGAGCTTCACGCCGTTACCGATCACGGTATCGGCCAGGGCCCCGCGATCAACAGCGGTGTTGACACCGATTTCCACGTCGTCGCCGATCAATACGCCGCCGACCTGGGCAATCTTGTTCCAGACACCTTTGGAATTGGCAAAGCCAAAACCTTCACCGCCGATCACGGCACCCGACTGGATGACCACACGCTCGCCGATACGCACATCGTGGTACAGGGTCACGCGGGGTGCCAGCCAGCCATCGGCACCGATTTCGCAGCGTGCGCCGATGAAGCAATGCGCACCGACAGTCACACCCGCCGCAATGCGTGCACCGCTCTCGATCACCGCAAACGCGCCGACGCTGGCCGCAGGGTCAACCTGCGCATCATCGGCAATGACCGCCGAAGGATGAATACCGGCGGCAGCCTTGGGTTTCGGGTCGAACAGGTGCGATACCCGTGCATAAGCCAGGTACGGGTCGGCCACCACCAGCGCATCCCCGGCAAACCCTTCGGCGTCAGCGGCTTTGAGCAACACGGCTGCAGCCTGGCTATCGACGAGGTATTTACGGTATTGGGGATTTGCGAGGAAGCTCAACTGAGCTGGGCCAGCCTCCTGCAAGGTGGCTAGCCCAGTGATTTCTTTCTCCTTGGAGCCACGCAAGGTGGCCCCCAGGAACTCGGCCAACTCGCCGAGCTTGATAGTCGCGGTCATGGCTTACTTCAGCTGGTTCATGCGCTCGATCACCTGACGGGTGATGTCGTATTGAGGCTTGACGTCGATGACAGCGCCACGCTCGAACACCAGGTCAAAGGCACCTTTCTTGATGACTTCTTCCACAGCGCTGTCCAGTTTCGGCTTCAGCTGCTTGAGCATTTCGCGGTCGGCAACTGCCTTGGCTTCGTTCAGCTCCTTGGACTGGAACTGGTAGTCACGGGCCTTTTGCTTGAATTCAAGCTCCAGGCGCTCGCGCTCGCCCTGCTGCATCTTGTCGCCACCGGCTACCAGGCGATCCTGGATGCCCTTGGCACTGCTTTCCAGGGTCTTGAGCTTGGTCAGTTGCGGACCGAATTTCTTCTCGGCATCCACGGCGTACTTCTTGGCCGCATCGGATTCCAACAGAGCCATCTGATAGTTCAGGACGGCGATTTTCATTTCGGCGAAGGCCGGGGTGGTTACCAGCACGGTGGCCAGCAGAACCAATTGAGTCAACTTACGCACGATGTACTCCTACAGAATCCGTTGTCGTTATCTTGGGTCAGACGCTTAGAACGTCTGGCCGAGGGAGAATTGGAAAATCTGGGTTTCAGCGTTATCCGGTTTCTTGATCGGCATGGCCAGAGCAAAGCTCAATGGGCCAAGCGCGGTCACCCAGGTCACACCCACACCCACGGAGCTTGCCAGGTTGCTGAGGCTCACGTCGTTGCATTGGGTTTCGGACTTCACGCCGCTCGGGTTACGGATCTGCTCGCACTTGGAGTCGAACACGTTACCCACGTCCCAGAAGACCGAAGTACGCAGCGAACGCTGATCCTTCACGAATGGCAGCGGGAACAGAATCTCCGCACCACCCTGAATCAAAACGTTACCACCGAACGGCAGCGGGTCGTTGTCCGAATCCGCCACAGTGCCTTGGTTACCGGTTACACCCACACCACGGCTTGGCGTACCACGAGGACCCAGGGTGCTGTCCTTGAAGCCACGTACCGAGTTGAAACCACCAGCATAGTAGTTCTCATAGAACGGCAAGCCATTGGTCGAACCATAACCATCGCCATAGCCCAGCTCAGTGTGCAGGCGCATGGTGTAGTTATCGCTCAACGGCTGGAACAACTGGCCGCGGTAGTCGAGTTTGAAGAACGACAGGTCGCTGCCCGGCGTCGTGGTTTCCAGGGTCAGGCTCTGGGAGTGACCACGGGTCGCCAGCACACCTTTGTTCAGGGTCGACTCGGACCAGCCGGCGGACGCCTTGAAGTTCAGGAACTTGTCACCTTCGCGACGGGTAAAGTCGAAGATCTCGTCCACGGTGTACACACCGGTCTTGATCTCATCCTGTTGCGCGGTCAGGCCAAAGGTCAGGCGCGACGTTTCGCTGATCGGGTAGCCAATGTTGGCGCCCACACCCAGGCTGTCGATCGCATAGCTTGCTACGTCAACGTCGAGGTCTTTGTAGTCGGTGGTGCGGTAGAAGGCGTTGTAGCCCAGGCT
This sequence comes from Pseudomonas sp. GW821-FHT09C08, assembly GCF_059418125.1. Taxonomy (NCBI): domain Bacteria; kingdom Pseudomonadati; phylum Pseudomonadota; class Gammaproteobacteria; order Pseudomonadales; family Pseudomonadaceae; genus Pseudomonas; species Pseudomonas sp. GW821-FHT09C08. Next base: position 331,485 of record NZ_JBWKPG010000002.1, on the reverse strand, counting down.
CACACCGTCGGCAGTCCAGTAGGGGTCGACATAACCGAAGTTATAGCGGCTCTGGTATTCGCTGCGGGTCAGGCCGATGGAAACCTTGTTACCGGTACCGAGGAAGTTGTTCTGGGTGATCGAACCACCGAGGATCAGGCCGGCGCTCTGTGCGAAACCAACGCTGGCGGTGATGGAACCCGACGCCTGCTCTTCCACGGCGTAGTTCACGTCAACCTGGTCATCCACGCCCGGTACGGCCGGGGTCTCGACGTTGACTTCCTTGAAGAAGCCCAGGCGCTCAAGACGGGTCTTGGACTGGTCGATCAGGTAAGTCGACGCCCAGCCACCTTCCATCTGACGCATTTCACGACGCAGCACTTCGTCCGCAGACTTGGTGTTGCCACGGAAGTTGATGCGGTTCACGTAGGCACGCTTGCCTGGGTCGACAACGAAGGTGATGTCCACGGTATGGTCATCATCGTGCGGGGTCGGCACGCCGTTGACGTTGGCGAAGGTATAGCCTTCGTTACCGAGGCGGCGGGTGATCAGTTCGGAGGTGGTGGTCATCAGCTTGCGCGAGAACACCTGGTCCTTCTGCACCAGCAACAGCGCCTTGACCTGGTCTTCAGGGACTTTCAGGTCGCCGCTGAGCTTGACGTCACGAACCTTGTACTTCTCGCCTTCGTTGACGTTGACGGTGATGTAGACGTGCTTCTTGTCCGGGGTGATGGACACCTGGGTCGAAGCGATATCCATGTTGATATAGCCACGGTCCAGGTAGTAGGAGCGCAGACGCTCCAGGTCACCGGAGAGTTTTTCACGTGCGTACTTGTCGTCGTTCTTGAAGAACGACAACCAGTTGGTGGTCTTGAGTTCGAACAGGTCGATCAGGTCGTCATCAGCGAACTTGGTATTGCCCACCACGTTGATGTGCTGAATCGCCGCCACGGTACCTTCGTTGATGTTGACCTTGAGGCCGACACGGTTACGAGGTTGCGGGACCACTTCGGTTTCCACGGTCGCGGAGTAGCGGCCCTGGGCAACGTACTGGCGTTGCAGCTCGTTACGCACACCCTCAAGGGTGGCGCGCTGGAAGATCTCGCCCTCGGCCAGGCCGGATTGCTTGAGGCCCTTCATCAGGTCTTCAGTGGAGATCGCTTTGTTGCCTTCGATCTCGATACTGGCGACGGAAGGTCGCTCGACGACAGTGATGACCAGGACGTTGCCTTCGCGACCCAGTTGGATGTCTTGAAAGAAACCGGTTTTGAACAGCGCACGAGTGGATTCCACCAGGCGACGGTCATCAGCCTGTTCCCCAACGTTCAACGGCAAGGCACCAAAGACGCTACCCGCGGAAACCCGCTGGAGGCCGTTGACGCGAATATCGGAGATGGTGAAGGACTCGGCGTGAACTTCGGCGATCATCAATACGGTGAGAACCGCAGTTAGCAGCAGACGTTTCATGAAGTCCTTTCTTATTCCAACTGGCAATAAACAAACTGCCGCAAAATGCGGCAGATTCGCAATTCAGCGAAGCGTTACAGACGACCCAGATCGTTGACCAAGGCTAACAACATCACCCCGACCACCAAACTGATACCGATCTGTATCCCCCAACCCTGCACCCGATCCGACAAGGGACGACCACGCGCCCACTCGACCAGATAAAACAACAGATGCCCCCCATCCAATACTGGAATGGGCAGCAAATTCAGAACACCCAGGCTAATACTCAGATAAGCCAGGAAATTCAGGAAATCCGCGACACCCGACTGGGCAGAAGCGCCCGCCACTTTAGCAATGGTTATCGGTCCACTCAAGTTTTTTACCGAGAGCTCGCCGAACAACATTTTCTTGAGGGATTCGAGGGTCAGCACACTCATGGTCCAGGTGCGTCGAGCGCCCTCGCCAATTGCTGCCAACGGCCCGAAACTGACCTCGCGCACCATCGATGGCGGCCACTCTACACCTTTCACCCCGGCACCCAGGTAACCCCCGGCCGCCTTGGCTTCCCCGCGCACCGCCAGGGTGACAGGGATGTCGATTTGAGCACCGTCGCGCTCAACTTTCAGCACAATTTTGGTATCAGGCCGTACACGAACCAGGTCGACCACTTGCTGCCAGTCGCCCAATGCCTGGCCATCGAGGGCCAACAGGCGATCACCGGTTTTCAACCCGGCGGCCTGGGCCGGGCCTTTCGGGTCCAGCTCGGCGAGCACCGGCGGCAGCGCCGGGCGCCACGGACGGATACCCAGGGATTTGATCGGATCAGGCTCGTCAGCCCCCTTCAGCCAATGGTCAAGGGCCAGCGTACGCGGGGTTTCGGTCGTGGAATCCTGCTCGCGCACCACCACATTGACGGTACCGCTCTCACCCAGGCGACGAACCAATTGCAAATTGACCGCGCCCCACCCCGTGGTGGGCTCGCCATCAATGGATACAATTTCTTGCCCTGCGACCAGGCCGGCCTTTGCCGCCATGCTATCGGCCTCGACCGCGCCGATGACCGGGCGCACCTGCTGGCTGCCGAGCATGGCCAGCACCCAGAAGAACACCATCGCCAGCAGGAAGTTGGCGATCGGTCCCGCGGCAACAATCGCAATACGCTGACGAACGGTCTTGCGGTTAAAGGACTGGTCCAGTTGATCAGCCGGCACTTCACCTTCGCGCTCATCGAGCATCTTGACGTAGCCACCCAAGGGGATGGCCGCAATCACAAACTCGGTGCCGCGACGGTCATGCCAGCGCAACAGCGGCATGCCGAAACCGACGGAAAAGCGCAATACCTTGACGCCGCAACGACGTGCCACCCAGAAGTGGCCGAATTCGTGGAAGGTAACCAGCACACCCAGAGCAACCAGGGTGCCGACAATCATGTAAAGCGCACTCATCTAATTTCTCCGCATTCCAATCCAGTGCCTGAAGGCTCAAACACGCCCTCAAACTAACGCGCGTTGCGGTCCAGCCATTGTTGAGCCAGGGCACGAGCCTTGGCATCAGCCTCGAACACCGCTCCCAGATCATTCACTGCCACGACAGGCTCAAGCGCCAGGACGTCCTCGATGATACTCGCGATCTGCGGAAAGCGGATGCGCCGTTCGAGAAACGCCGCCACGGCCACTTCATTGGCAGCATTGAGCATCGCCGGTGCGCTGTTACCCGCTTGCGCTGCATGTCGCGCCAGGCGCAGGCAAGGAAAGCGTTGCTCGTCCGGCGCCTCGAAATCCAGCCGCGCAATTGCAAACAGGTCCAATGGCGCCACGCCGGAATCAATCCGCTCCGGCCAGGCCAGGGCGTTGGCGATGGGCGTGCGCATGTCGGGGTTACCCAACTGCGCCAACACCGAACCATCCACATAGTCGACCAGGGAATGAATCACACTTTGCGGGTGGATCACCACCTCGATTTGCTCGGGGCGTGCATCGAACAGCCAGCAGGCCTCGATCAACTCCAGCCCCTTGTTCATCATGCTTGCCGAATCCACGGAGATCTTGCGCCCCATCGACCAGTTCGGATGAGCGCAGGCCTGGTCCGGAGACACATGTTCCAGCTCAGCCAACGGAGTTTGACGGAAAGGACCACCAGAGGCCGTCAGCAGAATCCGACGCACGCCGACCTGGCTCAGGCCTCGGGCAAAGTCACCCGGCATGCACTGGAAGATGGCGTTGTGCTCACTGTCGAGGGGCAGCAACACCGCGCCGCTCTTGCGCACCGCTTGCATAAAGAGCGCACCGGACATCACCAGCGCTTCTTTATTGGCCAACAGGATCTTCTTGCCAGCATCGACCGCAGCGAGGGTTGGACGCAAGCCAGCTGCCCCGACGATGGCGGCGACAACGGTATCCACCTCGGCATCCGCCGACACCTGGCACAGCCCCTCCTCGCCCACCAACACCTGGGTCGCCAGCCCGGCAGCCCGCAGATCATCCTGCAGCCCGCGCGCCAACGCGGCCTCAGGCACGACGGCGAAACGCGGTGCATGGCGCACACACAGGGCGAGCAATTCGCTCAAACGGGAGAACCCGGTCAGCGCGAAGACCTGATAGCGATCCGGGTGGCGAGCGATCACGTCCAGGGTGCTCAGCCCTACCGAGCCCGTAGCGCCCAGCACGGTTACCTGTTGCAGGCGGCTCACGAGGCAGTCATCCACAGCAGTACGGCGAAAATCGGGATGGCCGCCGTCAGGCTGTCGATACGATCCAGCACGCCGCCGTGGCCCGGCAGCAGGTTGCTGCTGTCCTTGATCCCGGCCTGGCGCTTGAACATGCTTTCGGTCAGGTCACCGACCACCGAGATAAAGACGACGATGGCAGTGCCCAGCAGCGCCAGGAAGATCTCCTTCACCGACCAGTCACGCACCACACCCACCACCAGCGTGATCAGCAGGGTCAATGCCAGGCCGCCGTACACGCCCTCCCAGCTCTTACCCGGGCTGACCGCCGGCGCCAGCTTGCGCTTGCCGAACGCACGACCCGAGAAGTAGGCGCCGATATCCGCGCCCCAGACAAGCACCATCACCGCCATGATCAGCCAGTTGCCCATCGGCGAATGCTTGATCAGTACCAGCCCTTGCCAGGCCGGTAGCAGGATCAACAGGCCAATCACCAGCTTGCAGGCCACACTGGACCAATGACTGCTGGTGCGCGGATAGGTCAGCACCAGGAACGTCGCCAGCGCCCACCACAAGACCGCCGCCCCCAGCACCCAGGGCGCGACGTCCGGCAGGATGTACATGAGAAACAGCAACAGCGCCACGATTGCGGCGTACACCACACGTGGCAACTGTGCACTGAAGCCCGCCAGGCGCGCCCATTCCCAGGCGCCCAGGGTTACGACCAAGCCAATAAACAGCGCAAAGCCGGAACCATCGAGCAGGAAAAACCCACACAAGGCGATCGGCAACAGGATCAGTGCTGTGATGATTCGTTGTTTAAGCATTAAACCCGGGCTCCAGCTTCGATCTGCTCGCTCGTTTTACCGAAGCGACGCTGACGGGAAGCGAAATCGGCCAGCGCATTACGCATGGCATCGTGTTTGAAGTCCGGCCAGAACAGGTCGGAGAAGTACAGCTCGGTATAGGCCAGCTGCCACAGCAGGAAGTTGCTGATGCGGTGCTCGCCACCGGTGCGGATGCACAAGTCCGGCAACGGCAGGTCGCCGGTCACCAGGCAGGTCTGCAGCAGTTCGGGCGTGATGTCGTCCGGGCGCAGATGACCGGCTTGCACTTCGCGGGCCAGTCGCTGCGCGGCCTGGGCGATATCCCACTGGCCACCGTAGTTGGCTGCGATCTGCAGCACAAAACGGTTGGCCCCGGCGGTAATGGCCTCGGCTTCGCGCATGGCTGCCTGCAGTTCCGGGTGGAAACGCGAGCGATCGCCAATGATGCGCAGGCTGATGTTGTTGTCGTTGAGGCGCTTGGCCTCGCGACGCAGAGCCTTGAAGAACAGGTCCATCAAGGCACTGACTTCTTCGGCCGGGCGCTGCCAGTTCTCGCTGGAGAAGGCAAACAGGGTCAAGACTTCGACCTTGGCCTCGGCACACACCTCAATCACAGCCCGTACCGCATCGACACCCGCTTTATGCCCGGCAACACCCGGCATAAAGCGTTTCTTCGCCCAGCGATTATTCCCATCCATGATGATCGCGACATGGCGCGGCACCACAGAGGGTACAGTCTGCTTGGTCTTTTCCATGAAGGCGTCCTGACCCCTTATACGGCCATCAGGTCCTTTTCTTTCTCTTCCGTGGCCTTGGTGATCTGGGCCTCGGCGTCCTTGGTCAGCTTGTCGATATCGGCGACGGCGCGACGCTCTTCGTCTTCGCTGATTTCCTTGTCCTTGACCAGCTTCTTCAGGTCACCCAGGGCATCACGACGGATGTTGCGCACGGCAACACGAGCATCTTCCGCGGCGCTACGCGCCTGCTTGGTGAAGCCCTTGCGGGTTTCTTCGGTCAGGGCAGGCATGGAGATCAGCAGCAACTCGCCCAGGTTGGTCGGGTTGAGGTTCAGCCCAGCGCTCTGGATTGCCTTGTCGACGGCAGCGAGCATGTTGCGCTCGAACGCCACGACCTGCAGGGTGCGCGAGTCTTTCACAGTGACGTTGGCCACGCCGCTCAGCGGGGTGTCAGCGCCGTAGTAAGGCACCATCACGCTACCCAGGATGCTTGGGTGAGCCTTGCCGGTACGAATCTGGCCAAAAGCATGGCTCAGAGACTCCAGGGATTTCTGCATACGCGCTTGGGCGTCTTTCTTGATTTCGTTGATCATTGTTGGCCTTCCTCGATCAGAGTCCCTTCCGCGCCGCCGTGTACGATGTTCAGCAGGGCGCCGGGCTTGTTCATGTTAAATACGCGCAGCGGCATCTTGTGGTCGCGGCACAGGCAAATAGCCGTCAGGTCCATCACACCCAGCTTGCGATCCAGCACTTCATCGTAGGTCAGATGATCGAACTTCTCGGCATGCGGGTCTTTGAATGGGTCTGCGGTGTAGACGCCGTCCACCTTGGTGGCCTTGAGCACTACGTCGGCATCGATCTCGATGGCGCGCAGGCAGGCAGCCGAGTCCGTGGTGAAGAACGGATTGCCCGTACCCGCAGCGAAGATCACCACTTCTTTGGAGTTCAGGTGGCGCATGGCTTTGCGGCGATCATAGTGATCGGTCACGCCAACCATGGAAATAGCCGACATCACGATAGCCGAGATATTGGCACGCTCCAGGGCGTCACGCATCGCCAGGGCGTTCATCACAGTGGCCAGCATGCCCATGTGGTCGCCGGTTACCCGATCCATGCCGGCCGCACTCAGTGCCGCGCCGCGGAACAGGTTGCCGCCGCCAATCACCAGGCCGACCTGCACGCCGATACCGACCAGTTGGCCGACTTCAAGCGCCATGCGATCGAGCACCTTGGGATCGATCCCGAACTCTTCCGAGCCCATCAGGGCCTCGCCGCTAAGCTTGAGTAGAATGCGTTTATAGCGAGCCTGATAACCACTGCCCTGCTGAGCCATTGCGAATCTCTCCTGCGGCGTATTTTTTAAAAAATTCTTGGCGAGCCGTTTACGGCTTGCGTTCACTCTAGCTGGACGCTGTCACAGCGCCATCGGAACACGGCTTTGTAAGCCAGTTCCGAGGGTAAGCCAAATAAAATCGGCCTGCCCATTTGAAAAGAGGCTGCGCGCGTGAGCGGGCAGCCTCTTTTGGGCGACAGTTGAAAACTGTCTTATTGCTTGGCGGCAGCCAGCTGGGCAGCAACTTCTTCAGCGAAGTTGTCGACCGGCTTCTCGATGCCTTCGCCTACTTTGAAGTAAGTGAAGGAAACGATTTCAGCACCGGCTTTCTTGGCCAGTTCGCCAACCTTGATTTCAGGGTTCTTGACGAACGCCTGCTCAACCAGGCTTGCTTCAGCCAGGAACTTGCTGATACGGCCCTTGACCATGTTCTCAACAATGTTTTCTGGCTTGCCTTTGATTTTTTCTTCGTTCAGCTGCAGGAACACAGCTTTTTCACGCTCGATCGCTTCGGCAGAAACTTCCGAAGGCAGCAGGAACTCAGGGTTGCTGGCAGCAACGTGCATAGCGATGTCTTTGGCCAGCTCAACGTCGCCGCCTTTCAGAACTACCGCTACACCGATTTTGTTGCCGTGCAGGTAACCACCGACAACATCACCTTCAACGCGAGCCAGGCGACGGATGTTGACGTTTTCGCCAACCTTGCCGACCAGTACCAGGCGAGCAGCTTCTTGAGCTTCGATCAGAGGCTCAACGGTCGTCAGCTTGTCAGCGAATGCTTTTTCAACGCTGGCAGCAACGAATGCCTTGAAGTCATCCTGCAGAGCCAGGAAGTCGGTCTGCGAGTTCACTTCCAGCAGGACTGCGGATTTACCGTCTTCCTTCAGGGCGATGGCGCCTTCAGCAGCAACGTTACCGGCTTTCTTGGCGGCCTTGATGGCGCCCGAAGCACGCATGTCGTCGATGGCTTTTTCGATGTCGCCGCCGGCCTTGGTCAAGGCCTTTTTGCAATCCATCATGCCTTCGCCGGTGCGCTCACGCAGTTCTTTAACCAACGCTGCAGTAATCTCTGCCATTTCAAAATCCTCTTGGATAGGTTTTCAACCATTCCACCCGATCAAACGGGCGATCAATTCTTCCCGAATCTCCGTTGTAGGCCGCTGCACGTTACAGTCGCTAGGTTGCGCTGCCACAAGTGGGCGCCCACAAATGGTTTTCGAGGTGGCAAAAAGGGGGCCAAGCCCCCTTTTTGCTTACTGAGTCAACGCCAGGGCGTCAATTACTCAGCGGCTGCTACCGGAGCTTCTTCAACGAACTGCTCGGTACCGCCAGCAACGTGGTTGCGACCACGGATTACAGCATCAGCCATCGAACCCATGTACAGCTGGATAGCGCGGATTGCGTCATCGTTGCCTGGGATGATGTAGTCAACGCCTTCCGGGCTGCTGTTGGTATCGACTACGCCGATAACCGGGATGCCCAGCTTGTTGGCTTCGGTGATCGCGATGCGCTCGTGATCAACGTCGATAACGAACAGCGCGTCAGGCAGACCGCCCATGTCCTTGATACCACCCAGGGAACGATCGAGCTTTTCCAGGTCACGGGAGCGCATCAGCGCTTCTTTCTTGGTCAGCTTGGCGAAAGTACCGTCTTCGGCTTGCACTTCAAGGTCACGCAGACGCTTGATGGAAGCACGGATGGTTTTGAAGTTGGTCAGCATGCCGCCCAACCAGCGGTGATCGACGTACGGCGAACCGCAACGTGCTGCTTCTTCAGCAACGATCTTGCCAGCGGAACGCTTGGTGCCGACGAACAGAATCTTGTTTTTGCCCTGGGCCAGGCGCTCTACGAAAGTCAGAGCTTCGTTGAACATTGGCAGGGTTTTTTCAAGGTTGATAATGTGGATCTTGTTACGCGCGCCGAAAATGTACTTACCCATTTTCGGGTTCCAGTAACGGGTCTGGTGACCGAAGTGCACACCGGCCTTCAGCATATCGCGCATGTTGACTTGGGACATGATAGTTCCTTAATAAGTCGGGTTTGGCCTCCACGTATCCCAATGACCAACCAGCGGCAGCAAGGCCTCCGGCACCCAGGTCATCGTGTCGACACGTGTGTGGATTTAAGCTTTGCGGGGTATCCCCGGAAAGCGGCGCATTTTATACCACACGAAGGGCGAAAACGAAACCCGCAATCACATTTGCCGTGCGCGGCATTGGCGTAACCCTTTGAATAGAGCGAATTTAGCCCCATCTGATAGAGAGAAGCGATCATCAGAGGGTCATGATTTGACGCCATCGTCTGTTAGAATCGCGTTTTTTGGGGCTTGTGCGAGTTCTGCAACCTTTTGTCGCACACCCGTAAACCGTATTGATTTCAGCGCGTCGCGCTAGAGAGAGCCTGTATGACCGTTAGTTTGAAATCCGCCGAAGACATCGCCGGCATGCGCATCGCCGGCAAACTGGCTGCCGACGTGCTGGAAATGATTGCCGAGCACGTCAAGCCAGGCGTCACCACCGAAACGCTCAACCAGATCTGCCACGACTATATAGTCGATGTGCAAAAGGCCATCCCTGCGCCGCTGAACTACAAGGGGTTCCCCAAGTCGATCTGCACCTCGGTCAACCACGTGGTCTGCCACGGGATCCCGGGTGACAAGCCATTGAAGGAAGGCGACACCCTGAACATCGACGTCACCGTGATCAAGGATGGCTACTTCGGCGACACCAGCCGCATGTTCCACGTCGGCACCGTGCCGGTCTGGGCCGAGCGCCTGTCCCAGGTCACCCAGGAATGCATGTACAAGGCCATCGAAATCGTCAAGCCTGGCTGCCGCCTGGGCGACATCGGTGAAGTGATCCAGAAGCATGCTGAAAAGAACGGCTTCTCGGTGGTGCGCGAATTCTGCGGGCACGGCATCGGCACAGTGTTCCACGAGGAGCCGCAGATCCTGCACTACGGCCGTGCCGGCACCGGCATGGAACTCAAGGCCGGCATGACCTTCACCATCGAGCCGATGATCAACCAGGGCAAGGCCGACACCAAGGTGCTGGGCGACGGCTGGACCGCCATCACCAAGGACCGCAAGCTCTCGGCCCAGTGGGAACACACCCTGCTGGTCACCGAGACCGGCTACGAGATCTTCACCCTGCGCGCCGACGACACGATCCCTCGCGTTTCGGCGTAAGGCAGCAGCCTTGGTTTTCCCCCATTGTGTTGTGACTGACTGTTAGATAGAAAGGAAAGCCGATCGATGCCCCAGGTGGATCCCGAACTCTTCGACCGTGGCCAGTTCCAGGCCGAACTGGCCCTGAAGGCGAGCCCTATCGCCGCTTTCAAGAAAGCTATCCGCCAGGCTCGCGAGGTGCTCGACGAGCGCTTTCGCAGCGGCCGGGACATCCGTCGGCTGATCGAGGACCGCGCCTGGTTCGTCGATAACATCCTGCAGAAGGCCTGGGAACAGTTCAGCTGGAGCGAAGACGCCGACATCGCCCTGGTGGCGGTCGGCGGCTACGGTCGCGGCGAGTTGCACCCCTACTCCGACATCGACCTGCTGATCCTGCTGGACAGCGCCGATCATGAGATCTTTCGCGATTCCATCGAGCGATTTCTGACGCTGCTGTGGGACATCGGCCTGGAAGTCGGCCAGAGCGTGCGTTCGGTGGACGAGTGCGCCGAAGAGGCCCGCGCCGACCTGACGGTGATCACCAACCTGATGGAAAGCCGCACCATCGCCGGCCCCGAGCGCCTGCGCCAGCGCATGCTCGAAGTCACCAGTACCGCAAACATGTGGCCGAGCAAGGACTTCTTCCTGGCCAAGCGTGCCGAGCAGAAGGCCCGCCACCACAAGTACAACGACACCGAATACAACCTGGAACCCAACGTCAAAGGCTCGCCCGGCGGGCTGCGGGATATCCAGACGATTTTGTGGGTTGCCCGTCGCCAGTACGGCACCCTGAACCTGCGCGCCCTCGCGGGCGAAGGGTTCCTGGTCGAGAGCGAAAACGCCCTGTTGGCTTCGTCCCAGGAGTTTCTCTGGAAAGTGCGCTACGCCCTGCACATGCTCGCCGGACGCGCCGAAGACCGCCTGCTGTTCGACCACCAGCGCTCCATCGCGACCCTGCTGGGGTTCGAAGGCGAGGACGCCAAGACCAGCATCGAAAGCTTCATGCAGCAGTATTACCGGGTGGTCATGAGCATCGCCCAGCTCAGCGACCTGATCATCCAGCACTTCGAAGAAGTGATCCTGGCCCCTGAAGACGAAGCGCCGCCGCAGCCGATCAACTCGCGCTTCCAATTGCATGACGGCTATATCGAGGCGCGCAACGACAACGTGTTCCGCCGCACCCCGTTCGCCATGCTGGAAATCTTCGTGCTGATGGCCCAACAGCCGGAAATCAAAGGTGTGCGCGCCGACACCATTCGCCTGCTGCGAGAAAACCGTCACCTGATCGACGACGATTTTCGCCACGACATTCGCAACACCAGCCTGTTCATCGAGCTGTTCAAGTGCAAGATCGGCATCCACCGCAACCTGCGTCGGATGAACCGCTACGGCATTCTCGGGCGCTATCTGCCGGAATTCGGCTTTATCGTCGGGCAGATGCAGCACGACCTGTTCCACATCTATACGGTGGACGCCCACACCCTCAACCTGATCAAGCACCTGCGTAAGTTGCAGTACACCCAGGTGTCAGAGAAATTCCCGCTGGCCAGTAAGCTAATGGCCAGGCTGCCCAAGCCGGAGCTGATCTACCTGGCCGGCCTGTACCACGACATCGGCAAAGGCCGGCATGGCGACCACTCGGAAATCGGTGCAGTGGATGCCGAGGCCTTCTGCCAGCGCCACCAGTTGCCGCTGTGGGACAGCCGCCTGATTGTCTGGCTGGTGCAGAACCACCTGGTGATGTCGACCACCGCCCAGCGCAAGGACTTGTCCGACCCGCAGGTGATCCATGATTTCGCGCAGATCGTCGGCGATGAAACCCGCCTCGATTACCTGTATGTGCTGACCGTCTCCGACATCAACGCCACCAACCCGACGCTGTGGAACTCCTGGCGCGCCAGCCTGTTGCGCCAGCTGTACACCGAGACCAAGCGCGCCCTGCGTCGCGGCCTGGAAAACCCGGTGGACCGCGAGGAGCAGATCCGCCGTACGCAAAGCGCAGCCCTGGATATCCTGGTGCGCGGCGGCAACGACCCGGACGACGTCGAACAACTGTGGTCGCAACTGGGAGACGATTATTTCCTGCGCCACACCGCCGGTGATGTCGCCTGGCACACTGACGCGATCCTGCAGCAGCCTGCCGATGGCGGCCCGCTGGTGCTGATCAAGGAAACCACCCAGCGCGAATTCGAAGGCGGCACGCAGATTTTCATCTACGCCCCCGACCAGCACGATTTCTTCGCCGTGACCGTGGCGGCGATGGACCAGCTCAACCTGAACATCCATGACGCCCGGGTCATCACCTCCAGCAGCCAGTTCACCCTCGACACCTATATCGTGCTCGACACCGACGGCGACTCGATTGGCGACAACCCGGTGCGCGTGAAAAAGATCCGCGAAGGCCTGACCGAAGCGCTGCGTAACCCGGATGACTATCCGACCATCATCCAGCGCCGCGTACCGCGCCAGCTCAAGCACTTTGCGTTCGCGCCCCAGGTCACCATTTCCAACGACGCCCAGCGCCCGGTGACGGTGCTGGAACTCAGCGCCCCGGACCGGCCAGGCCTGCTGGCGCGTATCGGCGGGATTTTCCTGGAGTTCGACCTGTCGTTGCAGAACGCCAAGATTGCGACCCTCGGCGAGCGCGTGGAAGACGTGTTCTTTATTACCGATGCCGATAACCAGCCGCTGTCCGACCCTGAACTGTGCCGCCGCTTGCAGGAGGCCATCGTCCAGCAGTTGAGCGTGACCCAGGAACCCGGCGTCGAGCTGTCGCGCCTGACCATTTGATTATTTAACGTTGTAAACACGATCCGTGTGGGAGCTGGCTTGCCTGCGATACGGGCCGCTCGGTGTATCAGCTACACCGACGCGATGCCATCGCAGGCACGCCAGCTCCCACAGGGTCCGTGCCCACCGTGATTGAGGCCCTTATGAACAACGCCCTGAACCAGCTGCAGCCCTACCCGTTCGAGAAATTGCGCGCCCTGCTCGGCAGTGTCACGCCGAACCCGGACAAACGCCCGATCGCGCTGTCCATCGGCGAACCGAAGCACACGTCGCCGGCATTCGTCGCCGAAGCGCTGAGCAACAACCTCGACCAAATGGCGGTCTACCCCACTACCCTGGGCATCCCGGCCCTGCGCGAGGCCATCGGCGCCTGGTGCGAACGCCGCTTCAATGTGCCCAAGGGCAGGCTCGATCCGGCGCGTAACATCCTGCCGGTCAATGGCACCCGTGAGGCCTTGTTCGCTTTCACCCAGACCGTGGTCAACCGCGGCGACGACGCGCTGGTCGTCAGCCCGAACCCGTTCTACCAGATCTACGAAGGCGCCGCGTTCCTGGCAGGGGCCAAGCCGCACTACCTGCCGTGCCTGGACGAAAATGGCTTCAACCCGGATTTCGATGCGGTCTCGCCCGATATCTGGAAACGCTGCCAGATCCTCTTCCTGTGCTCCCCAGGCAACCCGACCGGCGCCCTGATCCCGGTCGACACACTGAAAAAACTGATCGCCCTGGCCGACGAATACGACTTCGTGATCGCCGCCGACGAGTGCTACAGCGAGCTGTACTTCGACGAACAGACCCCGCCGCCAGGCCTGCTCAGCGCCTGCGTGGCGCTGGGTCGCAAGGACTTCAAGCGTTGCGTGGTGTTCCACAGCCTGTCCAAGCGCTCCAACCTGCCAGGCCTGCGCTCGGGCTTCGTGGCCGGCGATGCCGAAATCCTCAAGGGTTTCCTGCTGTACCGCACTTACCACGGCTGCGCCATGCCCGTGCAAACCCAACTGGCGAGCATCGCCGCCTGGCAGGACGAAGCCCACGTGCAGGCCAACCGCGACCTGTATCGCGAGAAGTTCGACGCCGTGCTGGCAATCCTCAAGCCGGTGCTGGACGTACAGGCCCCGGACGGCGGGTTCTACCTGTGGCCGAATGTGAATGGCGACGATGCCGCCTTCTGCCGCGACCTGTTCGTGGAAGAACACGTGACCGTGGTGCCAGGTTCGTACCTGTCGCGGGAAGTCGACGGTTTCAACCCCGGCGCCGGGCGTGTGCGCCTGGCACTGGTCGCGCCATTGGCAGAGTGTGTGGAGGCGGCTGAGCGGATTCGCGACTTTATCCAGCGTCGCCGCTAAGCGCCCCACAAGTCACTTCACCTGACCCAGGTTCGCCTCGCTCATATCCAGATCCGCCAACACTTCGCGCAATACGTCATCACCAATCTGGTGATGACGGCTCAGGCTGTACAGCTCCAACCGCTGCGCACGCAGGGCCTTGAGGCGCAGTTTGCGCTCAAGCTGATCCATCTGCTGCGCCAGCGCCTGGGCTTCTGCCGAGTCGTTGAACACCTCCAGTTGATGACGATATTCCGACATCAGCCGCGCCTTCAGCTCGGTCGCCAGTGCGGCCTGGGCGGCGTCCGGGGTGCCGCTTTCGGCGGGTTCCTCTGTCTCCAGGGCATGAATTGCGGCCACCGCAGTCTTTTTCCAGGCCTCGCGTACCTCGTTGTGGCGCTTTTCATCCGGGCTTTTTTCGATGCCGCGCAACAGCAGCGGCAAAGCGATACAGGCGGCAATCAGCGACAGCAGGATCACGCCGGCCGCGATGAAGATCAGCAGGTCGCGCTCGGGAAAATCCTGGCCCGGCGCCAGCAACAATGGCACCGACATGACGCCGGCCAGGGTCACCGCACCGCGCACACCGCCGACGGTCAACAGCCAGCAGGAGCGCGCAGTGGGCACCAGGGTCAACTCACTTTTCCCACGCAGGCGGCGGAGCAAGCCCGACAGGCGCCAGATGCTTTGCACCCAGATAAAGCGCAACACCACCAGCACTAGGAAAATCGCGATCACGTCCAGGCAGCGATACAACAAGGTCGGCCACAGCGTCGGCTCATGGCTGACCACGGCCTTGATGATGTCCGGCAATTGCAGGCCCAACAGCAGGAAGATCAAGCCATTGAAAGCAAACTCCAGCAGCGACCAGACGCTGCGGTTGAGCAGGCGCGTGCTGGTCTGGCGCGGCAGCAGGTCGAGCCAGCTTTGCATCATGCCCGCGGCGACCGCCGACAGGATGCCCGAGGCGCCTAGGCGTTCAGCCAGCACATAGGCGGCAAACGGCAGCAGCAACATGAACACCACGTGGGTCGCCGGGTCGTCCCAGCCCCGCGCGATCATCCAGGCGCGCAGGCGCCCGACTAGCCAGCTCAGCGCTACCCCGACTGCCAGGCCCCCCACCGCGACCAACACAAAGGTCAGGCTGGCATCGGCCAACGAGAACACGCCGGTCAACGCCGCTGCCAGGGCAAACTTGAAGGTCACCAGGCCCGAGGCATCATTCATCAACGCCTCGCCCTGGAGCATATGCATCAGGGGGGTCGGCAAACGGTTCTGGGCAATCGCCGACACCGCCACGGCATCCGTCGGCGACAGCACGGCGGCCAGGGCGAAGGCCACCGGCAAAGGAATCGTCGGCAATAGCCAATGGATGAAGTAGCCGGCACCGACCACAGTGAACAGCACCAGCCCCACGGCCAGCGTCAGGATCGGCCCGCGCAGGCGCCACAATTCGCGCTTGGGCATGCGCCAGCCATCGGAGAATAGCAGCGGCGGCAGGAACAGAAACAGGAACAGCTCCGGGTCCAGCGCCACATGCAATCCCAGCGTGGGCCATGCCAGCAAGGCGCCGGCGGCAATCTGTACGAGGGGCAATGGCAATGGAATGATGCGCCCGACCAGGCGCGAAACGCTGACCAGCATCAGCAGGATAAGAACGGTGTAGGCGGTTTGCATAACGCGGGTTTCCCGGACAATCGACTTTCAACGACACCTATCAGGCAACAACTGGCCGTTGAAGTGCCATATTACCGGGCTATGTTACTCGCCTATGCTGCGCGCTGGCCTTTGCACAAAAGTCGCACGGTGCTGACGAGAGGCACCCAAACCCGCTGGCCGTGGCATAATCCGTGACCTTTCAGTTTCATTTGTCCAAAGGGGGGCAATTCCTTGACCGTTTCAAGCAAAACGTTGCACCTTTTCGGCATCAAAGCCTGCGACACCATGAAAAAGGCGCGCACGTGGCTCGATGAGCACGGCGTCAGTTATGAGTTCCATGACTACAAAACGGCCGGTATTGACCGCGAACACTTGACCCAATGGTGCAACGAGCACGGTTGGCAGGTGGTTTTGAACCGTGCGGGCACCACCTTTCGCAAACTCGAAGACGAACGCAAAGCCGATCTCGATCAGTCGAAAGCTATTGAACTGATGCTCGCACAACCCTCGATGATCAAGCGCCCGGTGCTTGATCTCGGTGACAGAACCCTGATTGGCTTCAAGCCAGATAGTTATTCGGCGGCCCTCAAGTAGGCCAGCCCTTCCATTTTTGTAGAGGTAACAGCATGTCCAATTCCCTGTTCAGCCTGGGCTTCGGCGTCGGCACTCAGAACCGCCAAGGTGCTTGGCTGGAAGTGTTTTACGCACAACCCTTGCTCAACCCATCGGCTGAAATCGTTGCCGCCATCGCGCCAATCCTTAGCTACAGCGAAGGCAACCAGGCGATCACCTTCACCGTGACCCAAGCCCTGCAACTGGCTGACGCGCTGAAAAGCGTCGACGCTGCCCAGGCCGCGCTGCTGAGCCGCCTGGCTGAAAGCCACAACCCGCTGGTTGCCACCCTGCTGGCCGAAGACGCCGCACTGACCTCCACGCCTGAGGCCTACCTCAAGCTGCACCTGCTCTCGCATCGCCTGGTCAAGCCACATGGCCTGAGCCTGGCCGGTGTGTTCCCGCAGCTGCCAAACGTAGCGTGGACCAGCCAGGGCGCCATCGACATCAACGAACTGGCCGAACGCCAACTGGAAGCGCGCCTGCGTGGCGAGCTGCTGGAAGTGTTCTCGGTGGACAAGTTCCCGAAAATGACCGACTACGTGGTACCGGCCGGCGTGCGTATCGCTGACGCCGCGCGTATCCGCCTGGGCGCCTACGTGGGCGAAGGCACCACGGTGATGCACGAAGGTTTCGTCAACTTCAACGCCGGCACCGAAGGCCCGGGCATGATCGAAGGCCGTGTTTCGGCGGGCGTGTTCGTCGGCAAGGGCTCGGACCTGGGCGGCGGTTGCTCCACCATGGGCACCCTGTCGGGCGGCGGCAACATTGTGATCAAGGTCGGCGAAGGCTGCCTGATCGGCGCCAACGCCGGTATCGGCATCCCGTTGGGTGACCGCAACACCGTGGAATCGGGCCTGTACGTCACCGCCGGGACCAAGGTCGCGCTGCTCGATGAGCAGAACCAACTGGTCAAGGTGGTCAAGGCTCGCGAGCTGGCCGGCCAGCCGGACCTGCTGTTCCGCCGCAACTCCGAGACCGGTGCCGTGGAGTGCAAAACCCACAAATCGGCCATCGAACTGAACGAAGCGCTGCACGCTCACAACTAAGCAGCCACTCGATGCCACTAGCGGGCCGCGCCTTCGGGTTGCGGCTCGCTTATACGAGTCTTGATCACCATGCTTGTGCCCTCCCCCTGGCGCGCCGATTTTCCGGCCATCGCCACCCTGCAACGGCAAGACCAGACCTACCTGGACAACGCCGCCACCACACAAAAACCCCAAGCCCTGTTGGATGCCATCAGCCATTACTACGCCAATGGCGCAGCCAATGTGCACCGTGCCCAACATTTGCCGGGTGCCCATGCGACCCAGGCCTTCGAGGACAGTCGCAGCAAGGTTGCGCAGTGGTTGAACGCAGGTGACAGCGGGCAAATCGTGTTTACCCATGGCGCTACCTCAGCGCTGAACCTCTTGGCGTATGGCCTCGAGCACTTATTCAATGCGGGCGATGAGCTGGTCATCAGCGCCCTGGAACATCACGCCAACCTGCTGCCCTGGCAGCAACTGGCCAAACGTCGCGCGCTTACGCTGGTGGTGTTGCCGCTGGACGCTGACGGCGTGATCGACCTGCATGCCGCTGCCGAGTTGATCGGCCCACGTACACGCCTGCTGGCGGTGAGCCAGCTGTCCAACGTGCTCGGTACCTGGCAGCCGCTGGAGCCCTTGTTGGCACTGGCCAAGGCCCATGGCGCGCTGACGGTGGTCGATGGCGCGCAAGGCATCGTCCACGGTCGCCACGATGTGCAGGCCCTGGGCTGCAACTTTTATGTATTTTCCAGCCACAAACTGTACGGCCCGGACGGCGTCGGTGTGCTGTTTGGCCGCAATGAAGCCCTGCATCACCTGCGCCACTGGCAGTTCGGCGGCGAGATGGTGCAGCAGGCTGATTATCACAGCGCCAGCTTTCGCCCCGCGCCGCTGGGCTTCGAGGCCGGAACGCCGCCGATTGCCAGTGTGATCGGCCTGGGTGCCAGCCTGGATTACCTGAGCTCACTGGACGAGCAGGCAGTGACCGCGCATGAAGCGGCACTGCATGACTACCTGCTGCGCGGGCTGCAGGCACGCAATGGCGTGCGTGTGCTGGGTGCGCCGCAGGTGGCGCTGGTGAGTTTCGTGGTCGAGGGCGTGCACAACGCCGACCTGGCGCACCTGCTGACCGAGCAAGGCATTGCCGTTCGCGCCGGCCATCATTGCGCGATGCCACTGCTCAAGGCGCTGCATTTGTCCGGGGCCATTCGTGTGTCCCTGGCGCTGTACAACGACTCCGATGACCTGGAACGCTTCTTTGAAGCGCTCGACCAGGCGCTGGATATGCTGCGATGAGCCTGCCGTTGGATGCGGTAGCCGCGCTGGAAGCCTTCCAGGCGGTCGGCAGTTGGGAGCAGCGCGCGCGGATGCTGATGCAATGGGGCGAGCGCCTGCCGCCATTGGCGGATGAGGACAAGGTCGACGCCAACCTGGTGCAGGGCTGTGAAAGCCTGGTGTGGTTGGTGGGACGTTTAGAGGACGACCACTGGCAGTTTGCTGCCAGCAGCGATGCGCGGATGATTCGGGGGTTGGTGGCGTTGCTGCTGGCACGGGTCAATGGCTTGTCGGCCAGTGAGTTGCAAGCCGTTGACCTGCCAGACTGGTTTGCACAACTGGGCCTGTCACGGCAGCTGTCGCCGTCGCGCAGCAATGGCCTGAATGCCGTCTTGCAACGCATGCGCGAATTAAGCAGTAGACAAAACTAAACGTGGGCTGGCTGGCCTGCGAAAGCAGTGTGTCAGGCACCTGATGCATCAACTGACACACTGCCTTCGCGGGCAAGCCAGCTCCCACAGGAATTGAGGTGTGGCTCAGGCAACCGGGCAGATGGAGATCAAATGTGGGAGCTGGCTTGCCGGCGATGCAGGCACCTCGGTCTATCAGTCAGACCGCGGTGAGGCTATCGCAGGCAAGCCAGCTCCTACCTTTTAAGCACGTACTGGGCAGTGAGATTCACTCAGGCTTGACCCGCTCCGACGGCCTGCGCACGCCGGCTACGATCTTGTCCACGGCCTTGGTCGCCGCCACCATGCCAAACGTGGCCGTGACCATCATCACCGCGCCAAACCCACCCGCGCAGTCCAGTTTCACCCCGTCCCCGACAAAACTCTTCTGCAAACAGATGCTGCCGTCCGGCTTGGGATAGCGCAGCTGCTCGGTGGAAAACACGCACGGCACGCTGTAATGGCGGGTCACGGTGCGGGAAAAGCCGTAATCGCGGCGCAAGGTGGAACGCACTTTCGAGGCCAGCGGGTCGTTGAAGGTACGGTTCAGGTCACAGACCTGGATCAGCGTCGGGTCGATCTGCCCGCCCGCGCCGCCGGTGGTGATGATCTGGATCTTGCGGCGCTTGCACCAAGCGATCAGCGCGGCCTTGGCGTTGACGGCGTCGATGCAGTCGATCACGCAATCGATGTTCGGCGTGATGTATTCGGCCATGGTGTCGCGGGTCACGAAGTCGGCCACCGCGTGCACCGTGCAATCCGGATTGATGCCGCGCAGGCGCTCGGCCATCACTTCGACCTTGGGCTTGCCCACGGTGCTGTCCAGGGCGTGCAACTGGCGGTTGCTGTTGCTGACGCAGACATCGTCCAGGTCAAACAGCGAAATCTCGCCCACCCCGCAGCGGGCCATGGCTTCGGCCGCCCAGGAGCCCACGCCGCCAACGCCGACGATTGCCACATGGGCCGCTTTCAAGCGCTCCAGGCCTTCAATGCCATACAAGCGGGCGACGCCTGCAAACCGCGGATCTTCTGTACTCATGACCATTACCCCAAAAACCGGCGCGCATTATGGGCTACGCAGCGGCAAGTTTTAAGCTACAAGTTACAAGTAAAGAACTTAGGTGGTCTTTCGCTGACTAACGTCCGGCTTTTCTCTGTCTGCTATACGCTCAGGGAAGCGCCGGTGTAGGATGCGCGCCGTTCGGCGTAGGCCGACACCTCTTTTCGTTCCACACCCTTTGGAACCCGAAATAGCCATGTCATCGCGTAAATTTGGACTCAACCTGGTGGTGGTGCTGGCAATTGCCGCGCTGTTCACCGGCTTCTGGGCGCTGATCAACCGCCCGGTCACCACCCCTAACTGGCCCGAGCAGATCTCCGGTTTTTCCTACTCGCCGTTCCAGCAAGGCCAGTACCCGCAGAAAGACCAGTACCCGACCGACGACCAGATGCGCCAGGATCTGGCGATCATGAGCAAGCTGACGGACAACATCCGTACCTACTCGGTCGACGGTACGCTGGGGGATATCCCCAAGCTCGCCGAAGAGTTCGGCCTGCGCGTGACGCTGGGGATCTGGATCAGCCCGGACCTGGAGCGCAACGAGCGTGAAATCCAGCGCGCCATCGAGATCGCCAACAGCTCGCGCAGCGTTGTGCGGGTAGTTGTCGGTAACGAAGCGTTGTTCCGTGAAGAAATCACCCCCGAAGCGCTGATCGTGCTGCTGGACCGCGTGCGCGCCGCCGTGAAAGTGCCGGTGACCACCTCCGAGCAATGGCACATCTGGGAACATAACCCGCAACTGGCCAAGCACGTCGACTTGATCGCCGCGCACATCCTGCCGTACTGGGAACATATTCCGGTCGACCAGGCGGGCCAGTTCGTACTCGACCGTGCCAGGGACCTGAAGAAGACCTTCCCGAAAAAGCCGTTGCTGCTGTCGGAGGTTGGCTGGCCGAGCAACGGGCGCATGCGCGGTGGTGCTGACGCCTCGCCGGCGGACCAGGCAATTTACCTGCGCAAGCTGGTCAATACGCTGAACCGCCAGGGCTACAACTACTTCGTGATCGAGGCCTTCGACCAGCCGTGGAAAGCCAGCGATGAAGGTTCGGTAGGCGCCTACTGGGGCGTGTACAACGCCGCGCGCCAGCAGAAATTCAACTTCGAAGGCCCGGTGGTCGCCATCCCGCAGTGGCGCGTGCTGGCCATCGGTTCGGTGGTGCTTGCGCTGCTGTCCCTGACCCTGCTGATGATCGACGGCTCGGCCTTGCGCCAGCGTGGCCGCACCTTCCTGACCTTTATCGCGTTCCTGTGCGGTTCGGTGCTGGTGTGGATCGGCTACGACTACAGCCAGCAATACAGCACCTGGTTCAGCCTGACGGTCGGATTCCTGTTGGCGCTCGGTGCGCTGGGCGTATTCATCGTGTTGCTGACCGAAGCCCACGAATTGGCCGAAGCGGTCTGGACTCACAAGCGCCGGCGTGAATTCCTGCCGGTTGAAGGGGATTCGGACTACCGCCCGAAAGTGTCGATCCACGTGCCGTGCTACAACGAGCCACCAGAGATGGTCAAACAGACCCTCGACGCCCTGGCCGCGCTCGATTACCCGGACTACGAAGTCCTGATCATCGACAACAACACCAAGGACCCGGCGGTGTGGGAGCCGGTGCGTGACTACTGCGCAACCCTGGGCCCGCGCTTCAAGTTCTTCCACGTCGCGCCCCTGGCCGGTTTCAAGGGCGGCGCGCTGAACTACCTGATCCCGCACACCGCTAAAGATGCCGAAGTGATCGCGGTGATCGACTCGGACTACTGCGTGTCGCCGAACTGGCTCAAGCACATGGTGCCGCACTTCGCCGACCCGAAAATCGCGGTCGTGCAATCGCCGCAGGACTACCGCGACCAGAACGAAAGCACCTTCAAGAAGCTCTGCTACGCCGAATACAAAGGCTTCTTCCATATCGGCATGGTTACCCGCAACGACCGTGACGCGATCATCCAGCACGGCACCATGACCATGACCCGCCGCTCGGTGCTCGAAGAGCTCGGCTGGGCCGACTGGTGCATCTGTGAAGATGCCGAACTTGGTCTGCGTGTGTTCGAGAAAGGCCTGTCGGCGGCGTACTACCACGACAGCTACGGCAAGGGCCTGATGCCGGATACCTTTATCGACTTCAAGAAACAGCGTTTCCGCTGGGCCTACGGTGCGATTCAGATCATCAAGCGGCACACCGCCAGCCTGTTGCGCGGCAAGGACACCGAGCTGACCCGTGGCCAGCGCTATCACTTCCTCGCGGGCTGGCTGCCGTGGGTGGCGGATGGCATGAACATCTTCTTCACCGTCGGCGCGCTGTTGTGGTCGGCGGCGATGATCATCGTGCCAACCCGGGTCGACCCGCCGCTGCTGATTTTCGCGATCCCGCCGTTGGCGCTGTTCGTGTTCAAGGTCGGCAAGATCATCTTCCTCTACCGCCGTGCGGTGGGCGTGAACTTGAAAGATGCGTTCTGCGCGGCCCTCGCCGGGCTGGCGTTGTCCCATACCATCGCCAAAGCGGTGCTGTACGGCTTCTTCACCACCAGCATTCCGTTCTTTCGTACACCGAAAAACGCGGATAACCACGGCTTCTGGGTAGCGATTTCCGAAGCCCGCGAAGAAATGTTCATCATGCTGCTGTTGTGGGGCGCGGCGCTGGGGATCTACCTGGTGCAGGGCCTGCCGAGCAATGACATGCGCTTCTGGGTGGTCATGCTGCTGGTGCAGTCGCTGCCCTATGTAGCGGCGTTGATCATGGCGTTCCTCTCGTCGCTGCCCAAACCGGCACCGACGGTTGAGCCGGCAACGGCGGAGTAAAAACTCGCGCAATGCACTAAACGGCGGCCTCTGGCCGCCGTTTTGCTATAAGATAACGGCCGTTTTGTGAGACTTGGCCTGGCCCAATTCCCTGTGGGGGCTGGCTTGCCGGCGATGCAGACGCCGCGGTCTGCCAGGCACACCGCAGCGATGCTATCGCCGGCAAGCCAGCTCCCACATTGGAAGGGTGCCATCCAGGCTCTGAATCCCACCTACGTCCTGCGCCCACGACACGCTTTCCGGAGTTTCCCCATGACGGCCCATGCCGACCTTTCGCCGACCCTTCAACTTGCCATCGACTTGATCCGTCGCCCCTCGGTGACGCCGATCGATGCCGACTGCCAGAAGCTGATGATGCAGCGCCTGGGCGACGCCGGTTTTGCACTGGAGCCGATGCGCATCGAGGACGTGGACAACTTCTGGGCCACCCATGGCAAGCATGATGGCCCGGTGCTGTGCTTCGCCGGCCACACCGACGTGGTGCCGACCGGCCCGGTACAGGCCTGGCAGAACGACCCGTTCGACGCGCTGATCGACGACAACGGCATGCTCTGCGGGCGTGGCGCAGCGGACATGAAAGGCAGCCTGGCCGCCATGCTGGTGGCCTCCGAGCGTTTTGTCACTGACTACCCGGACCACAAGGGCTCGGTCGCCTTCCTGATCACCAGCGATGAAGAAGGCCCGGCGCACCACGGCACCAAGGCCGTGATCGAACGCCTGGCCGCGCGCAAGGAGCGCCTGGACTGGTGCATCGTCGGCGAACCGTCGAGCACCGCGCTGGTGGGCGACGTGGTCAAGAATGGCCGTCGTGGCTCCCTCGGTGCCACCCTCACCGTGCGCGGCGTGCAGGGCCACGTGGCCTATCCGCACCTGGCGAAGAACCCGATCCACCTGGCGGCCCCGGCGCTGGCGGAACTCGCCGCCGAGCATTGGGACGATGGCAACGCCTTCTTCCCGCCGACCAGCTTCCAGATTTCCAACCTCAATTCCGGCACCGGCGCTACCAACGTGATCCCTGGCGACCTGACGGCGGTGTTCAACTTCCGTTTCTCCACCGAATCCACGGTAGAAGGCCTGCAGCAACGCGTCGCGGCCATTCTCGACAAGCATGACCTGGACTGGCACGTGGAATGGGCGCTGTCGGGCCTGCCGTTCCTGACCGAACCGGGCGCGTTGCTGGATGCCGTATCGGCCAGCATCAAGGCGATCACCGGTCGTGAAACCAAGGCCTCCACCAGTGGCGGCACCTCCGATGGGCGCTTCATCGCGACCCTCGGCACCCAGGTGGTCGAGTTGGGCCCGGTGAACGCGACGATCCACCAGGTCAACGAACGCATCCTGGCCAGCGATCTCGATGTGCTGACCGAAATCTACTACCAGACCCTGATCAAGTTGCTCGCCTGATGCTTGCCTGCCCCATTTGCAGCGCACCGCTCAACGCGGTGGACAACGGCGTGGCGTGCCCGGCCGGGCACCGTTTCGACCGTGCCCGCCAGGGTTACCTGAACCTGTTGCCGGTGCAGCACAAGAACAGCCGCGACCCGGGCGATAACCTCGCGATGGTCGAGGCGCGCCGCGATTTCCTCAACGCCGGGCACTACGCCCCAGTGGCCAGGCGCCTGGCCGAACTGGCTCGCGAACGTGCACCGCAACGCTGGGTGGACATCGGCTGCGGCGAGGGTTACTACACCGCGCAAATCGCCGATGCCCTGCCCCATGCCGACGGCTATGCCCTGGATATCTCCAAGGAAGCGGTCAAGCGCGCCTGCAAGCGCAACCCGGCACTGACCTGGTTGATCGCCAGCATGGCCCGCGTGCCCTTGGCCGATGCCAGTTGCCAGTTTATCGCCAGCGTATTCAGCCCTCTGGACTGGCAGGAGGCCAAACGCCTGCTCAGCCCAGGCGGTGGCTTGATGAAGGTTGGCCCTACCGCCGGCCACCTGATGGAGTTGCGCGAGCGTTTGTACGACGAAGTGCGCGAGTACACCGACGACAAGCACCTGGCCCTGGTGCCGGAAGGCATGAGCCTGGCGCACACTGAAACGCTGTCGTTCACCCTGAGCCTGGCCGAGCCCAAGGACCGCGCCAACCTGCTGGCCATGACGCCCCACGGCTGGCGTGCGAGTGCCGAGCGCCGTGCCGAGGTGATCGAAGCGGTAGAGCCGCTGCAGGTCACGGTGTCGATGCGCTACGATTATTTCGTGCTTCAATAACTGACTTTTCCGCGAATGGATTTTCGAATCCCGCAACGAGGAACATCCATGCGCCAACCCGATATCGAGATTTACCTGAAGGACGCTGACGTCGACCACAAGGCCATCGCCGCCTGGCTGGGCGCCGCCCTGGGCCCTTGCACCGACTGGGTCCAGAAGGGCCAGACCTACAAGTGCACGGCCGGCAGCGTACCGGTTACCTGGCTGCCGAAAGCCGTAGGCAAGTGGAACAGCCTGTACCTGGAAAGTGACCAGACCCCGTGGGAAGACGACATCGCCTGCGCCCGCGCCGCATTTGCCGCGCTGAACGTCGAAGTGCGTTGCGCACCGGGTACGTGGGTGGAAGAAGAAGGTGAGGAAAGTGCCGACACCTGGATTCGCATCAGCGCGGACGGTGAAGAGCAGATCACCTGGAAAACCGCATAAAGTCAGGCTAACAAGGCCTCAATGTGCAAACCCAATCAAATGTGGGAGCTGGCTTGCCTGCGATGGGCCCACCTCGGTCATTCAGCCAAACCGCGGCGATGCTATCGCGGGCAAGCCCGGCTCCCACATTCGACCGGGTTCCCACATTTAAAGGTGTGTTGTGCCTATCGGGTTACAGCCCCACCACATCCTCCGCCTGCAACCCCTTCTCGCCGGTCACCACGGCGTACTCCACCTGCTGGCCCTCGGCCAACGAACGGTGGCCTTCACCGCGAATGGCGCGGTAGTGCACAAACACATCCTTGCCGTCTTCGCGTTGAATAAAGCCATAGCCCTTTGCATCGTTGAACCACTTCACATTGCCGGTTTCGCGCGTTGCCATCTGTTTTGCTCCCACATGCGTTTTTATTGTTGAGTCGCTCACTGGAACTGCCGAGTATATGACAGGCTCAAAAACGATCAACTCAAGTTTACATCGCTGCTTTTTTGCCGATTTTCGGCGAATACGGCACACTACTCGCCCGAGCGCCTGCTCGGTTTTTTCCACTTGAAGCAGCTCGCCTATGACCCGCTCCCCGTTCCGCCGTCTGGTGTTTGGCACCTTGCGCCGACTGTTGTACCTCTGGGTTCGCTCGGAGACGATCAACCAGTCGTCCCTTACCCTTAACCTGGACCGCAGCCGGCCGGTGTTCTACGTCCTGCAATCGCCCTCCCTCAGCGAACTCGCCGTGGTCGATGCCGAGTGCACCAAGGCCGGCCTGCCGCGCCCGGTGCTGCCGGTGTCGGTGGGGCCGCTGATGGAGCCCGCCGCATTTTTCTACCTCACGCCGGAACCAGACTGGCTCGGCCGCCAGGACAAGCGCGGTGCGCCGCCGACCCTGACCCGCCTGGTCAACACCCTGACCGAGCACGCCGAAGAGAATGCACAAATCATTCCGGTCAGCGTGTTCTGGGGGCAGTCCCCCGAGAGCGAGTCCAGCCCATGGAAGCTGCTGTTCGCCGATAGCTGGGCGGTCACCGGGCGTCTGCGCCGGCTGTTGAGCATCCTGATCCTCGGTCGCAAGACCCGTGTGCAATTCTCTGCGCCTATCAACCTGCGTGAATTGATCGAGCACAATAAAGGGCACGAACGCACCGTGCGCATGGCCCAGCGCATCCTGCGTGTGCACTTTCGTAACCTGAAGACTGCGGTGATCGGCCCCGACCTGTCCCACCGCCGCAACCTGGTGAAGGGCCTGGTGAACATGCCGCTGGTACGCCAGGCCATTGCCGACGAGGCCGAGCGCGAAAAGATCAGCCCGGAAAAAGCCAAGGCCCAGGCCCTGCGCTACGGCAACGAGATCGCCTCGGACTACACCTACACCGCGATCCGCTTCCTCGAAGTGGTGCTGAGCTGGTTCTGGAACAAGATCTACGACGGCATCAAGGTCAATAACATCGAAGGTGTGCAAAAGGTTGCCCAGGGCTACGAGGTGATCTACGTGCCCTGCCACCGCAGCCATATCGACTACCTGCTGCTCTCGTACCTGCTGTTCAAGAACGGCCTGACGCCGCCGCATATCGCCGCCGGGATCAACCTCAACATGCCGGTGATCGGCAGCCTGTTGCGCCGTGGCGGTGCGTTTTTCATGCGCCGCACCTTCAAGGGCAACCCGCTGTACACCTCGGTGTTCAACGAATACCTGCACACCCTGTTCACCAAAGGCTTCCCGGTGGAGTACTTCGTCGAGGGCGGGCGCTCGCGCACCGGGCGCATGCTGCAGCCGAAGACCGGGATGCTGGCGATCACCCTGCGCAGCTTCCTGCGCTCTTCGCGCATGCCCATCGTGTTCGTGCCGGTGTACATCGGCTACGAGCGCGTGCTCGAAGGCCGCACCTACCTCGGCGAGCTGCGGGGCGCGAGCAAGAAGAAAGAGTCGATCTTCGATATTTTCAAAGTGGTCGGCGCACTCAAGCAGCGCTTCGGCCAGGTGGCGGTCAACTTTGGCGAGCCGATCAAGCTGGCGGAATTTCTCGACGCCGAACAACCGGATTGGCGCGCCCAGGAACTGGGACCGACCTACAAGCCGGCCTGGCTCAACGAAACCACCAACCGCCTCGGCGAGCAGGTGGCCCGCCATCTTAACGAAGCGGCGGCCGTGAACCCGGTGAACCTGGTGGCCCTGGCGCTGCTGTCCACCACGCGCCTGGCCCTGGATGAACAGGCCATGGCCCGCCAGCTCGACCTGTACCTGGCGCTGCTGCGCCGCGTGCCGTATTCGCCGCACACCACCCTGCCCGAAGGCGATGGCCTGGCGCTGATCAAGCACGTCAAGGACATGGACCTGCTGTCGGAACAGAGCGACGCTCTCGGCAAGATTCTGTACCTGGACGAGCAGAACGCCGTCCTGATGACCTACTACCGCAACAACGTGCTGCACATCTTCGCCCTGCCGGCGCTGCTGGCAAGCTTCTTCCAGAGCAGTTCGCGGATGAGCCGCGAGCAGATCCTGCGCTACACCCACGCACTCTACCCGTACCTGCAATCGGAACTGTTTATCCGCTGGTCGCTGGAAGAATTGGACAGTGTGATCGACCAATGGCTGGAGGCGTTTGTCGAACAGGGTCTGCTGCGTTTCGAGAACAACGTGTACCTGCGCCCGGCGCCAAGTTCGCGGCACTTCGTGCTGCTGACACTGCTGTCCAAGAGCATCGCCCAGACCCTGCAACGCTTCTACATGGCGATTTCGCTGTTGCTCAACAGCGGCCAGAACAGCATCAGCGCCGAAGAGCTGGAAGACCTGTGCACGATCATGGCCCAGCGCCTGTCGATCCTGCATGGCCTCAACGCCCCGGAATTCTTCGACAAGAGCCTTTTCCGACATTTCATCCAGACCTTGCTGGAGCAAGATGTGCTGCGCCGCGACGAGGCCGGCAAGTTGAGCTACCACGACCTGCTCGGTGAACTCGCCGAAGGCGCCGCCAAACGCGTGTTGCCGGCGGACATTCGCCTGTCGATCCGCCAGGTGGCCCTGCATCGTGTGGACGGTGCGGCTGAGGCGCCTGTCGAAACCGAAGAAAGCCGCTAGATTGAATAAGGCGCCGGTTAGATGCCGGCGCCGTTGAAAAGGAGCTGTACCATGAAAAAGATCATCCTCCTGGGCCTCACCGCCCTGCTCGGAGCCTGCCAATCCATGAGCCCGACCCCCAAGGCCAACCTCGATGGCGAAGTGTTCTACCTGCAGCGCATTGCCCTGCCGCCCGCCGCCACCTTGAGCGTCAGCCTGCAGGACGTGTCCCTGGCAGACGCGCCCGCGGTGGTCCTGGCCGAGCAGAAAGGCCCGGTCAAAGGCCAGGTGCCGCTGCCGTTTCACCTCAGCTACGACCCGGCCCAGGTCAAGCCGGGCCACAGTTATGCGGTGAGTGCTCGCATCGAACTGGATGGCAAGCTACTGTTTATCACCACCGAACGGCACGCTGTGCAGCTCAACGGCCAGGATCCACAGCCGCTGCGCCTGCGGGTTGATGCGGTCGCTCAGTGAATTCATCGAACACTTGATTTACGCACATAAGGAAGCGCCCATGCTCCGTAATTCCCTTCGCCTCACTGCCCTGTGCGCCGGCCTGCTGTTCGGCGCCAACGCCATGGCCTTGAACCTTGGCAGCCTGTCCCAGGGCGACGCCACCGGCGGTCTCAAGGACGCACTGACCCAGGGCGCACAGATCGCCGTGAAACAACTGGGCGTGCCCGGCGGTTTCAGCAACAACCCTGAAGTGAAGATCGGTCTGCCAGGCAAGCTCGGCAAAGTCGCCGACAAGTTGAAAATGTTCGGCATGGGCGACCAGGTCACCCAGCTCGAAACCAGCATGAACAAGGCCGCCGAAACCGCCGTGACCCAGGCCCAGCCGATCCTGGTCAATGCCGTGAAAAACATGAGCGTGACCGACGCCAAGGGCATTCTCACCGGCGGCCAGGACTCGGCCACTCAGTACCTGAACAAAAGCAGCCGCGAAGAAATCCGCGCCAAGTTCCTGCCGATCGTCAAGGCCGCCACCGACAAGGTCGGCGTGGCCCAGCAGTACAACGCCCTGGCCGGCAAGGCCGCAGCCTTTGGCGCTGTGGATGCCAAGAGCGCCAACGTCGAGAACTACGTGACCGAGCAGGCATTGGACGGTTTGTTCAAGATGATTGCGCAGCAGGAAGAAACGATTCGCAAGAACCCGGCCGCTGCGGCGACCAGCCTGGCGAAGAAGGTGTTTGGCGCGTTGTAATTCCAGATCGCCCGTTGGGTGCCCCCCTCACAACGCCAGGGTCGTTCATCACGATGCCTGGCGTTTTTATGTCACCGGCTCAATAAAAGAGCGAGTCAGCCAGTCGCCCTATCATGAGCGTGGCAAAACAGCAGATGGCCACAGAGGTCGCACGATTGATCTTCAAGGGCGTCAGCCAGGTCTTGCGGATACCCTCGAATTGACCGCCGAGCATTATCCAGGCCGACCCCACGGGTATCACTACCAGCGCCAGCGTAGTCATGAAGAGCGCGTAGTCCGCCAGCGCGGTAAATGTGTGCGCTGGAGCGATGAAGGAAACGATCAACAGGCCCTTGGGATTCATCACTGTCAGCCAGAAGAAATAAAGCCCGGAGAATCGATCCTTGCCTGGGGTGATGGTTTCGCCCTTGCGTTGCCATAGCTGGTAGGAAACGTACAGCAAGTAACAGGCCGCGGCCATTTGCGTAGCCTTCAATGCCCAAGGCGAATACGCGGCCAGATAAACCAGTGCAACGCCCCACAGGGAGACTTGCAGCACGTAGGCCAAGCACTCGACGAAGGCCAGTTTCCACGACGTCCGAAAACCAAGCAGCATGCCCGCGCGCAGCAGCAGGGTGTTTGTCGGCCCGGGCACAGCCAGGAGCAGCACCAGCGCCGAAACGGTACCCAGCATGAAATTATCCTAAGTCGGTCATGATCGATGGTCTTTGCGCCGATGGCGGTTACGGCTGCCAACCTGGCGAACAAAGTGTTGGGGGCGTTGTATCACAGAGGCGGTTATTTATCGTGAAAAAAGCAAACGCCCCGTGGTGTTCGGGGCTCTTGCAATTGCAGAGTGCGAAAAGACGCACGCAGACAATCAAAGCATTCAGCGGCTGATGAGGGTGTTGGTGTTGTGGTTGTTATTCTGGATCGAGATACCGCTCATGGATTGCGCAGGCCAGTTAACCGATTTTTTTTCCATATTCGATACCCTTTCCTCCAGATCCCGCTTACTTCGATGTGAGTCACAACTGTGGCTCATTGGCGGTAGCTGTCCACCCAATATATGACCCACTAACATATACAAATTGCCAACCATCTGATTTCCGCCTCTATGAATGTCATGGAAACTTTATCTTCGCGATCAAACCGACCGAATAAAGTACCTGCCTGACAGGTAACCTTGTGTGGCACGCGTGAGAAAAAGGTTCCGAATCAGCGCGCCAAATCACTCTGAGGCCTACACGACATCCTTCCTCACCCGGAACCACGCCGCATACAGCGCCGGCAAGAACAGCAACGTCAATGCCGTCGCCACAATCAGCCCGCCCATGATCGCCACGGCCATCGGCCCGAAGAACACACTGCGTGACAGCGGGATCATCGCCAGTACCGCCGCCAGGGCCGTGAGCACAATCGGGCGGAAACGTCGCACGGTGGCTTCGATGATCGCCTGCCACGGCGCCAGCCCGGCCTTGATGTCCTGTTCGATCTGGTCCACCAGGATCACCGAGTTACGCATGATCATCCCCGACAACGCGATGGTGCCCAGCATGGCCACGAACCCGAAAGGCTGGCGGAATACCAGCAGGAACAGCGTCACACCGATCAATCCCAGAGGCGCTGTAAGAAACACCATCGCCGTGCGTGAGAAACTGCGCAACTGCAGCATCAGCAAGGTCAGCACCACCACGATGAACAGCGGCACGCCAGCCTTCACCGAGTTCTGCCCGCGGGTAGAGTCTTCAACGGTGCCGCCGACTTCCAGCAAGTAGCCATCCGGCAGTTCGGCGCGCACCTCTTCAAGGGTCGGCAGGATCTGCTGGACCAGCGTCGCCGGCTGTTCCTTGCCGTAGATATCAGCGCGCACGGTCACCGTCGGCAGACGGTTGCGGTGCCAGATGATGCCCTCCTCAAAGCCGTACTCAAGGGTCGCAATCTGCGACAGCGCCACGCTTTTGCCGTTGTCGGTCGGCACGGCCAGGCTCGGCAGCAGCGACAACTCGGTGCGCTCATGCACGGTGCCGCGCAGGAGGATTTCGATCAACTCGTTGTCTTCGCGGAACTGGCTGACGCTGGAACCGGTGAGTGAACTCTGGAGGAATTTCGACAGGTTGGCGGTGCTCACACCGAGGGCGCGGGCGCGGTCCTGGTCGATATTGAGGTAGACGATTTTGCTCGGCTCTTCCCAGTCCAGGTGCACATTGACCACGTGGGTATTTTCGCGCACCTTGGCCGCCACTTTGCGTGCGAGGGCGCGGACTTCTTCGATATGTTCACCGGTCACGCGAAACTGCACCGGGTAGCCCACAGGCGGGCCGTTTTCCAGGCGCGTGACACGGGAGCGCAGCTCGGGGAATTGTTCGTTGAGGGTTTCGATCAGCCAGGTGCGCAGGCTTTCGCGCTCCTCGATGGTCTTGGCCAGCACCACGAACTGCGCAAAGCTGGCCGCCGGCAGCTGCTGGTCCAATGGCAGATAGAAACGCGGCGAGCCGGTACCGACGTAGGCCACATAGTTATCGATGCCGGCATGTTCCTTGAGCAGGGCTTCCAGGCGCTTGACCTGATCGGCGGTGTTGCTCAGGGAGGTGCCTTCGGCCAGTTTCAAGTCGACCATCAGCTCCAGACGGCCCGAGGCCGGGAAGAACTGCTGCGGGACAAAACGGAACAGTGCCACCGAGCCGATAAACAGCAGCAGCGTCAGGACGATCACGGTTTTACGCCGGCGCACGCACCACTCCACCAAACGTCTTACGCGCTGATAGAACGGCGTGCCGTAGGGATCAGGACCATCGGCGCCATGTTTGGCTGCGTGAATTTTCGCCAGGTCCGGCAGGAGCTTTTCCCCCAGATACGGCACGAACACCACCGCAGCGACCCACGAGGCCAGCAACGCAATAGTCACCACCTGGAAGATCGAACGAGTGTATTCACCGGTACTCGACTGTGCGGTGGCGATGGGCAGAAAGCCCGCCGCCGTGATCAACGTGCCGGTGAGCATCGGGAACGCCGTGCTGGTCCAGGCGAAACTCGCGGCTTTAAGACGGTCGTAGCCCTGCTCCATCTTGATCGCCATCATCTCCACGGCGATGATCGCATCGTCCACCAGCAAACCCAGGGCCAATACCAGCGCACCGAGGGAGATCTTGTGCAGGCCGATGCCAAGGTAATACATGCTGGCAAAGGTCATCGCCAGCACCAACGGAATCGCCAGCGCCACGACCATGCCCGTGCGAATGCCGAGGGAGAAGAAACTCACCAGCAAAACAATCGCCAGGGCCTCAGCCAGGACCTGGACGAATTCGCCGACACTGGTTTTCACCGCTGCCGGTTGGTCCGACACCTTGCGCAGTTGCATGCCGGCAGGAAGGTTCTTCTGCAAGCGTGCGAATTCGCCTTCCAGTGCCTTGCCCAACACCAGGATGTCACCACCATCACGCATGGCCACGGCCAGGCCAATGGCGTCTTCGCCCATGTAGCGCATGCGCGGTGCCGGTGGGTCGTTGAAGCCGCGGTGAATGTCGGCCACATCGCCGATGCGGAAGGTGCGATCACCCACCCGAATCGGGAAAGCGCGGATCTCGTCCACCGTCTTGAAGTTGCCCGATACCCGCAGTTGCACACGCTCGCTCGGTGTTTCAAAGAACCCGGCGGTGGACACCGCGTTCTGTTCCTGCAGCGCCTGCTGCACCGCCGCCAATGGCAGGCCGAGGGTGGCGAGCTTGAGGTTGGATAACTCGATCCAGATCTTTTCGTCCTGCAGGCCCAGCAGCTCGACCTTGCCCACATCCGGCACGCGCTGCAGCTGAATCTGGATGCGATCGGCGTAGTCCTTGAGCACGGCGTAGTCAAAACCATCGCCGGTCAGCGCGTAGATGTTGCCAAAGGTGGTGCCGAATTCATCATTGAAAAACGGTCCCTGGATATCCGGCGGCAGGGTCTGGCGAATATCGCTGATCTTCTTGCGTACCTGGTACCACAACTCGGGAATCTGCGCCGAGTGCATGGAGTCGCGGGCCATGAAGGTGACCTGGGATTCGCCGGGACGCGAGAACGAGACAATGCGCTCGTAGTCGCCGGTCTCCATGAGTTTCTTCTCGATACGCTCGGTCACCTGGCGTGAAACTTCCTGGGCCGTGGCACCGGGCCAGTCGGTCTTGATCACCATGGCCTTGAAGGTAAACGGTGGGTCTTCGCTTTGTCCCAGCTTGGTGTAGGACAAGGTGCCGACCACCGCCAGCAAGATCATCAGGAACAGTACGATCTGGCGATTACGCAGCGCCCATTCGGAAAGATTGAAAGCCATCGGGGACTACTCCTTGGCCGCCAGATTCACCACACGGTTGGAGCGATCCACCGGGCGCACTTGCTGGCCCTCGTGGAGCACATGCACACCGGCAGCTATCACCCAATCAGAAGGGCTCAAGCCTTCCAGCACCGGGACGGTCTTTTCACCGAAGGCGCCGATGCGCACGGGGGTGCGCTTGAGGGTATTGTCCGGCTGTACACGCCAGACGTAGGACTCACCGTTCTCCGCACTGAGGGCAGACAGCGGTACCGACAACGGAATTACGCCGTCGGCCTGTATGAAGACCCGGGCACTCTGACCCAACTCGGCCGGGACTTTGCCACCGGTAAAGGCGACGCGGGCAGCAAAGGTGCGCGACTTGGGATCGGCAGCCGGTGACAGCTCACGAATGCGCCCGGCGAAACGCTGGTCCGGCTGGCTCCACAGTTCGACCGACACCGGCTGGCCAATCTTGAAGCGGCCGAACCCTTGCTCCGGCAAGCTGATCAGCACTTCGCGCTCGCCATCGGTGGCCAGGGTGAACACCGTCTGCCCGGCGGACACCACCTGGCCGACTTCTACTGCACGCTTGGCGACCACACCATCCTGGGGCGCACGCAGCACGGCGTACCCGGCCTGGTTGCTGGACACGTCGAATTCGGCCTTGATTTGCTTGAGGCGCGCTTCACCGGATAGGTAAAGGTTTTCGGAATTATCGTACTGGGAGCGGCTGACCATCTGACGGTCCATCAGGGTCTTGTAGCGATCCCGCTCGGCGCGCACCAGGCTCAGGTTGGCCTCGGCAGCGGCCACTTGGGCGCGGGTGGCCTCCAGTTGCAGGCGCACGTCCTGCGGGTCGAGTTCCGCCAGCGGCTGGTTGGCCTTGACGCGCTCGCCCTCCTCCACCAGCCGTTTGCTGACTTTGCCGCCGATGCGAAAGGCCAGGTCCGGCTCGTAGCGGGCACGCACTTCACCCGGGTAGCTGTCGGTCGCCTGCGCCGATGGCTGCGGCTGCACCACCATGGCTGGGCGGAGGGTGGTCTGGGCCGCTTCTTCATGGCCGCAGGCGGCCAACAGGAAGACCAAGCTGGCAGGCAACGCAAGGGGCAGGAAAGTACTGCGCATGCTGAAGGACCTTTCGCAAATGGAGCTAGGAATAATTATACTGGCCGGTATGTTATTAATACCAAACTCACCAGTCCAGTATTAAAGGTGAAAATGTCCGACAATCGTGTAAACACCAATAGCCCCGGGCGTCCCAAGGACATGGCAAAACGCCAGGCTATCCTCTCGGCAGCGAAGACCCTGTTCTTGAGCAATGGCTACGCCAGCACCAGCATGGATGCCGTGGCGCTTGAAGCCGGCGTGTCGAAGCTGACCGTCTACAGCCACTTCACCGACAAGGAAACCCTGTTCACCGCTGCCGTGGTGGCCACGTGCGAAGAACAATTGCCGGTGATGTATTTCGAACTGCCTGAAGGGCTGCCGGTGGAGACGGTGTTGCTGAATATCGCGCGGGGGTTCCATCGGCTGATCAACAGCGAGGAATCGGTGAACCTGCATCGCCTGATGATGACCACCGGCAATCAGGACGTGAAACTCTCACAGATCTTCTTCGAGGCCGGGCCCATGCGCATGCTGCAAGGCATGGAGCGACTGCTGAGCAGGATCGACCAGAGCGGCGCCCTGGCCATCGACAAACCCTTCAGGGCAGCCGAACACTTCTTCTGCCTGCTCAAGGGCACGGCGAATTTCTGCTTGTTGTATGGCTGCGGCGGACACTTGAGCGAAGCAGACGCCGAAGCGCATGTGCAGGAGGTGGTGGGGTTGTTTATGCGCGCTTACCGGGCCTGAAGCGCTGTGTTGTCTTGACCGGTCCTATCGCTGGCCTGCCAGCGATAGGGCCCCTCCAGGTCAATGAAGGCTTAAGGCTTGAGCGCCTTCTTGGGATAGATGTCATACCGGCTGGACTTACCATCCAGCGCATGGCTCGGCTTGGGCCCGTCGATGCACGGTGCCTTGCGTGGACGCTTGACCACCACGCGGTGGCTGGCCAGGGCCAGGGCGGCAGCGAGCAACGCCGGGGCGTCCGGATCATCGCCGACCAGTGGACGGAACAAGCGCATTTCCTTCTTCACCAGGGCGGTTTTCTCACGATGGGGAAACATCGGGTCGAGGTAGATCACCTGGGGCGGCTCGCCTTGCCAGTTGAGCATCACGTCGATGGAATTGCCCTTGAGCAAGGTCATGCGCGCCACGATTGGCGCCACGTCAAAATCCTGCGCAGCGCGCGCCAGGCCGTCTTCGAGCAAGGCGCCGATCAACGGCTGGCGCTCGATCAGGCTCATCTCGCAGCCGAGGCTGGCCAGCACGAACGCGTCCTTGCCCAGCCCGGCCGTGGCATCCAGCACGCGCGGACGCACGCCCTGGGCGATGCCCACCGCCTTGGCAATCATCTGGCCGCTGCCGCCGCCGTATAACCGGCGATGAGCAGCACCGCCTTCCACGAAGTCCACGCGCACTGGCCCCGGTGCGTCAGGGCCTAGCTGTTGCAGCTGCAGGCCCTGCTCGCCAACCTGCAGGGAAAAGTCCGCCTCGTCCAGCTGCAACGGCAAGCCAAGCAGCGCAGCCCACTGCGCGGCGCGGTCCTTGAAACCTTCGGCCAAGGCCTCGACCTGGATGCGGCTGGCCGCGGGTTGTTCGCTCATCAATCACTACGCTCAAAAATATTAAGGATCGGCAAAAGTCGGCCGATAAAAACAACAGTCAGGTATTTTGCCAGAGCTGAGCGTCGACCGAGAAAAATGTCAGACATTCTTCCCCTAACCATCGGTGTACTGCCGACCCATAACCACTACGGCCTGCGCAATACTCAAGCGCTGGCCGGGGTGAGTCATGTGTGGCAGGACTTCTTTGCCCGCGCGCTGGCCGAGCAGCTCGGTGAGACGCCGGACGCGCTCGCCGCCAAGGCGCCTGAGCCGCTGGACCCGGCGGTCGAGCCCAGCGAAGGTGCCGACCTGTTGTCGCAGATTCTGACCCAGCGTGAATGCGAGGTGAAAGACACCGAAATCGCCCCGCCTGAGCCGCTGTTCCTGCCGATTGCCGAATTTGAAACCGAGTTGCTGCCACCGCCGGCAACCCCGTTCCCACCGGAAGAAATCGTCGCCCAGCAACGCCAGCAGAATTTCGAGAGCGGCTGGGTCCGCCCGATCGTGCTGACCGCCGGCCAGCCACTGCCCGAACCAGGCCCGGCGCCTGAGCCACGGCCACTGCACTTGCCGATTGCCGAGTTCGAACTGGACCTGTTGCCGCCGGCCGCCACGCCGTACCCCGAAGAGGAGTTGGTGGCGCAGCAAAAAGCCCTGGATTTCGATTACTACTGGGCTCGCCCACTGATCACCCACAACCTGCGCTTGGCCGCGTAAACCTAGCGACACACCCACCAGCGCCCCATGTCCAGATGGAAATGGTTGCGGTGCGCGGCGTTGTAGTCCGGGCTCAACACCACATTGAAATCGTTGCAGGCGCCCTCGCGCACCTGGCGCAAAAAGCGCGCAGCGTCGCCCTCTCCCGGCCAATCCTTGAGCACACTGATGCTGCGCCCGTCTGCCAGGCGAAAGCCGGCGATATCCACGGCATTCGCCGACGCATGCTGGCTGAGTCGCCCTTCGGCACGGTTATACATGTTGCGGCAAGCGAAGCTGCCCAAGTGATCGACCCGCGTCACCGCCTGGCCAAACACCGCCTGGGCCGCCGGTTGCAGGCTGTGGCGATCGAACAGTGCAAACGCCACGGCCAACGGGCAACTGGCGAGAAAACTGCTGCTCAAGCCCACGTCGGCACCCTGCACGCGCAGCACATTGCGCAGTGGGCACGCCGCATCGGCCGGTGTATCCGCTTGATGGCTGACGCGCAGGCCGGACGTTTTCAGTACCTGGTCGCACAGCGCGGGATCATCCTGCAACCGCCCGAGCTTGAACCGCGTCAGCAGGTTCGGGGCGGCACGCACATCCAACGGCGCCCAGGGGTTCCACTCCGCCGGTAAAGGCACCCAGCCGCGCCAGACACCCAGCACCGCTACGCCGGCCAACAACAGCAGCATCCCCACCACGGTAAAAAAACGCACGGGTCAGTCCTTGAAGAATTGCGTCGCCTGGCTGTAGGGCATCGAGCGTTCAGTGAAGGTAAACGTGCCCGACGAATAGACTTCCTGCGCGGCCCGGTAGAACTCGCCATACGCCGCCAACGCCATGGCCGAGCCCAC
This sequence comes from Pseudomonas sp. GW821-FHT09C08, assembly GCF_059418125.1. Taxonomy (NCBI): domain Bacteria; kingdom Pseudomonadati; phylum Pseudomonadota; class Gammaproteobacteria; order Pseudomonadales; family Pseudomonadaceae; genus Pseudomonas; species Pseudomonas sp. GW821-FHT09C08. The sequence goes on along the minus strand of NZ_JBWKPG010000002.1, from coordinate 292,922 downwards.
GCTGATGCGCTTGACGCCCATTTCGCTCAATTGCGCCACGCTCAGTTTCAACCCACCGGACATCAGCACATTCACAGGCTTGGGCGCGACGGCCTTGACCACCGCCAGTACGTCCTCGGCACTGCGCAGGCCGGGCGCATACAGCACATCGGCACCGGCTTCGGCGTAGGCCTGCAGCCGGCGGATGGTGTCAGGCAAATCCAGGCGACCATGCAGGAGGTTTTCCGCACGGGCGGTGAGCATGAACGGGAATGGCAGGCTGCGTGCAGCGGCGACTGCAGCTTCCACACGCTCTACGGACAGATCAAAGGGATAGATCGGGTCGACAGCAATGCCGGTGGCATCTTCGATGGAGCCACCGACGATCCCGCTGGCAGCCGCACGCAGAATGGTCTGGGCGCAGCCGTCGGGCGTGTCGCTGAAGCCGTTTTCCAGGTCGGCCGCCACCGGCAGCGTGGTCGCCCGGGCAATCACGCCGGCATTGGCGAGTGTGTCTTCCAGCGACAGTGCCCCTTCGGCATCCGGCCGCCCCAGGCTGAAGGCATAACCTGCGCTGGTGGTGGCCAGGGCTTCAAAGCCGAGGCTGGCGAGCATGATCGCCGAGCCTGCATCCCACGGGTTGGGCATCACAAACGCGCGGTCGCGCTCATGCAAGGCCTTGAAGGTTTCGGCGCGAAGGGTTTGGGCATCCATGACTGACTCCTGGCGGAAAAAGGAGCCCTAGAGTAACCCCAGTTGCTCCGCTGCGGGTTCTCGATGCAGGGTCGGCAACGCCGGCAGGCCGGGCAAACGCGCCATCAGCTTGGCGTGAAAGCGCAGGGCCAATTGCGCGGCCAGGCGGTTGTCCGAGGTGTGCAGGAACACGTAGGGGGTGCGGCCTTCTTCAATCCAGCCGGCGATTTTTTCCACCCACGGGATCAGGAACGGGTCATTGGCCTCAAGCTCCGGATGACCAATAAAACGCACCTGGGGAAACTGGGTCAGTGCCGCAGGCCGTGTTGGCACCTTGGGCTTTTTCGATTGAGCATGCAGCACGGCGGCTGAGGTGGAGGTGCAACTGAATAATGCACGCGGGTCGAGACAGATGCGTTCGACCCCGCGGTCGCGCAGCAGACGGTTGAGCATGCGCTCGGCATCGCCCTTGGCGAAGAACTCCGGGTGCCGCACTTCGACCGCCAGCGGCCGCTCCAGCGCATCGATAAAACCCGCCAGCTCGCCCAGCCGTTGCGGCGAAAAGCTGGCCGAGAGTTGCAGCCACAGCGGCGAGACGCGCTCACCCAGCGGACTCATCAGCCCGACGAAACTTTCCGCCGCCGGCAACTGCTCACGCAGGTCGCCGCCGTGGCTGATGTCACCGGGAAATTTAGCGGTGAAGCGAAAATCATCCGGCATGATTTCAGCCCAGCGCTGCACAGTGGCGGCCGAGGGTCGGGCGTAAAAGGTCGTATTGCCTTCAACGGCGTTGAAGACCTGGGAATACAGCGCGAGGTAGTCGCTGGAACGGGCATCGACGGGGTACAGGTACTCGCGCCAGGCGTTTTCGCTCCAGGACGGGCAACCGATGAAATAAGGCAGGCGCATCAGATGTGGATGTCGAGGCCCAGCACTTCCATATCCCATTCGACAAAACCGGCGGTGGTCAGGTAGCTGGCCAGGGCGGTGGCGACGCTTTTGCTCATGGAGCGAGGGAAGACCATGTCTTGCTGACGGGCCGGAAGGCCGCTGGTGCGGGCACCTGCAGGGCCTTGCTGGCTGGATGATGCTTCAGACTGGACTTCGATGAAGTCCGGCGAATCCTCGACGGACTCGTCTACCGTGACGTTCGCCTTACGTGGCTTGCGCTTGATGGGGTAGGACTGTGAGGAAAAGCCGTCTATACGCATCGATGCGAACTCGGTATCGGTGATGGCATTTTAGTGGCGCAATCCGTAGCGCGCAAATGCTCTGGTGATAACTAGAACACATAATTTGTAAAAGGTTTAAAAACGCCGGCAAATTCTGACGATTGGCGACTTTAGTCCCAAATTGCCAGCATTTTTGACGTCAAATTATCCCGCGCTCAGCCTTGGTTTGCGCGACCTTATCGCGCAGGTACACCGGGGCCGCCTGGTCGGCAGGAATCGCCTCGCCCCGCTCGAATGCAAAGCGTGCCAGCGTCAGCAGGTCTTCGGCATGGGGCAACAGTATGGCGTCCTGGCCCACCAGCGGCACCGCGATACGCTCGCCATACCCCCAGCCGGTGCCAGCGCCGAACCAGTCGCCACTGGCGTCACTTGGCAATGCCGCTGATTCCGGCGACTGCACGGCCTCCACGCCAACCAGGCGCATTTCGCCAGCGGTTTCGCGGTAGCAGCCCCAATAGACTTCATCCATGCGCGCATCAATCGCCGCCGCCACCTGCCGTGCGCCGTGCTCACGCAAGGCACGCTGCGCCAGCACCGCCAGGTTGGAGACCGGCAACACCGGGCGCTCGAGAGCAAACGCCAGGCCCTGGACTACGCCGATGGCGATCCGCACGCCCGTAAATGCACCGGGGCCACGGCCGAAGGCGATGGCATCCACGGCAGCCAGGGTCGTGCCGGCGTCTTCGAGCAGTTGCTTGATCATCGGCAACAGCTTCTGCGCGTGCAGGCGTGGGATCACCTCGTAGTGGCTCGTTACTTTGCCATCGTGCAGCAAGGCAACGGAGCAAGCTTCAGTCGCGGTGTCCAGGGCCAGCAGGGTGCTCATCGGTGTAGGTGTCCAAGTCGAAAAAAAGTGCGCCAGTATAAACAACAACGGCCCGCAAGCGGGCCGTTACTGTGAAGCCGAGCGATTGATCAGCTCAGGGCTTGCAGCACCTTGGCGGTGATCGCTTCCACGGAGCCGACGCCAGGGATGTGGCTGTACTTCGGCTTGCCTTGGGCAGCAGACAGCTTCTGGTAGAAATCCACCAGCGGCTTGGTCTGGGAATGGTAGACCGACAGGCGATGACGCACGGTTTCTTCGGTGTCGTCCTTGCGCTGCACCAGGTCTTCACCGGTGATATCGTCCTTGCCTTCAACCTTGGGCGGGTTGTAGACGGTGTGGTACACGCGGCCCGAGGCCTCGTGAACGCGACGACCGGCGATACGCTGGACGATTTCTTCGTCTTCAACGGCGATTTCGACCACGGCATCCAGCTCGACACCAGCCGTCACCAAGGCTTCAGCCTGGGGAATGGTGCGTGGGAAACCGTCGAACAGGAAACCCTTGGCGCAATCTGGCTGCGCGATACGGTCCTGGACCAGGGCGATGATCAGGTCATCGGACACCAGGCCGCCGGCATCCATGATGCCCTTGGCTTTGACGCCCAGCTCGGTGCCTGCTTTTACCGCAGCGCGCAGCATGTCACCGGTGGAGATTTGTGGAATGCCGAATTTTTCAGTGATGAACTTTGCCTGAGTACCTTTACCGGCCCCGGGAGCTCCCAGCAGAATGACGCGCATCGATGTGCTCCTCAATTTTTTATAGAGATGACGCTCGGATTCGCCGCGTGGGGCCAATCTCGTAAAAATAGGATTCGGGCCGCACAAACGGCCAAAGGCTGATCAAGATACACAGCAGACCCTAAGCACACAAGCCGCCGAAAGTCGCAAGAACCCGCGCCATACATGCACCATAGGTGGGGTGTGCCTGAGTGCAACCCGGCCGTGCAAACGCCAACCGCCCATTTTCTGGCGGCTGGCGTACTTCATCTGCAAGCCTTTGAGAACACGCGTAAAACCTCAACCGGTGTTGCGTAAACCGGCGGCGATACCGGCCACAGACACCAGCAGCGCCTGTTCCAGAGGGCTGTCCTGCGCCGCTTCCTGCTGGCGCGAGCGCGCCAGCAACTCAGCCTGCAGCAGGTGCAGGGGGTCAAGGTAGGTGTTGCGCAGGCGGATGAACTCCAGGGTGTCGGGGCTATGGGCCAACAGTTGCGACTGGCCGGTCAGGCCAAGCACCACCGTGCACGCCTGCGACAATAGGTCGCGTAAGTGCGTGCCCAATGGCAACAGGTCCGGCTGCACCAGGCGCTCGTCATACAGCCGCGCAATGTCGGCATCCGCCTTGGCCAGGACCATTTCGAGCATGTCGATGCGGGTCCGGAAGAACGGCCACTGCTCCCGCATCTGCCCGAGCAGTTCGCCTTCGCCGCGCTCCAGCGCCTTGCTCAACGCTGCTTCCCAGCCGAGCCATGCCGGCAGCATCAGGCGGGTCTGGGTCCAGCCGAAGATCCACGGGATGGCGCGCAGGCTTTCGATGCCACCGGCACGACGCTTGGCCGGACGACTGCCGAGGGGCAAGCGACCGAGCTCCTGCTCCGGTGTGGATTGGCGGAAATACTCGACGAACTGCGGATTTTCCCGCACCACCGCGCGGTAAGCGCTGACACCATCCGCCGCCAATTCGTCCATCAAATGGCGCCAGGCCGGTTCCGGCGGAGGCGGCGGCAACAGCGTCGCTTCCAACACCGCTGCCAGGTAAAGATTGAGGTTCTGCTCGGCAATGTCCGGCAGGCCGAATTTGAAACGAATCATTTCGCCTTGTTCAGTGGTGCGGAAACGCCCCGCCACCGACCCCGGCGGCTGCGACAGGATCGCCGCGTGAGCCGGGCCGCCACCGCGCCCGACCGTGCCGCCACGGCCATGGAACAACAGCAGTTCCACCTGTTGCTCGCGGCAGATATCCACCAGGCGTTCCTGCGCCCGGTACTGCGCCCAGGCTGCGGCGGTGGTGCCGGCGTCCTTGGCCGAGTCCGAATAACCGATCATCACTTCCTGCGGGCCCTGTAAACGGGCGCGGTAGCCCGGCAGTTGCAGCAGGCGTTCCATCACCGGCCCGGCGTTATCCAGGTCAGCCAGGGTTTCGAACAGCGGCACCACGCGCATCGGCCGTTGCACGCCCGACTCTTTCAGCAACAGTTGCACCGCGAGTACGTCCGACGCGGCGCCGGCCATGGAGATGACGTAGGAACCCAGCGACGCCGCCGGCGCGGCGGCGATTTCCTTGCAGGTATTCAACACCTCGGCCGTGTCCGCCGACGGTTTGAAATACCCCGGCAGCAGCGGGCGGCGATTGCCCAGCTCCTTGGTCAGGAAACTGATGCGTGCCTCTTCGTCCCAGTCTTCATAACGACCGAGGCCGAGGTAATCGGTGATTTCCGTCATGGCCGCCGAATGCCGGCTGGAGTCCTGGCGCACGTCCAGGCGCACCAGGAACAGACCAAAAGTCACCGCGCGGCGCAGGCAGTCGAGCAGCGGACCATCGGCGATCACGCCCATGCCGCATTCGTGCAGCGACTCGTAGCACAGCTCCAGCGGGTCGAGCAGGTCGCGGTTGTTTTGCAACACGTCGGCCGGCGCCGGGGTGCTGGTCGTCAATGAGGCATGCGCCCAACTGCGCGTGGCGCGCAGGCGTTCGCGCAATTGCTTGAGCAGCGCACGGTACGGTTCGACGCTGTCACCGACCTTGGCCTGCAACGCCGCGCTGGCGTGCTGCATCGACAATTCCGACGCCAAGTGATCGATATCGCGCAGGTACAGATCGGCCGCCATCCAGCGCGCCAGCAGCAGTACTTCGCGGGTGACCGGCGCGGTGACATTCGGGTTGCCGTCGCGGTCGCCCCCCATCCACGATGCAAACCGAATCGGCGCCGCCTCCAGGGGCAAATGCAGGCCGGTAGCGGCGTGCAAGGCCTGGTCAGCCTTGCGCAGATAATTCGGGATGGCATGCCACAGAGAATGCTCGATCACCGCAAAGCCCCACTTGGCCTCGTCCACCGGCGTGGGGCGAGTGCGGCGGATTTCTTCGGTGTGCCAGGCTTCGGCGATCAAGCGCTGCAGGCGCTGGCGGATCTGCTCGCGCTCGGCGGTGGTGAGGTCGCGGTGATCCTGCAATGCCAGCTGCGCGGCAATCGCATCGTATTTCTGGATCAGGGTGCGGCGCGCCACTTCGGTCGGGTGGGCGGTGAGGACCAGCTCGATCTCCAGGCGCCCCAACTGGCGGGCCAGGGACTCGTTGCTGTGGCCTTCGCTTTGCAGGCGCGCCAGCAACTCCGGCAGCACCCGGGATTCGAACGGCGCTGGTTGCGACTCATCACGCCGGTGAATCAGCTGGTACTGCTCGGCAATATTGGCCAGGTTGAGAAACTGGTTGAAGGCCCGCGCGACGGGCAGCAGTTCGTCTTCCTTCAACTGATTGAGGCTGGCGCTCAGTTCATCGCCCGCGGCTTTCTCCGCGACCGCGCCACGCCGGTCGGCCTTGGCGCCCTTGCGGATCTGCTCGATCTTGTCGAGAAAATCATCGCCGTACTGCTCTCGAATGGTGTTGCCCAACAGCTCACCCAAGAGGTGAACATCCTCACGCAAGCGTGCATCGATATCACTCATCAGCCAATCTCCAGCCAGAAATCCGGGACGCGCAGGTTTTCCAGAGTGCCGCCAGCATCGGTTTATGACAAGACTTTAAACCTTGTGACTTGCAGCTAGTCTCAACTGTGAGTCGCCTGCGTTTATCCACGCACGCGGCTGGACACTCATCACCGCCTGCCATCGCGGGCTTTATTGAGGTTGCCATGAAAATCCGAGAACTGGCCCAGCATTGGGAAGAGAACGCCAAGGGTCGCTTGACCAAGACCGAGTACGCCATCCATCTGGATGTGGAGTCCGCCGCAAGGCTGGCGGCCATCGCGGAAATGTACCCCAAGCGCCATACCGAAGAACTGCTCGGCGAGCTGATCGGCGCCGCCCTCGAAGAGCTGGAAGCCAGCTTTCCCTATATCAAGGGACAGCAGGTGGTTGCCACCGATGAAGAGGGCGACCCGCTCTACGAAGACGTCGGCCCTACCCCACGTTTCCTGACGCTGTCGCGACGCTATCTGCACGATATGTCGAGCAGTTCGGACGAGCAGAAACACTGACCCCACCCCCTTCTTCCCCTTGTAATCCGGGCCCTTCACGGGCCCGACCTACCTCCGCGCGCGGCAAAAGTTCCAAGTTTTTCAGGCTGACCATTCAGTCAGTTATTTTTTTAGGCAAATCGCCATCTCTTCTGAACTTTTGAAAAAAGCCTCCGGTCACAGCCAGTAAGCCATCACTTGGAACGGCCGTTTGAAAGGGCTTTTCGTGCTTTACCGCCGGGCCCCGGACCGCTGACCAGTGACATGGATTTTGATGTTTTTCAGGAGTTACCCAATGGAGTTGAAGACGATGAAGACCAGCACTGCCAAATCCTCGTTTAACCATCTGCGCGGGCTCAAGTTGGCCGCGCTGGCAATCGGCACCAGCTTCGTTTTGGCTGGCTGCGCCGGCAACCCGCCGACCGAGCAGTACGCAGTTACCCAATCGGCGGTGAACAGCGCTGTCAGCGCCGGCGGCACCGAGTACGCAGCCGTAGAAATGAAGTCGGCCCAGGACAAGCTCAAGCAAGCCGAGATTGCCATGCACGACAAGAACTACGACGAAGCCCGTCGCCTGGCTGAACAAGCCGAGTGGGACGCTCGCGTCGCTGAGCGTAAAGCCCAGGCCGCCAAAGCCGAACAGGCTGTGAAGGACTCCCAGAAAGCTGTTCAGGAGCTGCGTCAGGAAGGCATGCGCCCGGCTGTTATCAAGCAGCAATAAGCCGCCGCCCCTGATTGCAATGCACCCGATATCGAATTGAAAGGACGACACGACTATGCGTAAACAATTGATGATCCCTGCCCTGCTGGCGATGAGCGTTGCCTTGGCGGCGTGCTCCACCCCGCCGAACGCGAACCTGGAAAATGCACGGACCAACTTCTCGGCCCTGCAAGCCAACCCGAATGCCACCAAGGTAGCGGCGCTGGAAACCAAGGACGCCCAGGACTGGCTGGACAAGGCTGACAAGGCCTACCGCGACAAGGAAGACCAGAAGAAAGTCGACCAACTGGCCTACCTGACCAACCAGCGCGTTGAAGTGGCGAAAGACACCATCGTGCTGCGCGAATCCGAAGCCAAGCTGAAAAACGCCGGCGACGAACGTGCTCGCGCGCTGCTGCAAGCCCGTGACGCGCAGATCAAGCAACTGCAGGACAGCCTGAATGCCAAGCAGACCGATCGCGGTACGCTGGTCACTTTCGGTGACGTGCTGTTTGCCACCAACAAGTCCGACCTGAAATCCAGCGGCCTGGTGAACATCACCAAGCTGGCGCAGTTCCTGCGCGACAACCCGGACCGCAAAGTGATCGTCGAAGGCTACACCGACAGCACCGGTTCCGACTCGTACAACCAGAGCCTGTCCGAGCGTCGTGCAGCTTCCGTGCAGCGTGCACTGGCTCAGCAAGGCGTGGACATCTCGCGCATCGTGACCCAGGGCTATGGCAAGGAATACCCGGTTGCCGATAACAGCAGCGTATCGGGCCGTGCCATGAACCGCCGCGTCGAAGTGACCATCTCCAACGACAACCAGCCAGTCAAACCACGTTCGTCCGTCGCGAACTGATGGCCTGATGCTGGATAAAAAAACCCACCTTACGGTGGGTTTTTTTATGGATTGCCAAACTGGATAGGACGGTGTGTGTCCTCGTCCGGCATCTTCATCTTCTGGTCCTGTTTCTGGTCCTGTGCAGTCCGCCGCTCAAGATCTACATGGCACCGGCTCATATTCAGCAGGTTGCGAAATGCCTGACTTTCAGGATTTGCCGGATGTACGGGAGGTACAGGATTTGCAATTATCGCCACTTTCTCGGCCCTGATCTGAGTAAGTTACACCGCTTTGTGTGGCGCCTTACGCGATATGGTTCCAAAAAATCTTGGCTCAGTGCTGGCCCAGCGTTATCGACCGGTCGGTGACCAAACCCCGCCCATGACGGGCGGGCTTTCCAGAAGTGGGCAATCAGGCTTCGACTTTTCCGGAAGGCTGGTAGTCGGACGCCTGGATTTGGCCTCCGCCCTGTGAGCCACCTTGATTGTCTTGTGAGCCTTGACCGGCTTGTGCACCTTGATTGCCCTGCGCACCTTGAGCGCCCTGTTTACCTTCAAGCTCTGCAATCTTTTTCTTCAGCTTTTCAATTTCATCTTCGATGCCGCCGCCGGCCCCCCCACCTCCCTGCCTGCCCTGGGAAGCTTTTAGCTCTTGTTGTTTAAGTTGGTTTTTTAAGTTATCAAGTTCGGAACCTTGTTGGGTCCCCTGACCGCCATCAACGCCGGACAGATCCCTTGAAACCGGTACACGGCTGATACTATCTACCATAATCGCTGACTCCAGACTGACTAAAGAAATGGACTGATCAGTCGCTCCGATCAGTCCATAGTCTGTGGCCGGTAAATAAAGATGGTTCCGGTCAGCAACGGGTCGCACATGCAGCAAGGGACTAATCGCCAGGTTCAATGGCGTTTTCCCACGGGGCGATGTGCCAGGTCACTGCTGCAGTTGCGGGGTTTCCTGGCCCAGGCAACGTACCGCCTGCTTCTTGTTATTGACCAGCACGCCACTCAAGCCTTTTTGCTCGGTGTCGAACATCACCAGCACGCCGTCGACGCACTGCGCCACCTGCGCGGCCGGGGTCAGCGAGATCTTGTAGTCTTCGCCGGGCACGGTCTTGAGCAGGGTGAAATCGCTGAGCAGCAGCGCATCTTCCGGCTTGGCGAAGTGCAGGTAGCCGTAGTACCACAGGCAGCCGACAGTACCGATGATGGTGCCGATGCCGGTGAGGATCAGCGGGATCATGTTGCGTTCTTCGCTCATTGCGGGCTCTCTGATGAATCAACTTTAGAATCGGGATAATTCGGGATTTCGCCCAGGCGACGCAGGCCGTTGAAGTGCTGCGGGTCATCCAGGTAACGCAGCATCACGGTTTGCCAGGTCTTGTCGGCAAAGGTCTGCACGTGGCCACCGCGCGTCAACTGCAACACTCGAGGCGGCGGCGCGGCCTGGTACAGGCGGATGCCGTTGGCCACCGGCACAATCGGGTCATCCAGGCTGTGGAACAGCAGCTTGGGCACACCGGTCAGTTGCGGCATGGCGCGGATCGCACTGTCGCCATCGGGCACCAGCCAGGACAACGGCACCTGAAACGGCCATGTTAACCAGGAGGTGCTCAGGGCGAATTGTCCTACGTCACGATAACTGGCGGGCACGCCGTCCAGCACCAGGGCCTTGAGCTGCGCCTGTCGTTCCGGGTGGGCCGCCAGGTAATGCACCGCCAGCGCGCCGCCGAGGCTTTGCCCGAGGACGATCAGCGGCTGGCCCCGGGTTTCGGGGGCCTGGTCGAGCCAGCTGAAGGCAGCATCCACGTCCTGATAGACCGCCGGCAACGACGGCTTGCCCTGCGACAGCCCATAACCGCGATAGTCCAGCAGCAGCACCTGGTAGCCCTGCTCCGGCAACCACCAACTGCCACCCAGGTGCCAGGCCAGGTTGCCGCCGTTACCGTGCAGGTGCAGCACTGTGCCCTTGAGCGGCACGCCGGGCTTGGCCGGCAGCCACCAGGCATGCAGCTTGACCCCGTCGGCGGTGGTGACTGTGACGTCGCGGTAGTCCAGGTGGGCTTTTTCCGGCGTGAACGGCAGGCCGGGCTCGGGATAGAACAGCAGTGAGCTGCAGCCGTTCAATGTGAGTAGCAGGCATAGAATGCCGAGGATTCTCATCCGTTGAAGCCTCGTGAGTAGTTAAACAACACATCTGAATAACGCCGAAACGCTGCAGGAGCCGGCTTGCCGGCGATGCAGGCAACTCGGTCTCCTGCAGCCATCGCCGGCAAGCCGCCAACTACAGCTAGATCGGTGTTAAAGGATATTCGAGTAATCCGCCTCGATCCGGTCCAGGCTCAAGTGGTTGAGGAAGTTGGAGAAGCACATCCACGCCGCCAGCGCATTCATGTCGCGAAACTGCTCGGGCAGGTACTTGGGCGGCACCACCAGGCCCTCGTCCACCAGCTGGCGCAGGGTGCGCATATCTTCCAGCGTGGTCTTGCCGCAGAACAGCAGCGGCACTTGTTCCAGCTTGCCCTTGCGCACGGCCAGCTGGATGTAGTTGTAGACCATGATAAAGCCTTTCAGGTAGGACAAGTCCTTGGTGAAAGGCAGACCGGTCGGCACCGAGCCACGGAATACGCGACTGGCGTTGCCGTAGCTTTCGGCCATCTCAAAACCCTGCTCACGGAAGAACTCGAACACCTGCAGGAAGTCGGCGCCCTCTTCCACCATGTGGATGGCGCGGGTGCGGTTGGTGAGCTTGCGCAGGCGGCTCGGGTAGGAGGCGAAGGTGATGATCTCCATCAATATCGCCAGGCCTTCCTGGGTCACGGTGGACGACGGCGGGCCCTTGGACAGAAAGGTGCAAATTGGCTGGTTCTGGCCATTGAGCGTGGTGCCGACGTGCACCAGGCCTTCATGCACTTCCAGCGCACGCACGTCGCGCTCGTTGAACATCGCGTCGGCGCGGATCTTGATGTAGTCGGCGCCCGCCGCTGCATCGGCGACGATACCGTCGGACTCGAACACGCGGATGGTCTCTTCGGCCTCGCCAAACACCCGGTTCAGGCGGGTTTGCAGCAGCGCCACGGCGTCCTTGGCGGTGAGGGTCTTGGCTTCGTCCTTGAGGTCGCCACGCCCGTCGATGTTGTTCAGGTAGTCGGAGAGCATCAGGCCCAGGTCCGCCAGGGTCGGGTCGCCGGCGTGAAAGGCATCGGAGGCGGCGCCGTACAGCTCCTGGGAGATCAGGCCAAAGTCCTCGGTGCCACGGGCCTCGAGCATGCGCACCACCATGCGGTACTCCTTGCACATGCGGCGCATGATCTGCCCCACCGGGCTGAACTGGCCGAGGCGGCGCGTGATGTCACGCTCGATGTTCTGGAACTCCAGCTTCACCGCGCTGGAATCGAACGACAGCGGCCGGTTGAGGTAATAGTCGCGGTCCACGGCGGGCAGTTCCTTGCCCTTGGCCTTGAGAAATCCCTGGCGAATGTTTTCGTCCCATTTCACCGCGTCGAGGACGCGAATCGGTGTTTGCGCCAGCACAATGCGATCAGACAAGGTGCGTATCGTCTGCTGGTAATCGTCCACCGCTACTTCCTCTTTAAACGTTATTTGCCCGCGCGCTGGTAGCGCACGGCTTCAACGAACACATCGGCATTGGCCGGGTCATCCAGGTAGGCAAACACCTGGTCCATGGGGCTGTCCACCCGCACGCCGGCGCCTTCGACGGTCTCCACGGTGCTGCCGTGCAAGGCGCGCTGGCCGATCGCCTGATGGATCTGCTCGAGGTCGAGGTTGTAGACCACCAATTCGTGTTTTTCATCGAACTCGAATCCCGCGAGGATGTAATTGCCACCCAGCTTGGCCGGCAACCGCGCCGACAGGTACCAGCGACTACCATGCCGCGAGACCGTAAACAGGTACTCATCGCGCTGGCCCGGCTTGGCTGTAGGGTAGCTCACGGCTTTATAACGGTGCTCGCCGGCGTGGGTGATGTGCAGGTTGAGCGGTTCGCCCCAGGCATTCTTGCTCGTCCATTGGCCGAGCAGTTCATCCGGCGCGGCTTCCCGGGCCGGCAGCGGGTCCTTGAAAGTCACCAGGCAACCGCTGAGCAACAGGAACGACAGAGCGATGACCGCGACACGCCAGGCTTTCATTGCATACTCCATAAAGTGTGGGAGCTGGCGTGCCTGCGATACAGGCCCCGCGGTGCTTCAGATAAACCGCGGTGATGCTATCGCAGCGGTGCGACGATTCGACAAGCCAGCGCCCACATGAGGCTAGACCGAGGCCAGGACCAAATGCATGTAGCGCTTGAGAATCTCAAGCATCTCGTCAGCGGTCAGAGGCTCTGCGCCGCCCAGCAGGCCCTGATATTCCATCCGACTGATTATCGCCGTCAACACTTTGGCATCCTGTTGCGGCTCGCGGGAGCCCAATACCTGGAAAAACTGCCCGGTGCCCTGCAACAGGATCTGCTGGTGGGAGCGCACCAACTCCGCCAGGCGCGGGTTGAGCAAGGCTTCCTGGCGAAAGGCCTGCTCGGCCATCAGGTGTTCACGGCGATTGCTGAGTTGGCGCATGACGTAGTCGGCAGTCAGTCGCGCAATGTCATCGGCCAGCTGTGAGCGCGACGCCGGGCTGCCATCGCCATAGGCGACCATCTCGCGCAGCAGGCCTTCGTTGCGCACCCACAACTTGCCCATGAAGGCAGCGCTGCGCTCCACGTATTGGGCGAAGGTATCGGTGAGCAGGTCATCGATATCCTTGAAGTAGTAGGTGGTTGCCGACAACGGCACCCCCGCCTCCGCCGCCACCGCCCGGTGGCGCACGGCCCGCACGCCGTCGCGCACCACAATGCGCATGGCCGCGTCGAGAATGTCTTGCCTGCGTTGCTCGCTGCCCCGACGGCTGGCCTTGCGGCCCTGGTACTGGACGCTTTCAGCCACGGCAGCGGCAATGCCGGCGGCGCCTTCTTGAGCGGTTACGCGGTTCACGACTGATCTTCCTTATTAGAGTGACGCGGGGCGTCACGGTGTGCATTCCCACGCAGGGCACGGGAACGATCCCCTGGCGCTGTTTGCTTGACGCTTGTTAATGCCGCATAAAAAAGCCGCCTTATAAAAGGCGGCTTCGGATTTCGCTACGCTTACGCTTGTGGCCGCATGTGCGGGAACAAGATCACGTCGCGGATCGACGGCGAGTTGGTCAACAACATCACCAGGCGGTCGATGCCGATGCCTTCGCCCGCGGTCGGCGGCATGCCATATTCCAGGGCGCGCACGAAGTCAGCGTCGTAGTGCATGGCTTCGTCATCGCCGGCGTCCTTGTCGGCCACCTGGGCCATGAAGCGCTCCGCCTGGTCTTCCGCGTCGTTAAGCTCGGAGTAGGCGTTGGCGATTTCGCGCCCACCGATGAACAGCTCGAAACGGTCGGTGACGTTCGGGTTGTCGTCGTTGCGACGAGCCAGCGGCGACACTTCGAACGGGTACTGGGTAATGAAGTGCGGCTGTTCCAGCTTGTGCTCCACCAGTTCTTCGAAAATCATCACCTGCAGCTTGCCCAGGCCTTCGAAACCCAGCACCTTGGCGCCGGCTTTCTTGGCGATGGCACGGGCCTTGTCGATGTCGGTCAGGTCGTCAGCGGTCAGCTCCGGGTTGTACTTGAGGATCGAGTCGAACACCGACAGGCGCACGAACGGCTCGCCGAAGTGGAACACCTTGTCGCCATACGGCACGTCGGTGCTGCCCAGGACCAGCTGTGCCAGCTCGCGGAACAGTTCTTCGGTCAGGTCCATGTTGTCTTCGTAGTCGGCGTACGCCTGGTAGAACTCCAACATGGTGAATTCAGGGTTGTGGCGCGTCGAAACACCTTCGTTACGGAAGTTGCGGTTGATCTCGAACACCTTTTCAAAGCCGCCAACCACCAGGCGCTTGAGGTACAGCTCCGGCGCGATACGCAGGAACATTTCCATGTCCAGCGCATTGTGGTGGGTTTCGAACGGCTTGGCTGCGGCACCACCCGGGATGGTTTGCAGCATCGGGGTTTCGACTTCGAGGAAGTCACGCTTCATCAGGAAGCTGCGAATGTGCGCAATGACTTGCGAACGCACGCGGAAAGTCTGGCGCACGTCTTCGTTGACGATTAGGTCGACGTAGCGCTGGCGGTAACGCTGTTCGGTGTCCGTCAGGCCGTGGTGCTTGTCCGGCAGCGGGCGCAGGGATTTGGTCAGCAGGCGCACGTTGGTCATTTCGACATACAGGTCGCCCTTGCCGGAACGCGCCAGGGTGCCTTCGGCGGCGATGATGTCGCCCATGTCCCAGGTCTTCACCGAGGCCAGGGTTTCTTCGGACAGGGTTTTACGGTTGACGTAGACCTGGATGCGACCGGTCATGTCCTGGATCACCATGAACGAGCCACGGTTGAGCATGATGCGACCTGCCACCTTGACCGGAATCGCAGCCTCAGCCAGCTCTTCCTTGGTCTTGTCCGCGTACTGTTTCTGCAAGGCATCGCAGTAGTTGTCGCGGCGGAAGTCGTTGGGGAAGGCATTGCCCTTGGCGCGCTCGGCAGCAAGCTTTTCCTTGCGCAGGGCGATCAGGGAGTTTTCTTCCTGTTGCAGGGCCTGGTCGAGTTGTTGGTCGCTCATGTCTTTAAATATTCCATCTGGTTCGTTGTCCCCGGCCTGCGGCCGGGGATCGCCGGCAAGCCGGCTCCTACAGGGATCGCGGTATGGAGCCTGTTACAGGCCTGATTTCAGGCTGGCTTCCAGGTATTCGTCGATATCGCCGTCGAGCACCTTGTCGCAGTCGCTGCGTTCGATGTTAGTGCGCAGATCCTTGATCCGCGAGGCATCGAGCACATACGAACGGATCTGGTGGCCCCAGCCGATATCCGACTTGGTGTCTTCCAGCGCCTGGGACGCGGCGTTGCGCTTCTGCATTTCCTGCTCGTACAACTTGGCCCGCAGCATTTTCATGGCGGTGTCCTTGTTCGCGTGCTGGGAACGTTCGTTCTGGCAGCTGACCACGGTGTTGGTCGGTACGTGGGTAATACGCACGGCCGAGTCGGTGGTGTTTACGTGCTGGCCACCGGCACCGGAGGAACGGTAGGTATCGATCCGCAGGTCGGCCGGGTTGATCTCGATTTCGACCTTGTCGTCGATCTCTGGCGAGACGAACACCGCAGAGAACGAGGTGTGGCGACGGTTGCCGGAGTCGAACGGGCTCTTGCGCACCAGGCGGTGCACGCCGATCTCGGTCCGCAACCAGCCAAAGGCGTATTCACCCTTGATGTGCACAGTCGCGCCCTTGATACCGGCGACTTCACCGGCCGACAGCTCCATGATGGTGGCGTCGAAACCGCGTTTGTCAGCCCAGCGCAGGTACATGCGCAACAGGATGTTGGCCCAGTCCTGGGCTTCGGTGCCACCGGAGCCGGCCTGGATGTCCAGGTAGGCGTTGTTCGGGTCCATTTCATGGCTGAACATGCGGCGGAATTCAAGCTTGGCGAGGTTTTCCTCGAGACGGGCCAGCTCGGCGACGACATCGCCCACTGCGCCTTCGTCGTTTTCTTCGACGGCCATGTCCAGCAGGTCACGGCAATCGGCCAGACCGGTGTTCAGCTCGTCGAGCGTATCGACGATCTGCGCCAGCGCAGCGCGCTCGCGGCCCAGTTCCTGGGCGTATTCAGGTTTGTTCCAGACACTCGGATCTTCAAGCTCGCGATTGACTTCGGTCAGACGCTCATGCTTTTGATCGTAGTCAAAGATACCCCCGAATAGTTTCGGAGCGCTCGGACAGGTCCTTGATGGTGTTAAGGATCGGGTTGATTTCCATGGCGGGCAGCACTCGTTGGCGAACTTTTGAAAGCCGACGAGTATAACGATAAACGGGGGGGAGCGGCAGCCCGCTGGGCGAAAAGGGCTCTTGCCCCACCACTCGGCACCTTGCCTGGGCCCGGTGTGCCCGAAAGCCGACCTGAGGGGTTGGATCAAAAGCGGATACGTGTAGGCGCTGGCCGAACGCAGGCTTGAATCCGTGGCTAACCCGGCAGGACGCCGGGTTAGCCGTTACCGCAGCAACGCATATGTACACACAACCCTACTCGATCCCCACCTGATTTCGCCCATTATGCTTGGCCGTATACAACCCCTTGTCCGCTGCCAGGATCAGTTGCCGGCAATCGGTCCCCTGCGCCGGCGTCAGGGTCGACAGGCCGATACTGATGGTCAGGCTCGAACCTTCAGTCGGGGCAATGTGCGGGATTTTCAGCGCGGCCACCGCCATGCGCAGTTTTTCGGCCACCAGTCGCGCACCACCCGGCGAGGTATTGGGCAGCACCAGCGCAAACTCTTCACCGCCATAACGTGCCGGCAAGTCCGACGGCCGGCTGCTGGCTTCACGGATCGACGCGGCGACTTTGCGCAAGGCCTCATCGCCCTCGACGTGACCGAAGCTGTCGTTGTAGGTCTTGAAGAAATCCACGTCGATCATCAGCAACGACAATTGGGTCTGGTCGCGCATGGCACGGCGCCACTCCAGTTCCAGGTACTCGTCGAAGTGCCGGCGGTTGGACAGCCCGGTGAGGCCATCGGAGTTCATCAGCCGTTGCAGCACCAGGTTGGTGTCGAGCAATTGTTGCTGGCTGACCCGCAGCGCACGGTAGGCCGCGTCCCGCTGCAACAGGGTCATGTAGGAGCGCGAGTGGTAGCGAATGCGCGCCACCAACTCGATATTGTCCGGGAGCTTGACCAGGTAATCGTTGGCGCCGGCCGAGAACGCCGCGCTCTTGATCAGCGGGTCTTCCTTGGTGGAAAGCACTATGATCGGAATGTTCTGCGTGGCCGGGTGGTTGCGGTATTCGCGCACCAGGGTCAGGCCGTCGAGGCCGGGCATCACCAGGTCCTGCAGGATCACCGTCGGCTTGATGCGGATCGCCTGGGCAATGGCCTGGTGCGGGTCGGCGCAGAAGTGGAAGTCGATGTTTTCTTCATGGGCCAGGCCACGCCGCACGGCTTCGCCGATCATGGCCTGGTCGTCGACCAGCAACACCATGGCGGCATTTTCGTCGGTCTTGATGTCGTCGATCTGTAAATCATTCATCTGCAGTCACCTGAATTACTACCTGCAAGCCAGCACCGCGGGAGGTAGGGCTCATTTCGAAAATACCTCCAGCAATCGGGGCGCAATTCTGTCCAGTGGGCGAATTTCAACAGCAGCGTCAATCGCCGCCGCCGCTTTGGGCATGCCATACACCGCCGAGCTCTGCTGATCCTGGGCGATGGTCAGATATCCTTGTTCTCGCAGTAACTTGAGGCCCTGGGCCCCGTCGCGGCCCATGCCTGTCAGCAGTACGCCGACGGCATCGCCATTCCAGTGGCTGGCCACGCTTTCGAAAAATACGTCGATCGAAGGCCGATAGATCTCGTTAACCGGGTCTGCGGTATAGGCTAGCGTGCCGTTGCGCAATAAACGAATGTGGTGGTTGGTCCCGGCCAGCAGCACCACGCCGGGTTGCGGCGGCTCCCCCTCGCGGGCCAGGCGCACCGGCAGGCTCGAGGCGCTGCTCAGCCACTCGGCCATGCCGGCGGCGAAGACCTGGTCCACATGCTGCACCAGCACAATGGCGGCGGGAAAGTCGCGGGGCAAGCCCTTGAGCAGGATTTCCAGGGCAGCCGGGCCACCCGCCGACGAGCCGATGGCAACCAGGCTCTGGCGTTTGCCGGTGCTGCGCGCAGGTGTGGTTTCGGCGCGCACACGGCTGCCGCGCTGGCCAATCAACCAGCCGATATTGAGGATCTTGCGCAACAGCGGCGCCGCCGCATCCTTGGGGTTGCCGACGCCCAGGGGCGGCGTATCCACGACGTCCAGGGCGCCATGGCCCATGGCTTCGAACACCCGGCTGACGTTGGCCTGGCGGTCGACCGTGACGATCACGATGGCGCACGGGGTCTCGGCCATGATCTGCCGCGTCGCCTCGACACCGTCCATGACCGGCATGATCAGGTCCATCAGGATCAGGTCAGGGGTCAGTTCGGCGCAGCGCTGCACCGCTTCCAGGCCATTGCCGGCGACCCACACCACTTCGTGCGCAGGCTCGAAACTCAAGGCGCGGCGCAAGGCCTCCACCGCCAGGGGCATATCGTTGACGATCGCAATCCTCATGCCCGCGCGCCTCCAATCAGCTCCACCACGGCGTCCAACAAGGCATCGTCATGGAAACTGGCTTTGGCTAAATAATAGTCGGCGCCGGCGTCCAGTCCACGACGTCGGTCTTCTTCACGGTCCTTGTAGGACACCACCATCACCGGCAACGATTGCAGGCGACTGTCACGGCGCAAGAGTGTGACCAATTCAATACCGTCCATGCGAGGCATATCAATATCAGTGATCAACAGGTCAAAGTCTTCGGAGCGCAACGCGTTCCAACCGTCCATGCCATCGACCGCCACGGCCACTTCATAACCACGATTAAGTAACAATTTGCGTTGCAGCTCACGCACGGTGAGCGAATCGTCCACCACCAGCACGCGTTTGCGCGGTGCTTCGGTGGCCTGCTGGCTGCGCCGGGCAATGCGTTCCAGGCGGCCAGTGTTGAGCAGCTTGTCGACCGAGCGCAGCATGTCTTCGACGTCGACGATCAATACCACCGAGCCGTCGTCCAGCAAGGCGCCGGCGGAAATATCCTGGACCTTGCCCAGGCGGTCATCGAGCGGCAACACCACCAGGGTGCGCTCGCCGATGAAGCGTTCCACGGCGATTCCGTACACGGCATCGCGTTCGCGGATCACCACCACTTTCAAGGTTTCGTCATTATTCTGCCCCGCCGGGCGCTGCAACAACTGGCTGGCGGCCACCAGGCCGACATGCCGGCCCTCGTGCCAGAAATGCTGACGGCCTTCCAGTTGCACGATGTCGTCGGGCGCCAGGTCGCACATGCGTTCTATATGGGCCAGCGGGAACGCGTAGGCTTCTTCGCCGACTTCCACCACCAGGCTGCGCACCACCGACAGGGTCAGCGGCACCTCCAGATGGAAACGACTGCCCTGCCCCGCCGTCTGCTCCAGCACCACCGCACCGCGCAATTGGCGGACCATATGCTGCACTGCATCCAGGCCGACACCCCGCCCGGACACTTCGGTGACCTTGTCGCGCAGGCTGAACCCCGGCAGGAACAGGAACGTCAGCAACTCCTCTTCGCTCAGGCGCTGGGCGGTTTCCAACGGCGACAGGTGCCGGTCGACGATGGTGCCGCGCAGGCGCTCCAGGTCGACGCCGTTACCGTCATCGCTCAACTCCAGCACCAGCAGGCCAGCCTGATGAGACGCGCGCAGGCGGATCAGGCCCTCGGCCGGCTTGCCCGCCAGCAGGCGCTGCTCGGGCATTTCGATGCCGTGGTCGACGGCATTGCGCAGCAAATGGGTGAGCGGCGCTTCGAGCTTCTCCAGCACGTCGCGATCAACCTGGGTCTTTTCGCCCTCGATCTCCAGGCGCACCTGCTTGCCCAGGCTGCGGCCGAGGTCGCGGACCATGCGCACCTGCCCGGCCAGTACATCGGCAAACGGGCGCATGCGGCACGCCAGCGCGGTGTCGTAGAGCACCTGGGCGCGCTGCCCGGCCTGCCAGCCGAACTCGTCCAGCTCGGCATGTTTTTCTGCCAGCAGCGCCTGGGCTTCGCTCAATAGCCGGCGGGTATCGGCCAGGGCTTCCTGGGCTTCGAGGTTCAAGTCCACGGTCTTGAGCTGGCCGTCCAGCGTATCCAGGGCCCGCGCGCTCTGGCTTTGAATGCGTTTGAGGCGCTGCAGGCTGGCGAGGTATGGCTTGAGCCGCTGGGTTTCGACCAAGGACTTGCTCGACAGGTCGAGCAGGCTGTTCAAGCGCTCGGCGGTCACGCGCAACACGCGTTCGCCGCCTTCGGTCATGCGTTTGTTCTGGCGCGCAGGCTCGCTGGTGACGGGTGGCGCGGGCTCGGGCTCCGGCGGCAGCTCCTCGACGACGGGCGCCGGGGCCGACTCAGGCGGCGGCGGGGCTGACGGGGCGACCTTGGCGCTCAGTTGCGACGGATCGAGCAGGCGCTCCATCAGCGCCACATACGCCTCGATATCCGCCGGCCCGACGTCATTGCCCGGCGTGGCGATGCGCATCAACAGGTCGGTGCCTTGCAGCAACGCATCAATGTGCTCGGGTTGCAGGTACAGGCGACCTTCCTGGGCGCTGACCAGGCAATCCTCCATGACATGCGACACGCTGACCCCGGCGTCCACCCCGACAATCCGCGCCGCGCCCTTGAGCGAGTGCGCGGCACGCATGCAGGCTTCGAGCTGGTCGGCCTGGGTCGGGTTGCGTTCCAGGGCCAGCAGGCCCGCGCTCAATACCTGGGTCTGCGCATCGGCTTCCAGGCTGAACAGCTCCAGCAGCGAGGCATCGCGCATCTGGTCGGGGGTCATGTGAGGCTCCGGGTCACGGCGGACAACAATTGCGCCTCGTCCAGCCAACGCAGGCTGCGGCCTTTCCACTGCAACACACCTTGGGTGAAGCGGCCGCTGGCCTGGCTGCCGGGTGCTGACGCAGCCTTCAAGGTGCGCTCATCGATGGCATGGATGCCGTCGACTTCATCCACCGGCACCACCACCGGGCCATCTTGCGCGGCAATGATCAGCATCCGCGGCATGATCCGGCCACCGCTGGCGCCGCTGCCGGTGCTGTCCAGGCCCAGCAGTTCCACCAGCGACAGGCACGCCACCAGCGCGCCGCGTACGTTGGCCACGCCGAGCAAGGCACGGGAACGCTGGTGCGGCAGGGAGTGGATCGGTTGCAACGTGGCCACTTCCACCAGGCAACGGGTGGCGATGCCCAGCCACTCTTCGCCCAGGCGGAATATCAGCAGCGAGCGCGTGACCACCTCGGCGCCATGCTCGACCACTGCCTGTGGCCGACGGTCGTCCTGCTGCAACGCATAGCGATCCAACAGGCGCGTGGCGGCTGCCGAGTACACCGAGCAATTGCGGCAATGGATGTGGTCCGCCAGCAGCGGGCAGGATTTGTCACCATGGATGCCGATGCGGTTCCAGCAATCGTCGATGGCTTGCGTGTCAGCCAGGGTCAGGTCCAGGCCGGTGGTGTCGAGCGCGTCGGGGCTACTCATGGTTTGTGCTCACTGTCAGCTCGCTCGCTACGCGCGGCCCGCGCCTGCAGGCGGCGGGCTCCCGCGCTGTCGCCCTGGGACTCCAGCAAGGCGGCCAGGTGCATCAAGGCCTGCGAATGCTGGGGCTCCAGGTACAAGGCTTTTCGATAATAGCCCTGGGCTTCCAGGGCACTGCCGGCCACATCGCTGAGCAGCCCCAGCCAGTAAAACACCTGGGCGGCCGGCGGGTGGTGATTCAAATACTCTTCACACGCAGCCCGCGCCTCCAGGCTCTTGCCTTCGTTGGCGAGGGTGGCGATGCGGCTGAGCAAGGCGGCGGCATCGGACGGCGCGGCCTTGATCGGTATGACCTGCGCAGTGGCGGCAGTACTGAACGGGCGCGGCCTGACCGGAAGCGGCGCCGCGCTGCGCTGCGGGATGGGTGCTGGCAGCGGCACGAACACCGGCGCAGGCTGCTGCGGCTCAGCCTGCCGACTGAAGGCAAACGACTGCGCCGCACCGATCGAACGCATGCCATGGCGCCCCAGCAGGCTGCCCTCGGCGGGGCCGATAAACAGCACGCCGTCGACGTGGGTCAGGCCCTTGAGTACATCGAACACTTGTTTTTGGGTCGCCTGGTCGAAGTAGATCAGCAGGTTGCGGCAGAACACGAAGTCGTAGCTGGCCTCATTGGCCAGCAGCGCCGGGTCGAGCAGGTTGCCGACTTGCAGGCGCACTTGCTCACGCACCCGCTCGGCGATATGGAACCCGTCGCCGTGTTCCACGAAGTGGCGGTCGCGAAAGGCAATGTCGCCCCCGCGAAACGAGTTCTTGCCGTACACCCCGCGCCGGGCACGCTCCACCGACAGCGGGCTGACATCCATGCCCTGCACCTTGAACTGATGCGGTGCGAGGCCCGCGTCCAGCAGCGCCATGGCAATCGAATAGGGTTCTTC
The DNA here is from genome assembly GCF_059418125.1 of Pseudomonas sp. GW821-FHT09C08. Lineage (NCBI taxonomy): Bacteria > Pseudomonadati > Pseudomonadota > Gammaproteobacteria > Pseudomonadales > Pseudomonadaceae > Pseudomonas > Pseudomonas sp. GW821-FHT09C08. The sequence goes on along the minus strand of NZ_JBWKPG010000002.1, from coordinate 270,403 downwards.
GCCAGTGGAACACGGCAGGCTGAGGATACGCAGCGCGCGCATCTGCTTGATCTCGACCAGGCGCGCCTTGGCCAGGCGGGCCAGGGTCACGAAGGATTCGGGGTAACGGAAAAACCAGGTTTCGGGGACGATCACCGCTTCGATCAGCGCCTGCTGCTCGTCATGGGAGCTTTGCAGGTGCTGCCAGTACTCGCCCGCCGTCTGCGCCTGCAAGGCCTGGCTGCGCTGGCGCACGGCACGCTCGATGATGGCTTCGCCCACGGAGGCGACATCGAGACCGATGCGCTCCTTGAGGAAGGCAAAGAAGCGCGGATCGTTGCTCATACGCTCAGCTCGGCGGAGAACAGCAACGCACGCACCGGCTCGGTGAGCAATTCATTCACGCCGATCCACTGCATCAAGCCCGCGGCGTCTTCACGCACCAGCCCCAGGTACGGCGCCTCGCGATTGTCCAGGCCATAGGGCTTGAACTCGCTGAGGTCGCACCGCAGGGTGTCGGTGGCCTGTTCCAGGATCAACCCCAGCCAGCGTGCAGCAACCCAGGGTTCGGGCTGATAGTTGACCAGCACCAGTCGCGTGCTGGTCCGCGCCTGGGCCGGCTGACCAAACGTCAGCGCACTGAGATCGATGACCGGCACCAACGCACCGCGATGGGCAAAGATGCCCGCCACCCACAGCGGCGCATGGGCGATGGGTTTGAGAGGCAGGCGCGGCAGCACCTCGGCCACTTCGGTGGCCCTTAATGCAAAGCGTTCGTCGCCGATGTGAAACACCAGGAACAAAGCCTTTTTCGCTGCCGGGACGGCGCCGCGTTTAGCCGCGAGGTCGCTCATCAGACTTTGAAACGCGACACGCCGCTGCGCAGGCCCACCGCCACCTGGCTCAGCTCATCAATGGCAAAGCTGGCCTGGCGCAGGGATTCCACAGTCTGGCTGCTGGCATCGCCCAGTTGCACCAGGGCGTGATTGATCTGCTCGGCACCGGTGGCCTGGGCCTGCATGCCTTCGTTGACCATCAATACCCGCGGCGCCAGCGCCTGCACCTGGTGGATGATCTGCGACAGCTGCTCGCCCACTTGCTGTACTTCGAACATGCCCCGGCGCACTTCCTCGGAGAACTTGTCCATGCCCATCACCCCCGCCGACACCGCCGACTGGATCTCGCGCACCATCTGCTCGATGTCATAGGTGGCCACGGCCGTCTGGTCCGCCAGGCGGCGCACTTCGGTGGCCACCACGGCAAAACCGCGCCCGTACTCGCCAGCTTTCTCCGCCTCGATGGCGGCGTTGAGCGACAGCAGGTTGGTCTGGTCGGCAACCTTGACGATGGTGACCACCACCTGGTTGATGTTGCCGGCCTTCTCATTGAGGATCGCCAGCTTGGCGTTGACCAGGTCGGCGGCGCCCATTACCGAATGCATGGTTTCTTCCATGCGCGCCAGGCCCTGCTGGCCGGAGCCTGCGGCCACCGAGGCCTGGTCGGCGGCGGTGGAGACTTCAGTCATGGTGCGCACCAGGTCCTTGGACGTCGCGGCGATTTCCCGGGAAGTCGCGCCGATCTCGGTGGTGGTGGCCGCGGTTTCAGTCGCGGTCGCCTGCTGTTGCTTGGACGTCGCGGCAATCTCGGTCACCGAGGTGGTGACCTGCACCGACGAGCGCTGGGCCTGGGACACCAGGGCCGTCAGCTCGGTCATCATGTCGTTGAAGCCGGTTTCGACTGCGCCGAATTCATCCTTGCGCTCCAGGTTCAGGCGCTTGCTCAGGTCGCCGGTACGCATGGTTTCGAGGATGTCGACGATGCGCTGCATCGGCGCCATGATCGCGCGCATCAGCAGCAGGCCACACAGGCCGGCCGCGAGGATGGCGATGATCAGCGAAACGGCCATGCTGATCTTGGCCGACAGCACCGACTCGTCGATGGCCGCCGTGGCACGGTCGGACACGTTCTTGTTTTCCGTGATGATGTCATTGAGCTTCATGCGACCTTCGGTCCAGATCGGCGTCAATTGCTCCTCGAGCAATTGGTTGGCCCCCGGCAGGTCATTGGCTTGCACGCGCTCCAGCACCTGCGCCAGGACTTTGTTGTAGTTGATGTGCGCCGCCTTGAAGTTATCGAACTCCATGCGGTCAGCCTGGCCATGAATGGTTTTTTCGTAGTTGGCCATCTGCAGTTCAATACGCGTCTCGAAGGACTTGTAGTCGTTCTTGTCGGTATTGGTGAAGGTTTTATCCTCGCGCAGGCCAATGATGTCGATGGTCTGCAAATAGCTGTCGACCCAGGCGCTGCGGATCATCGAGCTGAGGTACACCCCGGGCACCGCGTCGTCGCGGACCGCTTCCTGGCTGGCTTCGATCTTCAGCAACCGTGAGTAGGACACCACGACCATCAGCAGCATGATCGCGATAATGACCGCAAAGCTCGCCAAAATCCGTTGGCGCAAGGTCCAGTTCTTCACAGTAATTCCTCGAAGGGCCATTCAAATGGAGGGGAGTATAGCTGAGCAGAAGCCCTCATTTATCAACGGGTTTTGCTGTAGTGATCACAGAATGCAAATGTGGGAGTGGGCCTGCTTGCGAAGGCGCAGGATCAGTCAATAGATTCGATGACTGACCAGCGCATTCGCGAGCAGGCCCACTCCCACAGTTTGATCGCTTCAGGGCAGGCGTTTATTGCGCCAGCCGCACCTGTTTTTCCAGCTCGATCTTCAAGCCAGGCTCCAGCTTGAGTTGCCGCGCCAGCTCATCGAGGTAGGCCTTCTCCATGAAATTTTCCTCATCCACCAGCATCACGCTGGCGATGTACATCTCCGCGGCCATTTCCGGGGTGCTGGCGGCGCGGGCCACATCGGCCGGGTCCAGGGGTTTGTTCAGTTCGGCGTGCAGCCAGCTGTGCAACTCGCGGTCATCGTCCAGCTTGGTGAATTCACCTTCGATCAGCGCGCGCTCGCGCTCATCCACATGCCCGTCCGCCTTGGCGGCGGCTACCAGGGCCTTGAGGATGCCCTGGCTGTGTTGCTCGACTTGGGCCGGTGGCAAACGGTCGATGGTTTGCGGTTCGCCTTGAGGTGCGCTGACCTGGTTTGCCTGCCAGTTGCCATAGGCTTTATAGGCAATGACGCCCAACGCGGCGAGCCCGCCGTAGGTCAGGGCCTTGCCGCCGAACTTGCGGGCTTTCTTGTTCCCCAGCAGCAGGCCCATGGCCCCGGCCGCCAGGGCGCCGCCACCGGCACCGCCGAGCAGACTGCCAAGGCCACCACCGCCCAGCAGTCCGCCAAGGGCGCCTTTGTCGTCCGGCTTGCGCTGGCCGCCGGCCTTGTTCTGCAACATGTCCTGGCCAGACTTGAGCAGTTGATCGAGCAATCCACGGGTATTCATTCGCAGCCTCCAGACACTTGGGTTCGTAGGACCAATAGGCTCCCAGCGTAAAACTAAGTGCCAAAAAGCCCCGATCTAGAGTGCTTCCAGATGTAACGCCACTGCCGTTCGCTTAAATCGATATACACTCGAATAAATCTATAAAAACACCCCACTGGTAATTCCAGCATGATGACCTTGCGTCAAATCCGGCATTTCATCGCCGTGGCCGAGACGGGCTCGATCTCCGCCGCCGCGCAAACCGCGTTCATTTCCCAGTCGACCCTGACCCTGGCCATCCAGCAACTGGAGCAGGAAATCGGCGTCAACCTGTTCAACCGCCACGCCAAGGGCATGACCCTGACCCACCAGGGCCATCAGTTCCTGCGCCAGGCGCACCTGATTCTTGCCACCGTCGACAACGCCAAGCGCAGCCTGCAGCAGAGCACCGACCAGGTTGCCGGCCAGTTGATCATCGGCGTGACCAGCCTGGTTGCCGGGTATTACCTTGCCGACCTGCTGACCCGTTTCCAGCGCGCCTATCCGAATGTGGAAATCCGCGTGATGGAGGATGAACGCCCGTACATCGAGCATTTGCTGGTCAGCGGTGAGATCGATGTGGGAGTGCTGATCCTGTCCAACCTCGAAGACCGCCACGCCCTGCAGACCGAAGTCCTCACCCACTCGCCTCATCGCCTGTGGCTGCCGGCGCAGCACCCGTTGCTGGAGCACGACAGCATCAACCTGGCCGATGTGGCGCGCGAGCCATTGATTCAGCTGAATGTCGACGAAATGGGCCACAACGCCCAACGCCTGTGGACTGCAGCCGCGCTGCAGCCACGCGTGACCTTGCGCACCGCTTCCACCGAAGCGGTGCGCAGCCTGGTGGCTGCCGGCCTGGGAGTGTCGATCCAGCCGGACATGACCTACCGGCCCTGGTCCCTGGAAGGCGACATTATTGAAGCGCGGCCGATTGCCGACCTCAGCCAGACCCTCGACGTGGGCCTGGCCTGGCGCCGTGGCACCGCGCGCCCGGCGCTGGTGGACCCGTTCCTGACCGTGGCCCGCGAACAGCCGCATCCGCGCAAGCCATCTATTTAATCGAATGCTGCATTCAGTATTTAGTATTTGTTGACCTCGCGCCCGACCTCTACTCTCAGCTCATCCATAAGAGAAGGTCAGGCGCCTTGTAAGAGAACGCCCATGGCCACACAAGAAAAGAGATCGCGAAAAATGTCCGGCGCGCCCACCCCGCTGCTCACTGCGTTGCTGATCGACGGCGAACTGGTCCAGGGCCAGGGTTTTGTCGAGCCGATCCTCAACCCGGCCACCGGTGAAGTCCTCACCCAGATTGCCGAAGCCAGCACCGAACAGGTCGAAAGCGCCATCCTCGCCGCGCACCGCGCGTTTGCCGGCTGGTCGCGGACCACGCCGCAGCAACGCTCGATCATCCTGCTGGGCATTGCCGACGCCATCGAAAAACAAGCCGACTACCTCGCTCGCCTCGAATCACTCAATTGCGGCAAGCCCTTGCACCTGGCACGCCAGGATGACTTGAGCGCCACCGTCGATGTGTTTCGCTTCTTCGCCGGGGCCGTGCGCTGCCAGACCGGCCAGCTCAGCGGCGAATACCTGCCGGGCTACACCAGCATGGTGCGCCGTGACCCGATTGGCGTGGTCGCCTCCATTGCGCCGTGGAACTACCCGCTGATGATGGCCGCGTGGAAGATCGCCCCGGCCCTGGCCGCCGGTAATACGCTGGTGTTCAAGCCGTCGGAACATACGCCGCTGTCGATCCTGGCCCTCGCCCCCGTCCTTAAAGAACTGCTGCCGCGCGGGGTCATCAACATTCTGTGTGGCGGCGGCGAAGGTGTCGGCAGCCATTTGGTCAGCCACCCCAAGGTGCGCATGGTGTCGCTGACCGGCGATATCGTCACCGGGCAGAAAATTCTGCAAGCCGCGTCGAAAACCCTGAAACGCACGCACCTGGAACTGGGCGGCAAGGCCCCGGTGATCGTCTGCAACGACGCCGACCTGCAAGCCGTGGTCGAAGGTGTGCGTGCCTACGGCTATTACAACGCCGGCCAGGACTGCACCGCGGCCTGCCGCATCTACGCCCAGGCCGGCATCCACGACAAATTGGTCGCCGAGCTTGGCGCGGCCGTCAGCAGCCTGCGCTTTGCCGGCAAGCGTGATGCCGACAACGAACTCGGCCCGCTGATCAGCACGCGCCAGCGTGACCGCGTCGCCAGTTTTGTCGAGCGCGCCCTCGGCCAGCCGCATATCGAGCGGGTCACGGGTGCCGCCGTGCATTCCGGTGCCGGCTTCTATTACCAGCCGACACTCCTCGCCGGTTGCAAACAAAACGATGAGATCGTGCAGCGCGAAGTCTTCGGCCCGGTGGTCACCGTGACCCGCTTCGATGAGCTGGAACAGGCGGTGGACTGGGCCAACGACTCCGAATACGGCCTGGCCTCGTCGGTATGGACGCAGAACCTGGACAAGGCCATGCAGGTGGCGGCGCGCCTGCAATACGGCTGCACCTGGATCAACAGCCATTTCATGCTGGTCAGCGAAATGCCCCACGGCGGCTTGAAGCGCTCGGGGTATGGGAAAGATCTGTCCAGCGATTCGCTTCAGGACTACAGCGTGGTGCGGCACATCATGGCTAGACATGGAGGTCAGCTATAAGCGGCAAGCTGCAAGCTGCAAGTAAAAGCGGATCTGCTTTTGCTTTTGCTTTTGCTTTTGCTTTTGCTTTTGCTTGCGGCTTGTGGCTTGCGGCTTGCGGCTCAGCCCCAAGAGCTACGCTAAAACAATAATCAACCCGTATACCTGTTTTTACTGCCCCGACCATAATTAAAGAAGAGGGAATCCCCATGTCCGCGCACAAGACCGCACTGCTCAGTGCCCTGACCACCGCGCTGCTGGCCAGCGCCAGCCTTCAGGCCGCCGAACCGCTGAAAGCGGTGGGGGCAGGTGAAGGCCAATTGGATATCGTCGCCTGGCCCGGCTATATCGAACGTGGCGAAAGCGACAAGGCCTACGACTGGGTCACCGGTTTCGAGAAGGAAACCGGTTGCAAGGTCAACGTGAAAACCGCCGCCACCTCTGACGAAATGGTCAGCCTGATGGCCAAGGGCGGTTATGACCTGGTCACCGCATCCGGCGATGCCTCGTTGCGGTTGATCGTCGGCAAGCGTGTGCAGCCGATCAACACGGCGTTGATCCCCAACTGGAAAAACCTCGACCCGCGCCTCAAGGATGCGCCGTGGTACGTGGTCGGCCAGCAAACCTACGGCACCCCGTACCAGTGGGGCCCGAACGTGCTGATGTACAACACCAACGTGTTCAAGACCGCGCCCACCAGCTGGAACGTGGTGTTCGATGCGCAGAACCTGCCTGACGGCAAGCCGAACAAAGGCCGCGTGCAAGCCTACGACGGTCCGATCTACATCGCCGACGCGGCGCTGTATCTCAAGTCGACCAAGCCGGAGTTGGGCATCCAGAGCCCTTACGAACTGACCGAAACCCAGTACAAGGCCGTGCTCGAACTGTTGCGCGCCCAGCAGCCGTTGATCCACCGCTACTGGCACGACACCACCGTGCAGATGAGCGACTTCAAGAACGAAGGCGTAGTGGCCTCCAGCGCCTGGCCGTATCAGGTCAACGGCCTGGTCAACGAGAAACAGCCGATCGCCTCGACCATTCCCAAGGAAGGCGCCACCGGCTGGGCCGACACCACCATGCTGCACACCGAGGCCAAGCACCCCAACTGCGCCTACAAGTGGATGGACTGGTCGCTGCAGCCGAAGGTCCAGGGCGATGTCGCGGCCTGGTTCGGCTCGCTGCCGGCGGTGCCTGCGGCGTGTAAAGAGAGCGAGCTGCTCGGCGCTGAAGGCTGCAAGACCAACGGGTTCGACCAGTTCGAAAAGATCGCTTTCTGGAAAACCCCGCAGGCTGAAGGCGGCAAGTTCGTGCCGTACAGCCGCTGGACCCAGGATTACATCGCGATCATGGGCGGGCGCTAAGCACTCCCAGGCGACACCGGCCCCATGTGGGAGCGGGCTTGCTCGCGAAAGCGGACTTTCAGTTGATTCATCGGTGACTGACACACCGCATTCGCGAGCAAGCCCGCTCCCACATTTCGACCGAGTCGCCCTCAACACCGCGTTAATTTTTTCAGAAGTCCAGGCCGGGCCGCTGCGACGACCCGCGCCTTTTTGGAGCACCGCACCATGACGCTTGCAGTCCAATTCACCCACGTTTCCCGTCAGTTCGGCGAAGTGAAAGCCGTTGACCGGGTTTCCATCGATATCCAGGACGGCGAGTTCTTTTCCATGCTAGGCCCTTCCGGCTCAGGCAAGACCACGTGCCTGCGCCTGATCGCCGGGTTCGAGCAGCCGAGCGCAGGCTCGATCCGTATTCATGGCGAGGAAGCCGCCGGCTTGCCGCCGTATCAGCGTGACGTCAACACCGTGTTCCAGGATTACGCGCTGTTCCCGCATATGAATGTGCGCGACAACGTGGCCTACGGCCTCAAGGTCAAGGGCGTCGGCAAGACCGAGCGCCTCAACCGCGCCGAAGAAGCCCTGGGCATGGTCGCCCTCGGCGGCTACGGCGACCGCAAGCCGGTGCAGCTCTCGGGCGGCCAGCGCCAACGGGTGGCACTGGCCCGCGCACTGGTCAATCGCCCGCGCGTGCTGCTGCTCGATGAGCCGCTCGGCGCCCTCGACCTCAAGCTGCGCGAGCAGATGCAAAGCGAGTTGAAGAAGCTGCAACGCCAACTCGGCATCACCTTTATCTTCGTGACGCACGATCAGACCGAAGCGCTGTCGATGTCCGACCGGGTGGCGGTGTTCAACAAGGGCCGCATCGAACAGGTCGACACCCCGCGCAACCTGTACATGAAGCCGGCCACGTCGTTCGTCGCCGAATTCGTTGGCACCTCCAATGTGCTTCGCGGCGAGCTGGCCCAACGCCTCAGCGGCACCCCGCAACCGTTCTCGATCCGCCCGGAACACGTGCGCTTTGCCGAAGGCCCGCTGGGCGTCGGTGAGGTCGAAATCAGCGGCCTGCTGCACGACATCCAGTACCAGGGCAGCGCCACCCGCTATGAACTGAAACTGGAAAACGGCCAGGCGCTGAACATCAGCCAGGCGAACAACCAATGGCTGGATATCAGCAGCGGCCACCTGGTCGGCCAGACCGTCACCGCGCGCTGGGCGCGGGAAGCCATGACCCCGCTGACCGACATCGCAGGCGAGGTGTGAGATGACTTCGGCCTTTTCCCAACCGCCGATGCGCAGGTTTTCCAACCTGCTGTACCGCAAGCCCAACCTGTACCTGGCAATGTTGCTGGTACCGCCGCTGATCTGGTTCGGCGCGATCTACCTGGGCTCACTGCTGACCCTGCTGTGGCAAGGTTTCTATACCTTCGACGACTTCACCATGGCGGTCACGCCGGACCTGACCCTGGCCAACTTCGCCGCCCTGTTCCAGCCGTCGAACTTCGACATCATCGTGCGCACCCTGAGCATGGCGATCGTGGTGTCGATCGCCAGCGCCATCGTCGCCTTCCCGATCGCCTACTACATGGCGCGCTACACCACGGGCAAGACCAAGGCGTTCTTCTATATCGCGGTGATGATGCCGATGTGGGCCAGCTATATCGTCAAGGCGTATGCCTGGACCTTGCTGCTGGCCAAGGGCGGCGTCGCACAGTGGTTCGTGCAGCACCTGGGGCTGGAACCGCTGCTGCAGTTCGTGCTGGGCATTCCCGGCGTGGGCGGCAGCACCTTGAGCACCTCGCACCTGGGGCGCTTCATGGTGTTCGTGTACATCTGGCTGCCGTTCATGATCCTGCCGATCCAGGCCTCGCTGGAACGCTTGCCGCCGTCCCTGCTGCAAGCCTCGGCGGATCTCGGGGCCAAGCCGCGCCAAACCTTCATGCAGGTGATTTTGCCGCTGTCGGTGCCGGGCATTGCCGCCGGCTCGATCTTCACGTTCTCGCTGACCCTGGGCGATTTCATCGTGCCGCAACTGGTGGGCCCGCCGGGCTACTTCGTCGGCGGCATGGTGTACGCCCAGCAAGGTGCCATCGGCAACATGCCCATGGCCGCCGCGTTCACCCTGGTACCGATCGTGCTGATCGCGGTTTACCTGTCCATCGTCAAACGCCTGGGGGCCTTCGATGCACTCTGAAAAAGCTTCGTGGAGCCTGAAAATAGCGGCTTGGGGCGGGTTGGTTTTCCTGCACTTCCCGATCCTGATCATCTTCCTCTACGCCTTCAACACCGAAGAAGCCGCGTTCAGCTTTCCGCCCCAGGGCTTTACCCTGAAGTGGTTCAGCGTGGCCTTCGCCCGGCCCGACGTGCTCGAAGCGATCAAGCTGTCGCTGCAGATCGCGGCCATCGCCACGTTGATCGCCATGGTGCTCGGCACCCTGGCCTCGGCGGCGCTGTATCGGCGCGAATTCTTCGGCAAGCAAGGAGTGTCGCTGATGCTGATCCTGCCGATTGCGCTGCCGGGGATCATCACCGGTATCGCACTGCTGGCGACGTTCAAGACGCTGGGCATCGAGCCCGGGATGTTCACCATCATCGTCGGCCACGCGACCTTCTGCGTGGTGATCGTCTACAACAACGTGATCGCGCGCCTGCGGCGTACTTCCCACAGCCTCATCGAAGCCTCGATGGACCTGGGTGCCGACGGCTGGCAGACCTTCCGCTACATCATCATGCCCAACCTCGGCTCGGCGCTGCTGGCCGGCGGCATGCTCGCGTTTGCGCTGTCGTTCGACGAAATCATCGTCACCACCTTCACCGCCGGCCACGAGCGCACCTTGCCGCTGTGGCTGCTCAACCAGCTCAGCCGGCCACGCGATGTGCCGGTGACCAACGTGGTCGCGATGCTGGTGATGCTGGTGACGATGTTCCCGATTCTCGGTGCCTACTACCTGACGCGCGGCGGTGAAAGCGTGGCCGGGAGTGGCGGTAAATAACTGACAACACATTGCTACTGTTGAAACACGGTCAATGTGGCAGCTGGCGTGCCTGCGATAGCGGTATCAACTCAACCACCGCAATCGCAGGCAAGCCAGCTCCCACAGTCGCACCGGTTTCTCCAGAGATAGAACTGTCGCTTTGAGGAGGAATTAACCATGCAAACCAAACTGTTGATCAACGGCCACCTGGTCGAAGGCGAAGGCCCGGCCCAAGCCGTATTCAACCCGGCGCTCGGCCGCGTGCTGGTGGAAATCAAGGAAGCCAGCGAAGCCCAGGTCGACGCCGCCGTGCGCGCCGCCGATGCCGCCTTTGAAGGCTGGTCGCAGACCGCACCCAAAGACCGCTCCTTGCTGCTGCTCAAACTGGCGGACGTGATCGAGGCCCACGGTGAAGAGCTGGCCAAGCTGGAATCGGACAACTGCGGCAAGCCCTACAGCGCCGCGCTGAACGATGAGATCCCGGCGATTGCCGACGTGTTCCGCTTCTTTGCCGGTGCCAGCCGTTGCATGAGCGGGTCGGCTGGCGGCGAATACCTGCCCGGTCACACCTCGATGATCCGTCGCGACCCGGTGGGCGTCATCGCTTCCATCGCGCCGTGGAACTACCCGCTGATGATGGTCGCCTGGAAAATCGCCCCTGCCCTGGCTGCCGGTAATACCGTGGTGCTCAAGCCGTCGGAACAAACCCCGCTGACGGCGTTGCGCATGGTCGAACTGGCCGCCGATATTTTCCCGGCCGGTGTCCTCAACCTGGTGTTCGGGCGTGGTCCGACCGTCGGCAGCCCGTTGGTGAACCACCCGAAAGTGCGCATGGTGTCGCTGACCGGCTCCATCGCTACCGGCGCGAACATCATCTCCAGCACCGCCGACAGCGTGAAGCGCATGCACATGGAGCTGGGCGGCAAGGCCCCGGTGATCATCTTCAACGATGCCGATATCGACGCGGCCGTCGAAGGCATTCGCACCTTCGGCTTCTACAACGCCGGCCAGGACTGCACCGCGGCGTGCCGCATCTATGCCCAGGCGGACATCTATGATGCGTTTGTCGAGAAACTCGGCGCGGCAGTCGCCAGCATCCAGTACGGCCTGCAGGATGACCCGGCCACCGAGCTCGGCCCGCTGATCACCGCGCAGCACCGCGACCGCGTCGCCGGCTTTGTCGAACGCGCCGTGGCCCAGCCGCACATCCGCCTGGTGACCGGCGGCAAGGCGGTGGAAGGCAATGGTTTCTTCTTTGAACCGACGGTGCTGGCCGATGCGCAGCAGGACGACGAAATCGTGCGCCGCGAGGTGTTCGGGCCGGTGGTGTCGGTGACTAAATTCACCGATGAAGCGCAGGTGCTCGGCTGGGCCAACGATTCGGACTACGGCCTGGCGTCATCCGTATGGACCGCCGATGTCGGACGCGCCCATCGCCTGGCCGCGCGTTTGCAATATGGCTGCACCTGGGTCAACACCCACTTCATGCTCGTCAGTGAAATGCCCCACGGCGGTCAGAAACTGTCCGGGTATGGCAAGGACATGTCCATGTATGGGCTGGAGGACTACACCACCGTACGCCATGTGATGTTCAAGCACTGACGCTTTACCCCTGTGTGCGGGCTTGCCCGCGATGGCGGCGTGTCTGTGCCGACGCTATCGCGGGCAAGCCCGCTCCCACAGGGGACCTCCTCATAACAATAAATAATTCGTAGGTTCCCATGGACATTACCCGCCGCGACTTCCTCAACGGCGTCGCCATCACTATTGCCGCCGGCATGACCCCGCTGCAAATCCTCCAGGCCGCGCCCGACGGCCGCTACTACCCGCCCGCCCTCACCGGCATGCGCGGCAGCCATGTCGGCTCGTTCGAAGTGGCGCACCAGATGGGCTGGGAAAAGAAGGTCTTCGACACCGACAAACTGCCGATCACCGAGGACTATGACCTGGTAGTGGTCGGGGGCGGCCTGAGTGGTCTGTCGGCGGCGTGGTTCTACCGCGAGAAGCACCCCAAGGCGAAGATCCTGATCCTGGAAAACCACGACGACTTCGGCGGCCATGCCAAGCGCAATGAATTCCAGGCCGGTGGCCGCATGATCATCGGCTACGGCGGCAGCGAGGCGTTCCAGTCGCCCAACCACCTCTACAGCAAGCAAGTGAATGGCCTGCTGAAAAAACTCGGGGTGAACATCAAGCGCTTCGAGACCGCCTTCGACCGTCAGTTCTACCCGGGCCTGGGGTTGTCGCGCGGGGTGTTCTTCGACAAGGAGAACTTTGGCGAAGACAAACTGGTGACCGGCGACCCGACGCCGATGGTCGCCGACGACATCGCGCCCGACCAATTGCATGCGCGCTCCATCAGCGACTTCATCAATGACTTCCCGCTGCCACCCGCCGACCGTCAGGCGTTGATCGAGCTGCACACGGCGCCCAAGGATTACCTGCCGGGCAAGACGGCCGAGCAAAAGGCCGACTACCTGGCGGTCACCAGCTACCGCGATTTCCTGCTGAAGAACGTCGGATTATCGGAAGGCGCGGTGAAGTACTTCCAGAGCCGCACCAATGACTTCATGGCCTTGAGCATCGATGCCGTGGCATCGTCCGACGCCTATAACGTGGGATTCCCAGGTTTCGGCGGCATGAACCTGGCACCAATCAGCGAAGAAGCCGCCGCCGAAATGGAAGAGCCCTACATCTACCACTTCCCGGATGGCAACGCGTCACTCGCACGCCTGCTGGTGCGCAGCCTGGTCCCCGGCGTGGCACCCGGGCACACCATGGACGATATCTTGCTGGCAGCGTTTGACTACGCCAAGCTCGATCAACCCAAGGCGCCGGTACGGGTGCGCTTGAACAGCACGGCGGTCAGCGTGCGCAACGTGGGCGACAGCGTGCATATCGGCTACAGCCGTGGCGGACAACTCGCACAGGTGCGTGGCAAACGCTGCATCCTGGCCTGCTACAACATGATGATCCCGTACCTGCTCAAGGACCTGCCGGCCCCCCAGGCCCACGCCTTGAGCCAGAACGTGAAATTCCCGCTGGTGTACACCAAGGTGGTGATCCGCAACTGGCAATCGTTCCAGAAACTTGGCGTGCATGAGATTTACGCGGCCACCCAACCGTACAGCCGCATCAAACTGGACTACCCGGTGAGCATGGGTGGCTACGACCACCCGCGCGACCCGACGCAGCCGATTGGCTTGCACATGGTCTACGTGCCCACCAGCCCCAACAGCGGCATGAACGCCCGCGACCAGGCGCGCGCCGGGCGCGGCAAGTTGTATGCGCAGACCTTCGAGCAACTGGAAACGCAATTGCGTGACCAACTGCAACGCATGCTCGGCCCGGGTGGGTTCAACCACGAGACCGATATCCTCGGGATCACGGTGAATCGCTGGTCCCATGGCTATGCATACTTTTCCAACAGCTTGTTCGACAACGCCGGCGAGAGCGAAGCGCTGATGAACCTGGCGCGCAAGCCGCTGGGGCACGTGAGCATCGCCAACTCGGATGCGGCGTGGAGTGCGTACGCCCACGCGGCAATTGATGAGGCGTACCGGGCGGTCGGCGAGGTGAGTTGAAGGCCATGTGTGGCGAAGGCTTCCTGTGGTAAGCGGGGCGTGGCCCGCGTTGGGCTGCGCAGCAGCCCCTTCGAGGCAGCGGTGCTCTTTGAGACACACCGAATGTCGGGTATTGGGGCTGCTTTGCAGCCCAACGCGGGGCAAGCCCGCTCGCCACAGGGGGATTGTCTGCTCCTGAGAAATACCTTGTTTCATATGCAACGCCATCACGCCGCTATCAATCATTTTTCCTACGTCATCGAACCGCTTAAGCTATCCGGCGTCTGTTTATTGTCCGTTGCGTTTGGCCGAAGGCATGTCCGAACCGTACTTTCTGATCCAGCACGTGCCAGGAACGGCGCGGGATTTGCTCACGACAGGTTGTCTCTATGCACCGCAGGAATTTGCTCAAAGCGTCCATGGCCATTGCGGCTTACACCGGTTTGTCGGCCAGCGGCCTGCTCGCCGCGCAGGCTTGGGCCGGGAATCGCGCCGCCGATGGCAAGGCCGTGGCGTTTGATTTTGAAACGCTCAAGGCCCAGGCCAAACAGCTCGCCGGGACCGCGTATAAAGACACCAAACAGGTACTCCCGCCCACCCTGGCGACCATGACCCCACAGAATTTCAACGCCATCGGGTACGACGGCAACCATTCGTTGTGGAAGGAATTGAACGGCCAACTGGACGTGCAGTTCTTCCACGTCGGCATGGGGTTCAAGACGCCGGTGCGCATGCACAGCGTCGACCCCAAGACCCGTGAAGCCCGCGAAGTGCATTTCCGCCCTTCATTGTTCAACTATGAAAAAACCACCGTCGACACCAAGCAGTTGACCGGCGACCTGGGCTTCTCCGGCTTCAAGCTGTTCAAGGCACCGGAACTGGATCGCCACGACGTGCTGTCGTTTCTCGGCGCCAGCTACTTCCGCGCGGTGGATTCCACTGGCCAGTACGGACTTTCCGCACGGGGCCTGGCGATTGATACCTACGCGAAGAAGCGCGAAGAGTTCCCCGACTTCACGCAGTTCTGGTTCGAGACCCCGGACAAGAACGCCACCCGCTTTGTGGTCTACGCCCTGCTCGACTCGCCGAGCGCCACCGGCGCCTATCGCTTCGATATCGACTGCCAGGCCAACCAGGTGGTGATGGCGATCGACGCCAACATCAATGCGCGCACCGCCATCGAACAACTGGGCATCGCGCCGATGACCAGCATGTTCAGTTGCGGCACCCACGAACGCCGCATGTGCGACACCATCCACCCGCAAATCCACGACTCGGATCGCCTGGCGATGTGGCGTGGCAATGGCGAGTGGATTTGTCGCCCCCTGAACAACCCGGCCAAGCTGCAGTTCAACGCATTCGCCGACACCGACCCGAAAGGCTTCGGCCTGGTGCAGACCGACCATGAGTTCGCCAGCTACCAGGACACCGTGGACTGGTACAGCAAGCGCCCAAGCCTGTGGGTAGAACCGACCACCGCCTGGGGCGAAGGCTCGATCGACCTGCTGGAGATCCCCACCACCGGCGAGACCCTGGACAACATCGTGGCCTTCTGGACACCGAAAAAACCGGTGGCGCCTGGCGATTCGCTCAACTATGGCTACAAGCTCTACTGGAGCGCGTTGCCACCGGTGAGCACGCCGCTGGCGCAGGTCGACGCGACCCGTTCGGGCATGGGCGGCTTCACTGAAGGTTGGGCACCGGGCGAGCATTACCCAGAGGTGTGGGCGCGTCGGTTTGCCGTGGACTTCAAGGGCGGCGGCCTCGATCGCCTGCCGGCCGGCACCGGGATCGAGCCGGTGGTGACCTGCTCCCACGGCGAAGTGAAAGACTTCAGCGTGCTGGTGCTCGATAACATCAAGGGCTATCGGATCCTGTTCGACTGGTACCCGACCAGCGACAGCGTCGAGCCGGTGGAACTGCGCATGTTCATCCGCACCCAGGACCGCACCTTGAGTGAAACCTGGCTGTATCAGTACTTCCCGCCGGCACCCGAGGCGCGTAAATACACGTGATGCCACCTGTGGGAGCGAGGTTGCTCGCTCCCACAGGACTCAAATGCCCGCCTCAGAACCGCGACACACTCTTCATTGCCCCAATCAGATACCGCATCGCCACCTGGTCACTCTCGTTCAGGGCGCGATACTGCGCGAGTAATTCAGCCTCGTCCGAACTCAACCTGCAGCCACGCATGAACACCCTGCGGGCCAGAAAAGACACCACTGCACCCGCAACACCATAGGACTTGGCCATGGACTGTTTCTCCTGATATCGATCAAATACTCCTGGCGCCCATCACCTGCATCCCCTTAAGCACAAGGCCTGCGCGGACAAACGGACTGACTCCCTGGGCCAGAAATCAGACTTACCCTAAGCGTAGAAACAATCTGGTCACGTGTGGGATTTTTTTAGAGCATTCACTTAAAAAATCTCTTGAGTAACAATCACCTACAGACTTTTCCCACAGTGTCACGCAAGAAAAAACCCACCGGTTCAGGGTGGGTTTCGAGTGCGGCGCGAAGCGGATCAATCCCTCAAGTCAGACTCATGAATCGGCTGGTCTCGGTGGGTCGCCCGTTGATACTGCGCCGGCCAGGTCGCCTTGCGCCCGCCGAGGTCATCATCGGCATGCAGCGGCCAGTACGGGTCCCGCAGCAGTTCACGGGCCAGGAAGATAATATCGGCCTGGCAGGTGCGCAGGATGTGCTCAGCCTGTGCCGGTTCGGTGATCATGCCCACCGTGCCGGTGGCGATGCCTGACTCTTTGCGTACCCGTTCGGCGAAGCGCGTCTGGTAGCCAGGCCCCGTCGGAATCTCGGCATTGGCGGCGGTGCCACCAGAGGACACGTCGATCAGGTCCACCCCCAAATCCTTCAAGCGGCGCGCCAATTCCACGGTTTCATCAGGGTTCCAGCCATCTTCCACCCAGTCGGTGGCCGACACCCGCACAAACAGCGGCAGGTCCTGAGGCCAGGCCGCACGCACGGCTTCGGTGACTTGCAGCACCAGGCGGATACGGTTTTCAAAAGAGCCGCCGTATTGGTCCTGGCGTTGATTGCTGATCGGCGAGAGGAATTGATGCAGCAGGTAACCGTGAGCCGCATGGATTTCCACCACTTCAAACCCGGCCGTGAGCGCGCGCTTGGCGGCGGCGACAAAGTCGGCGATCACCTGTTGGATCTGCCCTTCGTCCAACTGCCGGGGCTGTGTGTGATTGGGGTCAAAGGCAATCGGCGACGGCCCCACCGGCACCCAACCGCCGTCCTCCGGCTTGACGCTGCCATGCTTGCCGATCCATGGCCGATGAGTACTGGCCTTGCGCCCGGCATGGGCCAGCTGGATCCCGGCCACGGCGCCCTGGGCTGCGATAAACCGCGTGATGCGTTGCAGCGGTTCGATCTGTTCGTCGTTCCACAGGCCCAGGTCTTCGGCAGTGATACGGCCATCGGCGGTCACCGCGGTGGCCTCGGTGAAGATCAGCCCGGCGCCGCCGACTGCGCGACTGCCAAGGTGGACCAGGTGCCAGTCATTGGCCAGGCCATCGACACTGGAGTATTGGCACATCGGCGACACGGCGATGCGGTTGAGCAGGGTCAATTGGCGCAGGGTATAGGGTTCGAGCAGCTGACTCATGGCGCACCTCTTCTGGGCTTTTTGGGCTCTTTTAACTGAGCAGGCTTGCTCGCGAAAGACTCACCGGCGCCGCGTGTATTCAGGATCAACGCGTTTTAATTGACGTTTTTCGCGAGCAAGCTTGCTCCTACAGCCTAGTCGACAACGTTGGATTGCACAGGGTTCAGAACGAAAGCGGGAGCCGATTGCCGGCTCCCGTCGTGCACAGGCTTACATCTCGACCTGGGTGCCCAGTTCGATCACGCGGTTGACCGGGAGCTTGAAGAACCGCAGGTTGCCGTTGGCATTCTTCAACATGAACGCGAACAGCGCTTCACGCCAACGGGCCATGCCCTTGATGCGCGAGGCGATCACCGTTTCACGGCTGAGGAAGTAGGTGGTGCGCATCGGGCTGAAATCCAGCTCGTCGAGGTGGCACAGCTTCAGCGCTTCAGGCACGTCCGGCTCATCGGTAAAGCCAAAGTGCAGGATCACCCGGAAGAACCCCTCGCCGTAGGCATCCACCTCGAAGCGCCGGGCGGCCGGTACGCGTGGAATATCCTCGTAGACCACCGTCAGCAGCACCACTTGCTCGTGCAGCACCTGGTTGTGCAACAGGTTGTGCAACAGCGCATGGGGCACGGCGTCCGGGCGCGCGGTGAGGAACACCGCCGTACCCTGCACGCGATGCGGCGGTTGCACACGGATGCTGCTGATAAAGATCGGCAACGGCAGGCCGCCTTCGTCGAGGCGCTCGACCAGCAACTGCTTGCCGCGCTTCCACGTGGTCATCAGTACAAAGAGCACGATCCCCGCCAGGACCGGGAAGGCGCCGCCCTGGATGATCTTCGGCACGTTGGCGGCGAAGTACAGCCCGTCGACCAGCAGGCAGCAGACCAATACCGGCACGGCCAGGATCGGTGGCCATTTCCACAGCAGCAGCATCACCGCCGACACCAGGATCGTGGTCATCAGCATGGTACCGGTCACGGCTACACCGTAGGCCGACGCCAGTGCGTTGGAGGACTCGAAGCCCAGCACCAGCAGGATCACGCCGACCATCAGCGACCAATTCACCGCGCCGATGTAGATCTGGCCCTGCTCGGCACTGGACGTGTGTTGGATGTGCATGCGCGGGATATAACCCAACTGGATCGCCTGGCGCGTCAACGAGAACGCACCGGAAATCACCGCCTGCGACGCAATCACCGTGGCCAGGGTCGACAGCACCACCAGCGGGATCAGCGCCCAACTCGGCGCCAGCAAGTAGAACGGGTTGCGCGCAGCTTCCGGATCGCCGAGCAGCATCGCGCCCTGGCCGAAATAATTGAGCACCAACGCCGGCAGCACCAGGATGAACCAGGCGCGGGCGATGGGCTTGCGGCCGAAGTGCCCCATGTCTGCGTACAGCGCCTCGGCACCGGTCAAAGCCAGCACCACCGCCCCCAGGATCGCCACGCCAATGCCGGGGTGAGCCTCGAAGAAACGCACGCCCCACATCGGGTTCAAGGCGTTGAGCACTTCAGGGTGCAGGGTGATGCCATACACACCAAGGCCACCCAGCACCAGGAACCAGGTCACCATCACCGGTCCGAACAGCTTGCCGATGCGGTCGGTGCCGTGTTTCTGGATCAGAAACAACGCCACCAACACGACCAGCGCGATGGGCACGACCCATTTATCCAGGCCATCGAATGCCAGTTCCAGGCCTTCAATGGCCGACAATACCGAAATCGCCGGGGTGATCATGCTGTCGCCGTAGAACAGCGCAGCCCCGCACAAGCCACAGACCACGAGGAAATTGCGCAGCTTCTTGCGCTCCCCCGCCGCCCGGCGCGCCAGCGCGGTCAGCGCCATGATGCCGCCCTCGCCCTGGTTGTCCGCACGCAGTACAAACAGCATGTACTTGATCGACACCACCCAGATCAGCGACCAGAAGATCAGCGCCAGGATCCCCAGCACCCCGTCATGGTTGACCTGAACCCCATACCCCCCATTGAACACCTCTTTAAGGGTGTAGAGCGGGCTGGTGCCGATATCGCCATAAACCACCCCGACCGCTGCCACCAGCATGCCAATCGGCTTGGCGTTTGAATGCTCGGCACCTGCTGCCTGACTACTCGCGTGACCCATCAACCACTCCTGCCCTTTGACCTGAGGTCTTTTATAAACAACGCGCCTAAGCTGACCCTAGCATGCGCTGTTTTACTTCTCGTAACAGACGTTTTATTGACCCAGGGGTTCTACCCATGTGCAACGGCGCGAAGCATAGCGCAGCACTCGTCGCATTTCCCTGCATAAAGCTGGTCAAGTGCGTTGCCCGTCGCTAGAATTGCGCACTTTTTGATCAGAGGCACACCAAGTGCCCGTCCGCAGCCCTGTCGTGCCCGACTGGCGGCGTCATTCAATACCGAGGTTAGACATGTCCACCACCATCGCAAAGGCCAACCCCAAGGTTGGCTTTGTTTCCCTGGGTTGCCCGAAGGCTCTGGTCGACTCCGAACGCATCCTGACCCAACTGCGCATGGAAGGTTATGACGTGGTGTCCACTTATCAGGACGCCGATGTGGTGGTGGTCAACACCTGCGGCTTCATCGACTCGGCCAAGGCAGAGTCGCTGGAAGTGATCGGCGAGGCCATCAAGGAAAACGGCAAGGTCATCGTGACCGGCTGCATGGGCGTGGAAGAAGGCAATATCCGCAACGTGCACCCAAGCGTGTTGGCCGTGACCGGCCCGCAGCAGTACGAGCAGGTGGTCAACGCCGTGCACGAAGTCGTGCCGCCGCGCCAGGACCACAACCCGCTGATCGACCTGGTGCCGCCGCAAGGCATCAAGCTGACCCCGCGCCACTACGCGTACCTGAAGATTTCCGAAGGCTGCAACCACAGCTGCAGCTTCTGCATTATCCCCTCGATGCGCGGCAAGCTGGTCAGCCGCCCGGTCGGTGATGTACTGGACGAGGCCCAGCGCCTGGTCAAATCCGGCGTGAAAGAACTGCTGGTGATCTCCCAGGACACCAGCGCCTACGGCGTCGACGTGAAATACCGCACCGGCTTCTGGAACGGCGCGCCGGTGAAAACCCGCATGACCGAGCTCTGCGAAGCCCTCAGCAGCCTCGGCGTGTGGGTGCGCCTGCACTACGTTTACCCGTATCCGCACGTAGACGAGCTGATCCCGTTGATGGCCGCCGGCAAGATCCTGCCGTACCTGGACATCCCGTTCCAGCACGCCAGCCCGAAAGTCCTGAAAGCCATGAAACGCCCGGCTTTCGAAGACAAGACCCTGGCGCGCATCAAGAACTGGCGCGAGATCTGCCCGGAGCTGATCATTCGCTCGACCTTTATCGTCGGCTTCCCCGGCGAAACCGAAGAAGACTTCCAGTACCTGCTGGACTGGCTGACAGAGGCCCAACTGGACCGCGTCGGCTGCTTCCAGTACTCGCCGGTGGAAGGCGCTCCGGCCAACCTGCTGGACCTGGCCGTGGTGCCGGATGACGTCAAGCAGGACCGTTGGGAGCGTTTCATGGCGCACCAGCAGGCCATCAGCTCGGCGCGCCTGCAATTGCGCATCGGCAAGGAAATCGAAGTATTGATCGACGAAGTCGACGAGCAAGGCGCGGTCGGCCGCTGCTTCTTCGATGCCCCGGAGATCGACGGTAACGTGTTTATCGACGATGCCAGCGGTTTGAAGCCGGGTGACAAGGTCTGGTGCACCGTGACGGACGCCGACGAATACGACCTGTGGGCCGAGAAGCGTGACTGACGTGTAATATTTTGAAAAAGCCCTGCCTCTGGACAAGATGCGGGGCTTTTTTAGGTCTATCGTTTTGCCCATCAGCGCACATCAAGGCAAAGGGGCAGCGGGCATGCGTCAGCATTCGGTTATCCACACACCTAAAATCAGCGATTACGCCGAATTGGCACGCATCTGGGAGGCATCGGTGCGGGCCACCCACGATTTTCTGCCAGACAGTTACATCGAGTTGCTGAAAAACCTGGTGCTGACCCGCTACCTGGACGCGGTGATGCTGATTTGCACCAAGGACTCGCGCCAACGCATCACCGGGTTTGCCGGCGTCGCTGCGGGCAAGGTCGAGATGCTGTTCATCGACCCGCAGCACCGCGGCCAGGGCCTCGGCCGCCAACTGCTGCGCTACGCGGTCGAGCGCATGAATGCCGACGAACTGGACGTGAACGAGCAAAACCCGCAGGCCCTGGGGTTTTACTTCAAGCAGGGGTTCGAGGTGATCGGACGCACGGAGCATGATGGCCTTGGGCAGCCGTATCCGTTGCTGCACATGCGCTTGCGCCAGCAGCAACAGCTACGCAGTGGCTGACACAGCGCAGAACACCTGTGGGAGCTGGCTTGCCTGCGATGCAGACAACTCGGTGTATCGGGTGTACCGAGGCGACGCCATCGCAGGCAAGCTCCGACAAAAAGCAGCAGCACTGAAATGGGGCCGGGATTAACCGGCGCCAGGCAGGTACAATAACCGCCCCCTTTTGTTACGGCCCTTGTCATGACTGACCCCATACGCCTCTCCAAACGCCTCATCGAACTGGTCGGTTGCTCCCGTCGGGAGGCTGAGCTGTTTATCGAAGGCGGCTGGGTCTCGGTGGACGGCGAAGTGATCGACGAGCCGCAGTTCAAGGTCACCACGCAGAACGTCGAGCTGGACCCCGAAGCCAAGGCCACTGCGCCGGAGCCGGTGACCATCCTGCTGCACGCGCCTGCCGGCGTGGATGCCGAGACGGCATTGGCGTCGATCAGCGCCGAGACCTTGTCCGAAGAGCATCGCTTCGGCAAACGCCCGCTCAAGGGCCATTTCCTGCGCCTGAGCGCCAGCGCCGACCTGCAAGCCAAGGCCAGCGGGCTGCTGGTCTTCACCCAGGACTGGAAGATCCTGCGCAAGTTGACCGCCGATGCCGCCAAGATCGAGCAGGAATACGTGGTCGAGGTCGAAGGCGACATGGTTGCGCACGGCCTCAACCGCCTGAACCACGGCCTGACCTACAAAGGCAAAGAGCTGCCTGCCGTGAAAGCCAGCTGGCAGAACGAAAACCGCCTGCGCTTTGCCATGAAAAACCCGCAACCGGGCGTGATCGCCCTGTTCTGCGAAGCCGTTGGCCTGAAAGTCGTCGCCGTCCGCCGCATCCGCATCGGCGGCGTGTCCATCGGCAAAGTGCCGGTTGGCCAATGGCGTTATATGTCCGGCAAAGAGAAGTTCTAAGCCGCGCACCTTTTCTCGATACCGCCTCACCCGGCGGTGTCCACCGTTGAAAACCAGGATTGCCCACCATGATTCACAATGACGTACTGCGCAGCGTGCGCTACATGCTCGATATCAGCGATAACAAGATGGTCGAGATCATCAAACTCGGCGGCATGGACGTGACCAAGGAAGACCTGCTGACCTACCTCAAGAAAGATGAGGAAGAAGGCTTTGTGTTCTGCCCGGATGAAGTCATGGCCCATTTCCTCGACGGCCTGGTGATTTTCAAGCGCGGCAAGGACGAAAGCCGTCCGCCGCAGCCGATCGAGACCCCGGTGACCAACAACATCATCCTCAAGAAGCTGCGCGTGGCCTTCGAGCTGAAGGAAGACGACATGCACGCCATCCTCAAGGCCGCCGAGTTCCCGGTGTCCAAGCCGGAGCTGAGCGCGCTGTTTCGCAAGTTCGGCCACACCAACTACCGCCCGTGCGGCGACCAGTTGCTGCGCAACTTCCTCAAGGGGCTGACGCTGCGCGTCAGAGCTTAAAAACAGCTACAAGCTTCAAGCGCCAAGAGCTTGCAGCTTGAAGTTTGCCACTTGAGGCTTCAAAAATGAGTTACAGCGTCTCGCCCATCGGCTTTGTCCGCTCCTGTTTCAAGGAGAAGTTCGCCATCCCGCGCCAGCCGCAACTGGCGCCTGCCGCACGGGGCGTGCTGGAATTGGTCGCGCCATTCGACCAGGGTGAGGCGGTGCAGGGCCTGGAGCAGGTCAGCCATGTGTGGCTGTTGTTCCTGTTTCACCAGGCACTGGAAGACAAGCCGCGCCTCAAGGTGCGCCCGCCGCGCCTGGGCGGCAACACGTCCATGGGCGTATTTGCCACCCGCGCGACGCATCGGCCCAACGGCATTGGTCAATCGGTGGTCAAGCTGGACAGGGTCGAACCGGGCATGCTGTGGATTTCCGGGCTCGATTTGCTCGACGGCACGCCGGTATTGGATATCAAGCCGTATGTGCCCTATGCCGACATCATCGACACGGCCACCAACCACATCGCCAGCAGCGCGCCGCCGCTGATTACGGTGCAGTGGCTGAAGACCGCGTTGCATCAGGCACAAGGCCACGCCCAACGCCTTGACGAGCCGTTGGTGGCGCTGATCGAGCAGTGCCTGGCCCAGGATCCGCGGCCGGCGTATCAAACCCCGGGGCCGGAGCGTGAATATGGCGCGCAGTTCTGGGATGTGGATGTGCGCTGGCACTATCCCGAGGCCGGGATGATTTGCGTGCTGGAAGTGGTTGCGGCCCAATAAACCGCAGACATGAAAAAGCCCGCGCTGCCTTCAGGCAACGCGGGCTTTTCTTTTTACTGTAGGAGCCGGCTCCTGCAGGGGTTACTTCTCGACGAAGGCGCGTTCGATCAAGTAGTCGCCCGGCTCACGCATGCGTGGCGAAACCTTCAGGCCGAAGCTGTTCAGCACTTCGCTGGTCTCGTCCAACATGCTCGGGCTGCCGCACAGCATGGCGCGGTCGTCCTCGGGGTTGATCGGTGGCAGGCCGATGTCGCTGAACAGCTTGCCGCTGCGCATCAGGTCGGTCAGGCGGCCTTCGTTCTCGAACGGCTCGCGGGTCACGGTCGGGTAGTAGATCAGCTTGTCACGCAGCGCTTCGCCGAAGAATTCGTTCTGCGGCAGGTGTTCGGTGATGAACTCGCGGTAGGCGACTTCATTGACGTAACGCACGCCGTGGCACAGGATCACTTTTTCGAAACGCTCGTAGGTTTCCGGGTCCTGGATCACGCTCATGAACGGCGCCAGGCCAGTACCAGTGCTGAGCAGGTACAGGTGTTTGCCCGGCTTCAAATCGTCAAGCACCAGGGTGCCTGTCGGTTTTTTGCTGATGATGATCTCGTCGCCTTCCTTCAAGTGCTGCAATTGGGAAGTCAGCGGGCCATCGGGCACCTTGATGCTGAAGAACTCCAGATGCTCTTCCCAGTTCGGGCTGGCAATCGAGTAAGCGCGCATGAGCGGGCGGCCGTTGGGCTGTTGCAGGCCGATCATCACGAACTGACCGTTCTCGAAGCGCAGGCCCGGATCGCGGGTGCACTTGAAGCTGAACAGAGTGTCGTTCCAGTGATGAACACTGAGGACACGCTCGTGGTTCATGTTGCTCATGTACGGGGGACTCCTGGAAATGGGTCTGCGCCAAATGATAGGTGCGCAATTGCACAGCATTCTAATGGCGGCGACAATATCTGTTAACTGGATTATTAAGATAAGGGTTATCGGTTATATCGATATGCGATTTACTCTCCGTCAACTGCAAGTCTTCGTCGCCGTCGCCCAGCAGGAAAGCGTCTCGCGCGCTGCTGGCCTTCTGGCCTTATCGCAATCCGCCGCCAGCACCTCGATCACCGAGCTGGAGCGCCAATCCAGCTGCCAATTATTCGACCGCGCCGGTAAGCGCCTGAGTCTCAACGCCTTGGGTCACCAGCTGTTACCCCAGGCGGTGGCGCTGCTGGACCAGGCCAAGGAGATCGAGGACCTGCTCAACGGCAAGTCCGGCTTCGGCTCGCTGGCGGTGGGCGCCACCCTGACCATCGGCAATTACCTGGCCACGTTGCTGATCGGCAGCTTCATGCAACAGCACCCCGAGAGCCAGGTGAAGCTGCATGTGCAGAACACTGCACATATCGTGCACCAGGTGGCGCACTACGAAATTGACCTGGGTCTAATCGAAGGCGACTGCAGCCACCCGGACATCGAGGTACAAACCTGGGTAGAAGATGAGCTGGTGGTGTTTTGCGCGCCGCAGCATCACCTGGCCAAGCGCGGAGTGGCGAGCATGGACGAGCTGACCCACGAAGCCTGGATCCTGCGCGAACAAGGCTCAGGCACGCGCCTGACGTTCGACCAGGCCATGCGCCATCACCGCAGCGCGCTGAATATCCGCCTGGAGCTGGAACATACCGAGGCGATCAAGCGGGCGGTGGAGTCGGGATTGGGGATTGGCTGCATCTCTCGCCTGGCGCTGCGCGACGCATTCCGCCGCGGCAGCCTGGTGCCGGTGGAAACCCCGGACCTGGACCTGGCCCGGCAGTTCTACTTCATCTGGCACAAACAGAAGTACCAGACCTCGGCGATGCGCGAATTCCTCGAGCTGTGCCGCGCCTTCACCGCCGGGGTTCAGCGCAGCGACGAGATCGTGCTGCCAAGCATTGCCTGAGGGTTAGATCAGGATCACGGCCCACACCAGCGTGATCATGGTCAGCGCTACAAATTGCGCGGCGCTGCCCATGTCCTTGGCATTTTTCGACAGCGGGTGGCGGTCCAGGGAAATACGGTCGATGGCCGCCTCGACCGCCGAATTGAGCAATTCTACGATCAGCGCCAGCAGGCACACCGCGATCAGCAACGCCCGCTCCACCCGGCTGACGTGCAGGAAAAAGCTCAGCGGGATCAGGATAACGTTGAGCAGCACCAACTGACGGAAGGCCGCCTCGCCAGTGAACGCCGCGCGCAGGCCATCCAGGGAGTAACCCCCTGCATTGAAGATACGTTTGATACCGGTTTGACCCTTGAAAGGCGACATAGACGTAGGCAACTGAACCAAAGAAGTGGGGAAACTAGATCACGCCAAGTCAAAAAAGCGTGAATCGCTGACAGCTTAGTGCTGCGAAATTGACTCAAGTTGTTGCAAGAGCAGCGCCGCCTGGGTGCGTGTACGCACTCCCAACTTGCGGAAGATCGCCGTCACATGGGCCTTGATCGTCGCTTCGGACACGCTCAGCTCGAAGGCAATCTGCTTGTTCAACAAGCCTTCGCAGACCATGGTCAGCACGCGGAACTGCTGGGGTGTGAGGCTGGCCAGGCCATCGCGGGCGGCCTTGGCTTCGTCCGACACGTTGATTTCTTCAAACGCCTGCGGCGGCCAGGACACATCGCCATCCAACACGGTGCGTACTGCTTTCTGGATATCTTCCATCGAGCTGGACTTGGGAATGAAACCGCTGGCGCCAAACTCCTTGGAGCGCACCACCACATCGGCTTCTTCCTGGGCCGAAACCATCACCACGGGAATCTGCGGGTATTGCCCGCGCAGCAGCACCAGCCCGGAGAAACCGTAGGCACCCGGCATGTTCAGGTCGAGCAGCACCAGGTCCCAGTCGGATTTTTCGGTGAGGCGCGCTTCCAGTTCGGCAATGCTGGCCACTTCGACCAAGCGTACGTCAGGGCCCAGGCCCAGGGTGACGGCTTGATGCAGCGCACTGCGAAACAGCGGGTGGTCATCGGCTATCAGGATTTCGTATGTGGCCATTGATTAAATGATCCTGTTTTTTATGGCAGCCCTGATGGGTTCAGGGTTCACCAAGACACAAGGCGACAGCCAGGCAGCCGACGCCACAGGGTACGTTCAACGTCAAAAGCACTTGAACGACGTCGAAAATTCACGGTTGCACCCCAATCGGCGCCCAGCATGCCCAGCGCAGCCTGGGGGGTCAAGCACTACGCCCGCGGGCATTTTAGCGGGGCGCGGGTTTACGGTGCCATCATGCAAACGTCGTCTGGTTATACCGCAGGTATATAAGGTGCCAGACGAGTATGGACGATGTCGGTCGGGTCCAGGGGCAGCTGGAACTTGGCGGCCAGGTAATGGCTGCTGAAGACGTCGAGGTAGGCGTCCAGCACTTCGCTGGCGGCGCCATCGTCGGCCAACTCAAGGCACAAGGCCGCGACTTCGGCGGTGCAGAAATGGTCATCGCGCTTGGAGCGACGCAGTTTGTAGCGCGAGAGCTGCTCGGGCGCCAGGCTCAATACCGGCAAATGCTCCAGGTACGGGCTTTTGCGGAACATCTTGCGCGCTTCGCTCCACGTGCCATCCAGCAGGATGAACAACGGGCGCTTGCCCTCCTCCACCGCCACTGCGCTGACGACGCGCTCGGGCGCGACAAATTCGCCGGGGAATACGATATAGGGTTGCCACTGCGGGTCAGCCAGCAAGGTGAGCAACTCCGGGTCGACTTCAGTGCGCGACCAGGCAAACGCCGTGGTGTCGTCGATCACATCGGCAATCAGCCAGCCGGTGTTGCTGGGCTTCATCGGCTCGACATCATGCATCAACAGGCACATCGCCGACCTGGCCGCGACCTTGGGTCGCCAGGCGCACAGGCAATACTCGGGGATCACGCGGCAGCCGGGGCAGCGTTCGGCCCGCGAGCCACGGTTCAGAAACGGCCTGACGGCCCGCGCCAGGCGCTGGGTACGCAGGCGGGAAACGGCGTGGCTCATTGGGTGAGCCGTAAAGAGGGGTAGATCGACACGGAAAAACTCGTGGAAGACTGAAGTGGCGGCAGTTTACCAGCGATACGCCTGGCTGTAGTGGCAACGGCTCACCTATAATTGCGCGCCACTGAACGCACAGCGCAGTGGCTGGTCTATGCACCAGTAACCGAATCAGGAGAGTTTCATGCTGCGTTCCATGCTGCGTCTTGCCGCCCCTTCCATCGCCCTTGCGCTGGTATTGCCCGTCGGCGCCCAGGCGGCCTCGCTGCTGGAGGCCCAAATGAACCGGAAGCTGCAAAGCGTCGCGGCCGAGAGCAACAAGGACCTGCCCCGGGAAATCGACGAAAAAACCCTGGAAGTGGCCTACACCGTTGAAGGTATGCAACTGATCGATCACTTGAGCGTGTTGCCCGACCGCGCCGAACAGATGCGTGCCAACCCCAAGGCTGTGTATTTCCAGCTGGGTCAAAGCGTGTGCCTGAACAAAGGCTACCGCGAGCTGATGGCCAAGGGCGCGGTAATGCGCTACGAAATCACCGAGAACAAGACCAACCGTCCTGTGGCATCGGTGAAGTTCGTGGAAGCGGACTGCCCGGCACCGGCTGCCGCCAAGAAGAAAAAGTAACCTTTGCCTGCCCCCAGCGCGCTGCTTTTCGGTGGCGCGCACTCCCCCCCCGCGTCAACTCCCTTCACACGGCTAAACTTGCTGATGAGTGACCAATAAGCGGTTGCCAGCCAAGGGTTTTTCGGCCCATGATCAAGCTATCCCAACCGCCCGTCGACAACGGTTTCCACGCCGTTCTGTAACATTTTCAGGGCAAAAGAGGGTTGCCCTCCTGCGACTTGCAGTGCAAAGGTTTTTAAATCACAAGGAACATACAGAGCCCGTTTGCTGCCTCGCGAACACGTGCAATGCATTGGGTATGCAGCGACACATGCAGTGTCGTGGCCCCCGGACGAATCTCTCGCCGATGGCCCGGTCTCTGTGAAGAAGGAGAAGTTGAATGCCTTACGAACCGAATGACCACCTGCTCCGTCATTTTGAAGAAAACGGGACCGACCTTACACAACAGGTCGAAGCACAACTCCAACTGGTCGCTCCCAACAGCCCGAACATTCCCCTGTATCGCGACATGATCCTGACCGTGCTGCGCATGGCCCAGGATGACCGCAACCGCTGGAACGCCAAGATAACCTTGCAAGCCATCCGCGAGCTGGACCATGCCTTCCGTGTACTGGAACAGTTCAAGGGCCGGCGCAAAGTCACGGTGTTTGGCTCGGCCCGTACCCCGGTGGAAAGCCCGCTGTACGCGCTGGCCCGGGAAGTGGGCGCGGCCCTGGCACGCTCGGACCTGATGGTGATCACGGGCGGCGGCGGCGGCATCATGGCGGCAGCCCATGAAGGTGCCGGCCTGGAACACAGCTTGGGCTTCAATATCACCCTGCCGTTTGAACAGCATGCCAACCCGACTATCGATGGCACCGAGAACCTGCTGTCGTTCCACTTCTTCTTTACTCGCAAGCTGTTCTTCGTCAAGGAAGCCGATGCGTTGGTGTTGTGCCCGGGTGGTTTCGGCACCCTGGATGAAGCCCTGGAAGTACTGACCCTGATCCAGACCGGTAAGAGCCCGCTGGTGCCCGTGGTATTGCTGGATGCACCCGGAGGCGGCTTTTGGCAGGGCGCCCTGGACTTCATCCGCAGCCAGCTGGAAGCCAATCGCTATATCCTGCCGACTGACCTCAAGCTGGTGCGGCTGGTCTACAGCGCCGAAGAGGCGGTGGAAGAGATCAATCAGTTTTATGCCAACTTCCACTCCACACGCTGGCTGAAACGCGAGTTTGTGGTGCGCATGAATCACCCGCTCAGTGATCGAGCGTTGGCCCATTTGCAAAGCGAGTTTGCCAGCCTGCGATTGAGTGGGGAGTTCCAGCAACTTGCCTACACGGGCGAGGAGCATGACGAGCCAAGGTTCAGCCATCTGACGCGGTTGGTGTTCAACTTCAATGGCCGCGATCAGGGCCGGTTGCGAGAGTTGGTGGATTACATCAACTTGCCGGAGAACTGGGCACAGGCTCAGGGGAAGGCGCAGCAGCGGTTGGCGCCGGAGCCGGCTTGATTTTTTGAAGGAACGACAAAAGGCCCACTATTTTCATAGCGGGCCTTTTGGGGGGATCATTTTGGGCGGGTGGAGGGGATTGGTGCTGCTTCGCAGCCCAACGCGGGGCAAGCCCGCTCGCCACAGAAGCCCGATTGCCATAGGCGCCCTTTTGCCATAGACGCCCGTTTGCCACAGACACCCGTTTGCCATAGAAGCAGGTGTACCACAGAGGCCCGTTTGCTACAGAAACTCGTTTGCCACGGGAGACGGGGCATGAGAGCAGGCGAGGCACCAAGATGTCAGTCGTCCATGGCCTTACCGCTGAGCAAGCGGCTGATCATGTCCATCGAAAACCCGCGATAACTGAGGAAGCGCCCTTGCTTCGCGCGCTCTTTGGCATCGATGGGAAGATGGCCCGAGAACTTGCGACGCCAAGTGTCTTCCAGTTGCGACTGCCAACTGATCCCGCACTCTCGCAGGGCCAGGTCAATATCCGCGCGTTGCAGGCCTCGCTGGCTCAGTTCCTCACGAATGCGCGCCGGGCCGTAGCCCGAGCGGGCTCGGTAGGAAACAAAGCTTTCAAGGTAACGGGACTCGGAAAGCAGCCCCTCTTCCGTCAACCGGTCGAGGGCGGTTTCGATCATCTCAGGCTCCGCACCGCGCTGACGCAGCTTACGCGTCAGCTCGACTCGACCATGCTCGCGGCGAGCGAGCAGGTCCATCGCAGTGCGCCGAACGGCGACGAGTGTATCCAGTACAACTGTCATCGTTTGCTTCAGATGTCAGTGTCGACTTCTTCTACTTCTTCAACCGGCTCACGGTTGGCGGCAGCTTTCACGTCTGGCGCTGCAGTCAGCAGCTTGTCGCGAATCTGCTTCTCAAGCGTGGCGGCGATATCCGGGTTGTCCGCCAGGAACTTGGCCGAGTTGGCCTTGCCTTGGCCGATCTTGCTGCCGTTATAGGCATACCAGGCACCGGACTTCTCGACGAAGCCGTGCAGCACGCCCAGGTCGATCATCTCGCCGTTCAGGTAGATACCCTTGCCGTAGAGAATCTGGAACTCGGCCTGACGGAAAGGCGGGGCCACTTTGTTCTTCACGACTTTAACGCGGGTTTCGCTACCCACCACCTCGTCACCTTCTTTCACCGCGCCAGTACGACGGATGTCCAGACGGACCGAAGCGTAGAACTTCAACGCGTTACCACCGGTGGTGGTTTCCGGGCTGCCGAACATCACGCCGATCTTCATACGGATCTGGTTGATGAAGATCACCAGGCAGTTGGCGTTCTTGATGTTACCGGTGATTTTACGCAGCGCCTGGGACATCAGACGGGCTTGCAGGCCCACGTGCATGTCGCCCATTTCGCCTTCGATCTCAGCCTTCGGCACCAGGGCAGCCACGGAGTCGACCACGATCACGTCGATGGCGTTGGAGCGCACCAGCATGTCGGTGATTTCCAGGGCTTGCTCACCGGTGTCCGGCTGGGAAACCAGCAGGTCGTCAACGTTGACGCCCAGCTTGCCGGCGTATTCAGGATCCAGGGCGTGCTCGGCGTCGACGAACGCGCAGGTCGCGCCCATTTTTTGCGCCTGGGCAATCACCGACAGGGTCAGGGTGGTTTTACCGGAAGATTCAGGACCGTAGATTTCAACGATACGGCCTTTTGGCAGGCCGCCAATGCCGAGCGCGATGTCCAGACCCAGAGAGCCAGTGGAAATAGCCGGGATCGCCTGACGGTCGTGATCGCCCATACGCATTACGGCACCCTTGCCGAATTGACGTTCGATCTGACCCAGGGCCGCAGCCAAGGCTTTCTTCTTGTTGTCGTCCATTAAAGTCCTCACGTAATCAATAAGGCCTGACGGCCAACACCTGTATAAGTAGACAGTATTGTTCCACAAAGATCAGAGATCGCCTACCCCTGATTGTCTATTTCTGCTGCAGCTCGTCGCATCAAGCCTTCAAGGGCGGCCTTTACCGTCTGTCGGCGGACTTCGTCGCGACTGCCAGGGAAGTGCGCAAGCTCGGCCGTAACCTCGTCACCCACGCCAAACGCGAGCCACACCGTGCCCACCGGTTTGTCCGGCGAACCGCCATCCGGCCCGGCCACTCCACTCACCGCCACGGCGAACCGCGCCAGGCTTTTTTCCTGAGCGCCGCGCACCATCGCTTCGACCACTTCCTGGCTGACCGCACCGACCTTGGGAAATAACGCCTCGGGCACATTCAACTGACGGGTTTTCTGACGGTTGGAATAGGTGACATACCCTGCCTCGAACCACGCCGAACTGCCGGGAATCCGCGTGATCGCCTCGGCGATACCGCCACCGGTGCAGGATTCGGCCGTGGTGACGTGCGCATTGAGTACCTGCAAGCGGCGACCCAGTTCAGCGGCAAGTTGAGTGATTTCCTTCACGGTCATCTCCAGAAGTGGGTGGGGGTTTGCCTACCCTACAGGAGCAAATCGCGCATGCAAGCGACAGACTGGATCAAGAGATTAGCGGGCGATGGCGCGCACATACGCCTGGCAGGCGCGCAAGGCAATCAGGGCGTTATCACCGTCGTCGGTGATGCCGATAATTCGCTGAGCATGCGCCGGGTCAAGTCGGGCTCGCGCGGCTGCATGAACCACGCCGCCGGCGGTGGCGGTGGCTGGCACTGGACAGCCACTGCAGGCGTCGAGAAGGACTGACAACCGCACATCAGCAGTGGCCAGGCGATCACGCAGAGCTGCCTGATGACGTTGGGCATCGCTCAATTCCCGGGCATGTTGTTGGTCACTGGCACTGAGCTGTTGCTCCAGGGCCAGCCGTTTGTCCTGTTCAGCCTGCTGTTGCTGCAAGATTGCCTGAACCTGCAGTGCCGACAAGCGTTCAATCTGCACCCCGTACCGCCACGCCTGCACCTGCCAGACAACAGCCACCAGCAGGCAGACACCGATCAGGCGGCACACGCCTAAGACACGCATAACACCGCCTTGGCGCGCGCCCACAGGCGCAAACGGTCCTCCAGCCCATTGAGCCCACCGTTGATACGCCGTGTGATGGTGGTGAACTGGTCGTGATCCGCCAGCTCGTTCAGGCCGTTGCTCTGCCAGAACCAGGCGGCCGATTCGACCGCCCATTGCGGCTGCTCCAACAATGTCGGCTCCCGCAACAGACGATCATCGCCGAACAGGGCCTGGCTACAGGCCAGGTAGTTGCGGCGGCCGGTGATCTGGATCAGCCCCCGCCCCCGGTACAGTTGGCCGTCACCATCCGCTTCGGGCGTGTTGCCCAGGCGCACAGCCAATGCACCGGTATCGTACTTGCTCAAATACGCGTCACTGCCCAGTTCGCGCATGTAGTGCAATTCGCCGGACTCGTGGCCGATCTGGGCGAGAAAGGCGGCAGCGCGCTGCACGCTGTTGATCTGGTACCGGATAAAGGCGGCATTGAAAGCCGCTAAAAAAATGCCCGCTACACGGCGGGCTCCAGGCATGATCTGAATCAATTGAGGCTGAGTTATCACCACCACGTTCACCTTCAAAGGTCCTTACGTAGACAAACCACCGGCCGTGATCGTGCTGCGATAGCCCTTTACCGGGTCCCCCGCATTGATCACCTTGGTTATCGACCACTGGCCTTGCATATACGCCGGCCAGGTTTCATCCAGGCGCAGCAGCCCTTCGGCAGCCACCAACGGGTTACCAGGGCAATCAATCACCATCTCCAGCCCCTCTCGCCCGACGCGACGCAGTTCACCTTCAGCGACGGCACGCGCTTCCTCTTCGTTCTGGCAACGCTGGCGCAGGGTCTTGAAAGGCGCGACCCCGACCTCGACCACGTGCTGTTTGCCACCGGCAACGTCCCACCAGGTGACACGGCTGCCCATGTATTTGGAACGGGTTTTATCGTTGAGCGTGGCGGTTATGAAGGCCTGGTCACCGGGACGGTTATCCTGGGTCACGGACAACTTCACCTCCGGCAATTGTTTAAGGGACACCGATTTGACTTGCCCCGCTTCGGCCAGCACATACAACTCGTTGAACGGCTTCGTCACCGCGTGGTAGCGCCTGGCCAGTCGCGTGATAAACGCCATGTCGCTTTCATTGGATTGGTCGATATGAGCAATCGCAATACCCTCCAGCGACGGCGCCACACGCGGCGAAAAACCATGCCGGCCGACCAATTGCCGAAACAGTGCCCCCAGGGTCGTAGGCCCGTAACTGGCGGAGCGCCGCTGACGGTAACCGCGCGGGTCGCCCACGCTGAAAGGTGCGGCCGTCGCGACGATCATCAGGCGCATGGGAAACAGGACGGGGGTACGTTGGGTAATCACGAACTCGCCCTTCTCTACCAGTCCCGACTCTGAGTAGCCGACGCGCATGCCGATCTTGCCGCTCAAGCTCGGCAGACCTTCGAGGTCTTCGATATTGAGCGTCAGCTCCAGCCGGTCAGACTCGATACCCGCCGCGTCGGTGTGACTCCAGCTCATGATCCGTTGATTAAGCAATGCCGCATTGGCGCCGTAAAACTCCACGATCGGCGTAAATCCCTGAGCCATAAAACCTCCTCAATCCCACGCCAGGACAGGCCGCAACGCAGCCGACCGTGATTGCATCTCCGGCACGATTACCCACACGCCCGCCGGTAGCACCGGGCCGTACTCGGCAAGATCCGGGTTCAAGCGCCACAGGGTTTCTTCAGCCACATCGTCGCAACGCCCCAACTCACGATAGAGCAGCAGATTGACCGAATCACCGGCGATACTTCGCACTCTACGCATTGACGAATTCCTCCAGTTCAAGGATCCAAGTCATGACCATGGCGGTGCCGTCATCAATCACATTGCTCTGGTTTTCCTGCACCGAATTGATACGCCACAGGCCCCAGTTTCGGCCGATCCCATCCACCAGCGGCAAAGGCGCCCGCTTGTTTTGCAGCGCGCGCAGTTCATCCAGTCGCTGCATGCCGATGCCGTACATGGCGGCGCCGGTAAACGTGAGTTTTTCCAGCTTCTGTCCGCTTTGCCGCGACTGCGGCTTGCTGGCGATAATCGCCAGGTCGCTCCAGCCGCCGTCGCTGCCACGGGACAACGTGGAGTAGGCAAACCCTCGGGAAAGGCCAAAGATAAAGTCGCCCAGTACCATTTGCTGTCGCATCAATCACCTCCTGGGTCGGTCAGTGCCGCGTTGCGCCGGATCCCCAGCGAGTCGGTGAGCATTGGCACGCATTGAAATTGCAGGGCCTGGATCACTTGATTGGCCACTTGCTGGGCGTCTGCCGGGTTGACACCGGTGATCTGGATACTCGGGGCAATCGAAACTTGAACGTTGTCGGCGCGAGCGCTGTTGAGCTCTTTGCCGACCGCGTTCGGCGGCGGCAGGCGGTCACTCGAACCGAACAGTTTTTCACCCAGCCAGGCGCCTGCCTCACTGCCCAATAAGCCACCCAGGGCCCCGCCGACCACGGTGCCTGCGCCGGGGAAGACCAGAGTGCCAATTGCCGCGCCGGCAGAAGCGCCCGCCCAGGCACCGCCGGCCGTACTCAGGCCGGTGCCGATGGCTTTGGCGTCGCCGTTGCGTACGCCCCGAATCACGTCCAGGGTGGCTTCGGCGGTTCTCAATGGCGCCAGCCGTCGAATGCCGGTGGACCCGAGCGTGGCAAAGGCATCGTTCAGGGCACCCGAAGATAGGTTTAGCCGCGATAACGTTGGTGCTGCAACGCTTGCCCCGGCAAAGGATTGAAAGCTTTGCGTGGTCGCACCCGGTTGAATGCCTGGTGGCGAAGCAACCAAGGCCTGGCGTTTTTTTCCGAACGGGTTCGTTAGGCCTGAACCACGCCAACCCCGATTTTTGAAACCTTTGGCGCTCTTAATGAGTAGGTCGAAGGCCAAATCAATCGTTTTTTCAGCAGCTTTGCTTTTCAACGCGTCCCACAACTCGCCTCCAACCGCCTTGGCCGCGCTCGCAAAAGGACCATCAGCGGGCTTCTCGGGCTTATCTTTCAATGCGCTCGTGGAGACATCAGCCGCTTTGGGCACCAGAGAGTCGCCATTGATGAACAACGTGCTGTTGAGCGTCTCCAGCGTCTCGCGCAGTCGCACTTGCTCCTGGATCAAGGCGTTGATGTCCACGCTGAGGGTGACCAACGCGGAGCGTAGTTCGAACGGCAGCTGCGAGGCCGCCTCCAGGCTTACAGGTGCCGCAGCACTTGTGGAAAACGGTGCCAGCACATTGCCTAGATCCGCCTCGCCGAACATCCAGCGGAAGTCCTCCTGGGCTAGCCTGAGCCCATATTTAGTCTCTTGCATCCCGCTCTACTCCTGTTTAACGCCAAGGCGAGTCATCGCGATGTCGTAGCGGCGCAATGCTTTTGCGGCATCCCAATCGAGGATCTCCGCTTCATTTACCGAGTAAACCAGCGGCACCACATCGAGGATCACTTCGATGTCGCGTTGCGAAAGAAGGCCGCCGGTTGATTTAAAAAATGGTCGATGCGCTCCTGCAATTCGGTCCAGTCGGGCACGGTCAGGCCGGCGAGATCGGGGATCATCAAGCCGCTGCAATGCGCGGTGATGAATTCGGCGCGCTCCTTGTTGGTGGCGAGTTTCTTCATCACCTTGGTGGCACGCAGGGCGGGCATTTCCAGGACCAGTTCAGTCAGGGTGCGGCCCGCTGCGTCGAGGGGCAGCAACAGCTGGACGGGCTGGTCGTGGGGCGATTCCGTTTGTTCGCCAAGGAAGAATGACGCCGGACGAGTCGACATCTCGTGTACGTATTGGGCGATGGTCACGTAGTCCGGTCGCTTGAGTTGGTCGAGCTCTTTTTCCGACAGGCCGGTGGCGAGTTTCGCCAGTTCGAAGAACTGGTCATCCTCGTCATCACCGGCCCGGGCCAGCGCGTCTTTTTGCGCGGCGTAGTACAGCGGTTTGAGTTGAACCTGCTGGATCGTCGCGCCGGTATCGGCGGTGATCGGGGACAGCAGGACATGCAGCGGTGGCATCCAGGCCATGGGGCAACTCCTTGTTTAAGCGATGTTGAAAGCAGCGCAAATCTAAAGCTGCGCGCGGTCAATGTGGGAGCTGGCTTGCCTGCGATGGCAACAGCTCGGTGCACCAGGCACACCGAGCCGCCTGCATCGCGGGCAAGCCCGGCGCCCACATTGGCTGTGTCCACTTCAGGTCACGGTAGCCCTTACGGCATCAATACAGCGCGGCGCGCGTCGCCGAGGATGTCGACGCCGTTGAGCACGAACTTCTGGGTGCGCACGTCGATGTCGATCACCGAAATACCGTT
This sequence comes from Pseudomonas sp. GW821-FHT09C08, assembly GCF_059418125.1. Classification (NCBI taxonomy): domain Bacteria; kingdom Pseudomonadati; phylum Pseudomonadota; class Gammaproteobacteria; order Pseudomonadales; family Pseudomonadaceae; genus Pseudomonas; species Pseudomonas sp. GW821-FHT09C08. The sequence goes on along the minus strand of NZ_JBWKPG010000002.1, from coordinate 233,019 downwards.
TTCCAAGCGGTTGTAAGTGCGGCAGGACAGCTCCAGGGTGGTGGTGACCTTTTCGCCCATTTTCAGCTTGGCCTCGGTCAGGGATTTCAGCTTGCCGCCGACTGTGTGGTAAATGAAATAGGTCTTGCCGTCCTGGTCCTGGCCGGCTTCGCGCACGTTCAGCAGGATGTCATCACCCAGGCGCACGCCCAGCGCCAACATGACTTCCGGGCCGGCGCCTTGCAGCACCAGGGTTGCGCCGAGCACTTTGCCGCTCTTGGCCATTTCTTCGGCGATGAAGCGCCCGCCGGACATGGGCTCCATTTCGAACTCGATCTTCGGCGGGGAGAACTCCTCCACCGTCGCGGACAATGGCAGGCCTTGAAGGGTGGCCGCAATGGCCTGTCTGACTCGATTGGTAAACATTAGAGAACGTCCTCCAGGAACTGCTCGATGATTTCATCGCGGGCATTGAGTTGATAAATCATGTGTTCGTTCGGCGCGTAGCGGCCGTAGTCGATGACGATGTACCAGGTGCCGTTCTTGTACTTTTCGACACTGTTCAATTCCGGGTGCAGGTACACGCTGCCGCCGGGGATGGTTTCGTCGGCGACCAGGGTTTGCAGCCAGTCGTTGATGCGCTTGATCTCCTGATCCATGAAGGACTTGGTGAGGTTCTTGGCCATGGCTTTCTGGCCGGCCTTGACCAGCTTGCGGCTGATCGCATCTTCAAGGCCCACGTAGCTGATGAACTTGCCGGTGATCGAGCGGTTGCCCAGCAGCGAGAAGCCGCCAAGAATGGTGCGCGCGTAGTAGCTCACGCCGTAGCGGTTGAGCAGATCGCCCTCGGTGGAGGTGTCGAGGATGTTGTACTCGACCACGCGGGACACGTCCTCGGCGAACGTCACCTGATTGCCCGGGCTTTCCCACTGCTTGACCTTCGCCAACGCGGCGATAGCCAGGGACGAGGGGGCGAGGAACACGTTTTTCTTCGCCGCCTTGGAGTACACCGACGGCATGTTGTGCACCAGCAGGCAACGGTCGAAACCGAGGTCGGCACCACCCAGTTCGCCGCTGTAGGTCACTTGGTCGGCGACGCTCGCGTCTTTGCCATCCAGCACCACGCGGGCCTTGATGCGCTTGCCGAACGCGGCAAACTCGCCGGCCACGGCCTTGGTGCCGGTGAAGCCCGGGGCACCGATGATGGTCAGGTCTTCCGGCACATTCGCCAGTGCCGCCAGGCCCAACTTGCGACCGGTGATCGGCTCGTCACCGCCAATCACGTTGTTGAGGGTGTCGGCCGGTGTCGCGCCCTCCTCCACGATCACCACGTACACCGGTACCTTCACCACTTTGAGGATCTGGTAGACGGCGTGAAACAGCGTGCCCGACTCAGCACCGGTGGGGTCCAGCAGCGCCTGGGTGGTGAAGCTGTTGATGCGCAACGGCGCGTTCTTGGGGATCGACGCATGCGCATTCGGCGCAGTGCCGACCAGACCGATCACGTTGTCGCCAAGGCCACCCATGGCCTCGGGGGATTCAGTGGCATTGACGGTGATACCGTTGTGCTCGAAGTTCAAAACCTCAGCCATGATTAGTCAGCCTTCTTGGTAGTGGCCTTTTTGGCCGGGATGGTTTGCTGCGCAGCAAGGACGCTGGTGAGTTCCAGGCGGCCGGCGGTGCGCAGGGCGGATGCTTCGACGTCCAGCAGTTCCAGTTGCTGGCCGGCGGTGGACCAATGGCCGGCGCCGGTGGGGAAAGGGATGAGGACGGTGTAGGTTTGGCGGTGGGTCATATCTAGGATCTCCAGGCACAAAAAAACCGCTCAATGGCGGCTGGAATGGTTTAGTTGCTGATCAGGCAGGAGGGGCTGGCCAATCGACACTCATGGGGTAGCCCGTTTGATCTGAAACTCGATTGACGTCAACACGGTACTGCTTCCACTCTTTGAGTAGAGCAATTTCGAGTAGAGAGGCATTACCAAGGTCTTCGGCGTCTTGCAATGGAGCAATCCGTGTAGTCGCAACGGCGAGTAGAGTATTCGCCCTCGCGCTCGCCTCTGAAAGTAGCTCTTCATGAGTCTTTTCCGGCACTTTCAACACTGGCTGACCGTCATTGTCTATGACAATGACGCGGCCTTCTGACTGGCCGCTGATCAACCCCCAATAGGCTTCATTTGAAAGCGCCACTGCACCGTCAACTTTGTGCAAATAAAAACCTGATGTACGGGGATCAAAGTAATACATGGGATAACTCCTCAGTAACCAACTGCCAACCATCTAACAGGAACGCCATTTACAGTGCCCGTTCTCATTTTAAACTGCGTGTTCGATATGACTGTTCCCATCGTCATGTACTCCGTACTGCCGCCCCCAGAGTTGGCGTCAACATTCGCAGTAGCTCCCAGATAGGTGCAGTTCGTGGCGAATGCTATTGGAAAACTCAGCGCTGCCGCTGACGAAGTTACGCTGCCCCATTGGATTGTCAGGCCGCCTAGCCAAGAGGGGAACATTAGGTATCCGTTGGCTGTAAGCGAAGCAGCAAAGCCCAAACGAAGTTTCTTTGGCGTTACTATGACTTCGTCATTTATCCCAGCATTTACTTGAGTTTGCGTACCAACTTTCGCAGTGCCTTGATTGGTTTCGGTTGCCTGTGAAGCGAGTACCGAGACGTCGATGGTTCCTTGATTGACTGGTGCGTTCCAGGCCTTGATGCACCACATGACTGCCAGGTTGCGAGGGCGGGTGACGCCGAAATTATTACCCTCGGCAGCCATCGTGCCCCCACTACCCGCAACGCCTCCATATGCGGCACCTGGGTAGTCAGAAGGGTTGGCGATGTCCAACCCGTACGATGTTCGGGCATTCGATTCAGGCGTGACACTTGCGTTATATAGACCGGTAACAGTGACTGTTGTGATCGTCGAATCTACCGTTTGCAGGCTGCCTTTTTGTGCAGTCCCAATATCTCGCCCGGCGTCGATACCACGCCCATGATCCCAGCCACGCAGGAATTCCCCACGCGACTCAGGCAGGCGAAAGAAGCCTGCTGCTTCGCTACCGGTATTGAAAGTGGTACCAAGATACCTGGCCAGATCCGGATAGGCGGCGATGCTTTGCACACTGCCGTCCAGTTCCAGATACCCCGGTGGTACAGCTGCTTTGGGGAAAGGAACAATCGAGCCGACTGGAACAGCAGACTTCAGTGCATCAAGTTCACTGACCAGCGCGGCAATGTCGATATTTCCCTGATTGATGGGGGCGTTCCAGGCTTTGATGCACCACATCACCGCGAGGTTGCGCGGGCGGGTTTCAGACTCCACCCGTGGCGTACCATGCACATCATCGCTGACAATGAATCCACCGGTCAGTGACCAGCTATCGACTGAAACAACTGTGGCGTCCCAGTCCAATGCAATTGCCGGAGTTGTGCCACCAGCGCCGTTGAAACACGGCACCCCACGCAGATCTTTAAATCGAGCGGAGTCATGTTTCGAATAGGCGATCGAACCAGCAGGAGTGAACCCCTGGAATGCATCGAGTTGAGGGGAGCCGATCATTCGCCCAGCATCAACCCCCCGCCCATGATCCCAACCCCGCAAAAACTCCCCACGCGACTCCGGCAGCCGGAAATTCCCCGCCCCTTCATCCCCCTTATTGAACGCCGTACCTAGAAACTTCGCCAAATCGGGATATGCCGACGCACTCTTCACGCTACCGTCAATTTCCAGGAACCCAACCGGGACCTTGTCGACTGGAAACGCAACCATAGAACCCACCGGCAGCGCCGAGGACTGAGCAATCAGCGTCTCAATCTCAGCCTTGGTATAAGTCCCCTCAGCCAGCTGCCTGCCCAGATAATCCATCACCCAAGCCCGAGTCGCCTTCACCACCGTGTCATCAATCAACAACGTCACAATCGAGGCGTTACTCGTCTCGAAGATCGAGCGAATATAAAACTCTTTCCCCGAGCCCGACGTCGCCAACACCGGCTTATACGACTCTGGATACTTGACGATGGCATACAAGATCCCGGTGTCCGTCCACAGCCCGGCTTCACGCACATACCAGCCGCCGACATCCGATGGAATGGTGACTTCGGCCATCAGCCAGTTGGCGTTTTTCTCGTCCTGGAACAGCGCATTCAGCGGCCCGCGCCAGACTTCGCGTTTCAGCGCTTTTGCGCTGGCATCGGGGTTGTAGACGGCGCCGTTGCCGTCGCCGACAGAAATCTGCGCCAGTTTGATCGGCACGCCAGCCGCCTTGCAGGCGGTTTCGTAGGCGATCCCCGCATTCGTGAGCAGGGTGTAATAGTCAGCCATTTAGTGCTCCTGTGGATAAAGGGTGGTGGTTTCGACGCTGTACAGACCGGCCGCCATAAAGGCGCGGCCCGCGGCCTCGACGCCAGCCAGCACGCTTGGGTAGATCGTGGTGAGTTCGCCGCACAGCGTGGCGGCGCCAATGACATGGCGACCGAAAGCACTCAGGCCCACCGAGATCGACAGGATGTCGCGCTCGCTTTTGGCATCGGCCAAGCGGCGGTCGAGTCGGGCATCGATGGTTTCGCTGTAGGGCAAATCGGTCCAGGCGCGTACGGCAAAGCTGTAGGTCACACCCGGTGGTTTCTGTTCGTACCAAGCGCGCACTTCGGGGCTCAGTTGCAAGCCCTTGGCCGCATTTTCCAGGGCCTGGCGGGTACCGGCCTGTCGCGCGGTGGGCCAGGCAAGTTTGACGGTCAGGCGCTTCTCCGCCTCGGGGGCCGTGGTGCTCCATTCGTTCACCGCGCGGTCCGCTGCCAGGTAGGGCAAGAACGCCGAAGGCGTGTGATCCGGGTCCATCAACTGTGGGAAAGGCGGCGTGACCCGCTCCAGCAAATAGCCGAACCCCAGGTCCAGAGCTTTCTCAAGTGGTGAGCTGTTGGCGGGCAACAAGCTCGCTTTGGGTTCAGTCATAGCGTGCGCACCTCCACCTCGACGCCCGTGCAGTGCGGGGCCTGGAATGCCGTGCTGATGATCGGCTGCAGCGGTTCGAGGATTTGCAACTGCGCGGCGCCGGCACTGTGGATGGCGTAGTCGATCCAGCTTGGGTCGACGCGCCCTTCCAGGCGATGGCAGGAGTCGGCATAGGTTTGCAGCAGCTGTTGTGCAGCCACTTGGGTCAGGCCCGAATCCGGACCGGCATTGATCTTGGCCACCACGCGAATCTTGTAGTGTTGAATCTGTGCACCTTGGACCGTGACGAGGTCAGTTTCCGGTCGTACATCGGGCCGTGCGAAATGTCGACGCACACCGTCAAGCAAATCGGCAGAAGCACTGCCATCACCCTCTCTGGACAGCACAGTGACCATCACTTCACCGGGCGCGGTGCGTCGCGCGTTTCCGTCCTTGACCTGGGCCGCATAACCGTCCGGATCAAAGGTGTAGCTGACGGTCACCACGCCAGGGGTGGCGCTTTGCACCTTCACCGCCGGCCGCTCGCCGAGGGTGAACACCTCACGGCGATACTGCATGCGCGAGCCTGCTGCCGGCGCATGGGGCGCCAGGTAATAGCGCAGGCGGGCATCATCATCGCTTTCCAGCGTCGACGGCACGGGCGGGAACGCGGCGGGATCGCCTGGATCGAGCACCTGGCGCTCAAGGCCCATGTCCGCCAGGCGCGCATCCAGGTTACTGCCGGTCGCCCACCACGCCAGCATCTGCTTGATGCGGGCGTTGTACTTGCGTTCGTGGGTTTGCAAGCGCACGCAAAACGCTTCCAGGGCCAGGGTCAGCAGTTCGCTTTCATTGTCGAGGCTGACCTTGAGCTTGGCCGCGCTTTGCGGTGCTCGGGTGGCGACATAGTCGACGACAAACGCCTTGAACTCGGCGAGCAACGGCTCGAACGCGTCGACCGTGATAATCGCCGGTTCCGCCAGTTGGTTCTGGCCTGGGATCAACATGCTCATGTCACGACCTCAAAAGTCTGTTGGCGGTTTTTCCAGGTGCCGGCAAAACGCAGCAGCAGGCCGGCGCCCTGGCGAGTGGCGACGATGACCTGGGGTTGGAAGTCGGCGATGCCGTTCTGATGGTTGAAAAAGGCTTGGGCGGCATGGCTTTGGGCGAGGAGCAAGAGGTCATCGCCGAGGTTCTGGCCGAGCAGTTGCGGGACCATCGAGCCGTACAACGGGCGCTTCTGGCGTGTCCCCACGGGGGTGGTCAGCGCTCGGGTGGCGCGCTGTACAAATTGCAGCCAGTCATCCACGGCTGCCCCGGTGTTCCTGTCGATTCCGATCATGGCAAATCCTTATGCGCTGCTGATCACGCGACCCTGGTGATCCACCACCGGGCCGCTCAAATGCACACCGGCGGCATCCAGCAATAAGCCGGTGGCGCCGAGTTGCAGGGTGATGCTCTGGGCATTCATGCTCAGGCTCGCGGCGCCGACCTTGAGGTCGACCTGCTCGCGGGAGCCGCTGAATGTGGTGGGGCCGTTGACCCAATTGAAAATGTGGCTGGCGTCGTCATAGTCGCTTTGGGTGCCGTCCTGATAACGACGGCGCGTCAGCGACGCCACAGCGGACACGGGCGGAAACAGACCACTGTTGAGGCCGAACAAAGCCACAGACTGCGTCCCCCCTTCCCCGCCGCCGTAGTTGAGCAGCAGGCACTGCTCGCCCACTGAAGGGACGCGGGTTTCGGTTTGCGCCCCAGCGCTCGGATTGAAAAACTGGATCGCCGGGCTGAGTAGGTCCCCGTGGCTGACCTTGCAGGTACCACTGGCGGCATCAACCTCCTGGCACACGCCAATCCGGCAGAAACTTTCTGCGCGTCGATACAGGTCTTCCAGCTGGGCTTCCATTTCCGCCAGGCGTTCGACGATCGGCCCCAGTTGCATGCGTAGCAATGCATCGAACATGGACTACTCCTGCAGGGGTCGATATTGATCTGGATCGTCGATGTCCGAAACTTCCCAGGTGCGGGCAAACAGCGGTTTGCCTGTGGGTTCCTCGAGCAGTAACGGGCCGAGATAGAGGGTCTGGGTGAAGGAAACGATCCAGGTGTCGTAGTCCGTTTCGGTCCCGGTCAATCCGGAAGGCGCCGCGACGATAGCCGTCGGCAGGTCACACTGGTCGGGCGGCAGGCCCCAGCGGTTATCCAGGGCCAGGTCCATCAATTGGCTGGCCAGGTCGCAGGCTTCAAAGGCTGCCGCCCCGCTGGCGACCGTGGCCCTGAGTGAGACCGACAAGGCATGCGCCTTGCGCCCTTCAAGAGACCGAACGGCGGGGCCGTTGCGTTCGACGCTGATCAGCACGCCGGTTTTATCCGCGACGCCGGTAAAGTCCTGATAATTGCCTACAGGCAAATGTGGGAAGGCGCTCTTCAGCGCCGCCCCAATCGCCACGGGCAACTGGGAAGGTTTTTCGATAAGGCTCATGTGGTTGCATCCTTGCTGCGGTTACTGCTGGTCCGGGCGCGAGGTCGGGGTCTCGTTGACCCCGATGCGCTTGGCCGCCCAGCGTTCATAAAGGCCAATGGCGACATCCGCGCCGGCCATGGCGGTCAGGCAACCAATGGCGCCGGCAGTCCAGATCGACATGCCGGCGGCGTAGCACAGCATCAGTGCCGAGACTCCGCAGACCATGCATGCACCGGACCGCAAGGCCAGGCGCCGTACCAGTGACCAACCGCGCGCGCCCTCCTTGTCGGCGCGCCACATTTCACCGGACACCCCACCGATGAGGGCCAGTACAATCACCAGCCAGATAGGCATTTCCGCTAACGCTTGCTGCTCGTTTGTCATGTCACGCCTCCTGGCTGAGCACTACCGGCGCAGGGCCGGCTTTTGGGTAAATCCATTTATGGGTAGGCATTCCAAAAAGCCCGGTTGCCCAGGCTTTTCAGTAATGCGGTCCAACATCGATCTTTCGGCGCTACTGGCGCGGTACGGATCTTTCCTCAATGTTTTTCCGACCACGATCCCTGTCTGCCGGATAACTGCTTCTGGTGCTTTACGCTGCACACCCGGGTCAGTTGCCAACCCTCTGAACCGTTATCAGGCCGGTTCATCGCTGCCTTTTTTCTTCAAGCGATACAACTAAAGAGCGTCGGCATCCTTGCCGGTGTTGCCTGGCCTCCCTGCCATCGCTCTGATGGCGTCCTTGCCGATGTTGCGTGCCTTCCTTGTCTTCCTTGGCAGCATCCTTGCCGCCTCCACCAGGCCTTGTTGGCTGGCTTGAGATGGAGAATATGCATGTATGCATATACAGTCAATGCACAAATGCATTTATTTTTAGCCGTGAAATGCACGAATGCATTTCAGGCCTTGCAACGCCAGGGTTTGCCGATTTTCTGCAGGCGAAAAAAAACCCGCTAATGAGCGGGCTTTGTCTTACGCAAGAAGGCTAACGGGCGTACATGCCCCACCAGAACACATGACCGAGGATGCTGATCTGCTCATCCTGGATATCCTGGAAGCTGTAGTCTTCATCCGGGTGTTCATCGCGATTGAAACTGCGCAGACGAATCCCGGAAGGCAGGCGGTAGAGCTGTTTCACCCGCAGTTGGCCATTGTGATTGATGGCATACAAGTCACCATCGACGATGTCACCAATGCCACTCTTGCCCGCATTCACCCCCACCGTGGCGCCATCACGCAGTACCGGCAACATGCTATTGCCGCGCACCGTCACACACTTGGCCTGGTCGAACTGCACACCGTTGTGTCGCAGACTGCGTTTTCCAAAACGCAGGCTGGCCTTTTCGCTTTCCTCGATGACGAATCTTCCTGATCCAGCAGCCAATTCAACCTCGCGCAGAAAGGGGATCGACACCTCGTCGTCATTCACGGGGGTGTCATCGTCCCACAGGCTTATGTCCTTGAGTTCCGAATGCATCGGGTCGCGTCCGTCCTCGCGCAAAGCGCCCACCGCCGCGCGCCCGCGCAACTGGTCGGTGCTCACGCGAAAGTACTCGGCGATGCGGGAGATGTGCTTGTCCGAGGGATCAACGATCTTGCCGCTGAGGATCCGGGACAGTGTGGATTGAGGCACGCCGGTACGCCGGTGAAGCTCCGTGGGGGAGATCCGGTCGCGATCCAGCAGTTCTCTTAAGACGATAGAAACGTTGCGTTTTTGCATAACGCGGATAGTGACGGGAGTTTTTAGGGTTGGCAAATGCTAATTTGCATATTCCATGCACATCAGCTGAACTTCCGGGAAAAATAATGTCAATTTGACATGAGCACCACGGTACTTGATGCAATGTGCTCAAACAGCGCCAGGCTGATTCCTGGCGAGCCAAGGAAGAAAGTAATGAAACTCGTGCTTGCCATTTTGTTGATGTTCAGTGGGTACACCTTTGCGGCAAGTTGCACCAGCATCAGTGACCCTGACCAACGAGCGTACTGCAACGCCCAGCAAAGTGGCTCCAGCTGCTACAGCATCAGCAATAGTGAGTTACGGGCGCAATGCAACGCAGAGATGAGCGGTAGCCCGTGCGCCGCTATCAGTAATCCTGACAAGCGAGCCTACTGCAACGCCAAACAAAGCGGTTCCAGCTGCGAAAACATCAGTAATTCTGAGATGCGTGCCGCCTGTAACGCAGAGATGAATGGGAGCTCTTGCTCCGCCATCAGCGACAGCGATCAACGCGCCCTTTGCAATGCCAAACAAAGTGGCGCCAGCTGCGAAAACATCAGCAATAGCGATTTGCGCACTCAGTGCAACGCAATGAAGCGTTGATCAAGGATGGGCTAAGGGACAAAAAAGTCGCCCCAGTTTTACGGTCTGCCTATCCGTTTATGACCTGCGAAGCCCCCGACCTTGCGTGCTAACCTTGTCGCCAACGCCCATTCACCTCAATTTAAAGCGGTATGCGCAAGACCACTAATGACCGAATGGAGAAATCAGAGCTTCTGGGGCAAGGCGTGGATATACGCCGTGCTGGCGATCCTAATGTTGATTTCCGACGGCGCAGACCTAAGCTCGCTGGGCGACGGGGGCTCTAATCGCAAGCGGGTCTTCAGCCCCGGATTCATTGTGCTGTGCTGTTTCGTCGCGGTGATTGAATTGATAGTGCTGAACCATTTCTATGGGGCGAACGGATGAGTCGAGAGCTAAAGACCCCGGCGTCAAGCACGGCAATCCCCCAGCGTCGACGGCGCCTTATATCTGCAAAGTCACCAGCGCTGCTATCGTGCGCCCCTCTTATAGAAATGGAAGCTTCGAAGAATGGACTCATGGAAGACTCTGGCAATCGCTGTCACGGTATTGATCGGCGCTCCAGCAGTGGCCGCTGAAAATGCCAACCCTTTCGATAAAGCGCTGATGTACTCGACGTTTGTGCCAACCATCCTGGTTGCGGGGACTACCTCTCTCACGACCGATGCGCCAAAGCTTTTCACATCCTCCAAAACCGATGCCCTTGCTTTTATCGGTTCGGACGGAGAGATCCGCGGTGCTGATTTTGAACAGGCATCTCGGTACTATCGCTCGACCTACGCCGCGCCTCTTATGTCCGACATGCAACTGGCCAAGGCAATCGTGTCAGCGTACTGATAAGAAGACTTTCTCCATTGCGCGCCAACAGCGTTGCTTGCGTGCAATAAGCCTTGCGCATTTAAGTAAATGCACCGCCCCCTTTGCGTTTTCCCTAGCCGTTTGCATCCTGCGAAGGGCCGACCTCGCGTGTTAACCTTGCGCCCATCGCAAAAAATGCTGGGCCAAGCGCCCCCTTTGCCCCATCACTTTCAACGAATTTGCCTACGACCCAATGAGTAAAAACACGTCCGATCTGTCCTCCCACACCCCAATGATGCAGCAGTACTGGCGCCTGAAAAACCAGCACCCTGATCAGTTGATGTTCTATCGCATGGGCGACTTCTACGAGATCTTCTACGAAGACGCGAAGAAGGCTGCCAAGCTGCTGGATATCACCCTGACCGCGCGTGGGCAATCGGCGGGGCAGTCGATTCCGATGTGCGGGATTCCTTACCACTCGTTGGAAGGCTACCTGGTCAAGCTGGTGAAGCTGGGCGAGTCGGTGGTGATCTGTGAGCAGATCGGCGATCCCGCGACGAGTAAAGGCCCGGTCGAACGCCAGGTGGTGCGCATTATCACGCCGGGGACGGTGAGTGATGAGGCGCTGCTGGATGAGCGTCGCGACAACCTGATCGCGGCGGTATTGGGCGACGAGCGTCTGTTCGGCCTGTCGGTACTGGACATCACCAGCGGCAACTTCAGCGTGCTGGAGATCAAGGGTTGGGAGAACCTGCTGGCGGAGCTGGAACGCATCAATCCGGTGGAATTGTTGATCCCGGATGATTGGCCAAAGGACCTGCCGGCGGAAAAACGCCGTGGGACAAAACGCCGTGCGCCGTGGGATTTCGAGCGGGATTCGGCGCTGAAAAGTCTGTGCCAGCAGTTCTCGGTGCAGGACCTCAAGGGCTTCGGTTGCGAAACCCTGACCCTGGCCATCGGCGCTGCCGGTTGCCTGCTCAATTATGCCAAGGAAACCCAGCGCACCGCCCTGCCGCACTTACGCAGCCTGCGTCATGAGCGTCTGGACGATACCGTGGTGCTCGATGGCGCGAGCCGTCGCAACCTGGAACTGGACACCAACCTGTCAGGCGGGCGTGATAACACCCTGCAGTCGGTGGTCGACCGTTGCCAGACCGCCATGGGCAGCCGCTTGCTGACCCGTTGGCTGAACCGTCCGCTGCGCGATTTGAGCGTGCTACAAGCTCGCCAGACCTCTATTACCTGCCTGCTCGACCGCTATCGCTTTGAAAAACTGCAGCCACAGCTGAAGGAAATTGGCGATATCGAACGCATCCTGGCACGGATCGGCCTGCGCAACGCGCGGCCGCGTGACCTGGCGCGCCTGCGCGATGCACTCGGCGCCCTGCCGCAGTTGCAAGCGGCGATGACCGAATTGGACACGCCGCACCTGCAGCAACTGGCCGTCACCGCCGGCACCTACCCGGAACTGGCGGCGTTGCTGGAAAAGGCGATCATCGACAACCCGCCGGCAATCATCCGTGACGGCGGCGTATTGAAGACCGGTTACGACAGCGAACTGGACGAACTCCAGGCCCTGAGCGAAAACGCCGGGCAATTCCTGATCGACCTGGAAGCCCGCGAAAAGGCCCGCACTGGCCTGGCCAACCTTAAAGTCGGCTATAACCGCGTGCATGGCTACTTTATCGAGTTGCCAAGCAAGCAGGCCGAGTCGGCGCCGATCGACTACCAGCGCCGCCAGACCCTCAAAGGTGCCGAGCGCTTTATCACCCCTGAGCTGAAAGAATTCGAAGACAAGGCACTTTCGGCCAAGAGCCGCGCCTTGGCTCGGGAAAAGATGCTCTATGAAAACCTGCTTGAAGACCTGATCAGCCAACTGGCGCCGCTGCAGGACACGGCAGCCGCCCTGGCGGAACTGGACGTACTGAGCAACCTCGCCGAACGCGCGCTGAACCTCGACCTGAACTGCCCGCGTTTTGTCAGCGAGCCCTGCATGCGCATCGTGCAAGGTCGCCACCCGGTTGTAGAGCAGGTATTGACCACGCCATTCGTCGCCAACGACCTGTCGCTGGATGACGATACCCGCATGCTGGTGATCACGGGTCCGAACATGGGCGGTAAATCCACCTACATGCGTCAGACCGCTTTGATCGTGCTGCTCGCACACATCGGCAGCTTTGTGCCGGCGGCCAGTTGCGAATTGTCGCTGGTGGACCGCATCTTCACGCGGATTGGCTCCAGCGATGACCTGGCCGGTGGCCGTTCGACCTTTATGGTGGAAATGAGCGAGACCGCCAACATCCTGCACAACGCCACCGAACGCAGCCTGGTGCTGATGGACGAAGTGGGTCGCGGCACGAGCACCTTCGATGGCCTGTCCCTGGCCTGGGCTGCAGCCGAGCGTTTGGCGCATCTGCGCGCCTATACGCTGTTTGCCACGCACTATTTCGAGCTGACCGTGCTGCCGGAAAACGAGCCGCTGGTGGCCAACGTGCACCTCAATGCCACCGAGCACAACGAGCGCATCGTGTTCCTGCACCACGTGCTGCCTGGGCCGGCGAGCCAGAGTTACGGCCTGGCCGTGGCGCAACTGGCCGGTGTCCCCACGGAGGTGATCACCCGTGCCCGCGAGCACCTGAGCCGCCTGGAAGAAACCGCACTGCCCCACGAGCTTCCCGTGGCAAGCCCGGCCAAAGCCAGCAAAAAAGCCAGCGCGCCACACCAGAGCGATCTGTTTGCCAGCCTGCCCCACCCAGTGCTGGACGAGTTGGCTAAACTTGACCTGGATGACTTGACGCCGCGAAAAGCGCTCGAAATGTTATATGCACTTAAGACTCGGATATAACGCAGACGCTTGCAAGCTGGTAGACTCTCGCGCGGTTTGGGATGCTGCGGGCTTTTAGCCTGGTCCGCAGACTATCGCTCCCGAACCTCGCGAGCCCTGCCACAAAGGGTTTCGCTGCCGCCGCCTGAGGAGAAAATTAGAAATGACCTTCGTCGTCACCGACAACTGCATCAAGTGCAAGTACACCGACTGCGTAGAAGTGTGTCCGGTGGACTGCTTCTACGAAGGCCCGAACTTCCTGGTCATCCACCCGGACGAGTGCATTGACTGCGCCCTGTGTGAACCTGAATGCCCGGCCGTCGCCATTTTCTCCGAGGACGAAGTCCCGGCAGAGATGCAGGAATTTATTCAGTTGAACGTCGAGCTGGCGGAAATCTGGCCGAATATCACCGAACGTAAAGACCCGATGCCGGATGCGGCAGAGTGGGATGGCAAGAAAGGTAAGATTGCAGACCTCGAACGCTGATAGCGTCGCCGCCCTCTAAAAGGCCCCTTGCGGGCCTTTTTGCGTTTCTGGATGACGGGATTCACTTTCCTGCGGGCAAAAAAAGGGGCGGTATGACCCGCCCACATTTTTTCCCTAGTCCCTGTATTCCTTTTCATCGTCCTGATGAATCGCATCCTGCGACGTTCCCTCAAACCATCGTTCCTTGATGGCTGTGTCAATCCGTGGACACAGGGCTGATGTTAGAGAGTTCCCTGGGAAGTTCAACGGGATGCAACGAGCCGACTGACAGATGCCAACGCTAATGCCCACATAAATAGTTGTTATATTTCAACAAGATATAAAAGTCTTTCGAGCACTCGAGACCTCTACCCCCCAGGAAAAAACCCAAACACTTACGAAAAAGTAAGTGAATGCTTACAAGCGCAATTGCGAAAAAGTGTCATTGGAGACCTTGGGGTGATTTGCAGGCAAGAAAAAGCCCCGACACCGTCGAGGCTTTTTCCTTTCAATCCGCTCAGTCGTCGCTGACCGTTATCGTCGGCATTGCCGGCGCCTCCGCTTCCTGAAGGACGATCCGCGCGCCTACATGGCGGGCCAGTTCATGGTAGATCATGGCGATTTGGCCGTCCGGCTCGGCGGCCACGGTCGGTTTGCCGCCGTCGGCCTGCTCACGAATGACCATCGACAGCGGCAACGAGGCCAGCAGCTCGACGCCGTACTGGGTGGCCAGTTTCTCGCCACCGCCCTCGCCGAACAAATGCTCGGCGTGCCCGCAGTTGGAACAGATATGTACCGCCATGTTTTCCACGACGCCCAGCACCGGGATGTTGACCTTGCGGAACATCTCCACGCCTTTTTTCGCGTCGAGCAACGCCAGGTCCTGAGGCGTGGTGACGATCACCGAGCCGGCCACCGGGACTTTCTGCGCCAGGGTCAGCTGGATATCACCGGTGCCTGGTGGCATATCGATCACCAGGTAATCCAGGTCGCCCCAGGCGGTCTGCGTGACCAACTGCAGCAGCGCGCCGGAGACCATCGGCCCACGCCAGACCATCGGCGTGTTGTCATCGGTAAGGAAGGCCATGGACATTACTTCGACGCCCAGCGACTCGATCGGCACAAACCACTTCTGATCCTTGACCTTGGGCCGCGTGCCTTCGGCAATGCCGAACATCACGCCCTGGCTGGGGCCGTAGATATCCGCGTCGAGGATGCCCACGCGCGCGCCTTCGCGGGCCAGCGCCAGGGCCAGGTTGGCGGCGGTGGTGGATTTGCCCACGCCGCCCTTGCCGGATGCCACCGCCACCACGTTCTTGACGTTGGCCAGGCCCGGGATCTGTGCCTGGGCCTTGTGCGGGGCGATCACGCATTGGATGTCGACCTTGGCCGAACTCACGCCGTCGAGGCCTTCAATGGCCATTTGCAGCATCTGCGCCCAGCCGCTCTTGAACAGCCCGGCGGCATAGCCCAGCTCCATCTGGACGGACACCTGGCCCCCCTGGACCTCGATGGCGCGTACACAGCCGGCACTGACCGGGTCCTGGTTCAAATAGGGGTCGGTGTACTGGCGAAGAACGGCTTCCACCGCTGCGCGATTGACGGCGCTCATGGGCAACTCCCGAAAAAAGACTGACTGAAACAGGCGGCTATCCTAACCGTTCCAGCGTCGTTGCGGCATGCTTTCGCCGGCAAGGAAGATTCTGAAACAGCAGCACGGGGTGAAATAAATTTCCCGGCGCTTTATAGTGGCCGACCTCCGTTTCATCAAGTAGCCGAGCCCCATGTCCGAGCCACGCAAGATCCTCGTCACCAGCGCCCTGCCCTATGCCAATGGTTCCATCCATCTTGGCCATATGCTTGAGTACATCCAGACCGATATGTGGGTGCGCTTCCAGAAGCATCGCGGCAATCAATGCATTTATGTCTGCGCGGACGACGCCCACGGTTCGGCCATCATGCTGCGCGCCGAAAAGGAAGGGATCACCCCGGAACAACTGATCGCCAATGTGCAGGCTGAACACAGCGCCGACTTTGCCGAGTTCCTGGTTGATTTCGACAACTTTCACTCGACCCACTCCGAAGAAAACCGTGAGCTGTCGAGCCAGATCTACCTGCGCTTGAAAGATGCCGGGCACATTGCCACGCGCTCGATCACGCAGTATTTCGACCCGGAAAAGAAAATGTTCCTGGCCGACCGCTTCATCAAGGGCACCTGCCCGAAATGCGGCACTGAAGACCAGTACGGCGACAACTGCGAGAAATGTGGTGCCACCTACGCACCGACCGACTTGAAGGATCCGAAGTCGGCCATCTCCGGCGCCACCCCGGTGCTCAAGGACTCCCAGCACTTCTTCTTCAAGCTCCCGGATTTCCAGCAGATGCTGCAAACCTGGACCCGCAGCGGCACCCTGCAGGATGCCGTGGCGAACAAGATCGCCGAATGGCTGGATGCCGGCCTGCAACAGTGGGACATCTCCCGCGATGCGCCGTACTTCGGCTTCGAGATTCCCGGTGAGCCGGGCAAGTATTTCTACGTGTGGCTGGACGCGCCGATCGGCTACATGGCCAGCTTCAAGAACCTCTGCGACCGTACACCGGAGCTGGACTTCGATGCGTTCTGGAACAAGGATTCCACGGCCGAGCTGTACCACTTCATCGGCAAGGACATCGTCAATTTCCACGCGCTGTTCTGGCCAGCCATGCTCGAAGGTTCGGGCTACCGCAAGCCAACCGGCATCGCCGTGCACGGCTACCTGACCGTCAACGGCCAGAAGATGTCCAAGTCCCGTGGCACCTTTATCAAGGCGCGCACCTACCTGGACCATCTGTCGCCGGAATACCTGCGTTACTACTATGCCTCCAAGCTGGGCCGTGGCGTCGACGACCTGGACCTGAACCTGGAAGACTTCGTACAGAAGGTCAACTCGGACCTCGTGGGCAAAGTCGTCAACATCGCCAGCCGTTGCGCCGGCTTTATCCACAAGGGCAACGCCGGTCTGCTGGTGGCCGAGAACGCCGCGCCGGAACTGACCGAAGCGTTCCTGACGGCTGCGCCCAGCATCGCCGACGCCTACGAGGCGCGCGACTTTGCCCGCGCCATGCGCGAAATCATGGGCCTGGCCGACCGCGCCAACGCCTGGATTGCCGACAAGGCGCCGTGGTCGCTGAACAAGCAGGAAGGCAAGCAGGCTGAAGTCCAGGCGATCTGCGCCACAGGCGTCAACCTGTTCCGCCAGTTGGTGATCTTCCTCAAGCCGGTCCTGCCATTGCTGGCCGCCGACGCCGAGGCGTTCCTCAATGTCGCACCACTGACCTGGAACGACCACGCCACCTTGCTCAGCAACCATCAGTTGAACGAGTTCAAGCCGCTGATGACCCGTATCGACCCGGTCAAGGTGCAGGCCATGACCGACGCGTCCAAGGAGGACCTGGTCGCCAGCCAGACCGACACCGGCGAATCGGCTCCGGCCGGCAACGGCGAACTGGCCAAGGACCCGCTCTCCCCGGAGATCGATTTCGACGCGTTTGCCGCTGTGGACCTGCGTGTTGCCCTGATCGTCAAGGCCGAAGCCGTGGAAGGGGCCGACAAGCTGCTGCGCCTGACCCTGGATATCGGTGACGAGCGACGCAACGTGTTCTCCGGAATCAAGAGCGCTTATCCAGACCCGTCGAAGCTCGATGGTCGCCTGACCATGATGATCGCCAACCTCAAGCCACGGAAAATGAAGTTCGGCATCTCTGAAGGCATGGTGATGGCAGCCGGCCCTGGCGGCGAAGAGATCTACCTGCTGAGCCCTGACAGCGGCGCCAAGCCAGGCCAGCGTATCAAGTAAGCGTCTAGGCCTTTAATGAACGGGCCTGGTGTGGTTGGCCGGGCTTGTTGTAGTGAGCTGAGCTTGTTGTAGTGAGCGGGTCTTGTTATGGCGAGCTGGGCTTGTTGTGGCGAGCGGGCTTGCCCCGCGTTGGGGCGCGTAGCGGCCCTGAACCAGGCACCCGGTTCTGTCTGTAGGAATGCGGCGGCCCTGATGGGGCTGCTTCGCAGCCCAACGCGGGGCAAGCCCGCTCACCACAACAGCCCTCCATAAGCTTTAAGCCACAAGCTGCAAGCTTCAAGCTAAGAGCTAAGAGCCAGCTCGTAGCTTATAGCTCGTAGCTTATAGCTTGTAGCTTGAGGCTTGAGGCTTGAGGCTTGAGGCTTGTGGCTTGTACCTAAACGCTCTGTTTGTCCAACCGGCATGCCAATGATTACTCCATGAATCTGATTCAACGTATCGACGCGCTGCTGCCGCAGACCCAATGCGGCAAGTGCGGGCACCCGGGTTGCAAGCCTTACGCCGAGGGCATCGCGCGTGGTGAGGCGATCAACAAATGTCCGCCCGGTGGGCAGGAAACCATCGTCGGCCTGGCGCTCCTGCTGCGTGTGCCAGCGCTGGAGCTGGACACCAGCCGTGGCGAAGCCCCGGCCCAGGTTGCCTACATCCGCGAGGCCGAATGCATCGGCTGCACCAAATGCATCCAGGCCTGCCCGGTGGACGCGATTGTCGGCGCCGCCAAGTTGATGCACACCGTTATCGTCGATGAGTGCACCGGTTGCGACTTGTGTGTCGCGCCCTGCCCTGTCGATTGCATTGAGATGCGCCCAACGGCCAGCGTGTTGCCGATTGTGGGCGGCTTGGCGACCAATGAGTCCCAGCGTCATGAACGCGGCCTGAAACGCGATCGCGCGCGGCGGCGCTTTGAACAGCGCAACGCACGCCTGCAACGGGAAGAAGCCTTCAAGCTCGCTGAACGCCTGGCACGGGCCAAGCGCGCCGCACCAGAGGTCCCCACGCCACCCGATGCCGCTCAGGCGGCACAAGACGCCGCGATCAAGAAGGCCAAGATCACGCTCGCCATGAGCCGCGCGCAACTGCACAAATCCTTGAAGGCATTCGGCCACCCGCCGACCTTTGAGCAGCAGTCGCAATTGATCGTCCTGCAGCAGCAGTTCGAAGCGGCGGAGCAGGCGCTGGCGGCCCTGGAGGTCACCGAGCGAGCGGCGCCGCCAGCGCAAAAAGACCCTGCGCTCAAACGCGCAAAAGTCCAATTGGCGATGCGCCGCGCCGAATTGAAAAAAGCTCAGGACCTGAACGCCGACGAGCAGCAGCTGGCGACCTTGAGCGCTGCGCTGTCCAGCGCCGAGCAAGCTTTGCATGACGCCGAGATTGACAGTGAGCAGCCCCGGCCCGATTTACAGCGCGTGGAAAAGCGTCCGATCGACGCCCAACTGCGGCAGCTGAAAACTGCGCTGGCCTATGCTCGAGCCGATGTCGCCAAGTTACAACGCCAACCAGGCGTCAGTGCCGATCAACTCAAAGCCGCACAACACGCGCTGGAGCAAGCGCAGCACCGGGTGGACACTCACGTCGGCGCTTGACCCACTGCAGGCGACGCTGCCGTGCACCGTGGCGATGGTTTATCCTGCTCGGGTCATCGCCCGCGGGCCCGAAGCCTGGATCCACTTTTCATACTGATGTCGACCGTTTGCAAGGAACCCACCGCCCCATGAACGCCGCAAAACGCCTGGAAATTTTCCGCAGGCTTCACGAAGACAATCCGGAACCCAAGACCGAGCTGGCCTACACCACGCCGTTCGAGTTGCTGATTGCGGTGATCCTCTCGGCCCAATCCACGGACGTTGGCGTCAACAAGGCTACGGCGAAGCTGTATCCGGTGGCGAATACACCCGAGGCGATCTACGCCCTGGGAGTGGAAGGGTTATCGGAATACATCAAGACAATTGGCCTGTACAACAGCAAGGCCAAGAACGTGATCGAAACCTGCCGCCTGCTGGTCGAACTGCACGGCAGCGAAGTACCGCAAACCCGCGAAGCCCTTGAAGCGCTGCCGGGAGTGGGCCGTAAAACCGCCAACGTGGTGCTCAACACCGCGTTCCGACAACTGACCATGGCCGTGGACACGCATATATTTCGGGTCAGCAACCGCACCGGGATTGCCCGTGGCAAGAATGTGGTGGAAGTCGAAAAGCAGTTGATGAAATTTGTCCCCAAGCCCTATTTGCTCGACTCCCATCACTGGCTGATCCTGCATGGGCGCTACGTTTGCCAGGCGCGCAAGCCTCGCTGCGGCAGCTGTCGGATCGAAGACCTGTGCGAATACAAGGAAAAAACCTCCGACGATTGAGCAATCATTGATTTTCTCGATCAGTCGATTGAAAAAATCTTTTTTACCCGATCATGGAATATCGTTATAAGGAGCGCCAACGGCAGTCTTAGCCCGGAGT
Organism: Pseudomonas sp. GW821-FHT09C08; assembly: GCF_059418125.1. Lineage (NCBI taxonomy): Bacteria > Pseudomonadati > Pseudomonadota > Gammaproteobacteria > Pseudomonadales > Pseudomonadaceae > Pseudomonas > Pseudomonas sp. GW821-FHT09C08. The sequence goes on along the minus strand of NZ_JBWKPG010000002.1, from coordinate 212,970 downwards.
TAACCTTATGAGCACTGGCAAAGAACAACTGGAAGTGGAAGACGACCTCGTTGAGTCGGATGACGATGGGGCAGAAGCACCTGTGGCAGAGGTGGCCAAGACCAATCTGAGCAAACGCCGCACCATCGACAATCTACTGGAAGAGCGACGCTTGCAAAAACAGTTGGCCGACTACGACTTCGACCTCTGATAGAGCCTGTAACGGCCGGAAGCCTCCTTTACGGAGGCTTTTTTGTGCCGGCACACCTGGATTGACAGCGGCCCTATACCAGACCGTTGCGTTGGGCCAACTCGATCAGGTCTACCAGCGACCGTGCATTGAGTTTGAGCAGCAAGCGTGTCTTGTAGGTGCTGACGGTCTTGTTGCTGAGGAACATGCCGTCGGCGATCTCCTTGTTGGTTTTGCCTCGGGCCAACTGTTGCAACACCATCATCTCGCGACCGGAAAGGCGCTCGACCATGTCAGCCTCGCTGGCGTTGCCCATGGTGGAGCGCACCGAGTTCAGCGCCTGGTTGGGGAAATAGCTGTAGCCCGAGAGCACTGCTTTTATGGCACTCAGCAACTCGGTCAGATCCTGCTGCTTGCACACATAGCCGGCAGCCCCCGCCTGCATGCAGCGCATCGAGAAATGGCCGGGGGCCTGCGACGTCAGCACCAGCACCTTGAACGGTGTGGCCTGCTTGGTGGACGACAGTCGGCAAATGACTTCCAGGCCGTCGAGCTTGGGAATTCCAATATCCAGTATGACAATGTCCGGCATATGCTCGCGCGCAAGTTGCAACGCATCGACACCGTTATCGGTCTCGGCAACGACCTCATAACCATGACGCTCCATTAGCATACGCACAGCAAGACGAATGACGGGATGATCATCCACGATCAGCACTTTATTCATGAGAAAGTCCAATTTCGCTGTTCGAATTATTCAGAGCAAACACAATAGCCTAGTCGTTTCCTAGTTGGCATAGCATTCACCCCCAAGTTAGAGTAACCAGAGACCCAACCCACAACCACTTCGGAATTAACCTACAAAAAAACGCCAACTCGGATGTGTCGAGATTTATGTAGGCTTTCAGACCTTTCCTGGGTCGCACATATTTTGAATGAAATATCCAACCAATAAGGGGGTTGGGGTAAACGCGGCGCACGCAACCTTCAGGAAACATCCCTTGCTTGGGGCGTAGGCATAAGCGGGCCGGCGAAAAGCGGCCGACGCCCTCAGTTCCATTTGACATATCCATTTACACTCAAAATCTCCTACAGAACTTTCATAAACGCTTAGTCAAAACACACTTACATGTGTGAATTTTCTGTAAGACATAGTTCCTAGTCAGATGTAAATAATTCGGCCCCCTCCAAGAATCGACAATAAATGTTCAGGATTGAAACTTTTAACCCTTATCAGCTCGGCAACTTTAAACATTTATAAACATGAGACTGTGTTGCTTAATCGACAGGCAAAAAAAATGGCCCCTTGATAAAGGGGCCATTCTCACAACGCGTCTGACACTCAGAACAACTTGCGACCCTTGTTGGCCGCAATGCGCATGCGCAGTGCGTTCAACTTGATGAAGCCCGCAGCGTCCGCCTGGTTGTAGGCGCCGCCATCTTCTTCGAAGGTGGCGATATTGGCATCGAACAGCGACTCATCGGACTTGCGCCCGGTGACGATCACGTTGCCCTTGTACAGCTTCAGGCGCACCACACCATTCACGTGGGCCTGGGAAGCGTCGATCATCTGCTGCAGCATCAGACGCTCTGGGCTCCACCAGTAGCCGGTGTAGATCAGGCTGGCGTACTTGGGCATCAGCTCGTCTTTGAGGTGAGCCACTTCGCGGTCCAGGGTGATCGACTCAATGGCGCGGTGGGCGCGCAGCATGATGGTGCCGCCTGGGGTTTCGTAGCAGCCACGGGACTTCATGCCCACGTAGCGGTTCTCGACGATGTCGAGACGGCCGATACCGTGTTCACCACCGATACGGTTCAAGGTCGCCAGCACGGTGGCCGGGGTCATTTCGACGCCGTCCAGTGCGACGATGTCGCCGTTGCGGTAGGTCAGTTCCAGGTATTGCGGCTTGTCAGGTGCGTTCTCCGGGGAGACGGTCCAACGCCACATGTCTTCTTCGTGCTCGGTCCAGGTGTCTTCCAGCACGCCGCCTTCATAGGAGATGTGCAGCAGGTTGGCATCCATCGAGTACGGGGACTTCTTCTTGCCGTGACGCTCGATCGGGATCGCATGCTTTTCAGCGTAATCCATCAGCTTTTCACGCGACAGCAGGTCCCACTCACGCCAAGGGGCAATCACTTTGACGCCTGGCTTGAGGGCGTAGGCGCCCAATTCGAAACGCACCTGGTCGTTGCCCTTGCCGGTAGCACCATGGGAAATGGCGTCGGCGCCGGTTTCGTTGGCGATTTCAATCAGGCGCTTGGCGATCAGCGGACGTGCGATGGAAGTACCCAGCAGGTACTCGCCTTCGTAGACGGTGTTGGCGCGAAACATCGGGAAGACGAAATCGCGGACGAATTCTTCGCGCAGGTCGTCAATGTAGATCTCTTTCACGCCCATGGCTTGCGCCTTGGCACGTGCAGGTTCGACCTCTTCGCCCTGACCCAGGTCAGCGGTGAAGGTCACCACTTCACAGTTATAAGTATCCTGCAGCCACTTGAGGATCACCGAAGTGTCCAGGCCGCCGGAATACGCGAGAACGACCTTGTTTACGTCGGCCATGCCATCACTCCACGGGGTTGTACGGAAAGCCGTCGATTCTACCGACCAAAACCGTGAATTTACAGAGGCGCGACAGCAAATGAAGATAAAGCGACAGATTATGTCGAGTGAGCGACCGATGGTCGCATCACAGGGACGGGCTTATGACGTGTGTGCCGGGTTGCTCGGCGCAGTAGCCTGGGGCGCCGGTTTCTCGGGAGCGGCCACGCGCTCCAGCTGAATATTCACGCGGCGGTTGCGCGCCCGGTTGGCCGCATTGGTGTTGGGTGCCAAGGGATAGCTTTCACCGTGGAAACGCATGGTGATTTGCGACTCCTGGATACCATTGGCCTTGAAGTAATCCATCACCGCCAACGCGCGGCGGCGCGAGACATCGCGGTTGGTGAGGCGATTGCCACTGTTGTCCGAATGCCCGTTCAACTCGATATGGTTGACGGTGGGATCCGCCTTCATGAACGCAAGAATCACCGACAGTTTTTTCTTCGCGGCCGCATCCAGTTCGATGCCGCCACCGGGGAAACCGACCTCGGTCTGCTTGACCTGATCGTAATTCATCGGCAGCAACTTGGTGGTACACAATTGATAGTCGTTGTAGGCCTTGTTGAATTTCACCGGCAACAGGCGAATTTCCGAATAGCCGCCTTCGCGCCCGTAATGCCGCACGGTCGGGCTGCGTCCTTCCAGCAAACCGGTGAACAAGCGCCCGGCCTGGGCCTGAGAGCTGTTGAAGAGTACATCGCCACTGCCTGCCCGCACCGCGCCAAGGTTGATATCGCCCCGGCCCGGTTGCCAAGGGGCAGCCGCCGCCAACAACGTGGCCGAGCCCGCGCCCAGCGCGCCGCTGTAGGCTTTCAGACGAAATGTTGCCTGCTCGCCGGCCCGGCGCACGAACTCACCCGAGCCGAAATCAGTGATTGGCTGGGTCAGGCGGCACTCGAACTGATCGCCTTCCACCTTCCACTCAATATTCTCCAGACGTGTCTGGAACGTGAGGGCCATCGCAGGCAGGCTGGCGAACACACTGAGCAGGGCTAGATAATGCTGGCGCACGGGAGGCTCCACTGGTTTCTACAACACTTCAAAGCGTCATACATCGTTAAGGCATACCTAGGGCTATCGGTTGCATCCGGCAAAACTTGATAGCGAGTGCCTGCAAGAGTCTTTTCCGGTAGCATTCCCACCAGATTGACCCGCCTGGAATCCCCAATGTCCGACCGCCTGACCCTGCTGCGTCCCGACGACTGGCATATTCATCTTCGCGATGGTGCTGCGTTGCCTCAAACCGTGGCCGATGTAGCGCGCACGTTTGGCCGCGCCATCATCATGCCCAACCTGGTACCTCCGGTGCGCAACGCCGCTGAAGCCGACGCCTATCGCCAGCGTATCCTCGCTGCGCGGCCGGCCGGCAGCCGCTTTGAACCGTTGATGGTGCTCTACCTCACCGACCGCACCCAGCCTGAAGAGATTCGCCAGGCCAAGGCCAGCGGTTTCGTGCACGCCGCCAAGCTGTATCCGGCGGGCGCGACCACCAACTCCGATTCCGGCGTGACCAGTATCGACAAGATCCTGCCGGCCATCGAAGCCATGGCGGATGTCGGCATGCCGCTGCTGATCCACGGCGAAGTGACCCGTGGTGATGTCGACGTGTTCGATCGCGAGAAGATCTTCATCGACGAGCACATGCGCCGCGTGGTCGAGCTGTTCCCGACCCTGAAGGTGGTGTTCGAACACATCACCACGGCCGATGCGGTGCAGTTCGTCACCGAGGCTTCGGCCAACGTGGGCGCGACCATCACTGCGCACCACCTGCTCTACAACCGCAACCACATGCTGGTGGGTGGGATTCGGCCGCATTTCTATTGCCTGCCGATTCTCAAGCGCAACACCCATCAGGTCGCCCTGCTGGATGCCGCGACCAGCGGTAATCCGAAGTTCTTCCTCGGCACCGACTCCGCGCCCCATGCCCAACACGCCAAGGAAGCCGCGTGTGGCTGTGCCGGCTGCTACACCGCGTATGCCGCCATCGAGTTGTATGCCGAAGCGTTTGAACAACGCAACGCCCTGGACAAGCTCGAAGGTTTCGCCAGCCTCAACGGCCCACGTTTCTACGGCCTGCCGGCGAACACCGACCGCATTACCCTGGTCCGTGAAGACTGGACCGCCCCTGCCAGCCTGCCGTTTGGCGAGCTGACTGTTATCCCGCTGCGCGCCGGTGAAACACTGCGCTGGCGCCTGCTGGAGGAAAGCAAGTGAGTGAAGACCATTACGATGACGAACACGAGCACAGTGGTGGCGGCTCCCGTCACCCGATGGCCGAGCGGTTTCGCGGCTATCTGCCGGTTGTCATCGACGTAGAGACCGGCGGTTTCAATTGCGCCACCGACGCCTTGCTGGAAATCGCCGCCACCACCATCGGCATGGATGAACAGGGTTTTGTGTTCCCGGAGCACACCCACTTCTTTCGCGTCGAGCCGTTCGAAGGCGCCAATATCGAAGCAGCAGCCCTGGAATTCACCGGGATCAAGCTCGATCACCCACTGCGCATGGCGGTGAGTGAAGAAGCGGCGCTGACCGATATTTTCCGCGGCGTGCGCAAGGCGTTGAAGGCTAATGGCTGCAAACGCGCAATCCTGGTAGGCCACAACAGCAGCTTCGACCTGGGTTTCCTGAATGCTGCCGTGGCGCGCCTCGATATGAAGCGTAACCCGTTCCACCCCTTCTCCAGCTTCGACACCGCCACCCTCGCAGGCCTGGCGTATGGCCAGACCGTACTGGCGAAAGCCTGCCAGGCAGCCGGTATCGACTTTGACGGACGCGAAGCCCACTCGGCGCGCTACGACACCGAGAAGACGGCCGAGCTGTTCTGCGGCATCGTCAACCGCTGGAAGCAGATGGGCGGTTGGGAAGACTTCAACGACTGACGGTGCGGTTGTGGCGCCCTGCTTGCTCTGATGTGGCGACCTGCTTGCCCTGATGTGGCAAGCCGGTTTGCCCTGATGTAGCAATGTGGCTGCGCTGTTGTGGTGAGCAGGCTTGCCCTGCGTTGGGCTGCGTAGCAGCCCCATTGGCACCCACAGGGTTTATCAGGTAAACCGCGGTGTCTGGTTTTGGGGCCGCTGCGCAGCCCAACGCAGGGCAAGCCTGCTCGCCACAAGAAGCCTGCTCACCACGAAAGGCTTGTTCCCCACAAGAAGCCTATTCAATACAAGAAGCTTGTTCCTCCACGTGGAGCCGCCTCACCACGGCCTGCTTACCCTACTGTGGCCATCGGGTTGCTGTGTTGTGGTGAGCAGGCTTGCCCTGCGTTGGGCTGCGCAGCAGCCCCATTGGCACCCACAGGGTTTATCAGGTAAACCGCAGTGTCTGGTTTTGGGGCCGCTGCGCGGCCCAACGCAGGACAAGCCTGCTCGCCACAAGAAGCCTGCTCACCACGAGAGGCTTGTTCCCCACACGAAACCTATTCACCACGAGAAGCTTGTGCACCACAACGGCCTTGCTGACCACAAGCAGCGCACTCGCGACTCAAAGCCAGTCACACGGCTGAATCCCGCGCATAAAAAAACCGGCCTTCTCAGGCCGGTTTTTTTTACCGTGAAACTGGCTTACAGCTTGCCAGCGTTCTCGGTCAGGTAAGCCGCAACGCCTTCTGGCGAAGCGTTCATGCCTTTGTCGCCTTTTTTCCAGTTGGCAGGGCAGACTTCGCCGTGCTCTTCGTGGAATTGCAGAGCGTCGACCAGGCGGATCAGCTCTTCCATGTTACGACCCAGCGGCAGGTCGTTGATGATCTGGGAACGTACAACGCCCTTGTCGTCGATCAGGAACGCGCCACGGAAAGCCACGCCGCCTTCGGACTCGACGTCGTAGGCCTTGGCGATGTCGTGCTTCATGTCGGCCGCCATGGTGTATTTGACTTTGCCGATGCCGCCATCATTGATGGCAGTGTTGCGCCAGGCGTTGTGGGTGAAATGGGAGTCGATGGAAACGGCAACCACTTCTACGTTGCGCGCCTTGAAATCGTCCATGCGGTGGTCCAGAGCGATCAGCTCCGAAGGGCAGACGAAGGTGAAGTCCAGCGGGTAGAAGAATACCAGGCCGTATTTGCCTTTGATGGCTTCAGACAGTTTGAAGCTGTCAACGATTTCGCCATTGCCGAGGACGGCAGGTACGTCGAAATCCGGGGCTTGTTTGCCGACGAGTACGCTCATTGGTTATCTCCTGATAGTAGGGTGACGATTGAAGTAAAAGGACCGGCCTCAAGTCTGCCGCATTCAAGCGACAGGCCCGTGACGCAGTCACGCTTCGTGAAGACCGAGCATCATACACTGAAAAAACCGTTCGTCAGTGCGTGCGCAATGCCTGCGAATACCCTACGAATCTACTTTGACAATCATTCTCGTTAACATTAAGATCCATCGCACTTAAGCCTTAAACCCGCGACGGTTCTCCCTTATGTATGTGTGCCTGTGTACTGGCGTCACCGACGGACAAATCCGCGAAGCAATCTACGAAGGTTGCTGCAGCTACAAGGAAGTACGTGAAACCACCGGCGTTGCCAGCCAGTGCGGAAAATGTGCTTGCCTCGCCAAGCAAGTGGTACGGGAAACCCTGACGCAGCTGCAGACAGCGCAGGCCGCGCTCCCCTACACAGCAGAATTTACACACGCCTGAATACGCGTGTTTTAAAGAACCGGACTTAGTGTCCGGTTTTTTTATGCCTGCAATTCAATTAGTTAGCGTCAAGACGCGGAACACAAACATTCTTATTCCGATTAATTTTCATTTATTATTCAATAACTTAGGTTTGACACTAAGGATTTCGCCGCTCAAACTCCGCCTTATACACAGCTATTACAGGGCAGGACCCCAGTCATGAAAGGCGACATCTCAGTCATCCAGCAACTCAACAAAATCCTTGCCAATGAACTGGTCGCGATCAATCAGTACTTTCTGCATGCGCGCATGTATGACGATTGGGGCCTGGAAAAGCTCGGCAAGCGTGAATACAAAGAATCCATCAAAGCCATGAAGGACGCCGACGCGCTGATCAAGCGCATCCTGTTCCTGGAAGGCCTGCCGAACGTGCAGGACCTGGGCAAGCTCAACATCGGCGAGCACACCCAGGAAATGATCAGCAGCGACCTGGGCTTTGAACGCAAGAGCCACAGCGACCTCAAGGCCGCCATTGCGCACTGTGAGACCAAGGGTGATTTCGGCAGCCGTGAACTGCTGGAAGATATCCTGGAAGACCAGGAAGAACATATCGACTGGCTGGAGACCCAACTGGGCCTGATCGACAAAGTCAGCCTGGAGAACTACCTGCAATCGCAGATGGGTGAATAAGCCCTAGGCGACAGGTACAAAAAAGCCCCGCTCTCTTATGAGAAGCGGGGCTTTTTATTGACCGATGATTTCGAGAATCAAGCGTCGGTCTTGGCTGCAGCGTTTGCCGCGGCTTCTTTGATCAGCGCCTGCAGCGAACCATCAGCGGCCATTTCGACGATGATGTCGCTACCGCCGACCAGCTCACCGGCAACCCACAGTTGTGGGAAAGTAGGCCAGTTGGCGTACTTCGGCAGGTTGGCGCGGATTTCAGGGTTTTGCAGGATATCCACGTAAGCGAACTTCTCGCCGCACGCCATGATGGCCTGGGAAGCCTTCGCGGAGAAACCGCACTGAGGAGCGTTCGGAGCGCCCTTCATATAAAGCAGAATGGTGTTGTTGGCAATCTGCTCTTTGATCGTTTCGATGATATCCATGGAACACCTCGGCTGGAACTTTGCGACTCACAGGTCGGCACGGTGGCGCATTGTAACGCAAAATCCCAGCGTGGTGCTCGGGCTCCTTAAGCGGCTGCAACCTGCACCGGCACCCCGTTCAACGCGGCGTTGCCGGACAATTCGTCCAATTGCCGTTCGTCAGTCAAGTCGTTCGCGCTCGCGCCCGGCTGGCTGCTGGCGATGGTCATCTGCACGCCGGGGCGGCCATGGCCCCAGCCGTGAGGCAGGCTGACCACGCCGGGCATCATGTCCAGGCTGGCCACCACCTCCACCTCGATCATACCGATGCGCGAACTCACACGCACCCGCTGGCCATCACTCAACTGCCGACGGCTCAGGTCGTCCGGATGCATCAGCAACTGGTGCCGAGGCTTGCCCTTCACCAGCCGGTGATAGTTGTGCATCCAGGAATTGTTGCTGCGCACATGGCGCCGACCGATCAGCAACAATTCGTCAGCCACCGGCACCGGCTGCGCGGCAAAACGCGCCAGGTCCGCGAGGATCACCGCCGGCGCCGCGCAGACCTTGCCATCAGCGGTTTTCAGACGCGCGGCGAGGTTGGGCTTGAGCGGGCCCAGGTCCAGGCCATGGGGATGCTCGGCAAGCATCGCCACCGACAACTTGTACCCCGACGCATCACCATAGGCCCCGGCCCGCAGCCCGAAATCGATCATCTGCGCTGGCGGCATGGTGGGCTTGAGCGCAGCGCCGGTGTGCGCCGCAAACGCTTGAGCCAGCCCGACAAAAATCTCCCAGTCATGCAGCGCACCCGCAGGCTTGGGCAGGATTGCGCGGTTGAAGCGGGTGACGTTACGCACCGCAAACATGTTGAAGGTGGTGTCGTAATGATCGTTTTCCAGCGCCGAGGTGGACGGCAGGATCAGGTCGGCATAGCGCGTGGTCTCGTTGATATACAGGTCGATACTGACCATGAACTCCAGGCCATCCAGGGCCTGTTCGAGCTGACGACCATTGGGCGTCGACAACACGGGGTTGCCGGCCACAGTCACCAGCGCGCGGATTTGTCCTTCACCTTCAGTGAGCATTTCCTCGGCGAGGGCCGACACCGGCAACTCGCCACCGTACTCCGGTCGTCCGGAGACCCGGCTCTGCCAGCGATTGAAATGCCCGCCGCCGGTGGACGCGACCAAGTCCACCGCCGGCGTGGTGCACAAGGCGCCGCCGACGCGGTCCAGGTTGCCGGTCACCAGGTTGATCAACTGCACCAGCCAATGGCACAGCGTGCCAAACGCCTGGGTCGAGACACCCATGCGCCCGTAGCACACCGCCGTGTCGGCGCCTGCAAAGTCCCGCGCCAACTGGCGAATCTGTTCGGCTGGCACCGCACACTGACCGCTCATGGCCTCAGCGGTAAAGCCGGCGATGGCCTGGCGCACCTCCTCCAGGCCTTCAACCGGCAGATGGCTGGCGCGGGTCAGGTTTTCGGTAAACAGCGTGTTGAGCACCCCGAACAACAACGCGGCATCCCCTCCCGGGCGCACGAACAGGTGCTGGTCAGCCATTGCCGCTGTCTCGCTGCGCCGAGGATCGACCACCACCACTTTGCCGCCCCGCGCCTGGATGGCCTTGAGGCGCTTCTCCACATCGGGGACGGTCATGATGCTGCCATTCGACGCCAGCGGGTTGCCGCCCAGGATCAGCATGAAGTCGGTGTGGTCGATGTCCGGGATCGGCAACAACAGCCCGTGTCCGTACATCAAGTGACTCGTGAGGTGATGGGGCAACTGGTCCACCGAGGTTGCGGAAAACCGGTTGCGTGTCTTCAGTTGGCCAAGGAAGTAGTTGCTGTGGGTCATCAGTCCATAGTTATGCACGCTGGGGTTGCCTTGATACACCGCCACCGCGTTTTGCCCGTGACGCGCCTGAATGCCCGCCAGCCGTTCGGCTACAAGCGCAAAGGCTTCTTCCCACGAGATCGACTGCCATTCGCTGCCCACGCGCCGCATCGGCTGGTGCAGGCGGTCCGGATCATTCTGGATATCCTGCAGCGCAACGGCCTTGGGGCAGATATGCCCACGGCTGAACGTATCCAGCGCGTCGCCCTTGATCGAGGTGATCGCCAGGCTGCCGTCGTCTGCCTGGGTAGTTTCCAGGGTCAGGCCGCAGATGGCTTCGCACAGGTGGCAGGCACGGTGATGGAGAGTCTTGGTCATGGCCAGTCTCTTTATTAGGAATGGCTGCACTATGGGCCGCGCCCGGCACAGCGACCAGTAACGTTCGCCCCGTGAATCGGCCGGCATCAGGCCCGGGCATGGGTATACGTGAGCAAATGTTTCAGAAACTTCCCACATAGCCGCCAAAACCGACGCAGCTTGGCCTGGGCGCGTCCCCGCGCATTGCAAAAGGCTGCGGCGCCAGTGTACAAATGGCCCGCTGCTGTCAGGAAATCGTCTTCAAACGCGCTCCGGCGCCCTGCTTGAACACCCTTAAAAACCGTAGCCCTATTGGTAAGACGCGACATTTAATTATAAGATCGCGCCTTCCCCTATTTCGTCGCCCCGTGCGGCTTTCGCCGCAGGTCTCGCCCGTTGTCACAATAAACAAGGCTTTGAGTATCTGCGGTCTGTTGCAAAAAGGTAGTTAATGATGAGCGCAAGGCACTTTCTCTCCCTGATGGATTGCACGCCCGAAGAGCTGGTCAGCGTGATCCGTCGAGGCATTGAGCTTAAAGACCTGCGTAACCGCGGCGTACTGTTCGAGCCTTTGAAAAACCGCGTGCTCGGCATGATTTTCGAGAAGTCGTCGACCCGCACCCGCTTGTCTTTCGAAGCCGGCATGATCCAGCTGGGTGGCCAGGCCATCTTCCTGTCGCCGCGCGACACCCAACTGGGCCGTGGCGAGCCGATCAGCGATTGCGCCATCGTCATGTCGCGCATGCTTGATGCGGTGATGATCCGTACCTTTGCCCACAGCACCTTGACCGAATTCGCTGCCAACTCGCGCGTGCCGGTGATCAATGGCCTGTCCGATGATCTGCACCCGTGCCAGTTACTGGCCGACATGCAAACCTTCCTCGAACATCGCGGCTCGATCCAGGGCAAGACCGTGGCCTGGATCGGCGACGGCAATAACATGTGCAACAGCTATATAGAAGCGGCGATCCAATTCGATTTCCAGCTGCGCATTGCCTGCCCGGAAGGCTACGAGCCTGACGCACGTTTCCTCGAACAGGCCGGCGACCGCGTGACCGTGGTGCGTGATCCGCGCGATGCGGTGATCGGCGCCCACCTGGTGAGCACCGATGTGTGGACCTCCATGGGCCAGGAAGACGAAACCGCCAAGCGCCTGGCGCTGTTTGCGCCCTTCCAGGTTACCCGTGCCCTGCTCGACCAGGCTGCGCCAGATGTGCTGTTCATGCACTGCCTGCCGGCCCACCGTGGCGAGGAGATCAGCCTCGACCTGCTCGACGACCCGCGCTCCGTGGCCTGGGACCAGGCAGAAAACCGCCTGCACGCACAGAAGGCCTTGCTTGAGTTCCTCGTCGAGCCGGCGTACCACCACGCATGAGCCAGCCATTACTGCTGAACCTGCGCAATCTGGCATGCGGCTATCAAGATCAACGTGTGGTGCAGAACCTCAACCTGCACCTCAACGCCGGCGACATCGGGTGCTTGCTCGGCTCCTCGGGCTGCGGCAAAACCACTACCCTGCGGGCGATCGCCGGGTTCGAGCCGGTGCATGAAGGTGAAATCAGCCTGGCCGGCGAAGTGATATCCAGTGCCGGCTTCACCTTGGCTCCGGAGAAACGTCGCATCGGCATGGTGTTCCAGGACTACGCGCTGTTTCCGCACCTCAGCGTGGCGGACAACATCGCCTTCGGCATTCGCAAGCACCCGCAAAAAGACCGCGTGGTCGCCGAACTGCTGGAACTGGTGAACCTGAAGAACCTCGGCAAACGCTTCCCCCACGAGCTTTCGGGCGGCCAGCAACAACGGGTGGCCCTGGCCCGCGCCCTGGCGCCGGAACCGCAGCTGTTGTTGCTCGATGAACCCTTCTCCAACCTCGATGGCGAACTGCGGCGCAAGCTGAGCCACGAAGTTCGTGACATCCTCAAGGCACGCGGCACCAGTGCGATTCTGGTCACCCATGACCAGGAAGAAGCCTTCGCGGTGAGTGATCAGGTGGGCGTGTTCAAAGAGGGTCGGCTGGAGCAGTGGGACACGCCCTACAACCTCTACCACGAGCCGCAGACGCCGTATGTCGCCAGCTTTATTGGCCAGGGCTATTTCATCCGTGGCCAGCTCAGCTCGCCGGAATCGGTCAGCACCGAACTGGGCGATCTGCGGGGCAATCGTGCCTATACCTGGCCTACCGGCGGCGCAGTGGACGTGCTGCTGCGCCCGGACGATATCGTCTATGCGCCGGACAGCGCACTGAAAGCGCGGATCGTCGGCAAGACCTTCCTGGGCGCCTCAACCCTGTACCGCCTGCAATTGCCAACGGGCGCGCAGCTGGAGTCGATCTTCCCCAGCCATGCGGATCACCAGGTCGGCGCGGATGTGGGTATCCGTGTCGCGGCAGAACACCTGGTATTGTTCCAGGCCTCGGGCAGCACTGCCGCGCAGATTCCACATGCCGAATCCGGTGTGCGGCGTTACAGCCCAACGAACTGACAAAACCCTATCGAAATGTGGGAGTGAGCTTGCTCGCGAATGCGCTGCATCAGTCACTGCATCTTTGACTGTCACACTGCTTTCGCGGGCAAGCCCGCTCCCACATTGGATCTGCGTTGGCCTGAGATCAGGCCCGGCCTATCGACGCGAACATGGCCTGGGGTATGTTCGACAAATCCCTTCGAACAGCATGCGCCCCTCCAGCCCAACGAACTGACAAAACCCCATCGTAATGTGGGAGCGGGCTTGCTCGCGAATGCGCTGCATCAGCCACTGCATCTTTGTCTGACACACCGCTTTCGCGAGCAAGCCCGCTTCCACATTGGATCTGCATTGGCCTGAGATCAGGCCCGGCCTATCGGCGCGAACTTGGCCTGGGTGTGTTCGGCCAGCACCGCTGCGGGCAGTTCGACCTCCAATCCCCTTCTCCCTGCACTCACGTGAATCGTCGCAAATTGCTGCGCCGTCATATCGATAAAGGTGCGCAGGCGCTTTTTCTGGCCCAGCGGGCTGATACCGCCGAGCAAATAACCGGTGGAGCGTTGCGCCGCAGCCGGGTCGGCCATTTCGGCTTTCTTGACCCCCGCCGCCTGGGCGAGCGCTTTCAAATCCAGACTTCCGACGACCGGCACCACCGCGACCAAGAGTTCGCCCTTCTCACTGCTGGCGAGCAAGGTCTTGAACACCTGCGCCGGGTCCAAACCCAATTTTTCCGCGGCCTCCAGGCCATAGGAGGCGGACTTCGGATCGTGCTCATAACTGTGGATGCGATGTTCGGCACGAACTTTTTTCAACAAATCCAATGCAGGTGTCATGACCTCTCCGGGCGTGGCAGACAGAGCACCAATTCTAAGCCAAGCCCGTGCGAAACGCTCTAGTGCGCGCGCTCGTGACCTCTCGCTTCAGAGGGCGCCTCATGATCATTCACCAGACCAATAGTTGGAAAGTGACCGACCGTTCACTTTCGACCTTTGACAGCCGTGATTCTTGTCTATATTTTTTCGTTTCCGAATACTGTAGGAATACACCTACGTGTTTCGAGCAGTAAGCCGTGGCGGAGATGGGGATCCCCACCACGGTGAAAATCGCGCATGACCCGTTGAGGTCAAACGCCAGACAAGAACAACAATTGAGGTTTTCCATGACAACTGCTCTTCAACAGCCTTCACTTTCGAGCCAATGCATGGCCGAGTTCCTGGGGACTGCGCTGCTGATCTTCTTCGGTACGGGATGTGTCGCTGCGCTCAAGGTCGCGGGTGCCAGCTTTGGCTTGTGGGAAATCAGCATCATCTGGGGGGTCGGCGTCAGCATGGCGATCTACCTGAGCGCCGGTATTTCCGGGGCCCACCTCAACCCGGCGGTCAGTATCGCCCTGTGCATCTTCGCCGATTTCGAAAAACGTAAACTGCCCTTCTACATCCTGGCCCAGATCGCTGGCGCCTTCTGCTCGGCAGCCCTGGTGTACACCCTCTACAGCAATCTGTTTTTCGATTACGAACAAACCCACCACATGGTACGCGGCTCACAAGCCAGCCTGGAATTGGCCTCGGTGTTCTCCACGTATCCCCATGCGCTGCTGAGCACTGCCCAAGCGTTCTTGGTGGAAGTGGTCATTACCGCGATCCTGATGGGCGTGATCATGGCCCTCACCGATGACAACAACGGTCTGCCACGCGGCCCGCTGGCACCGCTGCTCATCGGCTTGCTGATTGCCGTGATTGGCAGCGCCATGGGCCCGCTGACCGGCTTTGCGATGAACCCGGCGCGGGATTTCGGGCCCAAGCTGATGACCTTTTTCGCCGGCTGGGGTGAAATGGCCTTTACCGGTGGCCGTGATATTCCTTACTTCCTGGTTCCGATTTTCGCGCCGATTGTCGGCGCATGCCTCGGTGCTGCGGCCTATCGCGGGCTGATTGCCCGTCATCTGCCGAGCGCCGCACCTGCTATAGCTGAAACACCTGACACGGCTGTCAACGGCAAGACCCGTATTTCCTGAAAGCGCCAGCCTGGGCCCCTGCCCTTCGCGGTCCAGGCTGATTTCTGACTTCCTTATTTCGTCCAAGGCAATTGACATGACCGATATCGAGAATAAGAACTACATCATTGCCCTTGATCAGGGCACCACCAGTTCGCGCGCGATCATCTTCGACCGCGACGCCAACGTGGTCTGCACCGCCCAGCGTGAATTCACTCAGCATTACCCGCAAGCCGGCTGGGTCGAACACGACCCGATGGAAATTTTCGCCACCCAGAGCGCGGTGATGGTCGAGGCCCTGGCACAAGCCGGCCTGCACCATGACCAGGTCGCCGCCATCGGTATCACCAACCAGCGTGAAACCACCGTGGTATGGGACAAGATCACCGGCCGGCCGATCTACAACGCCATCGTCTGGCAGTGCCGCCGCAGCACCGAGATCTGCCAGCAGCTCAAGCGCGACGGCCACGAGCAATACATCAATGACACCACTGGCCTGGTGACCGACCCGTACTTCTCCGGCACCAAGCTCAAGTGGATCCTCGACAACGTCGAAGGCAGCCGCGAGCGGGCGCGCAACGGCGAACTGCTGTTCGGCACCATCGACAGCTGGCTGATCTGGAAATTTACCGGCGGCAAAACCCACGTCACCGACTACACCAACGCCTCGCGCACCATGCTCTTCAACATCCACACCCTGGAGTGGGATGCGAAGATGCTGGAGATTCTCGACGTGCCGCGCGAAATGCTGCCGGAAGTGAAATCCTCCTCGGAAATCTATGGTCGCACCAAAAGCGGCATCGCCATCGGCGGTATCGCCGGTGACCAGCAGGCTGCGCTGTTCGGCCAGATGTGCGTCGAAGCCGGGCAGGCCAAGAATACCTATGGCACCGGCTGCTTCCTGCTGATGAACACCGGCGACAAGGCGGTGAAGTCCAAGCACGGCATGCTCACCACCATCGCCTGCGGCCCGCGTGGCGAAGTGGCTTACGCCCTCGAAGGCGCGGTGTTCAACGGCGGCTCCACCGTGCAATGGCTGCGTGATGAGCTGAAGATCATCGCCGACGCCACCGACACCGAATACTTCGCCGGCAAGGTCAAAGACAGCAACGGCGTGTACCTGGTCCCGGCGTTCACTGGCCTGGGCGCTCCGTACTGGGACCCGTATGCCCGTGGCGCGCTGTTCGGCCTGACCCGCGGCGTACGCGTGGATCACATTATTCGTGCAGCCCTGGAGTCGATTGCCTACCAGACCCGCGACGTACTGGACGCCATGCAGCAAGACTCCGGCGAACGCCTCAAGGCCCTGCGCGTGGACGGCGGCGCGGTCGCCAACAACTTCCTGATGCAGTTCCAGGCCGACATCCTCGGCACCCAGGTCGAGCGCCCGCAAATGCGCGAGACCACGGCGCTTGGCGCGGCGTATCTGGCCGGCCTGGCCTGCGGGTTCTGGGGCAGTCTTGACGAACTGCGCGGCAAGGCCGTGATCGAGCGCGAATTCGAACCGCAACTGGACGAAGTCGCCAAAGAGAAGCTGTATGCCGGCTGGCAGAAAGCAGTCAGCCGCACCCGCGACTGGGAACCCCACGAAGGCGCTGAATAAGCCAAGCGCCGGACGGCGATAGGGTTGTAACTGGCAGGGAGCGGATTCCTGCGTCATCATGGGCCACTTTTGTATGGCAGCCCAAAGGACGCCCCATGAATCTGCCTCCCCGCCAGCAACAAATCCTCGAACTGGTCCGCGAACGCGGCTACGTCAGTATCGAGGAAATGGCGCAGCTGTTCGTTGTCACCCCGCAAACCATCCGCCGCGATATCAACCAGCTGGCGGACGCCAATCTGTTGCGCCGCTACCATGGCGGCGCAGCCTATGACTCCAGCGTCGAAAACACCGCGTACGCCATGCGTGCCGACCAGATGCGCGACGAGAAACAGCGCATCGGCGAAGCCATCGCGGCGCAAATCCCCGATCATGCCTCGCTGTTCATCAATATCGGCACCACCACCGAATCCATCGCCCGCGCGTTACTCAACCACAATCACCTGAAAATCATCACCAACAACCTCAACGTCGCCACCATGCTCAGCGCCAAGGACGACTTCGACGTGCTGTTGACCGGCGGCAACGTGCGCCGTGACGGCGGTGTGGTAGGCCAGGCCAGTGTGGATTTCATCAACCAGTTCAAGGTCGACTTTGCCCTGGTGGGTATCAGCGGCATCGACGAAGACGGCAGCCTGCTCGACTTCGACTATCAGGAAGTACGGGTTTCCCAGGCGATCATCGCCAATGCGCGCCAAGTGATCCTGGCGGCGGACTCAAGCAAATTCGGGCGCAATGCCATGATTCGGCTGGGGCCGATCAGCCTGGTGGACTGCCTGGTAACCGACCAGCAGCCGGTGCCCGCGCTGGTGCAGCTGTTGAATCAGCATAAGGTTCGCCTCGAAGTCGTGTGACCCTTCGATCTCTGTGGCGCCTGCACCGACGCCTTCGCGAGCAAGCCCGCTCCCACATTTGACTGCGTAACTCCTGGCGAAATGCGATCACCTGTAGGAGCCCGGCTTGCAGGCGATAGCGCCCTTGAGATTGTCTTCGCGAGCAAGCCCGCTCCCACATTTGACTGCGTAACGCCTGGCGAAATGCGATCAACCTGTGGGAGCCCGGCTTGCCGGCGATAGCGCCCTTGAGATCGCCATCGCCTGCAAACCGGGGTTTCACAGGTTTATGTTCGCAAATTTTCCTTTTCCCGCCCTTCGATGAGTTTTTTCAATCGAAGTCGGGTGGCTGTGCGCGCGCTTATCAGCTACCATTTTCGCAAATGAACATTAATGTTCGAATTCCAATACGAAAAGATCGCGAGGCCAGCCGATGAACCCTTCTACCTTGCCTGCTGCACCGCTTGCCGAAGTCTATGACGTCGCCGTGATCGGCGGCGGGATCAATGGCGTCGGCATTGCAGCAGACGCAGCCGGGCGCGGTTTGTCGGTATTCCTTTGCGAAAAGGACGACCTCGCCAGCCACACCTCCTCCGCCAGCAGCAAGCTGATCCACGGCGGCCTGCGCTACCTCGAACATTACGAATTCCGCCTGGTGCGCGAAGCGCTGGCCGAACGTGAAGTGCTGCTGGCCAAGGCCCCGCACATCGTCAAGCAAATGCGTTTTGTCCTGCCGCATCGGCCGCACCTGCGTCCGGCGTGGATGATCCGCGCGGGCCTGTTCCTCTATGACCACCTGGGCAAGCGCGAGAAGCTGGCCGGCTCCAGAAGCCTCAAGTTCGGCGCCGACAGCCCGCTGAAAAGCGAAATCACTAAAGGCTTCGAATATTCCGACTGCTGGGTCGACGACGCCCGCCTGGTGGTGCTCAACGCCATGGCCGCGCGTGAAAAAGGCGCGCATATCCACACCCAGACGCGTTGCGTCAGCGCGCACCGCAGCAACGGCATGTGGGAAATGAACATGGCGCGCGCCGACGGCAGCCTGTTCTCGATCCGCGCCCGCGCCCTGGTGAACGCAGCCGGCCCGTGGGTTGCCAAGTTCATCAAGGAAGACTTGAAGCTGGACTCGCCCTACGGCATCCGCCTGATCCAGGGCAGCCACTTGATCGTGCCGAAACTGTACGAAGGCGCCCACGCGCACATCCTGCAGAACGAAGACCAGCGCATTGTCTTCACCATTCCGTACCTCAATCACCTGACCATCATCGGCACCACCGACCGCGAATACACCGGCGACCCGGCGAAAGTGGCGATCACCGAAGGCGAAACCGACTACATGCTCAAGGTGGTCAACGCGCACTTCAAGAAGCAACTGAGCCGCGACGACATCGTCCACACCTACTCCGGTGTGCGCCCGCTGTGCAACGACGAGTCGGATAACCCGTCGGCGATCACCCGTGACTACACCCTGTCGCTGTCCGGCGGCACGGGCGAAGCACCGATCCTGTCGGTGTTCGGTGGCAAGCTGACCACCTACCGCAAACTTGCCGAGTCGGCGATGGCACAATTGGCGCCATACTTCACGCAGATGCGCCCGAGCTGGACCGCCACCGCGAGCCTGCCCGGCGGCGAGCACATGACCACGCCGGAAGCTCTGGCCGAGGCCATTCGCGCGAAGTTCGACTGGGTGCCAAGCGAGATCGCGCGCCGCTGGTCCACCACTTATGGCAGCCGGACCTGGCGCTTGCTCGAAGGCGTGCAATCGCTGGCCGACCTTGGTGACCACCTGGGTGGCGGCCTGTACACCCGCGAAGTGGATTATCTGTGCGCTGAAGAATGGGTGACTCAACCTCAGGACGTGCTGTGGCGACGCACCAAGCTGGGCCTGTTCACCACCGCGCAGGAACAGGACAACGTGCAACGTTACCTGTCCAAGGTCGAGCAGAACCGCAAGATCGAAGCGGCCTGATCAACCGCTCGTAAAGAAGCCCCTGTGCCGTAAGGTCCAGGGGCTTTTTCATGCCTCGAGGGCCTGGCGCTGGTAACGCAGCCCCATGTCCCGAATACCGGGCAAGGCCGACCCGAGCAGCACCGGGTAAGCCGCCAGCAGGAAGCCCGGCGTGGCGCCCGCCAGCGCGCGCTCAAGCCAGACACAGGCCTGCGCCTCGTCGCCGGCGTCTGCCAACTCCGCCGCGTGATTGTATTGCCCACGGAAATCGCCGGCCTCGGCCGCGCGCCGGTACCACTGGCGTGCCAGCGGCACATCCCTGGGCACCACGACGCCCTCATGGTGGAAACGCCCGAGCAGGTTCATCGACTTGGCGTGCCCTTGGGCAGCCGCCTGCTGGAACAATTGGAACGCCGCGGCGAGGTCTTGCTCGACGCCGCGGCCACGGGTCAGCAACTGACCGAAGTTGTACAGCCCCCAATCCAGGCCCAGATCGGCCGCCTGCCGGTAATGCCGTGCGGCCTGTTCCAGGTCGATCGCGTCGCCCCAGCCATGCTCCAGGCAACGGCCGATCATATTGATTGCCATCGGATGCCCCTGGCGCGCAGCGATCCGAAACCAACTGAGCGCCAAGGCCTGGTCCAGCTGGATGCCACGCCCCTCCAGCAGCAACTGGCCCAAGGTGGCCTGCGCGTCGGCATCCCCCAATTGTGCGGCGTGCATCACCCACCGTGCGTAGGCCCGGGGGTTACCGGCCAAATCAGAAGGCTCGGTGCTGTGCATTTGCGTCTCCCCACGGTGGATAAAACTTACAAAACTTTCATGAAACATTACGTAACAATCTATTACATTTGAGATTGGTTATCAAACACGACCACCTCTCAATCCTACTAACAAGAGACCATTCAATGACGACCGGCACCCGTTCCGCCCCCCTCTCCACGCGGCATTTGCTCGCATCGGCAGTGGGTTTGGCAGTGGCTGCGCAGGGAGGCTTCAGTTATGCGGGGGATGCCGCACCAGACGACAACACCGGGCCGATCCAGCTCGGCGCGACCAGCATCGAAGGCCAGGCGCAAAGTGCCTACAACCCGGTGGCACCGTCTTCACCCAAGTACACCGAAGCGCTGCGCGACACGCCGCAGACCATCACGGTGGTGCCCAAGGAAGTCATTCACGATCAAAACCTGCTGACCCTGCGCGACGTGCTCAGCACCGTGCCGGGCATCACATTCGGTGCCGGTGAAGGCGGCAGCGGCTATGGCGACAGCATCAACCTGCGCGGTTTTTCCGCCAGCGGCGATATCTACGTGGACGGCGTGCGCGACAGCGCGCAATACAGCCGCACCGACCCGTTCAATCTGGAGCAGGTCGAAGTGGTCAGCGGCGCCAGCTCGGTGTACTCGGGTTCGGGCGCTGTCGGCGGCACCATCAACCTGGTCACCAAGGCCCCGGAACTGCGCGACAAAACCACGATCAGCGCCGGCATCGGCACAGACAGCTACAAGCGCCTCACCCTGGACAGCAACCAGACACTCAACGACACCACGGCATTCCGCTTGAACCTGATGGCCCATGGTAACGACGTGCCGGGCCGCGATTATGAAGATTACTCGCGTTGGGGCATTGCCCCCTCGATCGCCTTCGGCCTCGGTACGCCGACGCGCGTGACCGTCAGTTATGAACATCAGAAAGATGACAACACGCCGCAATACGGCATCCCCATCTACAACGGCAAGCCGATGCCGGGCGTGGGCTGGAGCGACTATTACGGTTACCACAACATCAACGACCAGAACATCACCTCGGACGCGTTCAGCCTCAAGCTCGAACATGACTTCAACGATGCCGTGTCGGTCCGCAACTTCACCCGCGTCGAGCGCGTACGCCAGGAGCTGCGCGCCTCCGGCCCCGAAGGTGCGCAGGCCGGCTGCCTGGCCAGCGGCACCCAGATTACCGGTGCCCCCTGCCCCGCAGGCCTGAGCCCGGGCTTTTTCCAGCCAGCCGGTGGCTCATTGGGTAACGAGCGCAACACCCAGAACAAAATGTTCACCAACCAGACTGACGTGACCAGCCACTTCAGCACCGGCTTCATCGATCACACGCTGGTGACCGGCATCGCTATCAGCCGCGAGGAATACCAGGCCGATACCGGCAAGTGGCTGACGAACAGCAACGGCAGCACGATCGTGCCGCCGCCGGTCAGCTACAGCGATCCGAACTCCGACTGGACCGGCCCGGTCAACTTCACCCGCGCGGCCCACGTCGACGGAGCACTGAACAACCGCGCCGCCTATGCCTTCGATACGCTCAAGCTCAACCCGCAATGGGAAATCAATGGCGGCCTGCGTTACGAGCACAACGCCGGCAGTTCGGTGAGCAACGCCTATTCCAGCACCGGCGTGGAAACGCCCGGCGTGCGCTACGGCCAGGCAGACGACCTGACGTCCTACCGCCTGGCGCTGGTCTACAAGCCGGTGGAAAACGGCAGCTTCTATGTCGCCTATGGCAACAGCAAGACGCCGTCGCAAGCCAGCGTCAACGGTGGCTGCTACACCCCGGCCAAGACTTCAAGCACGGCCACCAACAACTGCAACGTCGCCCCGGAAACCGCCGTCAGTTATGAGATCGGCACCAAGTGGGACTTCCTCGACAATGCCTTGTCGGTCACCGGCGCGATCTTTCGCAATGACCGCACCAACTACAAAGTCGCCGATAACGACCCGAGCAACCTGAGCGGCACGCAAACCCTCGACGGCAAGGCGCGTGCCGATGGCGTGGCACTCGGCCTGAGCGGCGCGCTGACGGATCGCTGGAAAGTCTTCGCCAACTACACCTACCTCAACACCCGTGTACTGCGCAGCGCCAGCGACTACACCCTGGCAACCACCGGTATCGATGTGCAGAAAGGTGAACCGCTGACCTTCACCCCCAAGCATGCGGCCAGCCTCTGGACGGTGTACGACCTGCCATACGACTTCCAGGTGGGTTACGGCATCACGGCGCAGACCAAGCAGTACCTGGTCAGCGCCGCCGGGGCACCGACTGCGCCTGGCTATGCGGTGCAGCGTGCGATGCTGGGTTATAAGGTCAACAAGCAGCTCAACCTGCAGTTGAACGTCAACAACCTGTTCGACAAGGAGTACCTGACCCGCATCCGCAACAACGGTTGGGCGGTGCCTGGCGATGGGCGTGCGGCGGTGGTCTCGGCCGACTACACCTTCTGACAGCAGAACCTGCCGTCGATAGCCCTGTGAGGGCTGGCGCGCCTGCGATGCACACACTGGGCAGATCAATAAGCCCGGTCGATGCCCTCGCAGGCGTGCTCGTTCCTACAGAAAATACTGACCCGCTGGCATTCGGTTTTCCGAACGGCATACCCCCAACCATTCGGTTTGCCGGACCCAAGCCTTGAAAATACATCGTCACACAAAGTTAATACGCTTATAAATCAGCCGCTTAGACTTTTAATTCGGGTATGGCACGACTCATGCTCTACACTTCTTGACGATTACCTGGGACGCCTTAGGAGCCGTCACGGGCATTCGCTGTACAAGAGAGCCGTTTAGCCGGCTTCATAAAAAAAACAAATGTCGAGGAAGTATTGATGCGCATCGTTCCCCATATCTTGGGCGCAGCTATCGCTGCTGCTCTGATCAGCACTCCAGTTTTCGCCGCCGAACTCACCGGCACACTGAAGAAAATCAACGACTCCGGCACCATCACTCTCGCTCACCGCGACAGCTCCATTCCGTTTTCCTACATCGCGGATGGTTCGGGCAAACCAGTGGGCTACTCCCACGACATTCAGCTGGCCATCGTTGAAGCCCTGAAAAAAGACCTGAACAAACCCGACCTGAAGACCAAGTACAACCTGGTCACCTCGCAAACCCGTATCCCGCTGATCCAGAACGGCACCGCGGATATCGAGTGCGGCTCCACCACCAATAACGCCGAACGCGCCCAGCAAGTCGACTTCACCGTCAACATCTTCGAAATCGGCACCCGCCTGTTGGTCAAGAAAGACAAGGATGGCAAGCCGTCCTACAGCGACTTTGCCGACCTGAAAGGCAAAAACGTTGTGACCACCGCTGGCACCACGTCCGAGCGCATCATCAAGGCGATGAACGCCGACAAGCAGATGGGCATGAACGTCATCTCCGCCAAGGACCACGGCGAGTCCTTCCAGATGCTGGAAAGCGGCCGCGCCGTTGCCTTCATGATGGACGACGCCCTGCTGGCCGGCGAAGAAGCCAAGGCCAAGAAGCCGGATGACTGGGTCATCACCGGTACTCCACAGTCGTTTGAAGCCTACGCGTGCATGGTTCGTAAAGACGATCCAGCGTTCAAGAAGGCTGTCGATGACGCCATCACCGGCCTGTACAAATCCGGCGAAATCAACAAAATCTACAGCAAGTGGTTCGAGAGCCCGATTCCACCTAAAGGCCTGAACCTGAACTTCCCGATGAGCGACAAGGTAAAGGATCTGATCGCTAACCCAAGCGACAAGCCAGCGCCTGACGTAAAAATCTGATTTCTGACTAACCTTATCTCCTGAGGGGGCAAACCTCCCTCAGGCGTCTGTTACTACCTGCTGGCTTTATTTTGGAACACTCGACCTGGCGGTTTTCGAGCCGATCGTGTGTGCCTGGCGTTCAACGTCAGGTGGGAAAGGATCTTCCCCAAGCGGGTGCTTGTACATCGATCGATCTCGAGGGGAGACCCTAATGAATTACAACTGGGACTGGGGCGTGTTCTTCAAGTCCACTGGCGTTGGCAGCGAGACTTATCTCGACTGGTACATCGCCGGCCTGGGCTGGACCATCGCCATCGCTGTCGTGGCATGGATTATCGCCTTGTTGCTGGGCTCCGTTCTGGGGGTCATGCGCACCGTGCCAAACCGCATCGTATCGGGCATCGCGACCTGCTACGTGGAACTGTTTCGTAACGTACCGCTGCTGGTCCAGCTGTTCATCTGGTATTTCCTGATACCCGACCTGCTGCCGCAGAACCTGCAAGACTGGTACAAACAAGACCTGAACCCGACCACCTCGGCCTACCTGAGCGTTGTCGTGTGCCTGGGCCTGTTCACCGCCGCCCGGGTGTGCGAGCAAGTGCGCACCGGCATCCAGGCGCTGCCACGTGGCCAGGAATCCGCCGCGCGCGCCATGGGCTTCAAGCTGCCGCAGATCTACTGGAACGTGCTGCTGCCCCAGGCCTACCGCATCATTATTCCGCCGCTTACCTCGGAATTCCTCAACGTGTTCAAGAACTCCTCCGTGGCGTCCTTGATCGGCTTGATGGAACTGCTGGCGCAAACCAAACAGACCGCCGAGTTCTCGGCCAACCTGTTTGAAGCCTTCACCCTGGCCACGCTGATCTACTTCACCCTGAACATGAGCCTGATGCTGCTCATGCGCCTGGTCGAGAAGAAAGTCGCGGTGCCCGGCCTGATCTCCGTGGGGGGTAAATAATGGACTTCGATTTCAGCGGCATCATCCCCGCCATCCCGGGCCTGTGGAACGGCATGGTCATGACCCTGCAGCTGATGGTCATGGGCGTGGTCGGCGGCATCGTCCTGGGCACGATCCTCGCGCTGATGCGCCTGTCGTCCAGCAAACTGCTGTCGCGCCTGGCCGGCGCCTATGTGAACTACTTCCGTTCGATCCCGCTGCTGCTGGTGATCACCTGGTTCTACCTGGCGGTGCCGTTCGTGCTGCGCTGGATCACCGGCGAAGACACCCCGATCGGCGCATTCACCTCCTGTGTCGTGGCCTTCATGATGTTCGAAGCCGCGTACTTCTGTGAGATCGTGCGGGCCGGCGTGCAGTCGATCCCCAAGGGCCAGATGGCGGCAGCACAGGCGATGGGCATGAGCTATGGCCAGACCATGCGCCTGATCATCCTGCCCCAGGCGTTCCGCAAGATGACCCCGCTGCTGCTGCAGCAGTCGATCATCCTGTTCCAGGACACCTCGCTGGTCTACACCGTGGGCCTGGTGGACTTCCTCAACTCCGCCCGTTCCAACGGCGACATCATTGGCCGCTCCAATGAGTTCCTGATCTTCGCCGGTGTCGTCTACTTCATCATCAGCTTTTCCGCCTCGCTGCTGGTCAAGCGTCTGCAAAAAAGGTTTGCCGTATGATCTCTATCAAGAACATCAACAAGTGGTATGGCGACTTCCAGGTGCTGACCGATTGCAGCACCGAGGTTAAAAAAGGCGAAGTGATCGTGGTGTGCGGGCCGTCGGGCTCGGGCAAATCCACCCTGATCAAGTGCGTCAACGCGCTGGAACCGTTCCAGAAGGGCGACATCGTGGTCGACGGCACCTCCATCGCCGACCCGAAGACCAACCTGCCAAAACTGCGTTCGCGCGTGGGCATGGTGTTCCAGCACTTCGAACTGTTCCCGCACCTGACCATCACCGAAAACCTGACCATCGCGCAGATCAAGGTACTGGGCCGCAGCAAGGAAGAAGCCACCAAGAAAGGCCTGCAATTGCTCGAGCGCGTCGGCCTGTCGGCACACGCCCACAAGCACCCTGGCCAGCTTTCCGGCGGCCAGCAGCAACGTGTAGCAATTGCCCGCGCCCTGGCCATGGACCCGATCGTCATGCTGTTCGACGAACCGACCTCGGCACTGGACCCGGAAATGGTCAACGAAGTGCTCGACGTAATGGTGCAACTGGCCCACGAAGGCATGACCATGATGTGCGTGACCCACGAAATGGGCTTCGCCCGCAAAGTGGCCGACCGCGTGATCTTCATGGACGCCGGCAAGATCATCGAAGACTGCCCGAAAGAAGAGTTCTTCGGCGACATCAGCGCCCGCTCCGAACGCGCGCAGCACTTCCTTGAGAAAATCCTGCAGCACTAAGCATTACAGCGCTTCCACTGTAGAAACCGGATCTATTGTGGGAGCGGGCTTGCTCGCGAATGCGGTCTTTCAGTCACTGAAGCATCCACTGACAGATCGCATTCGCGAGCAAGCCCGCTCCCACATTGGTCCCCGCAGGCTGGCAAGCGCTGGTTGACCCAAGGCATCTGTGATGAAATGCGACCCCAACCAATTTCGCGCCGCACCGCCATCACTTGCCGTGAAACCTCGTCTGATTCGCCAACTGTTCCTGCCGCCGTTGATCATCGCCCTGATGATCGGCCTGGGTTATATCGGCTTCTGGGTCAGTGAGCACTACGGCATCCGCACCCTCAGCGACAACGGCGAACGCCAGTTGGAGCTGCATGCGCGCACCGTCGAAAGCGAACTCAGCAAATACACCTACCTGCCCAGCCTGCTGGAGCTGGAGTCCAGCGTCTCCAAGCTGCTCGCCGACCCCAACCAGGAGACCCGGCAGACAGTCAACGATTACCTCGAAGGCCTGAACCGACGCAGTCGCAGTCGGGCCATCTACGTGATGGACACCACCGGCCGCGTGCTGGCCACCAGTAACTGGCGCGATGCCGACAGTTACCAGGGTGAAGACCTGTCCTTCCGTGCCTATTTCCAGAATGCCGTACGCGGTCAGCCCGGGCGCTTTTATGGCATCGGCAGTACCAACGGCGAACCCGGCTACTACCTGGCCCATGGCCTGGAAGAACACGGCAAGATCATCGGCGTCGCCGTGGTCAAGGTGCGCCTCGAAGCCTTGGAAGAGCGCTGGCAGCGCGCGCGTCTCGAAGCATTCGTGAGCGACGAAAACGGCATCATCATCCTCTCCAGCGACCCGGCCCGCCGCCTCAAAGCCGTGCGCCCGCTCAGCGATGACACCAAGGAACGCCTGGCCCACAGCCTGCAATATTACTGGGCGACGCTGAACGAGCTGGAACCGCTGGCCCGCGAGCGTATCAACGAAGGCACCGAGAAACTGACCTTCCCCGCCAACAGCGAAGTGGTGAACGACGAGCACGAGGTCAGTTACCTCGCGCAAACCCGTCCGCTCAACGACACGCCGTGGAATTTCACCCTGCTCACCCCACTCAACGACCTGCGCCGCGCGGCGATCAACCAGGGCATCCTGGTGGCCGTGGCCTTTGGCCTGGTGGCCTTCCTGCTGATTGCCTGGAACGAGCGGCGCAAGGTCATCGCCACTCGCCTGGCCGCGCGCGAAGCGCTGCAGGAAGCCAACAGCCAGCTGGAACGCCGGATTGCCGAGCGCACCGCCGACTTGCGCGCCAGCAATGAACGGCTCAAGAGCCAGATCCGCGAACGCCGCCAGGCCGAAGAGACCCTGCGCCGCGCCCAGGATGAACTGGTGCAGGCCGGCAAGCTCGCCGCCATCGGCCAGATGTCCACCAGCATCGCCCACGAACTGAACCAGCCGCTGGCCGCGCTGCGCACATTGTCCGGCAACACCGTGCGCTTCCTCGAACGCGGCGCGCTGGACACCGCCAGCGCCAACCTCAAGACCATCAACGAACTGATCGACCGCATGGGTCGCATCACCGCCAGCCTGCGCTCCTTTGCGCGGCGCGGCGACGACCAGGGCGAAGCCAGCCTGGGCAAGGCGGTCGACGCGGCGTTCCAGGTCATGGGCGCACGCCTGGACAACCTGTCGCTGACCCTGCACCGCGACTTCGCGCCGGCCCAGTTGCAGATCGACCAGACACGCCTGGAACAGATCCTGGTCAACCTGATCGGCAATGCCCTCGACGCCATGCAAGCGCAACCGGCCCCCGAACTGTGGCTGGAAGGCAGCGCCGCCGACGGTAAATACCGCCTGCTGGTACGTGACAACGGCCACGGCATCGACGCCGAGGCCCGCAAGCATTTATTCGAACCGTTCTTCACCACCAAGCCCGGCGAGCAAGGCCTGGGACTGGGCCTGACCCTGTCCGCCAGCCTCGCGGCGGCCACCGGCGGCAACCTCGCCGTCGAACACCCGGCCAGTGGTGGTACTGCCTTTGTCCTGTGCCTGCCGCTGGTGGGCGCTCAACATGTTGAGTCGACATGAATACAGATCCGAAAGACCTCACCGTCCTGATCGTCGAAGACGACCCGCATGTGCTGCTCGGCTGCCAGCAGGCCCTGGCGCTGGAAGATATTCCCAGCGTCGGCGTGGGCAGCGCCGAAGAAGCGTTGAAGCGCATCGGCGAGAACTTCGCCGGCATTGTCATCAGCGATATTCGCCTGCCGGGCATCGACGGGCTGGAGCTGCTCACGCGCCTCAAGGCCCTGGATAAAAGCCTGCCGGTGGTGTTGATCACCGGGCATGGCGACATCTCGATGGCGGTGGGCGCGATGCGCAACGGCGCCTATGACTTCATGGAAAAACCCTTCTCTCCCGAGCGCCTGGTCGACGTCGCCCGCCGCGCCCTGGAGCAACGCGGGCTGGCACGCGAAGTCTGGTCGCTGCGCCGCCAGTTGGCCGAGCGCGACTCGCTGGAAGGCCGCATCATCGGCCGTTCGCCGGCCATGCAGAACCTGCGCGAGCTGATCGCCAACGTCGCCGACACGTCGGCCAACGTGTTGATCGAAGGCGAGACCGGCACCGGCAAGGAGCTGGTGGCGCGCTGCCTGCATGATTTCAGCCGACGCCACGACCACCAGTTTGTCGCACTGAACTGCGGCGGCCTGCCGGAGAACCTCTTCGAAAGCGAGATCTTCGGCCACGAGGCCAACGCCTTCACTGGAGCCGGCAAGCGCCGTATCGGCAAGATCGAGCACGCCCATGAAGGCACGCTGTTCCTCGATGAAGTGGAAAGCATGCCGATCAACCTGCAGATCAAATTGCTGCGGGTCCTGCAGGAGCGCACCCTCGAACGCCTGGGCTCGAACCAGAGCGTGGCCGTGGATTGCCGCGTGATCGCCGCCACCAAGTCCGACCTGGATGAACTGAGCCGCGCCAACCAGTTCCGCAGCGACCTGTATTACCGCCTCAACGTGGTGACCCTGGAGTTGCCGCCCCTGCGCGAACGCCGTGAAGATATCCTGCAACTGTTCGAGCACTTCCTGCAGCAGTCGTCCCTGCGCTTTGACCGCGCGGCGCCGGAGCTGGACAACCAGACCGTCTCGAGCCTGATGAGCCATGACTGGCCCGGCAACGTGCGCGAACTGCGCAACGTCGCCGAGCGCTTCGCCCTCGGCCTGCCCGCCTTCAAGAAGAGCGGCGCGAGCAGCGGCAGCCATGGCCTGGCCTTCACCGAAGCAGTGGAAGCCTTTGAACGCAACCTGCTCAACGATGCCCTGCAACGCAGCGGCGGCAACCTGACCCAGGCCAGCCAGGAATTGGGGATGGCCAAGACCACCCTGTTCGACAAGGTCAAGAAATATGGCTTGAGCCACTAAGGAGCGCGTTGTGGATCTGGTATTGAAGGCCGCCCTCGGCGCGGCAGTGGTATTGATATTGGCTGCATTGGCCAAGACCAAAAACTATTACATCGCCGGGTTGGTGCCGCTGTTTCCGACCTTTGCGCTGATCGCCCACTACATCGTCGGCAAGGGCCGTTCGCTGGACGACTTGAAGACCACAATCCTGTTCGGGATGTGGTCGATCATTCCGTACTTTGTGTACCTGGCGACGTTGTATCTGATGGTCGATCGGATGCGCCTGGAAGCATCACTCGCCGTGGCGGCGGTAGCGTGGCTGATGGCGGCGACAATATTGGTCAGCATCTGGGTGCGCATTCACGCCTGACCCAACCCGCTCAAAAACTGCAGGAGCCGGCTTGCCTGCGATAGCGGTGTACCCGCCAACTCAGCTGACACAGACATACCGCCATCGCAGGCAAGCCAGCTCCCACATTTGGATCGGTGGCTACAGAGAGATCAGCGCACGATCTTGTCGACCTGGATGCCCAGCTTTTTCAGGCGGTACCAGAAGCTGCGCTCGGATATCCCGATCTTCGCTGCCGCTGCGGCCTGCACGCCGTTGCTTTCATTCAGCGCCGCCAGAATGTAGGTTTTCTCGACCTCGGCCAGGGCCGCATCCAGGTCAGCAGGCACGCCTGGTGTGTCACCCAGCAGCGCGGTGACGCCGCCTTCGCCAGGCCGGGAAGCAAACAGGTACGCCGGCAGGTCGATATCCTCGATCACCGGCGAGGCCGCCACGATGGTCGCGCGCTCCACACAGTTTTGCAGTTCGCGAATATTCCCCGGCCAGTGATAGGCGGCCATGGCCTGCAGCGCCTCCGGGCTGAAGCCGGTGATGCGTTTACCCGCGGTGGCACTCAGGGTCTGGGCGAAGTGGCGGGCCAGCGGCACGATATCTTCGGCGCGCTCGCGCAGCGCCGGCAGCGGAATCGGGAAGACATTGAGGCGGTAATACAGGTCTTCGCGAAACTCTTTATTGGCCACCGCATCGAGCAGGTTCTTGTTGGTGGCGGCAATCACTCGCACGTCCACCTTGCGCTCGCGCGGGTCACCCACCGGTTCGATCACCCGCTCCTGCAACGCCCGCAGAATCTTGGCCTGCAGCGCCAGCGGCATGTCGCCCACTTCATCGAGAAACAGCGTGCCCTTGTCGGCCTGCTGGAAGCGTCCGACCCGGTCAGTCACGGCGCCGGTAAAGGCGCCCTTGCGATGACCGAACATCTCGCTTTCCAGCAAGCCCTCGGGAATGGCGGCGCAGTTGACCGCCACGAACGGTTTGTCGGCGCGGCTACCGTGCTTGTGGATGGCGCGGGCGACCATTTCCTTGCCGGTGCCGCTTTCACCGGTCAGCAGCACGGTGGCAGCGCTGTCGCGCACCGAATCCACCGCCTGCAGCACTTTGCGAAACGCCGGGCTGTCGCCGACCAGGCTGTCGAATTGCGCGTGCTCATCCAGCTCGGCGCGCATGCGCGCGTTGTCGCGCATGATCTCGCGAAACTGCAGGGCCTTGGCCACGGTGATGTCCAGCTCGTCGATATCGAACGGCTTGGCGATGTAGTCATAGGCGCCGTTGCGCATCGACTGCACGGCGTTTTTCACCGTGCTGTAGGCGGTCATCACAATCACCGGCACCTGGGGGTAGCGCACCTTGATCTCCGCCAACAGGGCCGGCCCGTCCATGCCCGGCATGCGCCAGTCGCTGATCACCAGGTCGATGTCTTCCTGCTCCAGCACCTTGAGCGCGTGCAGGCCATTACCGGCAATGAACACCTGCACGTGGTTCTGGCCCAGGGCCGAGGCCAGCAGGTCGCAGAGCTTGGGTTCGTCGTCGACTACCAGAATGTTATGCGTCATGACTGTCCTCGTCGTCTTCGCCAATCGCCGGAATGTACAGGCTGAAGGTGGCGCCGGCATCTTTCTCACTGGTGCATTCGATGCTGCCGTCGTGACTTTCCATGATCGAATAGACTTTTGCCAGGCCCAGGCCAGTGCCCGAGGCCTTGGTGGTGACAAAAGGCGTGAAGATGCGCTCGATCATCTCCGCCGGGATCCCCTGGCCGGTGTCGCCGATGCTGATCAGGGTATTGTCGCCCACGCTGCGAATGCCCAGGGTCAGGCGGCCGCCTTCGGGCATGGCATCGATGGCGTTGAGAATCAGGTTGAGGCAGGCCTGCTTGAGCTGCTTGGCGTCCGCGTAGATCGTCGCCCCCGGTGCCTGGTCGTCGATCTGTGCATCAATGTTATGGGTGGCCAGTTCCGGCGAGCAGAAGCCCAGGATCTCCTCCACCAGCGGCCGGGCCGGCTGCAGTACACGCAGTGGCGGGTTGGGCTTGGCGAAATCGAGGAACTCGGTGATCAGGTCGTTGATGCGGCTGACTTCGCTGATCACGTATTCCAGGTGGCGCTTATCGGACTCGGCCAGGTCGGCGCGGCGGTGCAGCAACTGGGTGGCGGTCTTGATGATACCCAGCGGGTTGCGGATCTCGTGGGCCAGGCCCATGGCGACTTCGCCCAGGGCGTGCAGGCGATCACGGCGGCGCAACTGGGCCTCGAGGTGATGCAACTCGCCGAGACGCTCGGTCATGTGGTTGAAGGTGCTGCTCAATTGCGCCAGTTCGTCGCCACCGCTGACCAGCACCCGGTGCTCGTAGTTGCCCGAAATCACCGCGTCCACGCCCTGGGACAAATCCCGCAGCGGCTTGGTCAGGCGCCGCGACACCAACACCCCGGCCGCCAGCGACAGCGCCGAGCTGAGCAGGAAAATCAGCACGAACAGGTTGCTCTGGTTCACCAGCCCGACCAGGCTGGTGTGGCGCAGCAGGCCGCTGAAGATCACGCCTTGCAGGTCGCCGGCATCGTTGAAGATCGGCCAGTACAGACCGCTGTAGTTATTGGTGAACTGCTCGCTGGGCTGCCTGGTGCTGCGCATCGCGGCTTCGACATTTTTCGGGATGCGCGAAGGGTGATCCTCGAAACGCTGGGTCGAGAAGATCTCCGAGAAACCGTCGGGGTTGGCCAGGTACAAGCGCAAATCCAGCGAATGCACATCGGCCACGCTGGTCAGGAAGCTGCTGTCCAGGTAAGTGGCCACGAGCAGCAGGTAGTCGACACCCTCCTGGGTGGTTTCGAAGGTCGACACCACCAGGCCGGTGCTCACCCCCGCCACCTTGACCGTCTGCAGCACCGCGTTGCTGGTCAGGTCGATCTGTTTGACGACGTCGTCGGCCGCCGTGCTGAACACCACTTTGTGGTCACTGACACGAATCAGCGCGACCACGTCGATGTCGGTGGCATCGGCGATGTCGGCGGTGAGCCGGTCGTGCTTGGCCGCCTGCTTGTTCGACGGCGGGCTGGTGTAGCGCAGGAACAGCTTGGCCATGCGCGCGTTGTCATGAAGGATGTCGCCGATTTCGTCCTTGACGATCTTGGTCGACTCCTGCAGCCAGATCCGCACGTTGCTGTCGAAAATCTGCGACAGCGTGGTCGCCGCCAGTTCGGCCGCGATCATGGTGGGAATGACGCTGACCAGCCAAAACGCCAGCACCAGCTTGCGCTGGACGCTCCAGCGCGAAATGGCAAAGGGGCGGGCTTTCTGGCGGGTCTTGGTGATCATCAGGTTTCGCTTATCGCAGCAGCCATGGCAGGGTCGGAACGATCCGGTCGGAGGTACATCTTCACAAGTTTGAGCAGGCCGTTGACCAGCCGATTACGGTGACGGAAAAACAGGTTGTTGCCGCGGAATTCGCACCCCAGGCGCAGCTTACTGGCATAGCCCTCCTGGCCGCATTCATACACCGGGATATTGTGCTGAATACAATAGTCGACATTGGTCAGCCAACACCTGAAGTACAGGTTGTACTCACGGCTGAACTCACGGTCATGCCCGAAAAACTTGTCGACCAAGCGGTGCTGATCCACCAGCATCAGGTTGAACGCCACCAGGCGCTCGTCCACCCAATAAAGTGCACAGACCGCGCGTTTTTCAAGCCGTTCAAGGATACCGGTGAAGTAACTCGCCGGCAGGCGTTCGAACTGTAAATCCGCGCGGCTGAGCGTGTCTTCATACAGGCGCATCACCTGCGGCAACACATCATCTATGTTGTGCCGCCATTCCACCCGTGGCCCCGGCGCACGCAGTTTACGGCGCAGGTCCTTGCGGGTCGATTTGCACAGCGAACCCAGGTAGGCGTCCACCGAGCCGTAAGGCACCGTCAGCCAGCCGCTGGGCAGGCTCGGCATGCTCTGAAACCCGGCAACACGGCAACTGGCGGCCCACTGCGTATCGTGGGTGGGCACATCCTTGACCGCCACCAGGCCGATGCCGAATGCGTTGGCGTCCTGGCGCGCGGCCTTGAGTACGTGCGTGATCATCAGCGGGCGCCGCGCCTCGGGCACGCTACTGGCGATGCCCGCATCACAGCGCTCGGCCACCGGAGAGCCGATGGCATACAACGGCAACTGTAAAACACCCGGCCACAGTCGCTCCAGGCGCTCGGTAAAGCGCTTGCCGGTGCCCGACACCGTGGTGTCGAGTCGATACTGCGTGATGAACGCGGGCGCAACCGCCACCAGCGACCCGCTGTCGTAGACCGCCAGGTAACGCCATTTGAAATCATCAATGGCCGCGTTTTCCACGGCCACGTAAAAGTCCCAATCCTCCAGGGCACCGGGAAAACAGTCGTTCCAGGCACTGCGCTGGATGGCCCGGACGGTCGAGAAGGCTTGGGCGGTGATCACGGATTTCCCTTTTTCTATTTCTTGAGCGAGCCGGCCTGTGGTCATGATCGGGCGTGGTGTGGCAGCAATCCTCTTGTGGCAACCGCTCTATTGTGGCGAGCGGGCTTGCCCCGCGTTGGGCGGCGAAGCCGCCCCAGACCCAGCCACCCCAGTCCTAACGGGAAGCATGCAGTGTCAGCGAGGGGGCGGCTTCGCCACCCAACGCGGGGCAAGCCCGCTCGCCACGAGAAGCAGGTTCACCGTGGAAAGCATGTTCAGCATGAGCAGCAGGTTCAGCCTGGAAAACAGGTTCAGCATAAGCAGCAGGTTCAGCCTGCAAACCAGACCCAGCATGGGAAGCTGCCTCACCCTGGAAACCAGCTTCAGCCGCAGAAGCTCGTTGCCCCTGTGAAACCCGCTCACCACTGATGCGCGCATGCTGCTCGACAAACTCGGCACTCAACTCGATCACCCGGCGGTATTGCAGGTCGACGGTGATCATGTGATAGCAGTTGTCCAGCAGGATCTTGGTCACCGGCCCGCCGAGGTGGCGCTCCACGTAATCGGCGTTCCAGCGGCTGGTGATGTCGTCCTCGATGGAGTGCAGCACCAGCGCCGGTACCTTGACCTCGGGCATGCGTTTCTTGACCACGGCGTTCATCCGATGCAACTCGCGCACCGTGATGCCTTCCATGGTCAGCAGCCCGGCTTCGCTGCTCTCCCCTTCCTTCATCTGGCGCTCGACGATCGCCCGCAGGCGTTCGTTCTTGATGCCATACGGCGGCTTCTCTTCGAAGCGGCAGATGTGCACGCCGAACGGAATCTTCATCAGCAATGGCGTCAGAAACGCCAGTTTGTGAATGCTCCAGCCGTCGTACTTCAAGGTGGTGGAATACATCAACAGCCCGGCGACTTGCCCGGGGTGCTCGGCAGCCACGTACATCGACATCACCGCGCCCATGGACAAGCCACCGACAAAGACTTGCGCGTGGCGTTGCTTGACCTGGACGAAGGTCTTGCGCACGCCTTCGTACCAGTCCAGCCAGCCGGTGGCCTGCAGGTCGCTGTTATCGCCGCAGTGCCCGGCCAGGGTGGGCACGTAGACCGTGCAGTTACCCGCCTTGGCCAGGCCCTTGGCGACCTGGCGCAATTCCGTCGGGGTGCCGGTCAGGCCGTGGATCAACAGGATCCCGACCGGACCTTCACCGAGAACGAAGCCGGCATCACCTTCACCGAGGTCGATCCCGAGGCTGTTCACCGTTTGGTCGCCCGCACCAGCAGTTGCTCGAGGAGCTTGAGGCCCAGGTCGATTTCCGGGTAGCTGATTTCCAGCGACGGTGCCAGGGTGATCACGTTTTTGTAGTAGCCGCCCACGTCGAGGATCAGCCCGAGTTTCTGGCCATCAACGACCATGTCGCCCTTCATGCCTTCCTCGACCATGTAGTCCAGGGTCGCCTTGTCCGGGGTGAAGCCATCCGGGCCGCAGATTTCGCAGCGCAGGGCCAGGCCCAGGCCGTCGACGTCGCCGATGATCGGGAAACGTTTCTGCAGGTCCTGCAGGCCTTCCAGGAAGTATTTGCCCTTGGCCATGACCATCGCGCCGTAGTCGACTTCGTTGGTCATCTTGAACATTTCCAGGCCGACCGCCGTACCCAGTGGGTTGGAGGCGAAGGTGGAGTGGGTCGAACCTGGCGGGAAGATCTTCGGGTTGATCAACTCTTCACGGGCCCAGATGCCGCCCAGTGGGTTGAGGCCGTTGGTCAGCGCCTTGCCGAACACGATCACGTCCGGTTGCACGTCGAAGTGCTCGATCGACCACAGCTTGCCGGTACGGTAGAAGCCCATCTGGATTTCGTCGGACACCATCAGGATGCCGTGCTGGTCGAGCACCTGCTTGAGTTCGCGGTAGAAGTTCATCGGCGGGATCACGTAACCGCCGGTGCCCTGGATCGGCTCGACGTAGAACGCGGCGTATTCACTCTGGCCGACTTTCGGGTCCCACACGCCGTTGTATTCGGTCTCGAACAGACGGGCGAATTGCTGCACGCAGTGGCTGCCGTACTCTTCCTTGGTCATGCCTTTAGGGCCGCGGAAGTGGTACGGGAACGGGATGAACTGCGCACGCTCGCCGAAGTGGCCGTAGCGGCGACGGTAGCGGTAGCTGGAAGTGATCGACGACGCACCGAGGGTACGGCCGTGGTAGCCGCCTTCGAAGGCGAACATCAGGCTCTTGCCGTTGGTGGCGTTGCGCACCACTTTCAGCGAGTCTTCGATCGACTGCGAACCGCCGACGTTGAAGTGCACGCGACCGTCGAGGCCGAATTTTTTCTTGGCATCGACCGCGATCATTTCCGACAGCTCGATCTTGCCTTTGTGCAGGTACTGGCTGGCGATTTGCGGCAGGGTATCGATCTGCTGCTTCAACGCGTTGTTCAGGCGCGGGTTGGCGTAGCCGAAGTTGACGGCCGAGTACCACATTTGCAGGTCGAGGTAGGCCTGGTCTTCGGTGTCCCACACGTAGGAGCCTTCGCAACGGCTGAAAATACGCGGCGGCTCGATGTAGTGAACGGTGTCACCGTAGGAGCAATACTTGGCTTCTTTATCCAGAAGGACCTGGTCTTCGGCGGTAGCGATACGGATATCAGACATGGTGGAAGAGTTCCTGATTTTCGGTAGACAGTTCGCCAGCAAAAGCGCTGGCGTTGGCGGCGATGCCCTGCGGCAGTTGCGCCAGCAATGCAGGCACTTCGACGAAGGTGTCGAAGCGCGCGTGAGGAATGTTGTTGGCCACGCAGTAGTCGGCGAGGCTGCCTTTGGCGAACACGAAATCGGCGGTGGAGGCCACGCACATGTCGGACTTGCCGTCGCCGATCACCAGCACGCGCTTGTTGCGCGGGGTGGACTTGCACTTGCAGTTGCCGGAAGCGGCCCGGCAGGCATCGCTGGCATACGGGAAGTCGATGCGCCAGCTGTTCTGGTCGACCTGGCGCAGGCGGTTGGCGAGGATCGGCAGCAAGGTCACGTAGTTGCGCGACAGGATGCGCGCGATGCCTTGTTCGATGCCGTCGCTGACCACTTCGATGGTCGCGCCCAGGCCCATGACGTGATCGACGAAATCCGGGAAGTCCGGATCGATCTCGACACTGTCGAAGTACGCCAGCAGTTCAGTCGGGGTCGCCTTGATCAGTGCCAGTTGGCGGCTCAGGCATTCGCGGGAACCGATATGCCCATCCAGCCATTCCTGTTCGATGGTTTCCCACTCGGGGCCGGCGAAGCGTTGGAGGACGTTGTCGATGACATCGGTGGGGGTGATGGTCCCGTCGAAGTCACACACGATATGCCAGTGGATCATTGCCTTTCCTTGAGTTGGAGGGCTTGAAGAAGAGCGCTCTGTGCGCTTGCCACTGGAGTAGAGCAGGGAGCGTGCCAACTGGCGAAAACCCAGCGGGGCTGGGCTTTGCGTGGATTTGTCGGGAGATATGTGTCGCGCAAGCTACAATTTTTGTAGCTCGCTACAAACAAGATGAGTGCTTGCGCCAGGGATGCCCTTCGCGCGTGAATGCGCGTATGTCCAGATAAGGAAACCGCTGCATGTTCAAGGTGACTTCTGCTGTATTCGCCGGCCTGTTGGGGCTGTGGGGCTTTTCCAGCACGGCATTGGCCCAAGGCATTACCGGCGAGATGGGCGCGGGCGTCAGCTATCAACCCCACGACCCGACGGGCAGTCGCTACGAAACCCGGCCCATTCCCTACTTCGACCTGGACTGGGGCCCGGTCAGCCTGGGCACCGACGATGGCCTGACCTGGAGCGCGCTGGACACCCACGGCTTCACCGCCGGCCCGTACATCAATTACCTGCCGGGGCGTACCGCCAACGGCTCACTGCGCGGTCTGCGCAATGTCTCGGACATGGCCGAGGTGGGCGGTTTCATCCAATACGCGCCGGCCGACTTCTGGCGCGTGTACGCCCAGATGGGCCAGGCCGTCGGCGGCGGACGTGATCAAAGCGGCGTGCTGGGCAAGGTCGGCGGCGAACTCGGCTACCCGCTCGGCGGCGGGATCATTGGCAGCACCGGCTTGCTGGCGCACTTTGCCGACGCCCGCCAGACCCAGACCTTTTTCGGCGTCGACGACAAGGAATCCGCGGCCTCGGGCATTCGCGCCTACAACGCGAGTGCCGGCTTCCAGAACCTGACGCTGACCCAGAGTTTCGAATTCCCCCTGGCGAACAACTGGTCACTGCTGACCAGCGCCAGTTGGGTCCACCTGGTGGGCTCGGCGGCCAACAGCACCATCGTCAAGGACACCGGGGATGTGAACCAGGGCCAGGTGCAGACCGCGATCAGCTACAAGTTTGACTGAAGAACCCGCGCCCCCTGCAGGCGCTGGCTTGCCAGCGATGCCGGCACCTCGGTCTATCCGGTAGACCGCGCAGACCATCGCGGGCAAGCCAGCCTCCACCCACAGGCTTAGCCCTTCGCCTCGCGGATGATCTGGCGAATCGCGCCGACGAAGGCGTCGGCCGGCTGGCCACCGCTGACCGCATACTGATCGTTGAACACGATGGTCGGCACCGAGGTCACGCCCCGGGATATCCACAACTGCTCTTGCTCGCGGACATCGGCGGCGTATTCGTTGGAGGCGAGAATCTCGGCCGCCCGCTTGATATCCAGCCCGACGCTTTCAGCAATGATTGCCAGCGTGGCGTGATCGGAAGGGTCCTGCTGGTCGGTGAAATATGCCTTGAACAGCGCTTCCTTGAGGTTGTACTGCAAGCCTTCCAGCCCGGCCCAGTGCAACAGGCGGTGCGCATCGAACGTGTTGTAGATGCGGCTCTGTCCATCGGTACGAAAGGCAAAGCCCAACGCCGCGCCCAAGTCGCGGATACGCGCACGGTTGGCCTGGGATTCTTCGGCAGTGGAGCCGTACTTTTCAGTGATGTGCTCGACGATGTTCTGACCGATGGCCGGCATGTTCGGGTTCAATTCGAACGGTTGGAAATGAATCTCGGCCTGCACCTCGGCGCCAAGCTGGTCGAGGGCTTCGGTCAGGCCACGCAGGCCGATAATGCACCAGGGGCAGGACACGTCGCTGACGAAATCGATTTTCAGGGGAGTACTCATGGTAGGCAACCTCGCTGGCAATGCGCCGCAAAAGTTGCACGATACACCAATGTCACAACACCTTCGAAGGCTCGCCCAGGTCAATCTGCGCCCAATGGGCGGCATCTTCGCGATGGGCTTGCAGGTACGGCAGCACTGCCGCCAGCAGCGGCGCCTTGAAGGCTTCCTGGAACCGATGGGCCAGGCCTGGAATCAGTTTCAGCTGGCTGCCCTGGATATGCGCCGCCAAATGCACGCCGTGCATCACCGGCAATAACGGGTCGGCCGTGCCGTGGACCACCAGGGTGGGCACGCGCAACTGGTTGAGCAACGGTACCCGGCTTGGCTCGGCGAGGATCGCCATGATCTGGCGCTTCACGCCGTCGGGGTTGAAGGCGCGGTCGTAGGACAGCGCCGCCTGCTGCAGCAACACCTGGCGATCGTCTTTCACCGACGGGCTGCCCAGGGCTGCCAACAAATCCGCCTGCTGCTCCAGCGCGACTTCACGGTTCGGTGCGCTGCGCCGCGACAGCAATTGCACCAACGCCGCACTCGGCGCCGGCAACCCTTCGGCGCCGGAACTGGTCATGATCAGCGTGAGGCTTTCGACCCGCTGCGGCGCCATGGCCGCCAGGTGCTGGGCGATCATGCCGCCCATGCTCGCGCCCAGCACATGGAATTGGCGGACCTGCAACGCGTCCATCAGGCCGAGGGCGTCGTCGGCCATGTCAGTCAGCGTGTAGGGCGCCGCCACCGGCAGGCCGAGCTTGTAGCGCAGCACTTCGAAGGTCAGGTTGGCGCTGGCAGGTGCCTGTCGCCAGGTGGACAGGCCGACATCCCGGTTGTCGTAGCGGATCACCCGAAAGCCCTGTTCGCACAACGCCACCACCACTTCATCCGGCCAGTGGATCAACTGCCCGCCCAGGCCCATGACCAGCAGCAACGCGGGATCGGACGCCCGCCCGATGCTCTGGTAGGCGATGCTGACCGTTTCCAGGTCGACCGTTTGGGTCGGGACATTGACATCACATCGAGACGCCGCAAAAGACGGCAGGCCGAACATGAAAGCGGCCAATAACAGCAACACGCGCATGGAAAACACCGAAACACAGAACCCCAGTAGAGCGCGAGTCTGATGAAGTTTGTTCGAGCGCGCTGCCACAGTTGCGTGACAGTTTGATGAAGAGTGCCCAGTGGTCATGGTCGACACGGCCTACAACATGAGACAAACTCACGCCATTCCAATTCTTCACAAATTGTCTTCATGGAGAGCCCGTGCTCGAAATCCGCCACCTCAAGACCCTGCACGCCCTGCGCGAAGCCGACAGCCTGGTAGAAGCCGCCGAGCGCCTGCACCTGACGCAGTCGGCGCTGTCCCACCAGTTCAAGGAGCTGGAGGAACGCCTGGGCATGCCGTTGTTCGTGCGCAAGACCAAGCCGCTGCGCTTCACCAGCGCCGGCCTGCGTCTGCTGCAACTGGCCGATGCGACCCTGCCGCTGCTGCGCGGCGCCGAGCGTGACATCGCACGATTGGCCGGCGGTACCGCCGGGCGTTTGCACATGGCGATCGAGTGCCACAGCTGCTTCCAATGGCTGATGCCGACCATCGACCAGTTCCGCGATGCCTGGCCGGAAGTCGAGCTGGACCTGGCCTCGGGCTTCGCCTTTGCGCCGCTGCCAGCCCTGGCCCGTGGCGACCTGGACCTGGTGGTGACGTCCGATCCACTGGAATTGCCGGGCATCACCTACGTGCCGTTGTTCACCTACGAAGCCATGCTCGCGGTGGCCAATCAACACCCACTGGCGCACAAGTCCTACATCGTGCCCGAAGACCTGCTGACCGAAACCCTGATCACCTACCCGGTGGAGCGCGACCGCCTGGACATTTTCACGCGCTTCCTCGAGCCGGCCGATGTGGAGCCGGCCCAGGTGCGCACCTCGGAGCTGACGGTGATGATGATGCAACTGGTCGCCAGCGGCCGCGGCGTGTGCGGCATGCCCCATTGGGCGCTGCATGAATACAGCTCACGGGGTTACGTGAAGGCCAAGCGCCTGGGCGAGAAAGGCCTGTTTGCCACGCTGTATGCGGGCATCCGCGCGGACATGCTGGACGCGCCGTATATGCGCGACTTCCTGCTGACGGCCAAGGACACCTCGTTTTCCACGCTGGATGGCGTCAGCGCGGTGCGCTGACGCGCAAGGGGCGATCAGGCCGGGGTGGTCAGCGAAGCGCGATAGAACGGCAGGATCAGATCACGGGTCAACGGCGCCAACAGCAAGCCGCCATCGCCGGCGGGGTCGATCCAGCGTACCTCTTCAATCTCGGCGGCGGGGGTGACCGGGACGTCGATCTGCACCTGGAACAACTCGGCTTCCACGGTGAAACCCGGCTCGTTGACGGCAGGTGCCGAAAACTGGCCGAGGTAGGTCGCAGCGCCGGGCTCGATACGCAGGTTCAGCTCCTCAAACAGCTCACGCGCCAGCGCCTCGGCAGGTTGCTCGCCGGCGTCGATCTTGCCGCCAGGTTGCATGAACGCCTGGGTGCCGCGCTTGCGCACCAGCAGGGTCTGGCCGTCACTGCCGATCAAAAGGGCGGCGGCGATGCGGATGGTCGAGGGCATGGGAAATCTTCCTTGGAAAGCAAAAGGCGCAAGGATCACATGCCGGCCAGCGCTTCAGCAAACGCCGCAGTCTCTGAACAAATAATTCAATTAACATGAACGCTGCATTCAAGCCCATTGACAACCTATTGAACATTTTGTTCAACTTAATGGAACAAAGCAATCAATGACCACTGTATTGCCACCCCACGCCGACATGGCCGTGCTGGGCCAGAAAATCCGCGATTTTCGCAAAATGCGTCAACTGACCGTGCGCCGCCTGGCCGAAGAGGCAGGCACCAGCGCGAGCATGATCAGCCAGATCGAGAACGGCAAAGCCGCTCCAGGTTTCGCCAACCTTGTGCGAATCGCTAATGCACTGGGTGTTTCACTGGGCGACTTGGTCAGCGACGCCAAAATCAGCTCGACTTCGCGCGTGGTTCGCCAGACCGAACGGCCCTATGTGAAGTGGGGAGTGCGGTCGCGCAAGTATTTGATTACGCCGAGGCCGTTCAAGCACGTTGAAGCCTACGAACTGGACATGGCCCCAGGCGACCGGACAGGCCAGTTGACCTACGGCGACACCTCGGTACTGGTGATTGTCACTGCCGGGCACGGCAGCATTCAGGTCAACGAGGATATTTTTGAAATGCAGGAAGGCGACAGCCTGGCGTTCAGCACTGCCGAACCCCATGAGTTCGCCAACCTGGCAGACAGCCCCTTTCGCGCGATTTTCGTGCTGACGCCCCCGGCCACTGCGCTTAAAGGCGAACGCCACGAAGGCTGAACCCCAAGGGTTCTGGCACCTCCGCGCCCAGTCACTAAACCGGAGTACGGAAATGCCCATCACCCTCTTCAGAAGACATCTGATCAAAGGCCTGCTCGCGACGGCGGCCCTGCCCCTATTGGCCTACACCGCCAGCCGCAGCGCCGTGGCGAGCACGCTGAAAAACTCGATACTCAACCCCTGGCGCTGGCAGGACGCACATGGTTTTGTGCAGGGCCGGGTGATCAGCGCCAACGCCCGCCTGATCCTCTGCGCCGGGCAAACCTCAGTCGATGCCGACGGTAACCCGCTGCACAAAGACGATATGGCCGCGCAGATCCTCCAGGCGCTGGACAACCTGGAGACGGTACTTGCCGAAGGTGGTGCTCAACTGGGGCAGGTCGTGCGGGTGACGTACTACGTGAAAGACATGGCGCAGTTTTTTGAAGCCATGCCGGTGCTGACGCAACGCCTGGGTGAAAAAGGCTGCCACCCGACCTCGACCCTGATCGGCGTCGCCGCGCTGTTTCACCCCGATATTCTGTTCGAGATCGAGGCCACAGCCGCCTTATGACAACACCTCGAGGTGCTTGATAAACACGCTGTAGCGCGCACCCTCCATGGTTTCGAACGCGATCAACTTATCCACCAGCGGCAGGTTCAGCACCTTGCCGGCATTGAGCAGCAGCATGCCGTTGTCGGCATTCAGATTGCGCGCCAGCACCATGCCCTCCTCCAGCTCGCGGGTGCCGAGCACTTTGACGTTGGGGTCGCCCAAGGTCACGTCATTCAAGTAGGTTGCGCAGACCTGCACAAAGTCTTCCACCAACAGCGGGTCATACAGCCGCCCGGCGTATTTGCGGATGTACAGCAGCGCTTCATCGCTGTTCATCTGCCGCTCGAGGATCAGGCCCTTTTGCAGCTCGATAAAATCCACTGCCAACTTCAACAGCCGCGACCCGGCGGGAATCGCTTCGCCCTTGAGGTGATCGGGGAAGCCACTGCCGTCCCAGCGCTCCTGATGATGGCGGATCAGGCGCGCGGCATCTTTCATCGGCTCCAGGGTCATCAGCAGTGATTCGCTCTGGGCCGGGTAGGCGCGATACCGTTCGCGGTCGCTGCTGTGCAGCAAGTCCGAGGGCGAGGCCATCATGCTGTCGCTCCAGCTCAACTTGCCGATGTTGTAGAGCGCGGCGGCCATGGTCAGGTCGCGATTGCTGGCGCAGTCCTCGCCATGGGCCACGCACCAGGTGCGTACCAGTTCGATGATCTGCCGGTTGGTCTGCTTCGCGCGCGGCAGGCGCAGGTTGGCCAGCAGCGAGAACACCTCGGCGCCGGTGGCATAGCTGTGCTTGAGTTCTTCGTAGGCCAGGTCAAGCATGTCGGCGG
Source organism: Pseudomonas sp. GW821-FHT09C08 (assembly GCF_059418125.1). Lineage (NCBI taxonomy): Bacteria > Pseudomonadati > Pseudomonadota > Gammaproteobacteria > Pseudomonadales > Pseudomonadaceae > Pseudomonas > Pseudomonas sp. GW821-FHT09C08. Next base: position 168,593 of record NZ_JBWKPG010000002.1, on the reverse strand, counting down.
TTTGCTGCAGCTCGCTGGTGCGCGAGGCCACGCGTTTTTCCAGGGTCGTGTTGAGCTGCTTGAGTGCGTCGTTCTGCTGCTGGATCAGTTGCTCCAGCCGCGCACGCTCGCGCTCCGAATGCTGATGCGCCAGGGATTGGCGCAGCGCCAGCAACAACTCTTCATCCTTCCAGGGTTTGCTCAGGTAGCGGTAGATCTCGCCTTCGTTGATGGCCTTGATGATCAGGGTCAGGTCGGTCTCGCTGGTCAGCAGGATGCGCACCGTATGGGGATAGTGCTGGTGGATATGTGCCAGCAATGACGCGCCGTCCATGTCGGGCAGGCGCGCAGCGCTCATCACCAGGTCGACGGGTTGGCTGGCGAGAATGGCCAGGGCATCGGCCGCGCAAGTGGCGCTGTGCAGTTCGAAGGGCTCCAGCCGCAGCAGGTGCGTCAGGCTGTGCAGCACCTGCGGATGGGCATCGATCAGCAGCACGACGGCGCGTTCGGTATCGGTGAAAGCCACTGACTCTCCCATGGCACACCTCGGATCGTCGGTTGGGTTTCCTTGTTGTTGTGGTTCACGGCCTCCTTGGCGATTACTGAGGAGTTTAGTTGGTTTTTTGAAAGCTGATGGCCCTTCGATATCACGCATTTCCATCAGGCATTAAAAACCCGGTTTTTTCACCGGGTTCGGATAAAGGCAGATCCAGCACTACGCACAATGCGCAACCTTCTCGACCTCTTTGGCTATCTGGTCGCCCTTGGCGATTTCCGCTGTGCGCAGATCATAGGCCGTCTGCAGGTTCAGCCAGAACTGCGCGGACGTTTCCAACGCAGCTGCCAGGCGTAATGCAACATCGGCACTGATGCTGCGACGCATCAACACAATGTCATTCACCGTCGGCGCAGAAACGTGCAGCGCCCTGGCAAGGGCGGCGGCCGTCAGGCCCAGCGGCTCCAAGTACTCCTCCTTGAGAATTTCTCCAGGGTGCACAGGTCGCATGCCGTTCTTAAACATGATTCACCTCAGTGGTAATCCACAATTTCAACGTTTTCCGGACCGTTAGGGCCCCAAACGAAACAGACCCGGAATTGACCATTGATTCGGATACTGTGTTGCCCCTCTCGGTCGCCATACAAGGGTTCCAGCCTGTTCCCAGGTGGGGAACGCAAGTCAGCGAGTTCTACCGCTGCATCGAGCATGCTCAGCTTTCGTTCCACCACCGACAGGATGGCGGACCAGCGCCTGGATCGACCGGTCTCAAAAACGGTCCTGGTGTCAGCGCATTTAAAGCTTCTTATCATCGGTTAACGCTTAACGTTATTCGTTAAAGCCCAACTCTACATTGGTTTTCGAGATATTCAACGCAAGGCTGGAAAAGCACTGGAATACGGCGACGAGTGGTCAGTAGCGCAAAAAAAAGCCGCTCCATTCTCTGGAGCGGCCTTCGAGGTGAAACGCGGAGCCCTCACGCCTCGGTTTTTTTCGGGCTGGAGCCAAACGAAGCGAAACGCTTGTTGAACCCGGCAATACGGCCTTCGGCCTGGGTCTTGCGCTGTTGGCCGGTGTAGATCGGGTGCGAGGCGCTGGACACGTCCAGCGGGATGTAAGGGTAGGTGTTGCCGTCGCTGTGTTTATGCGTGCGGTCGCTGTCGGCGGTGGAGCCGATCAGGAAGAACACATCGGCGGCGGTGTCATGGAACAACACGGTACGGTAGTCGGGATGGATACCAGCTTTCATAAGGCCTCCGGGGCGTCTGGGTGCATTTGATGTGTTATACAGTAACACAAATCATGCACCCAAACGAGAACCGATTGCAATAAGAATAGGCCGTACGCTTCTATGCGGCCTCCTGGAAGTCCATTTCCGGCGGCTGTCGGGAGAAGCCGCGCGTGAGGAAACCCAGGTAAACCAGGCCGATCGCCAACCACACCAGGCCCAGGTAGATCGCCAGGTGGTCGAGGCTGATCATCAGCCACAGGTCCGCCAGCAAGCCAATGGTCGGGAACACCAGGAACAGGATCAACTCACGGACACCACGCTGCTGGGCGCCGATCCAGTAGTGAAAGATCACCGACAGGTTCACCAGGCTGAACGCCAGGAACGCGCCGAAGTTGATGAACGATGTGGAGGTGGTCACGTCCAGCTTCAACGCCAGGAGCGCCACCGCTGCACACAGCAGGATACTGTTGACCGGCGTGCCGAACCGCGCATGCAAGGTGCCGAAGAACGACTTGGGCAACACGCCGTCGCGGCCCATCGCAAACAGCAGGCGCGAGCCACTGGCCTGGGCCGACAGCCCCGAGGCGAACTGGCCGACGATCAGGCCGATCAAGAAGATCGACACGAACAGGTCGCCGCCGATGTTGCGCGCGATTTCATACGCCGCCGAATCGACATTGGCGAATTCGAAAGACGGATGGGCGATCTGCACGAAATAGGACACCGCCACGAAAATCAGCCCGCCGATCAACGTGATCAACATGATCGCCCGCGGGATGGTGCGGCGAGGGTCGCGGGTTTCTTCGGTGAGGGTGCTGACCGCGTCAAAACCCAGGAACGAATAGCAGGCGATGGCGGCGCCGCTCATGATCAGCGGCATCTGCATCTGGCCGTTGAAGAACGGGGCGACGGTCCACAAGGGCTTGCTCGCATCACCGCCGATGTAGTGGATGCACAGCGCGACAAACGCGATCAGCACCAGAAACTGCACCAGCATCAGCAACGCGTTGATGCCATTCGCCAGCTTGAGGCCAATGATGTTGATGACGCTGGTGATGCCGATAAACGCCAGCACCCAGACCCATTGCGGCACCGCAGGGAACGCCGAGTTGAGGTACGCCGCGCCGATCAGCCAGATGGCCATGGGCAGGAACAGGTAATCGAGCAACACCGCCCAGCCGGCGATAAAGCCCAGCTTGGGGCTGATCGCCTTGCGCACGTAGCTGTAGGCAGAACCGGCCACCGGGAACGCCGAGGCCATGCGCCCGTAGCTCATGGCGGTAAAGAACATTGCCACCAGCGCTGCCAGGTAGGCGGCAGGGACCATGCCGGCGGTGGATTGCGCGAGGATGCCGAAGGTGCCGAGCACAATGATCGGCGTCATATAGGCGATGCCAAACAGCACCACCGACCCTAACGACAGGGTGCGTTGCAAACGAGCCATGAGCGATTCTCCGCTGATTTATTAGATTTATGGCAGAACTGAAGTCGGTGAAGCGGACGTCTTTTTTCTTATGGTCAAACCGATTTACAAGGCCAAGCCGATTGATAGGCCCAGCCGTTTTATTGTGGCGAGCGGGCTTGCCCCGCGTTGGGCTGCGCAGCAGCCCCCATTGCGCTCAGCGCATTTCTCCAGACAACCCGCGGTGGCAGGTTTCGGGGCCGCAGGGCAAGCCCGCTCGCCACAGGAGCTCCATCAGTTTCCAGGGATCAGCAGCTCGCGCGTGCCGTCAGGGTGCTCAATCACCTCACCGGGCAATTTCAAGCGCTGGTCATCCAGGTAGCGGTAGTCCTTGCGCGCCGCCGCCAACTGGTCGAGGTCCAGCTCGACGGTAAATTGCCCCGCCTCGCGCCCGGCTTCGAACAGCAAGGTGCCGAACGGGTCCACCAGGGCGCTGCCGCCGGCGAACAGCAGGCCGCCATCGCCCTCTTCCACGCGGTTGACCATCAGCGCAAACGCCTGGTTTTCCTGGGCCCGGGCCATGATCGCGGTGCGGTGCGTGGGGCCGTACGGGTCCATGTTGCCGTTGGTGACGATCAGCAATTCAGCACCCAACTGCGCATTGGCGCGGGCGCTCTCCGGGAACTCGATGTCGTAGCAGATCAGCAGGCCCACGCGCACGCCGTTCCACACGCAAGTGGCGTAGCGATCGCCCGGGGTGAACACGCCACGGTCCGAGGCCCACAGGTGGGTCTTGCGATAACGCAGCGCGATACCTTCGGGGGTGATCAGCAAGGTGGTGTTATAGAATTGGCCGCCGTCGCTTTCGGCCATGCCGATCACCACCGCGATATTGCGCGCCTGGGCGGCCTGGATAATCGCCTGCACAGTAGGGCCATCCACCGGCTCGGCGATGGCGGCGACGGTCTCGGCTGTCGGGAAGCCCATGAGGTGGGTTTCCGGGAATACGATCAGCTGCGTGTCGCTTGCACTTGCAGCAATCGCCGCCAACGCGCGCTCAAGGTTGTAAGCTGTGCCGTTATCGCGGCCTGCCAACTGGGCAAATTCGACCTTCATGGGACATCCTGTGGTTTTATCTGTGGCGCAGTATGCGCAGCCGCACACGCCGGGGAAATCACGCCGCCGGGGTAACCCTATGGGGGTAGACGAATGACCGTTTCGCTGCAAGACATCGCCTGGCACCGTTCGGTCGGGCAAATGATAGACGCCCTCGACCAGGCCAACTTCTGGACCCAACTGGTGCGCCTGCTCGACCAGTACGTGCCGTTCGACAGTTGGGTGGTGTTGCTGTTCAGCAGCGAACACCGCCCGCTGGTGTTCGCCGAATGCCCGGGTGCCGACGGCACCCCGGACCATTTGTTCCAGGATTATCTCAACGGCCTCTACCTGCTCGACCCTTTCTATATCGCCAGCCGCGAGCACTCGCACACCGGCCTGTTACGCCTGGCTGAAGTGGCGCCGGAGCATTTCGAACTCACCGAGTACTACCAGCGTTACTTCCGCCTCAATGTGGTGGCCGATGAAATTCAGTTCAATTGCCACCTGCCGGACGGGCGCACCCTGTGCCTCTCCCTGGGCTCGAAGCAGCGTTTCGACCCGCAGCAGATTGCCCTGCTGTCGCTGATCCAGCCCTGGGTGCTGAGCCTGCTGCGCCAGCGCCTGCCCTTTGAACTCAACCAGGTCAGCACCCCACAGCCGCCGATCCAGAATGACGACTGGGGCGCCCAACTCACCGCCCGCGAGCTGGACGTGGGCCGCCTGATGCTCAGCGGCTGCTCCAGCAAAGAGATCGCGCGCAAGCTGGAAATCTCGGTGGAAACCGTGAAAGTCCATAAGAAACACATGTACAGCAAGCTGGGGATCAAATCCCAGTCGGAGCTGTTCTCTATTTTCCTGCAAGCGCAGCGGAACTAGCCGCGACGCCCCTCACGGAGTGGGACAGCGCCAGCGTCGACTTGACCGAGTCGGGCGTGGATTCGTTATGGGCCACCGCTTGCGAGTAGCCATCGGCAACCGCCATCCAATCGCCCCTCGCAGCCCCCAGAGCCGCAGTGGCCAGGCCCGTCTGCAGGGTTTTATCAACACCGTTTATCATCCCCGCCAACGCGCCGCCCAAGCTACCATCGGACTTTTCCACCCCATGGAGCATGTTGCTCAAGCCGGGAATAAACCAGGTGTTGCGAGCAACATCGCCCGCCGCCTTTTGTAGCCCAGTGCGCTCGGCGCCTCCCGGCATTTGCGCTGATGCGGCCCGTGGATGGTGGCCCGATGAAGACGAGAATTGCTGGTCGAGCCTGGACCTGACCAAGGGGTTGTCATTGCGCAAGCCGGACGGAAATTGGCGATGGGTCGGTGTGATGAACGGCTCACGCCCGGAAGCCACTTGAGGCGCAGCAGGACGCGCCTCCGGCGCCTGGGTCAGGCGTGTCAGGAGATCCACCGCAGTCAGGGCAGTATTGATATTCATGGTCGGCTCACTTTGGGAGAGGTTGAGGAACGTGTGTTTAAGTGGCTTGGGGCAACCGATGAGTTCCGCGCGCCAACCCCTCTGAAATGGGCCTCTGCGCGCTCAAACCTTGTCCGCGGTTTCGCAACAGGCGCAGAATGGGTGATCGACCTTCAGAGTTGAACCAAGGAAAAACCGTATGAGCCTGTCCTTGTTAAGCCGTTACGCGTTCTTTGCTGCCTGTGTCATTTTCACCCTCGCCAGCCTCCCTTTTATCGAACATGAATGGCTGTGGCCCATCACCCTGGTCACCGGTGTACTGAGCCTGATCGGTCTGTTCGACCTGCTGCAAAGCCCCCACGCGGTGCGCCGCAACTACCCGATCCTGGGCAATATCCGTTACCTGGTGGAAGCCATCCGCCCGGAAATCCGTCAGTACCTGCTTGAGTCCGACAGCGACGCCCTGCCCTTCTCGCGGGCCCAACGTTCGCTGGTGTATTCGCGCGCCAAGAACGAAACCGCCGACAAACCCTTCGGCACGCTGATCGACGTGTACCAATCGGGCTTCGAATTCATCGGCCACTCCATGCGCCCCGCGCCGCTGAGCGACCCCAGCGCATTTCGCGTCATGGTTGGCGGCCCGCAGTGCACGCAGCCGTACTCGGCCTCAGTGTTCAATATCTCGGCGATGAGCTTTGGCTCGTTGAGCGCCAACGCCATCCGCGCGCTGAATCAGGGCGCCAAGCTCGGCAACTTTGCCCACGACACCGGCGAAGGCAGCATCAGCCCTTATCACCGCGAAAACGGCGGCGACCTGACCTGGGAACTGGGCAGCGGCTACTTCGGCTGCCGCACCAGCGACGGGCGCTTCGACCCCGAGCGCTTCGCCGTGCAGGCACAGAACCCGCAAGTGCGCATGATCGAAATCAAGATGAGCCAGGGTGCCAAGCCGGGCCACGGCGGGATTCTGCCCAAGCACAAAGTCACCCAGGAAATCGCCGATACCCGCGGCATCCTGATGGGCGAAGACTGCATCTCGCCGTCACGTCACAGTGCCTTCTCCACCCCGGTCGAAATGATGCAGTTCATCGCGCAGTTGCGTGAACTGTCCGGCGGCAAACCGGTGGGCTTCAAATTCTGCCTGGGTCACCCGTGGGAGTTCATGGGCATCGCCAAGGCCATGCTCGAAACCGGCATCCTCCCGGACTTCATCGTGGTCGACGGCAAGGAAGGCGGCACCGGTGCCGCGCCGGTAGAGTTCACCGACCATATCGGTGTGCCGCTGCGTGAAGGCCTGCTGTTCGTGCACAACACCCTGGTGGGCCTGAACCTGCGCGACAAGATCAAGCTCGGCGCCAGCGGCAAGATCGTCAGCGCCTTCGATATCGCCAGCGTCCTCGCCATCGGTGCCGACTGGGCCAACTCGGCGCGTGGCTTCATGTTCGCCATTGGTTGCATCCAGTCGCAAAGCTGCCACACCAACAAATGCCCGACCGGCGTCGCGACCCAGGACCCGCTGCGCCAGCGCGCCCTGGTGGTACCGGACAAGGCCCAGCGCGTGTTCAACTTCCATCGCAACACGCTGAAAGCCTTGGCTGAAATGCTCGCGGCAGCCGGCCTGGATCATCCGTCGCAACTGTCGGCCAAACACCTGGTGCGGCGCATGTCTGCCACCGAAATCAAGCTGTTCTCGCAGTTGCACGTGTTCCTCAAGCCTGGCGAATTGCTCACCGGCGAAGTCAACGGCGAGTTTTATTCGCGCATGTGGCAGATGGCGCGGGCGGACAGTTTCGAGCCCAACGAAGTGGCCGCCGCCTGACCTATAGACACACCCCCTCCCCGCTGAACCGGACCACCGACGGCATCGTTGAAACAAGGAGATTCACATGCCGTTACTGGACTTTTCCGCCATCGCCGCACAGCTGCCCGATACCTGGAAATCCACGCGCCTGGGCCAGGTCGGCCCGGCGCGGATCAAGGTGTTGCGCATGGATGAGCGCGCGTACGAGGAGGAAACCCACGACTACAACGAAGGGCTGCTGGTGGTGAGCGGCCAGTTACGCCTGCGCATCGGCGCAGAAGAAATCCGTGTGCAAGCCGGCCAGATGTACCTCGTGCGCGCCGGCACCCCTCACGCTGTACTCGCCGGTAGCCAGGGCACGCTGGTGATCATTGATGTCTAGAGACATTCAGTAATACCCAACCTTTGCAATTGCGTATAAATACCGCCAACCTGCGCCCGCCCGACGTGCGGCGTACGACGATGTGCGCGTTCGCCTGTCATTACTAAACCTATTGTTCAAGAGCCCGCTGCCATGCTGAACGGACGCGACCCACGCATCGATTTTTTTCGGGGCCTGGCGTTGATCTTCATCTTCTGGGATCACGTCCCCCACAACCCCCTCGGCCAGATCACCCTACGCAACGTCGGCTTCAGCGATGCCGCGGAAGTGTTCGTGTTCCTCGCCGGCTACGCCGCGGTGCTCGCCTACGGCAAGATCCTGCAACGCGACGGCTACTGGATGGCCTCACTGAAAATCCTGCGCCGCACCTGGGTGTTGTATGTGGTGCATATCTTTTTGCTGGCGATGCTGATGGGCATCGTGTTCTTCGCCAACAGCCACGTGGAAACCCGTGACCTGGTCGAGGAGATGGGACTGACGCACTTCATCACGCACCCGCAGCAGGCCCTTACCGATGAACTGCTGCTGCGTTTCAAACCCAACCTGATGGACCCGCTGCCGCTGTATATCGTGCTGCTCGCCGGATTGCCACTGGTGCTGCCGTTGCTGTTGCGCAAGACCTGGTTGGTGGTGGGCGCGTCGGCGACGGTGTACCTGCTGGCACCATGGATGGGCTGGAACCTGCGGGCGATTGCCGACGGCGTGTGGTACTTCAACCCGGTGACCTGGCAGTTTCTGTTTATCCTGGGTGGCGCGGCCGCGCTCCATGCCGGACGGGCGCGTGCGCCTGAACCCCGTCCGCTGCTGCGCCAACCGCTGTTCGTCACGGCGGCGCTCTACACCTTGGCTGCCGCAGTGCTGACGCTATCCTGGCGCTGGCCCGAGGTACACGACGCGCTGATGCCCGCGTGGCTCAGCGATGTGATCTACCCCATCAGCAAGACCGACCTGTCGCCGCTGCGCCTGCTGCACTTCCTGGCCCTGGCCTACGTCACCGCCAAGCTGCTGCCCGGTCGCGGCTGGACGCAGAATTGGTGGGCGCAGCAAAGCTGCCGCATGGGTCGCTATTCCCTGGAAGTCTTCTGCCTCGGCGTGTTGCTGGCGCCTCTGGCGGACATGCTCAACGCCATGGCTGACGACGCCTGGACCATGCAGATTTTCAGTGCGCTGCTGGGGCTGGCACTGATGGCGGGGCTGGCGGCATGGCTGGAGTTCAACAAGCGTTTGAACCTGGCCCAGGGCACTGCACTGCCAAGCACGTCAGTTGGCTGAGGGCACGTAGCTGACCTTGCCACACACTTGAACCCTAGCTGGCCTGCCTGTGGTGACCACCGGCAGGCCAGGTTCAAAGGGTCACGCCGAACGCTGTGAACCCACGCCGACCTGGGTCGGTTGCAGCTTGAACACGTAGAACAGCACCGTCAGCAGCACCAGGAATACCGGCCCTACATACAGCGCCACACGGGTGTCCGGGAAGTACGCCATCAGGCCCACCACCAGCACCAGGAACGCCAAGGCCAGGTAGGAGCTGACCGGGTACAGCCACATGCGGTACTTGAGGGCTTTCTGTTCGGCCGGGCTCAGGCTTTTGCGGAACTTGAGCTGGGCCAACAGGATCATCAGCCAGGTCCAGATCGCCCCGAAGGTGGCAATCGACGTCACCCAGACGAAGACTTTTTCCGGCACCAGGTAGTTGAGCAACACGCCGAGCAACAAGGCAAAGATCGACAACAGCAGCGCCTTGCGCGGCACACCATTGCTCGAGGTCTTGGCGAACGTGGCCGGCGCCTGGCCGTTCTGCGCCAGGCTGTAGAGCATGCGCCCGGTGCTGAAGATGCCGCCGTTGCACGACGACAGCGCCGCGGTGATCACCACGAAGTTGATGATGCCGGCGGCGGTCTTGATACCCAGGCGCTCGAAAGTCATCACGAACGGGCTGCCCTGGGTGCCGATTTCATTCCACGGGTAGATCGACAGGATCACGAACAACGCGCCCACGTAGAACAGCAAGATGCGCCAGAACACCGAGCCGATGGCGCTGGGGATGGTCTTCTGCGGGTTCTTCGCTTCACCGGCGGTGAGGCCGATCATCTCTACGCCCAGGTAGGCAAACATCACCATTTGCAGCGACATCAGCACGCCCTGGATGCCATTGGGCATGAAGCCGCCGTGGGCCCACAGGTTGGAAATCCCCAGTGCCACGCCGTCGTTGCCAAAACCGAACGCGATGATGCCGACACCACCGATCACCATCGCAATGATGGTGACGATCTTGATCAGCGCGAACCAGAATTCGAACTCACCGAAGGCTTTCACCGCGATCAGGTTGATGGTGCCCATGCTGATCAGCGCCGCCAGGGCCCAGATCCAGCGTGGCGTATCGGGGAACCACACGCCCATGTACACCGCCACGGCAGTGATCTCGGCCACGCAGGTCACCAGCCACAGGAACCAGTAGTTCCAGCCGGTCAGGAAGCCCGCCAACGGCCCGAGGTAATCCTGGGCATAGCGGCTGAAGGAGCCGGCCACCGGGTTGTGCACGGCCATTTCGCCGAGGGCGCGCATGATCACCAGGATGGCCAGGCCACCGATGATGTAGGACAGCATGATGGCCGGTCCGGCCATTTCGATGGCCTTGGCCGAGCCCAGGAACAGGCCGACACCGATACAGGCGCCGAGGGCCATCAGGCGGATATGCCGCTCGCCCAGTTCGCGTTTGAGCGGGCCGCCCGAAGCGGTCTCGCCATGGGGCAGGTGGTTGCCGACTGGCATAGGGATACAACCTCGTCTTGTTATTGGATATGAGCCTCTGAGTCCGGTACGTCACGACGGGTCTGCCATGGCGTACCGTTTCCGCTTGGCCTTTTGGGTCAATCGGTCTGGCCGGGCCAGATCAGGGGGGTGCAGTATAAAAAGCTCAACCCAGTGATTTTCACTCTATAAACGGCAATATTCAGAGGGAATTCCCGTATAAATCCTATTGCGCGGTTGGAGTATCGCACAGCAATGGTGCGCCATTTCAAGCCCGGCCTATCCACCAGGCGTCCACAGCGGTGCGTCGAAGAACAACTTGCGTGCCATCCGCCGGTTGATTTCGCCGCGATGGATATCCAGGCTTAGGCTGACACGCCCGCCCTGCCCGGCCTGAATACTGGCAAATGCCTGCGCCTGGGCCTGGGCCTGAGTCTGCTTGCCCATCCGATGCTGCGCAGATGTCTTGAGGTGCGCGGCATTGAAGTGATCGTCCGGGCTGGTCTGGCGCTCATAGTGAAAGTGCGCGTAACAAAAGGCCTCGCGCGTATGCACATCGATCACCACATAGGTTTGCAGCCAATCATTGGGGCTGCCGGCCACCGCGACTCGCCCGCCTTGCCGGAATATGCTCGCCTCATGATGACTGACCAGCACATCCACGCCGGACTGAGTAGGCAGGCGTGCCTTGATGGCACTCAGTCGAGCGCGCAAACCCTGCTCGGATAAACGGCTGGCGGCGGCTCGCAGGGCATCGACCTCGGTCCTGGCGCGCGCCCGTTGGGTGGCGGCCAGGCGCGCTGGCTCGCTGTACTGCAGATGCCGATGAAGGGTCTCGGCGCACTGGCGCAACTTATCGGCACGCTGCTCCAGGATATCCTGCAGCGACTGCGGCTCGTTGGCCGTGCGCGCCATCCTCAAGACCTCGCCGATGGCTTTTTCCACCTCAGCCCGCAATGCCTGGCCCTGCTCAATCAGGCTATTGAGACCGGACATTGAACCTGCACGCGTGGCAGCCGGTTTCTTGACCGGCTCCCAGACCCCATCGGCGGCATGGGTAAACGAGGCGATTACGGTGTTCTGTGCATCCACCACCTCTGCCACCTCCGCCGGCTCTTCGCCAGTCGTTATCTTTAGCTGAGCCACATACAGCTCCTGATTGCGCGTGCGGATGATGTTTTTGCGCGGCGCACGAGGTGTCAGCTGTGTGCGTGGCGCAGGGGTCACAGGGGTCGCAGGGGTCGCAGGCGCCAGGGCGGTGGACAACTCGCGGTCTGCCTCTGCGTGCAACTGGCTGAACAGCTGCTGCAACTTGTCCAGGTAAACCAGGTGGAATTTATCCGGCGCCATCGCGCGCCAGAATTCGATGCGGTCATCGGTCTGGGCATAAACACGGTTGAAGCTCTCCAGCAACTCGATGCGCAGTTCAGTGCTATGGGGCGCCAACTCCTCCAGCTGCGCCTGGGATCCACTGGCCCAGCGTGCGCGCTGAATGGTGTCGTCCAAGCCTTGAAAAAAATCCTCATCCAGCCTCGGCCCTTCGGTATTGAGCGCCACCGCCCACAACGCCGTCACCTGCAGCGACTGCAATTCCAACACCGACGGACTTGTCGGCAAGCCCAGTTGCAAGGCCCGGGCCTTGTCCTGTCCGAACTTGGGAACACGCTCCAATTCCTTCAGGAAGGCAAACTCCTGGGTGCGCCAGCGGATCGCGTTCTCGTTGCTGTCCGCCAATTGCCGCAGCCCGTCGATCAGGGTCTGATGCGCCTGCAGATTGATGTCCAATGCGGCCTCTTCCTCACTCAGCGACTGCACGCGGTCCAGCAGCGGCTCCAGGCGAGTATTGATCGCGAGGGTCGTTGAGCGCGCCTCTACCAGCAACTGCTGCAGGCCGAGGATCACGCCTTCAAGCGACGTCGACAGTTCACGTTCATAACCGGCTCGGGGCTTGAGTGCCTGCAGGTCCTTGAGGCACTGCAGCTCCAGCAGCGAAGCGTCGAGTTTGTTCTGCAGCTCCTGGGTGTAGCGGCTGGCCGCCGTGGCCCGTTGCTGTGCGGTGACGCTGGCGGCGTCGCTGGTCTTGAGGGTGTAAGCCACCACCATGGCGCGGTTCGCGGTCTCGCGGCGCACGCCGTACTGGCGGTACTCCTGCTCCAGCTGCTGGCGGCGCGATTCGCTGTCCACGCCAACGCGCGGATGATCGGGCTGCCCCCCCAGCAGGCGCAGGCGCAGGTCCACCTCCCAGCCGCCAGTGTCGAGCAACTTGAGCCAAGGCCCGTTCTCGCGGCCATCGGCACTGATGACTCGCACACTGTTGTCGGTGACCCTGGCCCGGTACACGTGACCCCGCACCAGCACCTGCCATTGCGGCGGTTGCGCGGCGGCATTGAACAACACCCCGTCGAGGCGCCCGCCCACCTGCGCGCCGGGCAACCGCGCCGGCCAGGGCCGGGCGAAGGCCTTGAGGCTCAGCCGCTCGAGCCGCGCCTGCATCGCCGGTGCAAGGGTGTCACGGGCATTGCTCCAGCCACCGGCGGCGCGCAACGGCACCTCCAGCGGACCGCGAACCAACGTGGTCGGCGCCGGCCGCGGCGTCGGCTCGAACGCCGGATGCTGCAGGTCAAGGCTGGCAGGCACCTCGTGAGGTGACGCCCGATGCGCGATGATCAGCACCAGGTTGGTCAGCAGGTCCATCACTCCCTTGGCCTGGGCGGCAGGGTCAGTCGTACTGATGGCCGGCACATCCTGGTGAACACTGTCCATCACCTGCAGCATCCATCCCACCAGCGCCACCGGCCCCCGGAGAAACGGCAACAGGCTATTGAAGAGCAACCAGCCGCCTTCCTTGAACGTCATCCAGCGCTGCTCGGCGTTGGAGACTGATTCGCTCTCTGCCAGGCTGACCAGCGCCTGCACCGTGGAGGCGAACACCCCAGGCAACGGGTCCGCGTCCAGCAGTTGTTTGCTCAGGCGCACCGGCGCAGGACGGTCGGGCACAGTGAACTCATCACCCGCCAGGAAATGCTGCACATGGGGCTCCTGGAATCCGCCGTTGGCGTACACCGCCTGACGCCTCGGCGGCAGCCACGCCAGCACCGTGTCCTGCAACGGGCCTGGCGCACCGATCGCATCGAACAGCGCCTGGGCGGATGCAAACTCACGCAGGCTGGGGCTGAACAGTGGCTGGTAGAGCAGGTGCGGTCCATCCTCCGAATGCCGTGGGCCAATGACATACAGATTGAGCACCGTGTCCGGCGCAGAGGTCGGCGAGGCCTTGAATGCCAACGGCCATAACGCCGCCTCCGGCTGCTGCAGCAGCGCAGCCTGCACCAGGCGATAACCGGCGTCGGTCAGGCCGTTCTCGCCCTGGAGCTTCATCTGCAACGCCAGCAGCGGCAGTTGCGCACGCAGCTGTTGGGTGAACAACGTTTCACGGCGCAGGCGTTCGGCGGGATCGTCCACCAGCTTTTGGCGCAGCAGCGCCGGGTACGCCTGGCCGATATCCACCTCGGTGACACAGCCCGTGAGCAGGGTGGCCGTCATCCAGTCGGGCGCGGCGACGCCCTTGAGTTTGATCGCCGACGGCAAGTGAGGGAACCCGCCGAGGTTCTCCAGCGCCAGGTCCGTGAGCGTCAAGGTCAGCGGGTGCACCTCGCCCGTGGCAAAGCCGCCCGGAGTCATGGCCGCCGTTACGATGTGGTAAGTCAGCTCGATGTCGTCCGGCTCGATGCCATGAGCGCGGCGCTCCTTGCGCAGGCAGCCCTTGAGGGCCTCGGCAGCAAAGGTGCGGATCGGCGCAATGCCGTCCAGGAAACCCTGCCCGCCCGCCACTACCATCGCCTGCAACGCGCCGGCGTAGGCCAGGCTGTCGGCCGCCGAGGCATGGATCAGCCACAGCGGCAACTGGTCCTGCACGCGCAGTTGAAACGGGGTCAGTACCGACTCGAACCAGCGCGAAGGGTCGGTGATGTAATCGAGCATGGCCTGGAACTGTGCGGGCGTGCGCGGCACCGTGCGGTCGATCGCCAAGGTGTCCGCACGCTGGCGCTCGGCATAGCTGGCGGCCAGCGCATCGAAGGGGTCGCCCCAGGGGGCCTGCACAAACCACTCAAGGGCCTGGCCGGCCAGGCGGGCGTTCAGGTAGTCGGGGATCCGCGTGTCGATATCGTCCACACGCTCGAGCAGGTGAAGCCCGGTCGCAGGGCTGAACAGCCACGTGCCGAGGATCAACAGCGGCAGCATTTGCGCCGGCTGCGCAGTGCCTCGGGGCCGCACGTACACGGTGTGCACCGGCAAGGTTGCGTCGTGCAGGCTCCACTGGTGATCCGGACGACTGGCACGCATCGCCGCGCGTGGGAACGCGTCGCTGAATTGCTGCGCATTCATGCCCGGTGGTTTCGGGCTGTCATAGAGCAACGCCAGGCAATCATCCGACAAATAAGCCCAGCGCGTGGTGTTCACCGGCACCGTGCCCCGCCACCAGTCCTGCAGCTGTTCAAGCCAGGCGTCGAGCAGGCTGGGGCCGAGCTGGTTGATCACTTGCTCGATGTCCGCCAGTGGCGGGCCCCCGCGCACATGGATCTCGCGTTGGTGCAGGAACACTTGGTGATAATCCTCGACATAGCGCAGCGGCTCGGCGCCGGCCAGGCACACCAGCACCTCATCGGCCAGCGGGCTGTAATGATATTGATCGGCTTGCACCGGGGTACCGATGCTCACCCCTTCGGCGCGCAGATTGAGGCTGGGGAAACGTTGATTCAGCGTGGCTTGCAGTTGCTTGAGGGCGACTTCCCGCAGTGTCGGGGGCTGGGAAAACAGACTGATGATCTGCTCGATATGGGGGCGACGCGGCGAATGTGTTGCAGACATGGCAGTGGACTTCCTTGTGACGGACGCTGAAGTGAGTCCGATAAGCCCGAACGGTAGGGAAGTACCACGACGGTCGGTGGTAACCGGATGCCCCCACGCAGACAAATTATTCGACGGCGCCAATCAGCGTCTAAGCTTCATTCAAGTCCGATCAATCTGCCGGGATGGGATCAATCGACTATGGGCGCTCTATGGCAAACCGATTCAACCCAGGCTGCGGTTCCCACCGACAGCGCGGATGAACAGCCATTGCCACGACGCCCGCGCAGACCTGCGTACCGCTGGCGCCTGGTGTGGCTGCTGCTGGTGATCGGCCTGATCGCCGCAGGGTTTGCCGCCCAGCGCGAGATGCGCACCGCGCACTGGCAGGCGCGCGAACTCAGCCGCCTGGCGGGCACCCTCGGCTACACGCTGCAAGCCGGTGCGAGCGATGCCATCGTGTATCCCGGTGACGGCCCCTTCGACAAGCGCCTGGGCTACAGCGACCTCGATCAATTCCTGCCACGCCTGCTCAAGCGCAATTACCAGGTGCAGAGCCAGGTGCGCTTTTCCGCGCCACTCATGACGTATGTCGGGCGCGGCCTGTTCGTGCCCTATGCCGAAAAGATCCAGGCGGGCCTGTCGATCAATGACTGCCGGGCCGAGCCGCTGTACCAGTTCACCTACCCGCAACAGGCGTACCAGCAGTTCAGCGCGATCCCGCCAGTGGTGGTCAACAGCCTGCTGTTCATCGAGAACCGCGACCTGCTCGACCCGGCACAGCCCCAGGCCAACCCGGCGGTGGACTGGCCGCGCTTCGCCAAGGCGGCATGGTCACAAGTGGCCAGGCTGCTGCACTTGCCCGGGCAGAGCGCCGGCGGCAGTACCCTGGCCACGCAACTGGAAAAATACCGCCACTCCCCCGACGGCCTGACCCTGTCCGGCGGCGAGAAACTGCGCCAGATGTTTTCCGCCAGCGTGCGCGCCTATCAGGCCGGCCCGCAAACCTTGCAGGCCCGGCAGAATATCGTGCGCGATTACCTCAACAGCGTGCCGCTGTCGGCCGTGCCCGGTCATGGTGAAGTGCATGGCATGGCCGAAGGTTTGCGGGTGTGGTACGGCGCTGACTTTGACAAAACCAACGCCCTGCTCGCCGAACCCGGCACGCAACACCTCGCGCAAAAAGGCCTGGCGCTGCGCGAAGTGTTGTCGTTGATGATTGCCCAGCGCCGGCCTTCGCATTACTTGTCCAAGGGCCGCGACGAATTGACGAGCCTGACCGACAGCCATATCCGCCTGCTGGAGCAGAACGGCGTGGTCGAGCCGGCCCTGGCCAAGGCCGCGCTGGCGAGCAAGATCAGCTACCGCGACTGGCTGCAGCAACCGACGTTGCAACCGATTGAAACCAACAAAGGCATCAGCGTCGCGCGCAGTCGCCTGGCCGCCCTGCTCAACCGTCCGCTGTACGACCTTGACCGCCTCGACCTGTCCGCCACCAGCACCCTGCAAAATGACCTGCAGACCCAGGCCACCGCCTACCTCAAGCACCTGGCCGATCCCGCCTTCGCCGGCCAGCTCGGCCTGCTCGGCCCGCGTCTGTTGACGCCCGCCAGCACCGCCCAGGTGCGCTACAGCTTCACGCTGTATGAGATGACCGGCGACGGCGCCCGCGTGCGGGTGCAGACCGACAACACCGACCAGCCCTTCGATATCAACGAGAGCAGCAAGCTGGAACTCGGTTCCACGGCCAAGCTGCGCGTGCTCACCACCTACCTGCAAATCATCAGCGAGCTGCACGACCGTTACGCCGGCCAGACGCCTGCGGCCTTGAAGAAAGTCGACATCGACGAACAGGATCGCCTGTCGCGCTGGGCAGTGGACTACCTGGCGCAAAACAGCGACCAGAGCCTGCCGAAGATGCTCGATGCGGCGCTTGACCGGCAGTATTCCGCCAGCCCCGGCGAGAGCTTTTTTACCGGTGGCGGGATGCATCACTTTCACAACTTTCGCAACGAAGACAACGGCCGCAGCCCCAGCTTGCGCGACGCCCTGCGCGAGTCGATCAACCTGCCGTTCATTCGGCTGATGCGCGACCTGGTGCGCTACAGCACCTATCACGGCGCCAACAACAGTGCCGAGCTGCTCAAGGACGACAGCGATCCACGTCGCCAGGAATACCTGGCCCAATTCGCCGACCGCGAAGGCACCACCTTCCTGCTGCGCTTCTGGAAAAAGTACCGCAACAAGGACACCCAGGCCCGACTCGACACCTTCCTGGACGGCATGCGCCCAACCGCCATGCGCCTGGCCGCCGTGCACCGTTACCTGCTGCCGCAGGCCAGCCAGGACAGTTTCAACCGCTTTGTCCGGGCGCACCTGAACACGCAAAAAGCCTCGGAAAAACTCACCGACGAACGCCTGGCCAAGCTCTATAAAGATTACGGCCCTGGCGCCTACGACCTGCCGGACCAAGGCTATATCGCCAAGGTCCACCCGTTGGACTTGTGGTTGCTCGGCTACCTGTTGAACCACCCCGACGCCACCTTCACCCAGGCCGTCTCCGCCAGCGAGCATGAGCGCCAGGAAGTCTACGGCTGGCTGTTCAAGAGCCGGCACAAAAGCGCTCGCGACAGCCGTATCCGCACCATGCTGGAGATCGAAGCGTTCCTGGATATTCATCAGCGCTGGCAGGCGGTCGGCTACCCGTTCGACCATCTGGTGCCATCCCTGGCCACCGCCATCGGCAGCTCGGGCGACCGCCCGGCGGCGCTGGCGGAACTGGTCGGCACCATCCTCAACGACGGCATACGCGAGCCGACGCTGCGCATCGACAGCCTGCACTTTGCCGCCGACACGCCGTATGAAACCCGGCTGGTGAACAACCCCGACAAAGGCAAGCGGGTGATGCCCAGCGAAGTTGCCACCGCATTGCGTGGGGCGTTGTCGCAGGTGGTGGATGCGGGTACGGCGAAACGCGTGTCGGGCAGTTTCAAACTGGCCGACGGCACACCGCTGGCCATGGGCGGCAAGACTGGCACCGGCGACAACCGTATCGAGGCGATCGGCGCCGGTGGACGCATCCTCAGCTCCAAGGCGATCAACCGCACGGCGACCTTTGTGTTCTACATCGGCGACCGGCATTTCGGCACCCTCACCGCCTTCGTCCCCGGCAGCGGCGCGCAGAATTTCACCTTTACCTCGGCGTTGCCGGTGCAGGTGCTCAAGGGCATGGCACCGGTGCTGATGCCGTACCTGCAACCGGGCAGCCATACCTTGTGCACCCCCGCCACGATGGCGGTCACCGAAGGCGGTAGCCGGCTGTTTTCGAGGTGACATTTGTTGAACGGAAGGCGCGGTTATCCGGCCTGTCCGACCCAGTATTCAAGCTTATTCTCGGCCCCTGGCCTCAATAGACTGAAGCGCTTTCATGGCTCTTTTCAGGATCTGTTGCATGGTCGTCATTTCCCCTGTCCCGTTCAATACCGCGTTTCAAGGTCGGCACTACCCGCTGCTCAAGCATGCCTTGCCGCCCTGGCTCAAAAGCACCTCCCTGGCACGCCTGCACGCCTTGCGCGCCGTCGGGCTCAAGGATCCCGCGCCGTACCCCCACGCCACGCCGGACCAGCACGCCGGCCTCAAGCAGGCGATTGCCGACCACTGGGACACCCTCAACACCCTCGACCAGCGGCTGCAGAAGCTCAATGACGTATATGCCTACGCCGAACGGGTGCTGGGCAGCGCCTTGCTGGCGGACTACGGCCCGATCGATGTGAGAAACACCTTCCTGCGCGTGTATGTCAAAGCCACCAGCGCGTGGTGGGTGCATGACTTCAAGCAAGCCGTGACCAGCCGCACGGTGTCCCTGCTGGACGCGGCGCTGCACAACTTTGCCGCCTCAGAACGTTTCGTCGACTATGCCTTCCTGTCCGCCGCCGATGCCCGTGGCCAGCAACGCAGCTTGACGTTCAAGCACAAGGCCAATGGCACCGCCCTCACTGCCGAGCGCTTCAAGCAACTGTGTCGTGGCCTGGACATCGGCCGCCATTACCGCGAGCACCTGAAGATCGTCATGGGGGTCTACACCCCCACGGTCGCCCGCGACCTGCGCCGGCAAGTGATCGACCAGCACAAAGCCGGGTTGAAAGCCGCCGCCCACCTGGCGCTGGTCAAGGGCGATATTACCCAGGATGCCTGCACCGCCGCGCTGGGGCTGATCAATGGAAACCCGACACTGCGCCTCGACGGCCAGACCCTGGCCGCCCATACCCTGGACATGATGAACAGCCGGCTCACCGGCATCCTGCTGTTCTGCGCGACGCCGCCCTCGGCAGCGCGGGTGATCGCCTATGTGCCGGACGACCCCGAGCACCCGCTCAAGCAATACCCGACGCCGATAGCGTTCATGACGCAAGTGACCCGCCAGTTGCGGGATGCCGAGCACTACCAGGTGTTCTTCAGCCGGTTTGTCGACCATGACCAGCGCGGCTTTTTTTTCGCCAACCTCAACACCCGCCTGAGCCGGGTGCAGTGGCGCATCAAAGCACCCACCGACAGCCAGCCCACCTGGCAAGACACACCGCTGGACAACCCCCACCTGCAATTTCATGTGCAGCCCATCGCGGCTGACCACCCCAACCGCGCCAGCAACGGCGGCGCAGATGACCTGTGGCACTACCGCTACCGGGTACACCTGAACAAGGTGCTCAACGACGCC
This sequence comes from Pseudomonas sp. GW821-FHT09C08, assembly GCF_059418125.1. Classification (NCBI taxonomy): domain Bacteria; kingdom Pseudomonadati; phylum Pseudomonadota; class Gammaproteobacteria; order Pseudomonadales; family Pseudomonadaceae; genus Pseudomonas; species Pseudomonas sp. GW821-FHT09C08. The sequence goes on along the minus strand of NZ_JBWKPG010000002.1, from coordinate 148,483 downwards.
CAGGACATCGCCGTTTCCACCCTTCGCGCCGATACCCTGGCGCGCCAGGCCTGGTGGGACAACCTGGGGAAAATCCTCGGCGATCTCTTCAACGCCGCCCTGCAGGTACTCACGCCGTTTGTGCCGGGGTTGGGCGAAGTGATGCTCGCCTACACTGCCTACCAGATCACCGACGAGGTGTTCGAAGGCGTGGTCGATTGGGCCCAGGGCCGAGGCGCAGAGGCGGCGGATCATCTGCTCGGGGTGGCGCAGGACTTTGTCCAGTTCGGCCTGTTCGCCGCCGGTACCACCTTGGCCGCGCCACTGCGCCTGAAACTCTCGGCGTTCGTCGAAGGGCTCAAGCCCGTGCAGAGTGCAGACGGTCGTCAACGCCTGTGGAACCCGGACCTTGCGCCCTATGTCGACGACCAGGGCACACTCGATCCCGCGCAAAGGCTGATACACGAAGGCGCGCAGTATCGGGTGCAACACGCGCGCATCGTCCACCCACGCCGCCCGCAAGCGTATCGACCACAGCTGTATCGCCGGGCCAACGGGATTGTCGTGCATGAAGCCGACCAGCCGCAGACCTGGGACAGCCGCACGTTGATGCGCCGCCTCGGGCCCAGGGTCGCGGCCTTCAGCGATGAGCAACTCGAACGCATCCGCCTCACCAGTGGCTGCGATGACGACGTGCTACGCGGCGCGTATCTGCAGGACCAGCCGCTGCCACCGCTGCTCGCCGACACGCTCAACCGCTTCGAGGCCTACGCCAGCGCGCAGTCGGCCAGTGATCAGATCCGCACGGGCATGCCGCTGGACCCGGCTGCCGCCTGGTTCGAGCAAACTGTTACCGAACTCGACGGCTGGCCACAGGACAAGGCCCTGGAAGTGTTCCTCAGCCCCAGCCTGAGCGGCGACTCCCACCGCTATGGCAGGCTCGACGCCGCCCCGGCGGACACTCTCAAGATGAGTGTGGCGCAGGTGATGTCCGGGCAGTTGCCGGAGCGGGTGCTGGGGTTTCTCGATGAAGCCCAGGCGCGCCTGCTGCTCGGCGCCCAGGTGCCCAAGGCCGGGCAAGTGCAGCACCTGCGCGAGCTGTTGGCCGCCTACGTCACCCGCCAGGCCCCCGAGATCGGCCAGTACGCCCACCATGTGCGTGAGCTGTCCGATGAGCCGGGTATCCGCCTGCTGCGCGAGCATTTCCCGCAAATGGACTCCAGCGTCGCACGGTCTCTGCTCGACAGTGCCGATGCCGCCGAGCGCAGCCTGATGCTGGACCACCGGCGCCTGCCGCTGCGTTTGGAAAACCTGGCGCGCGAACTGAATTTCGCCGCCGGCACCAGCCACGCCTATGAAAGTTTCTACTTCCCCTGGCGCCAGACCGCCGACAGCGAACGCATGCTGCTCAATACCCTGAAGCGGCACAGCGACTTCTTCGCCGACCTGCACCTGCAGATTCGCCAGCACACCGCCGACGGTCCCCTGCGCTGCGAGGCCGGCCCGGTCAATGCCGGCACCCGGCGCATCCTGGTCAGGAAGGACACCCTGGGCTATGAGGTCCGCGACGGCGCCCACCGCAAGCTGCACGGCCCCGACACCCTGTACGAAGCCCTGTTGCACGCCGCGCCCGCCGATAGCCGCCAGGCGGTCGGGCTTTCACCCGGCCAAGGCGAGGGCCTGCGGCACTGGCTGCTGACCACCCTGGAACCGCTGGCCGAACGCCGCAGCGCGCTGGCCCAACCCCCCGTGCGCAGCCAGGCTGACGAGGAGACACTGAAGCTGCTCGGCTCCCCCGCGCCTGCGCGCACGCCGAAGCTGGTCGTCATGAGTGAGCAGGTGGTGATCCTGAACGCCTTGAAAACCGTATTTACGCACCAGAGCGAGGCGCACATCCTGGCCTTTATGGAAAAAGTCGGCAGCGAGCACCTCAGCCCCCGCGTCAACCAACTGATCGTCGACCATTACCGCCTGGACGCTGACCTGGCGCACTGGTCGCGCCAGCCAGGCAACCATCCGCCGGACAGGGAGCTTGAGTTGCGCCTGTTCATTCGCGGCAAACTCCTTGAATGCTGGCAGGATCAGATCCGCGCCTATACCGAACCCTCCGGCACGCGCCTGGATCTGAGCGGCATAACGCTGCCCGATACCCTGCCACCGCTGCGCGCCGACTTCAGCCATGTCACCCGGCTGAACCTGATCCACAGTCAGTTCAACGCGGACCATGGTGAGTTCCTGCAACACTTCCCGCAGCTGTCCACCCTGTATCTGGCGGATAACCCGCTGTCCCGGCTGCCGGAAGCGATCCGCGACCTGCGCCACCTGGAAAACCTCGACCTGGCCTGGTGCCCGCTGGCGTTGCAGGCGGTGGATGTCACCCGCCTGAAAAACCTGCGCTACCTGCGGCGCCTGAAGCTCAACAACACCCGCAGCCACAGGGCCCCGGATATCGGGCGCATGCGCGACCTGGTTCACCTGGACCTCAGCCACAGTCCTGTCGCGCAGTGGCCCGATGGGCTGTTCGAGGTGCCCCGGTCCTCGCGGTTTGTCCTCAACCTGCAGGGCACCGCCATCACCCACGTGCCCGAGGTGGCCCTGGGCAGTGCCGAGGCCCGGCTTGTCGCCGCGACCTACCTCAATCGCGCCGCACTCGACGCCCTGCAGCGTGAACGGTTCAAGGCCTACCGCGCGTCAGTCGGGCTGGATCCCGAGCGCACCTATGAACCCCAGGGCGACAGCACGCCGTGGCTGGACTACCTGTCACCGCAAGGCCAGGACGACGCCCGCAAAGTCTGGGATGCGTTGGAGCACGAACACGGCTCCCAGGGATTGTTCGAGGTGATCAAGGCCCTGGAAATACCGGAGCGGTTCCAGACAGATGAAGATCAGCAACGCTACCGCGCCAACCACCGCACCCTGACCCGGCAGGTCTGGACCCTGCTGCAAGCGGCCGCCGTCGACACCCCGCTGCGCAATCGGCTGTTCGAGATCGCCAGTTTCCCCGGCAATTGCCCGGATGCCGGCACGCAGATCTTCAACGAAATGGGGGTCGAGGTACTGCTCTACCAGATCGAGCACCAGTCACCGACGCCAGAGGCCCATGAACGGCAACTGGTCACCCTGGTCAAGGGCCGTGCGCGCCTGCAACAGCTCAACGATGTAATCCGGGCCGACGTTCAACAGCGCCTGGCGCCGGTCGCCCAAGGAGGCCAGGGCTTGCGGTTTCTCACCGAGGTCGTCGACGGCGTGGCCGGCCAGGTGGATGAAGTGGAAATCTACCTGGCTTACCAGACCGCCCTCGCCGAGCGCCTGGACCTGCCGTGGATCGCCGAGCACATGCTCTACCGCAGCATCGCCGGGGTCAGCGACGCACAGATCGACGCGGCGTATGCCAAAGTACTTGAGCTTGGCGAGGGCGACGGCCTGGTCAACCGCATGCTGCTCGACGCGCACTGGTGCGAGTGGCTGCAACGTCGCTATGCCGGCCAATATGCCGAACAGCAGCAGTGGCTCAAGGCGCAACACAACCGCTTGTTCGACCTGCTGGAGTTGGGCGAACAGTGGCCGCAGACACCCGACACCGCAGCGCTGCAAACACAGGTCGATGCCCTGGCCAGTGAGCTGGGCATGAGCGGACTGAACCCCGCCGACCCGGCGGCATTCCAGGCCGCCTGCGAAAAACGCGAGGAAGAACTGGGCGACATCGCCCAGGCGTGGATGCGTGACCGCACCCGCGCAGCGCTGATGGCGGCGCGCACCTTACGCAATCGCCCTAGCCGCTGATCTCGATGACGCTCTCGGTGGTGCCTTCCACCAGGAAGAACCGATAGATCCTCCCGGCCTGTTTTTCAAAGCTGAAGACCCGGCCGGGGAAGATATGGTTCTTGGTGGTGGGCGCGCAGGCGGTGCGGTCATTCACCGCACAATCCTTGAACTCATCCACCACTACCACGGTGTTGCCGGCATTGCGCAAGGTGTAGGTACGGCCGCCGTTCTCGACACGGGTATCGAAGCGGCTGTCCGTGGGCCGCACGAAGAACACCGTGCCGTAGCCCGCCATTACCTGCACGCCGCCCGCCAGGGTGTTTTCGTAGGCCTGGCGGTCTTCATCGTTCAGCCCGAAGCCGTCATCTTTATCGGGTGCCACCGGCAGGTAGCGCACGCGGAAATAGCGCTCGCGATCGCGCTCGCCAATGAACACCAGGCGCGTGCTCTGCATGCCGTCCGCCGGCACGATCAGGCGCGCCGGGCTGGCGATCAGGCCATTGCGCACGCTGCCGTCGGCCTCGACCCGAAGCGGCACTTCCTCATAGCTGCCGTCCGGTTTGTAGAGCATCTCGCTGACGTTGACCTTGACGAAGGCGGTCTGGGTGCCGCCGTTGAAGATGCGCTTCAGGTAGGTACTTTTATCGCCGCGCAAATAGTCGTAGAAATCACCGACATTGATGTTCGGCCCGGCGTGGGCGTTCAGGGCACACAGCAGCAAACCCAGGATTGCACATAAAGACTTCATCACCACTCCTCGAAAAACCATCACGGCCGTACCGCATCGAACAGCAACTCGACGCTGCCGTAGTACTCACCCGGGGTAAACCCCTCCGCCGGCTCGACCGCCGAGATATCCAGCAGCACGCGCTTGCCCTGGCTGGCCTCGGCCTGCGGCACCACCAGGGTGTCAGCCAGGCCCAGCACCTGGCCGTTGAAGGTCACACTCAAGTCGATGTAGGTACGCCCGCCGTTGAACAGCATCGGCAGCGCGCCCAGCCGTGCGTTGATGCCGCCCGCCGAACTCTTCACGTCAAAGTGTTCGCGCACCGGTCGCAGGCGTCCCGGCACCAGGTCCCAGACCATCTGTTGTTCGCGTTCGAAGAACCCGGGGTTGATCGGCAGTACATAAAAATCCTGGGTGGGGATGGTCACCGACACGTCAAACACGTGCTCTTCACGGATCGCCAGGGCTTGGGTACTGAGCAACGCGAGCACCATCAGCAGCAGCGCCGCGGACATGACCTTGCACCGTCTGCACGCACGGTATGCGCGTGCCTGGGCTATTTCACTGACCATCAGCCTTTGACCTCATAGGGTGTTTTCTCGCTGCCCTCGATCAGGGTAAAGCGATAGGTACGCCCGGCCTGCCTGGTAAAACCGAAGGCACGACCCGGCAAAATGTGATGCTTGGTCACCGGTCGGCAGTCCTGGCTATCGCCGCTGGCGCAGTCCTTGAACTCATCGACCACCACCACACTGTTACCGTCGTTATGCAGCCCGTACTCAACGGGTTGCTCATCGACACGGGTGGCAAACCGCGTGACCTTGGGCCGCACGAAAAACACCGTGCCGAACCCGGCCAGCACCGTGACCCCGGCCGACAGGCGGGTCTTGTAGGCGTCGCGCTCCTCCTCCGACACGGCAAACTCGTCGTCCTGCTCGGGCATCACCGGCACAAAACGCACGCGAAAGTAGCGCTCTTTTTCCCGCTCGCCGAGGTACAGCAAGCGCGTGCCCTGCACGCCATTGGCCGGCACGATCAGGCGTGACGGCGTGGCCATCAGGCCATCGCGGACACCGGTCTGGGCATCGCTCTTGAGCTCGACTTCCGCGGAACCGCCGGCGCTGTCGTAGAGGATTTCCATCACCGCGACCTTGATGAAGGCCGTGCTGTCACCACTGTTGAACACGCGTTTCAGGTAGGTACTTTTATCGGCATCCAGGTAGTCATAAAACACCCCGACATTGATATTCGGAGCCGCCGGTACCGACTGCGGCAACCAGCACAGCGCGCACAGCGCCAACACATGTTTCATTGTCATGAGCCTCATCTAGAGATCCGAATCCCAAATCACCGAAACCTGGCCCGCGTACGTGCTGCCGCCGCGCTCGACCATCTGGTCGGCGTATGGCTTCTGGACCTCGAAATGCAAGGTGCCGGGTCGCCGGCTGACATAAAACCCTGGCTGGAACTGCTCGGTACCGGCGCCGCTCAATAACAGCGGCTGACGAATCACGGCGCCGCCGTCTTCACGGTTCAGGCCATGGGGTAGGCTGACGCTGACATCCACCGGCACTTCGTGGCCATCAGTGGTGTTGCGCAGGGCGCAGGTGTCCCCGATGACGCGCTCGCAGGCCATCTGCATCTTGAAACGCGATGAAGCGGAGATGTGGAAGGTCTGGTCACGGAACAGCCGTGCAGGTTTGCGGCCCTGGCTGAGCCAGGCTTGCCAGCCACCCTGGGGCACCAGCTCGATTCGGTTGCCACCGGGCGGCACGTCGACCTTCAGGTCGTGCTCCACGCTCAAGGTGAAGTTGAGAGTGAGGGCGTTTTTCGAGGGCATCATGACGTCACCGAAATCGTAATCGCCGCCCGGGCCCATGCTGTAGGTGATGCTGCCGGTGTACAGCCCACTGGACATGCCCAACGGGTTGGGCGTGCGCAGTTCGTAGGCGTACTCCATGGTGTTGACGCTCGTCCTGAGCAGATCCTGGGACGGTTTCCGGCTGCAAGGGCCAGCACCTTCAGGCGTCAGCCAGAAGTACGAAGCCGTCCGGGTACCCGCTGCAAGGTGGTTGGTGCTTTGGCAAGGGGGAGGCGCAGACCGCCACATCGTTGTCCAGGCGATCCCAGGCTGTGCCCACGCCGAAACACCTGGACTGGGCACAGTCCAGAGCCCACCGATCCCGGCCATCCGCACTTGAACGATCTCGGTTTCCTGGGTGGCGGTATGCGTTACGGTCAAATCACGCCAATCGGACGGTACCTTGACCATGAAGCCCTGGCGCTCCTGCTCATGATTGGCAATGATCGGCGCATTGCTGGCGATCCTGAGGTTCACATCCCGCAGGCTGAAAATCCCCATCGCCTTGCAGCGCGCTGCAATGTGGTAACCGCAGATCGAACTGATCGGCGTGGTGTTCTCGAACTTGTTCACCATAGGGTTGCTGGGGTCCGGCCGGAAGCGTGCAGTGATGTCCTCGTCAGCCAACGCCGCGAAGGAACACAGCAGCATCGCCGTGCCCGTGGTGCGTAAAAGGAAGCTGTTCATAACCTTGGGTTTTCTCGTCATCATGCTCAACCGGCAATCTGTTCAGTGGCGGTGGACTCGGCCAACGTGTCCGGCGTGCAGCGCAAATCACCGATCATCAGCAGGTTGTTTTCACTGCGGGCCTTGGAAGGGTCGAGCCGGAACTGGCAGAGCAACTGGTTATTGCGGCGCACTTCCAGGGTCGGTGAACTGGCGTTCATTTCCAGCGAGAAGAACCCGTCGACCTCGCTCACCCCACGGGTGGCGTGATTGATGACGTGCAGGCCCTTGAGCGGTTTGCCCTGGGGGTCGACCAGGCGGCCGAGCACGGTGACGGTTTGCATCACGCTGATCTTGCGGTACTCCACCCCGCCCTTGTTCAGGTGGTAGCGCGTGCGCGGCGGCTGGATCGAGGCCGACGGCGCATGGTTGCCGTCGAAGTCGAAACTCACCGAGCTGCCCTTGTAGGCAGTGATCGGGATGAAGTTGCGACCGGGACGCAAGGCCGTGCTGCCGCCACTCAGGTCGTCGGCACGCAGGGCGATGTCGTCGACGTCGGTCTCCACGTCCACGATCAGCCCGGAGCCGTTGCCGTGGTACTGGCTGGTCATCACCATCTTTTGCTGGCCGACGGCGAACGTGCTGTCCAGATTCAGGCCGCCACTCAAGTCGTCGTTGAACGAGGAGCGCTGCAGGTAGCCGTCACCGTTGACATACTCGTTTTCAAAACTGGCCATGCCGGACAAACCGATGCCGTAGGTGTCGGTGGTTGTCGTGGCGGACACGCTTTGCAGCAGGTGGTCCTGCAGGTCCTTGCGGTACGTCAGCGAAGCGTTGTTGTCCCGGGTGCCGTCGCGGGAAGTCCGTGTGCCGATGCTGGCGGACCATTGCTCGCCCGGCGCGCCGAGGGCCAGGCTGATGCTCAGGTCGACCCCGCGATTGCGCTGCTCGCCCGTGGCGAAGCTGGCAGGCCGATCAAACACCGACACGCGCCAGTTGGCGTCGTTGCCGAACAGGTGGGTACGTTCGGTCCAACCCAGGTCCAGGCCGACACCTTCGTTGTTGCCCTCGCTGTAGAACAGCCGGGCATTGATGGAGCGCAGGTTGCTCAGGCGGTGGTTGACCGAAATCGACGAATTGCTGGTCTGCCCGATGAACACGTCGCGCTGACGAATGCGCGTGCCGTCGGGCAGGGTTTCGTAGGTGTTGCGGGTGTCGAGCCAGCTGCGCGTGTGGTTGAACACCACGCTGCCCAGGCCGTAGTTGTACAGGCCATTGAAGTCGAGGCCGGTGCCGTATTTTTCCGTCCAGTAGACGTTGGCATACAGGCTGGCCTGGTCGGCAAGGGTCCAGTCGAACGAGGTGCCGTACTGCATGTTGTCCTTGACCTGGCGCCCGGACACCCCCAGCACCACACGCGGATGCGCCAGGTAGTTGAGGGAGACGCCGGCAGTCGGGCTGCCGCTGCTCTGCTCGTCGAAGTTGCTCAGCAGCTTGCTTTCCTGGCCGGCGAACAGGTTGTAGCGCCAGCGCTCGTCGTGGTTGCGCCAGTTGTTGGGTTTGTACACCAGCTCCTGGGTGGTGCTGGTGATCTGGCCGTCTTCCACCAGGCGCACTTCCACTTCATAGATGCCGCCGGGCAGGGGCCGCGTGTCGAGGCTGTGCAAGCCGCTGCCGACCGGCTGCGTGTTGATCAGCAGGCCATTGCGATAAATCTCCACCGACGCCTGACGGCTGGCGGTGACGTAGATCGGGTACACCGCAGGCTTGGCGTTGCTGATCACCAGGCTGTCGGAACTGCCGTACATCACGCCGACGGCGGTGTCGGGGCTGGCCCCGAAAGTGCGCAGTTGGCGCGTCAGGCCTTCGGCATTGGGCGTGAAGTAACCCAGGCGCAGGAAGTTGCCTTCCAGCTCACGCTGGGTGTAGAGCGCGTACACCGCGTGGTTGAGCTCATCGTCATCGGGGCCGCCAAGGCGCGAGAACTGCATGTTCAGCGTCTGGCTCCACAGGCCCAGGCTACTGCTGGCGTCGACGCCGAAGCGCCCGCCGAGGTCCTGGCCTTCGCCGCCGCTGAGGTTCAATTGGTTGCGCACGATCAGGCCGGTGCTGCCGCCGGTGGGCAGGAAGTAATAACGCTGCTCCTGGGCATCACGCTCGGCGTTTTCGGTGAGCAGGGACACCGTGGAGTTTTCCAGGTTGTAGTGCACGGCCATGAGCCCCGAGGGGCAGTTGCTGGCGCAGGCACCGAGCGCCACACCCTGCTTCAGGTAATCGGCCCAGTGGTCGCGCTCTTCATCCTTGATGACGCTGCCGTCGTGGTCGGTAAAGTCGAGCAGGGTCAGGCGGTCGTCACGGGTCAGGACGATCATTGCCTCGGAGACAAACTCCTGGTCCAGTTCAACCCTGACGGCCAGGGGGACATCAAAAAAGTGCTCTTCAAAGTCCGCCGGCAATCCCTTGGCCTGGGAAAGCAAACTACGCGGTATTGTGCCTTCGGCGGTACCTGCCGCCAACGCGCCCGCACAAAACAACAAGGCAAGCGCTGCCGCGATGGAAGTCATCGGGAACATGAACGGAATACTCTGATTTCGGACTTCAAACGCAAAACCGGTCGACCGACAGCGACTGCCTGTCGACCGGTATCGCTACCCAACAATAAGCCGGTGCTGATCAGGCCTTACTGTGTGACGCGTGGCACGTGGTCGAAGACGATGGTGTAGTTGGTGGTGAACAGCCCTGATACGCCATCTGCAGGTTTGGCGGCAGCCACGACCAGGTCAGCCTGGGTGCCTGGGGTGGTGCTTGCGTCATCGGCCACTTCCAGTGGCGCGCCGGTCAGGACTACACCGTTGAAGGTGTTGGTCAGTGCGATCGCGGAGGTGCCGTTGGTCAACGAAGCGGGGCCGCCTTCGATGTAGGCGTGGATCGAACCGTCAGTGTTTTTCAGGTCGTAGGTGGCGCGCAGCGAACTCAGTTCACCGGTGACGGGGTTGTAGTTCATGGTTTCGTCGCGACCGAAGTTGGGATCACGTGGCAGCACATGGAACTGCTTGGTAGGAATCGTCGCCTTGATGTTGATGACGCTGCTGGCCTCGCCGGCAGCGAAAGCGCTGGAGGAGCCGATCGCCAAAGCAACGAGAGGCAGGACGAAAGCGGTCTTTTTAAGCATTTTTAGTACCTGTGGTGACATCAAATGTTAGTTGAGAAAACTGTTTTCTCGCCCCGCCGAAACCCGATAATCCGGTCTTGCGAAGCAGGCAAATAGTCCCTCGAAACGCCACTTGATGATGCCGGCCCTTTCGCGCTGACCCGTAATTAAACACGACACGCAAATACAGAAAAAAACCATAAAATTCAAAAAGATGAATATTAACTGTCATCTAGTTATTACACGCAAACATGGACAGTACTACTTATATAAATCCGCACTCTGTAGGACATCAGCTACACACCAGAGCCGCTCTGGTTATTCCCCGCCATTAGAGCAATAACTCCACTGAACCAACTGATGGTGTCTTCATAAAATGGTCATTTAGCCGCGCTGATTCGTTGATAAGGCGAAGCCCTGTTCGGAGGCGGCGGCCACCTTGCGCAGCCGCGTTTTCCTGTCGCTACCGTTCGTCAGACGGTTTTGCGCTTTACGTAAGATATATCTTAAGTTGTATCTAAATCAGACAGGAGAACACGACAGTGAGAGACCCTCATCACCACCGAGACCACGGTGACGACCGCGATGGCTTCGAAAAACGCCCTGGCCGCGAACGCGGTGGGCGCGGCCCGCGCGTCTTTGCGCCGGGCGACCTGAAATTGCTGCTGCCGGCGTTGATCGCCGAACAGCCGTGCCACGGCTACGACCTGATCCGCCGCATTGAAACCCTGTTCGACGGCGCCTACAGCCCCAGCCCCGGGGTGATCTACCCCACGCTGACCTTCCTGGAAGAAAGCGAGTTGATCGCCGGCGACGCCGAAGGCGGAAAAAAACGCTACACAATCACCGACGCCGGTCGTCTCTTCTTAAGCGAACAGACGGTGGCCCTTGACGGCATTCGCCTGCGCATGGAGGTGAGCAAACGCTCGCTGCGCGGCCATGACCGTCCACCGGAAATTCACGAGGCGGTGCACAACCTGCGCCACGCCTTGCATTCGCACCACGGGCGCTGGAGCCCGGAAGAAATCGTTCGTGTCGCGGCGCTGCTCAACAGCACCGCCCAAGCCATTGCCGACGGGAAAGCTCAATGAATACTCAAGCCATCCACCGCGTGACCCACGAGATCAAACGCCGCCGCCTGCAGGTATTGCGCGTGGTCGACATCACTCCGCGCATGCGCCGCATCACCCTCGGCGGGCCGGAACTGGCCGGGTTTATCAGCCTGGGCAGCGACGATCACATCAAGTTGCTGTTCCCGCAGAACGCTGCCGAACAGGCCGCGCTGGAAAGCCCGACCTTCAGCATCAAGGGCGAAGGCCCGCAGCCAGCGATGCGCGACTACACGCCGCGCCGCTATGACCTGGACATCGGTGAACTGGACATCGACTTCGTATTGCACGGCGATGGCCCCGCCTCCACCTGGGCCGACCAGGCCAAGGTCGGCCAGCACCTGTACATCGGCGGGCCACGCGGCTCGATGATCGTGCCGGACATCTTCGACAGCTACCTGCTGATCGGCGACGAAACCGCGTTGCCGGCCATCGGCCGCCGCCTGGAAGAACTGCCGGCGGGGCGCAAGGTGCTGGCGGTGATCGAGATCGCCGATGCGGCGGAACAACAAGCGCTGCAAAGCGCCGCCGATGTGGAGGTGATCTGGGTGGTGCGCGGTCAGGACGACCTGCTCGACCGCGTGAAAAACCTCACGCTGCCGAGTGGCTCGCTGTACTGCTTTGTCGCCACCGAAACCAAGCTGTCGCGCCAAATACGCCGGGTGCTGCTGGACACCCATAAGGTCAATGAGGAGTTCCTCAAGGCCGTGGGCTACTGGCGTGCGGACGGCAGCGAAGAGGAGTAAGCCGTACGCCAGGGGTGTGTCATGGCACTCCCATTACGAGTACTCCGCTGCCGCTGATGGCTCCGGCGGCAGGCAGGGAGCCTGCTCGCCGGACCAGGGAAAACGTCACATCGTCGCCCCCCGCACTGTTGGTAATTTGGGTCAGGAATGAACCGTTGACATGAACCGCACTTGCGCCACGAACAAGGGCCGTCCCCACGTCCGGGTTGGTCATTCGCAGCAGACGCGTGTCGAACGAAGAGGCGGTGCCTTTGTAAGTGATCGTGATCGGTGTGCTGATCCCGCCGTCCGGGCATGAATAAGTGAGCCGGCGGTTGCTGCGGATGGTCGTGGTCAGCGGATCGGTACCGATTGCTCTCTGGTGAACATTGCCGAAGTTGATCTCGATCGGGTTGTTATTGTTGATCGTGCAGGTAGACGGGGAAATGGTGAAGGTGTTGGCGGCCGTATAAGTGACGGTGAGTTGCGGCCGGGTGGCGTCGTAATTGTTCGAACTGGTGAGGCGCAATAGCCCGAGGTTGTCCCCTATTCGCACGTCGATCGGCGTAGCCGGATAGTTACGCAACAGAATGTAGGGGGTGATATTGATCGGGTAAGCAGCCATATTGTTCGGAATAGTGGCTATCCGAATACCCGACGGGACAGGGGTGTTATAGAACGCGCCGTTAATCCGCAATCCCGTCCCTTGAGTGCTGAACTTGGGGCCGGGAGACCAGGGCGCGCCTGCGACGCTGCCAGTGGTCCAGTAGTCCTCGCGCGAAGATGGACCTCCATCAGGGGTAAATCGACATTCCAGCCTTGCCCCTTCCATAAAAACCCGCGTGCGGTCTGCGCTCAGGGTGACCGTGACCGGCACAACCAGGTTGGGATTCCCGTTGACCCAGGGCCCGCCATTCACTCGGCAATCAACCGCCTGCGCGGTCGTACCGACACCCAGCAAGACGAGAGTCACGATGGCTACATGCAGTCGTTTCATTTGTTATATCTCGTGGCTTCCCTCCCCTGGCACCGCGCAGCGAATATCGGCCTGCGGTCTGGTGCCGTCCAGAAGAGAGTTGAAGTTCGTCCGAGGCCGTGGCGGCCTATGAGTTACGATTCACAGCGCTACGGGTAGTCCAGCGTAAACGTCGAGGTCACCCTGTAGGCTCCGTGCCCTATGGTCTGCTCCCTGAGGGCATCCGGCTCCCCCTGCACGTAGGCCTTGAGCTCAATGACATTGCTGCCATTGGCCAAAACCTGTTCGTCGCTGACTTTGTTCACGGGCAATGGCTTGTTACTCAGCGTCTCCAGACCGAGCCCGATACCCGAGGCACCATTGCCGCTATCCAGCGCGAACAACCCGGGCAGCGCCCGGTTTTCCACACCGCCGAAGGTGATGGTCACCGTGTTGCCGATGGTGGTGTCGCAGTCTTCCAGATGCAGCTTGAAGCCTTTACCCACAGAGCGCGTGTTGATGTAGAGGTGCTTGCTGGTCAGGTCCCAGAGCTCCAGGGTGATTGCCTCGTCGCCAGGCCTGATGTTGCAAGCCTGTTCAACCAGGTTGCCCTTGAAATTCAGGTTGTCCGTCGCAGACGCCTCGGGTATCAGGCTGAAGACTGGCACCCAGGCCAGCACGGCGCACAGCCACCTGGGATGAACACTCTCATGTCCCATGGATTCAACTCCTACTGGTATTCGGCCAACAGCGTGGCCACCGCTGTGAACCGTGCGGGGGCCAGCGTTGCACCCGGCTGTTTGACCGGCACGACTTCCAACATCGGCGGGGACGACACGGTTATGTCCAATGGCGTATTGGGTCGAAACGGCAGGTTATTCTGGAATATCCGAATGCCCAGGCCTGTCGCACTGGTTTGCACAGCCGAGCCGTCGAACGTCGTGGGTGTGCCGTTGACACTCAACTTCAGCACCCACGGGAGCGTGGCGCTACCACAGCTGATGATGTAGCCGAGCGCTCGGCGGTATCTCACGCCATCGACTCGCTTGACGCCGACATCGCCGAAATCGACTTCGATCGTGTTCCCCGCATTGATCGTGCAGGGCGGTGGCTCGTTGAGCGTCCCGCTGAACGTCAAGTTGGCCGAAGCACTGCTGCTCAGGCCGATCAAACACAAGGCGAGCAAGGCTCGCTGCTGCCCGCATGTCATTGCGCATTCCTCATCATTGGTAATCGACCACAAGCGTGGCGGCGGCATCAAATGCGCCCCCGAGCAGGACGCTGCCCGCGCGCTTGACCGGTACTGCCTGCACGACGGGGAAGTTGGGATAGGTAAAATTCACGGCCGCATTCAGCGGCCAATCCGCACCGTTGATGAACAGTTTCACCCCAAGATTCGGGTTGCGGGTCGAGAGTACGCGAGCATCAAACGAGGCCCCCGTGCCCCTGAGTTCAAGTCTCATGGCGTTGCTGAAAGGGGCATCACAGGTGACGGTATAAGGCACGTTGCGACGGTAGTTGACACCGTCCACCCGTGACGTCAGAAGGTCATTGCCAAAGGGCACATTGAGCGTACTCGCGCCGTTAATGATGCACGGCGGAGGTGCGATGATGACCGCGCGGATAATCAGGTTGGTGTCGGCCTGCACACCCTGGCTGGCGACCCACAGCAGGCCTGCCCCAATAAGAATGGCCCGCGGGCCGACTGCCTTGGTCATTACATTGGCCTCACTCATAACTGAGCCTGAAATCCACGACGGCGCGGAAGGCCCCACTGGTCAACGGTGCGGAGGTGCGCGTGGGTTGAACATTCCAGGTCTGGAGACTGCCGCCCTCGGTCAGAAACAACGGTTCGCCCCGGGAGCCCAGTTGCACGTCCCGACCCAGGGCATCGGTCAACCGCAGCCCCATCCCGGTGATGCCTTGCACTTTGACCAGCCGTGGATCATCGGCATCGGCAGGCGCGAGAAACGTGACCGACAACACCGGTTGATGGGAACTCCATGCCAGGTTCCCGGTACGCTCGCTGCGGATGCTGCCGGCGGTGCGCTGGCAATCCTGGAAGCGCAGCTGAAATGCGCTTGATGGCGCCTGGTCGCCAGGTCGTAGCAGCAGGCTGGCCGACACGGCGCCCAGGTCAATTGTTTGATGGCGCGATGTCATCTCCAGGCTGCAAGGCGATTCATGCATGGACCCGTTAACGTTCAACCGCCCACGTTGGCCATCGATGCCTTCGTCATCCTCGGCGCCTACCCGCGCCGCCAGGACCCATAACACGCAACCCAAGACTTTCACGGTGTGGGACTTCATGACGTTCTCCCGCAGCAGGCGCTACTCATTAGGCGATGAGACCTGCGCGTTCACGGTGCAGGTTTCGCCACTGCAAGTGAATGCCAGGAGCGGGCGTCCACCGTAATCGTTGACGTAGGCCAAATACGGGGCCTGGCCAAGTGCCGTGGCCGTTGGCCCCAAGGCCAGCGTCCCCTTGGGCGGGATCATCACCGGTTCAAAGCCCGCCACGGTTTTGCCGTCTTTGCTGCTGCGCGCGTCCACCAGGGACACGTAGTAAGGCGTGGGGTTATTCACCTGGTATCGGTCGCCCTGCCGGGTCAGGGTGAGCTTTTCCTGCCAGGGGTTGGACAAGTCCTGCTGGCTGGGCATGATGGCTTGGGGGCGGTAGAACAATTTGATGCGGGTCTGCAGCGCAATTTGCAGGGTGTTGGATTTGTCGCTGCGCGGCGGAATTTCCCGCAGGTTGAAGTAGTAAACAGTCTCGCGATCCTGGGGCAACGATTTGACCGCCGGCAACGCCTGAACTTTCACCTGGCTTTGTTTACCGGGCTCCAAGCGTTGAACCGGCGGTAGCACGATCAAGGGCGAGGTGATTTTGTTGCCCTGCTCATCCTCGATCCACCCTTGGGCCAGGTACGGCAACTGGGTGTTGTTATTGGTGATGTTCACGCTGGTGGCATCCTTGCCACCCTCAAAGATCACACGGGTGCGATCCAGGCCAACCGCAGCGTTGGCGGCCGGGTTCAGGCCTGTAGCCAAGAGTGCGAAGAGCAGGAATCTAGAGCGCGTATTGAGCATCATGAGGCGGGGTTCTCCGTATCGGTACGCTTGCCGGTCAGCGATGCTGGCTCGGGTGAGGATTGATCAGTGGCTACACTCTGGCAGCGCAGTTGCAGGGCATCGCTCAAGCTGTCGGCTGGCAAAACCACAGGGAGCGTGAGCAGGCATTGCTCGAGGCCACTCCAACTGACAATCATCTGCTCGCCGGCCTGGATGCCACTCAGGTAAACAGCACCGCCGTCGTTCACAATCCCGGTGTCCTGCTGTTTTAGGTTCTTCACCGTCGCGCCGAAGGGCGGTGAACTGCCATCCGGCAGGCGCAGCACGGCCATGGCCTTTTCACCGGCAATCACCTCCAGCGATCGATAACCGATGGCCCCTTCGGTGAGTGTCAGTTGCGTCACCGACTGCGTGGCTTCGACGTTGCTCGGCAAGCTCTCCAGGTCGACACTGGCGGCCGTGCGCTGGTAGCTGCTGATATCGGAGATCACCGCCTTGCCGAAGATGTTGGTGCGGGTCGACACGCCGTAGCCCCGCACAGGCACGTCGGGTACCCCGCCGGAATCGATCATCAGACGGGTTCCGCCAACGGCATTGGTTCGGTGCAGGGCTGCACCGTAGGGCGTGAGTGTGCCGCCACCGCGAACAGACGCACTGAGGGTCCTGCCATTGCCTTGTTGTGTGCTGGCGCTGAGATCGATGTCAGCCTGGTCGCCAATATGGCTCAGGTAACCGCTGGTAGAGTTGTCACTTGCACTGAGCTGATAGCTATTGCGCTCATCGAGGCGGTCACTGTAACGCGTGGCATAGCTCCCTTTGCCCGAGGTCCTGCTGCCATCCAGCGACAGTGTGCCGCTGCGCCCCAATGGCAGGCTGACCGTCAGCGCCATTCCGCTATCCTTGTAGGCGTATTCCTGACTGCGGTACATATTCAGGGACAGGCTCATGTTCCTGACTGTCCCCAGATTAAAGTAGCGCGACATGGACAGGTTCCAGCGCTGAGTGTCCGGGCGCCCCCAATACGTCTGTTTGTTGTAACTGGCGTAGACGGTCGCCCCAAGGTCACGAAACTGTTTATTGAGCGTCACCGTATACAGTGACTTGCTGTCGCCAATCGGTTTCCAGCCCTCGATGATCTCTACGTTCTCGATCCCGCCGAGCTCGCCGTTCAACCCGTAATGGCTGGCGTCCAGGTACTCACTCATGCTCAAGTAGTTTTTCTCGGAAAACCGGTAGCCGGCAAACGTCACCTGGCTGTCGTACTGCTCGAAGTGCTTGGAGTATTGAAGGCGGTAGGATTTGCCCGAGAGCGCCTGATTCCACACGCTGGCGTGGGACTGGGTGACATCCAGCGATACGGCGCCGAACGCCAACAGGTCACGACCGGCGCCGACAGACAACGCACGGTAGTTGTTATCGGTGATAGCACCGCCGAACAGCGACCAGCCATTGCTGACGCCCCAGGAGAACTCACCGGTACCGAAAAAATTGCCATTGGCGCCGTATTGAAGATCGGAGGGCCGCCCCAACGCCAGCTTGTAACGAACCTGGCCAGGACGCGTCAGGTAGGGAATGCCTGCCGTGTCGATCTGGAAGGTGTGGACCGAACCATCCTGCTCTTCCACCCGTACATCCAGGGTGCCGCTGACGGCGTCATTGAGGTCCTGGATACGATACGGGCCTGCAGCGACCAGCGTTTCATACAGCACGCGGCCCTTCTGGCTGATAACAACCCGGGCGTTTGTCTTGGCCACGCCCACCACTTCCGGGGCATAACCGCGCAAGTTGGGTGGCAGCTGGCTTGCATCCGAAACGAGTGCGGCACCGGTATAGCGGAAGCTGTCAAACAGGTCCGAGTACAGATAGTCCTCTCCCACCGTCAGGCGCGCCTTCAGCGCAGGCACTGCGCGATACGCGTAGTAACGACTCCACTCCAGTTGTTGTGGATCGCCGTACCCACTGTCGAGGCCTTTTTCGACACGCCCCTGCCAGTCCGCCCTCAGGCGCCAGGCGCCGGCATTCGCCCCCACGGTGCCGTTACCCGTCAAGTTGTTACGGGTGCCGTCATTCTTCTGGTAGCGGGACTGCGCCGTCATGTTGTAATCGATCAGCAGCCCCGGCACGCCCTCATCCCAGCGGGAAGGCGGGTCCCAATTGATGGCGCTGTATTCAAGGTAGGCCTGGGGCACGCTGATGTTCAGCGTGGAGGTGGCCAGATCGCCACTGACCTCCATGCCCGGCAAGCTTTCTATATCCAGGCAGTCATGGCCTTTCCACCACTTGAGTTCGGCAGCGCTCGACACTTTCAGGCCCAGCAGGTCCACAAGCGCCGGCGACAGACAGGCCTGGCTGCCTTTGGGATCATTATCAGGGGGAAAGAACGCCACCGATTGCTCGGCCATCGCCTGATTATTGATCTGCACCACCATCGAGTAAGTACCAGGCAGAATAAAACCGCTGCGGGCAAACCGAGACAAGTCAATATTGGTCCGATCACTTAGATCGAGGACGTCTGTATTGAACTCAATATCCCCGCTCGCCATAGCCGTGCTCGGTAATAATATCAACCCACTAAAAAAGTTTGAGCGCAGCGTATTCTTGACCTTCGCCGTATTCAACATGCAAGCAACCCATCAAAGTTCAGAAATATTCCAACTTGAATCGCACGGTGGCGCGGTGTGCTCCGGCCACTATGGGCAATCCGTTGCCAACAAAATGAAGCGTGAAGTGCAGCGTCATGTCGCCTTCCGCCAAGGGGTGCGGTGTCATCGGCTGACCGGGAATACTTAATTGGCCAACCGAATCTTGGATATTGAGAGCAACACCTTGCGAGCCACCCAATACAGCAAAAGAGCGACCCTCCCTGTCGGAGGGACCGTCAAATGTCACCCGCAGGTGCTGCCAGTCGGGCAGCGTTACCCCGGGGCGTAACGGATCGGTGCGACTCAATGTGCAATTGACCAGGCGCAGCTGGAAGGATTGGTCGCCGCCCCTGGCGCGTCGTAAAAACCGGCCGATAGGCTCAGGGTCCATATCGATGGTTTGATCGACGCTGACCAACTCCAACCCGCAGGCCGAGTCAACGACCTCTCCTCCCAGCGTGACGAGCCCATCCCCGTGCGCAAGCTCCTGGGCAACCCCCCAAGGGCTGGCGAACATCGCCAAAGAAGAGGTGATAGCGAGACTTACGAATGTTTTCACCAGTGCCTCCACCCGCCTCCCCCGCCACGCTGGGTGGCGGGGGAAAAGCTTACTGATAAGCCAAGGTGAAATTGGTCACCGCGCTGAAATCACCCGGCAACACGTCGCCCGTAGCAGCGCCTTGCACATAGGCACCGAACTCCAGCGTGTTATCACCGGTGGCAATGATCTGCGGCGTG
The DNA here is from genome assembly GCF_059418125.1 of Pseudomonas sp. GW821-FHT09C08. NCBI lineage: Bacteria > Pseudomonadati > Pseudomonadota > Gammaproteobacteria > Pseudomonadales > Pseudomonadaceae > Pseudomonas > Pseudomonas sp. GW821-FHT09C08. The sequence continues at coordinate 129,093 of NZ_JBWKPG010000002.1, read as the reverse complement.
GTAGGCACGCCCAATCGAACGGGTTGACTGCCATGGGTCATCATGATGCCGACGTTGCCCGCGCTACCGACGGTGCCCAGCGCACCCGGCACCACGCCGGATGGCGCCCCGGTGAAGGTCGTGGTCACCGTGTTATCGGTGAGGCCGGCCAGGTCGCAACCTTCGAGTTCAATCAGCAGGCGCCGTGGCTCGGACTTCCCACCCGCCTGCAACTGATGCTTGGCAATCGCGCCAAGGGGAATGGTTTGATCGACGGAGTCAGGCTTGATGGAGCAGGCGCCGGAATGCACCGAACCCAAAAAGGTGACCGTTCCATCCGCCGCCTGGGCAACAGACACAGACCCTACCAACAACCCGATGGATAACAGCACAGTGTTCATTTTGGCTTTCATGTCTAGAGGCTCACATAGTAATAAACGTCATTAAGTCATTCCGACGCCTGAGCGCGCAGAACGCCCTACCTTTTTCCAATTACTTGTATTGCAACTCAACTCGCTTGATGAGCCCGAGTGATTATCCAGTGCAAACTTTAAAAGGAAAGTCGGCCCGTTCATTTAATGACGTAGCCTGACGACGCCAAGACTTATAAGAAAATTATGGCAATTTGCCAAAACTTTATATTCATCTGTAAGACGTGGATGACATGAAGTTTATGAATACTGAGTTGTCGGCAACTATAACTGTAAGAACCGAACTACATCACCTGGAAAGTCAACGCTTTCATGTAGAAAGATTAACTAATGAGTTGAAGCGTTCGAGAAGAGGCACGCAACCGCTCGACGAGACGGTGCTCGCCGGGTAGGTAAGGAAAGAATCAATCAGGAGCGGGGCTTGATGCGCTTATCCAGCCCCACCACGGCCAGTGCAACCAGCACAAAGCCCGCCAGAATCCCCCCGGCATTCACGAACACTTGTGGATAACCGAGGGTGCCGACATCGATGAACGGGTACTGATACTGCCCGAGCAAATCCCCGCGCAGCAGCGCATAGCCGAAGTACACCAGCGGGTAGATCACCCACAGGCCGATGTGTTTCAGGCGCAGATGGCCCTTGGGCACATACCGCCACCAGTACACGACGAACAACACCGGCATGACGTCGTGCAGCAGCTCATCGGCGATAAATTGAAAGCCCTCGGGCTGCCACAAATGCCGCAGCAACAGGCTGTAGGCGAGGCCCACCACCACGATGCTCACTGCGATGCCACTGCTGACCGCGGGCGCGAGAAACCACCGCTTCGCCGGCGAGTCGCGCTTGACCCACGCATAGCTCAACACCACCGCCGCCAGGGTGTTGGTCAGCACGGTGAAGAAACTGAAAAAGTTGATCAGCCCGCCCAGCAGGCTGGCGCCGGCGTCCCAGCGCGAATAAAAGATCAGGTATTGCTGAATCGCCAACCCGACCCATCCGGCCAACGCCGCTGCCGCCACATACCGCTTCATGAGGTCAGTCCAGCGGGCGTTTGGTGCGCATCAGCTTGACGTACAAGCCTTCGACTTTTTCCCGCGCCCACGGCGTCTTGCGCAGGAAGGTCAGGCTCGACTTGATGCTCGGGTCGCTCTTGAAGCAGCGGATATCAATGCGCTCGGCCAGGCCTTCCCATTCGTAATGTTCCACCAGGGTGGTGAGGACGTGCTGCAGGGTCACGCCGTGGAGTGGGTCGTTGCTTGTCGCGGTCATGCCGGGCCTTTTGCAATAAGAGGAAATACAGCCGCGCACCTTAGCCGACGGGGCGTACCGGTGGAAGCACTGCATTGAATATAGCCCTTGGGAGAAAGTTCCCCTTTTCAGCGAAAAAAGAGATGTTATATTGTAACGATACTTATCAAAAGTAAGCCGTTCGATACCGTCTGCAGCCTTCTCTTTTTTGCCGTTTTGCCAAGGAATGTCCGATGTCCCTCTCCTCCCTGTGGCGCTTGACCCCGCTTGCCGCCGCCCTGTTGATCTGCTCCGAAGCCCACGCCCTGGAACTGCAACCCCAAGTCATCACCGGCAACCCGCTGGGCAGCGAGCAACTCGCCTCGCCGACCACCGTGCTGGAAGGCGATGACCTGACCCTGCAGCAAAAAGGCAGCCTCGGCGAAACCCTGAACAAGCAGCCCGGCGTGTCGTCTTCGTACTTCGGGCCGGGCGCCAGCCGGCCGATCATCCGTGGCCAGGACGGTGACCGCATCCGCATCCTGCGCAACGGCGTGGGCGCGCTGGATGCCTCGTCGCTGTCCTACGACCACGCGGTGCCACTGGACCCGGTCAACGTCGACCGCATCGAAATTGTGCGCGGTCCGGCAGCGCTGCTGTACGGCGGCAGCGCCATCGGCGGCGTGGTCAACACCTTCGACAACCGCATTCCCACCGAAGCCATCGAAGGCATCCACGGTGCCGGTGAATTGCGCTACGGCGGCGCCGACACCACGCGTAGCAGCGCCGGCAAGCTGGAAGCCGGCAACGGCACCTTCGCCTTGCACCTGGATGCGAATGCGCGGGAATTCAACGACCTGAAAATCCCCGGCCAGGCACGCAGTCGCCACGCCCCGGAAACCGATGACGCCCCCGGCAAGAACGGCCGCCTGGGCAACAGCGACGGACGCCAGGACGGCGGCGCGGTGGGCGGTTCCTACACCTGGGATGACGGTTACGCCGGGCTGTCCTACAGCAGCTACGACGCCAACTACGGCTCCCCCGCCGAGCAGGACGTGCGCATCCGCATGAAGCAGGATCACTACGCATTCGCCTCCGAAGTCCGCAACCTGCAAGGCCCGTTCACCTCGGTGAAAGTCGACGCGGGCTACACCGACTACGAGCACCGCGAAATCGAAGGCGGCGAGACCGGCACGATCTTCAAGAACAAGGGTTATGAGGCACGGGTTGAAGCCCGTCACCAGCCACTTGGCCCGCTCGACGGGGTGGTCGGCGCACAGGTCACCCGCAACGAGTTCTCCGCCCTCGGTGAAGAAGCGTTCGTGCCGCAGACCGACACCACGGCCGGCGCGCTGTTTATCCTCGAAGAAATGCAGGCCACCGAGCGCTTGAAACTCAGCCTCGGCGGGCGCCTGGAACACACCAGCGTCGACCCGGACGCCAAGGGCAACGAGCGCTTTGCCGGCGCCGACAAAAGCAATGACTTCACCGCCGGCAGCCTGTCGTCGGGTGCGGTGTACACCCTCACGCCGATCTGGTCGGTGGCCGCGACCCTCGGCTACACCGAGCGCGCGCCGACGTTCTACGAGCTGTACGCCAACGGTGCGCATGTCGCCACCGGTACCTATGAGCTGGGCAACGCCAACCTGAAGAAAGAAAAAGCCGTGTCCAGCGACCTGGCCCTGCGTTTCGACAACGGCACCCACAAGGGCAGCTTCGGCGTGTTCTACAGCCACTTCTCCAATTACATCGGCTTGCTGGGCACCGGTCGTACGCTGAACGATGAAGGCGAAGAAGACGCCGGCGGTATCCCTGAGTACGAATATTCCGGCGTACGTGCGCGATTTGCCGGCTTTGAAGCCCAGGACCACTGGAAACTCGGAGAAAGCGCCTACGGCAAGTTCGCCCTGGAGCTGTCGGGCGACTACACCCGCGCCACCAACCTCGACACCGGCGAAGCCTTGCCGCGCATTGCGCCGCTGCGCTTGAACAGCGGCCTGCTGTGGGAACTCGACCGCTGGCAGGCACGTATCGATGTGGAACACGCCGCCGGCCAGGGCCGGGTACCGAATAACGAGAGCGGCACCGACGGCTACACCACGCTGGGCGCGAGCGCAGGCTATCGCTTCAACGTCGGCGGCAGCCAATGGCTGGCGTTTGTGAACGGCGAAAACCTCACCAACCAGACCGTGCGCTACGCCAGCTCGATCCTGCGTGACATCGCGCCGGCACCGGGCAGAAGTGTGCAATTGGGTATCCGCACCACCTTCTAACCCACGCCTGTAGGCGCCGACTCGCCGGCGATGGCAGCCTCACGGGCCCATCGCCGGCAAGCCGGCGCCTACACTTTTTGCAGCGACGTTCTGTCACTGTTACCAAATCGGAAATGATGCATCTTGCGATTTGTGCTTTCTCTTGGTGCACCAGCACTTTATCCTTGCCGCAACAAACTGAAACGTTTCACTCCCGCGGTCGATCCCATTTTGCCGAATTGCCCTCTCCTCGAAGACAGCGCTGTCTTGCACCGACCTGCGCCTGAAGGTCTATCGCCCGCCTGTGGATAACCGCCTGTCCCCAGAAAAACCGAATTAACGCTGAACCAAGCCCGCGCCGAATCGTCATCTACAGTGAAGCACGGGGTTACATAATTCCAACGTAACGGAGAAACACACTATGAGCACTGATGGTGCTTCAAGCCCAAGCCGCCTGCTGCCCAGGCTGCTGGGGATCTTGCTGCTGATCATGGGGCTGGCCTTGCTGGCCGGCGGCGTCAAGCTGAGCATGCTCGGCGGGTCGCTGTACTACCTGCTGGCCGGTATCGGCATCGCCCTGACCGGCGTGTTGCTGCTGGCTACCCGCCGCGCCGCGCTGGGCTTGTACGCACTGGTGTTGTTCGCCAGTACCGTATGGGCCTTGTGGGAAGTCGGCCTGGACTGGTGGCAGTTGGTGCCGCGCCTGGCACTGCTGTTTGCCCTGGGCATCGTCCTGCTGCTCCCGTGGTTTCGCCGTCCGTTGCTGCGTGGCCAGCCTGCCCCGCTGGGCACTGGCGCGCTGAGCGTGGCCGTGGTGCTGGCCGGTGCTGCCGCCCTCGCCAGCCAATTCACCAACCCGGGTGAGATGGTCAAGACCGGCCAACTGGACCGCGACGCGGTACCTGGCATGGCCAGTTCTGCGCCGGCCCAGGCCGATGGCGACTGGAACTCCTACGGCCGTTCGGCCCATGGTGATCGCTACTCGCCGCTGGCGCAGATCACCCCGGAGAACGCGCACAAGCTGGTCCCGGCGTGGACCTTCCGCACCGGCGACATTCCTGGTGCTGGCGATCCGGGTGAAACCACCGCGGAAAACACCCCGCTGAAAGTCAACGGCATGCTCTACGTGTGCACGCCGCACAGCCAGGTGATCGCGCTGGACCCGGACACCGGCAAGGAAATCTGGCGTTTCGACCCGAAGATCAGCACCGAAGGTGCCGAGAACTTCAAGGGCTGGGCGCACATGACCTGCCGTGGCGTGTCGTATCACGATGACGCCGTCTATGCCTCCGAGCAGAGCCCTACCGGCAGCGCCAGCCCGGCCGCCGCGCCGAATGCCTGCCCGAAACGCATCTTCGTACCGACCGCCGACACCCGTCTGATCGCCCTGAACGCCGACACCGGCAAGATGTGCGAAGACTTCGGCGACAAAGGCCAGGTCGACCTGCGTGCCAATATCGGCAGCTTCGCCCCCGGCGGTTACTACTCCACCTCGCCACCGGCCGTGACCAAGAACCTCGTGGTGATCGGCGGTCACGTGACCGACAACGTCTCCACCGACGAGCCTAGCGGCGTGATCCGCGCGTTCGACGTGCACACCGGCAAGCTGGTGTGGAACTGGGACAGCGGCAACCCGGACGACACTACCCCGTTGGCCGAAGGCAAGACCTACACCCGCAACTCGCCGAACATGTGGTCCATGTTCAGTGTGGATGAAAAACTCGGCATGCTCTACCTGCCGATGGGCAACCAGATGCCCGACCAATACGGCGGCGACCGTACCGAAGATTCGGAAAAATACAGCGCCGGCCTGACCGCCCTGGACATCGACAGCGGCCACGTGAAGTGGACCTTCCAGTTCACCCACCACGACCTGTGGGACATGGACGTGGGCGGCCAGCCTTCGCTGATCGACATCAAGACCGAAGCCGGCGTGAAGCAGGCAGTGATGGCGTCGACCAAGCAAGGCAGCATCTACGTGCTCGACCGTGCTACCGGCCAGCCGGTGGTGCCGATCCACGAAGTCGCCGTGCCGCAAGGCGCTGTTGCTGGCGACCACACCTCGCCGACCCAGCCGAAGTCCGAGCTGAACTTCATGCCACCGCCCCTCAAGGAGCGTGACATGTGGGGCGTGACGCCGTTCGACCAGCTGCTGTGCCGCATCGATTTCAAATCCATGCGCTACGACGGCCCGTTCACGCCGCCTTCGCTGCAAGGCTCGATCGTTTACCCAGGCAACTTCGGCGTGTTCGACTGGGGTGGCATTTCCGTCGACCCGGTACGCCAGATCGCCTTCGTCAACCCGAGCTACATGGCGTTCAAATCCAAGCTGATCCCGGCGGCCGATATCGCCAAGCAAGGTCCGCGCGTGAGTGAAACCGAAGGCGTGCAGCCGAACAAAGGCGCGCCGTACGGCGTGATCCTCGAAGCACTGCTGTCGCCTCTGGGCCTGCCGTGCCAGGCTCCGGCGTGGGGTTATGTGGCGGCGGTCGACCTGACCAACCACCAAACCATCTGGATGCACAAAAACGGTACCGTGCGTGACAGCTCGCCGGTTCCAATCCCCCTGACCATGGGCGTACCAAGCCTGGGCGGCACCTTCACCACCGCCGGTGGCGTAGCGTTCCTCAGCGGTACCCTCGACCAGTACCTGCGTGCCTATGACGTGAAAAACGGCAAGCAGCTGTGGGAAGGCCGCCTGCCTGCAGGCGCGCAGACCACACCGATGACCTACACCGGCAAGGACGGCAAGCAATACGTGCTGGTCATGGCTGGCGGTCACGGCTCGCTGGGCACCAAGCAGGGTGACTACGTGATGGCGTTCAAACTGCCGGATTAAGCACCACCGGCGGTACAAAAAAGGCGGCTACCCCCAGGGGTAGCCGCCTTTTTATTGCGCCTGATTAAACCGGAGTGCGCTCGCGGCGCATCCACATCTCGAAGGCCATGGCGTTGAGGGGACGGCTGATCAGGTAGCCCTGGGCCGTGTCGCAATTCCACAGTTTGAGCAGCTTGAGACTGGGCTCGAACTCGACCCCTTCGGCCACCACCTTGAGCCCCAGGTTGTGGCTCATCTCGATGGTGGAACGGACGATCACGCCGTCGCCGCTGGTGCTGTCGAGGTTGCGCACGAAGGACTGGTCGATCTTCAACTCCTGCACCGGCAGCCGTTGCAGCTGGGCGAGGGAAGAATAGCCGGTGCCGAAGTCATCCACCGAGAGGCTGATACCGCAACCACGCAATTGCTCCAGCACGCTCAGAGCCTGCTGCGGGTTATGCATGATCGCGCTTTCGGTGATCTCGAAAAGCAGCTGCTGGGCCGACACGCCGTAGTGCATCAGCAAGGTGGTGACGCGGATCGCCAGGCCATCATCGGCCAGATCATCCACCGAGATATTCACCGATAATTGAATATGCAGCCCACGCTGCGCCCACTCGCCGACCTGGCGGATGGCTTCTTCGATCACCCATTGCGTGAGGCCGCCCATGCTGCCGGTGCGCTCGGCCAGGGGGATGAATTCGGCGGGCGAGACCAGCCCCAGGCTCGGATGCTGCCAGCGCAGCAGGGCTTCGGCCTGGCGTACATAGCCGTGCTTGAGGTCGAGTTTGGGCTGGTAGCACAGGTACAACTCGCCTTCGACGGCCGCCCGGCGCAGGTCGCGGATCAAGGTGATCTGGCGCTGGTGGGCAAGATCGCGGTCCTGCTGGTAGATCTGCAGGTAGCCCGGCAGCGCCGCCGCATCATGGCGAGCGATGGCGGCGCGGCTGATCAGCTCTTCGACCTGCTGGCCGTCGGCAGGGTAGGCAGCGATACCGATGCTGACTTCGTGGCGCAGTTCGTCATTGCCGATGCGCTGGGGTTCGGTGAGCAACGCGTAGAGGCGGTCGGCGCGGGCCACGGCGCGGTCGATCTCGGTGTTCTCCAGCAACAACAGGAACTCGCTGCCGGTGATGCGTGCCGCCGTGTCGCTGGCCAACAGGCTCATGGACAGGCAGCGGCTGGCTTCGCGGAGCATCTCCTCGACGCCCTCGGGACCGAAGCCTTCGTTGATCACCCGGTAGTTCTCGATGCCCAGGTACAACAACACCACCGGCCGCCGCGCGCTGATCGCGCTGCCCAGGCGCTCCATGGCCAAGGCCCGATTGGGCAGGCCGGTGAGCGGATCATGCAGGGCGTTATGCGCCAGTTGCCGTTCGCGCACGGCGATCCCGCTTTGCATGGCGTTGAAGGCGCGCGCCAGGAGGCCGAACTCGTCATGACCGCGCACCCGCACCGGCGTGCGGTAATCGCCGGCACCGATCCGCCCCGCCGCCTCGACCAGCGCATTCAGCGGGCGCGACACGCGACGCGCGAGGAACAGCGCGCCGGCCAACGACACCAGCAGCACCGCCAGGGCAATCCCGAGGAACTGCCGGTCCAGCGGCGCGAAGGATTCCAGCGCATGGTCCAGCGGGCTTTGCAGCAGGACCCGCACTTCATTGCCGTCACCGGTATTGGCCAGCGGCAGTACCTGGCTGAGCACGCGCTGGCCGTAGAACAGGTGGATCTGCGGCTCGGGGTCGATAGGCGCTTCGCGCAGCAAGCTGAAAGTGGAGGCCTGGTACGCATCGGGCTGGGTGCTGAACAGCGGACCCGGCTTGCCCTCCTGCACGCTGAGGAACGACACCTCCAGGTTGCTCATGGACCGCAGCTCATTGGCGAACAGCTTGTCCATGGGAAAACCCATCACCACCCGTGCGATGGGCAACGGGTCGAGCACTTCCTCCTGCACCAGCAGGTATGGCCGGCCGTCCATGGCCACGATCAACATCTGCAGGCCGCTGCGCCGCGCGAGGCGCAGGGCGTTGTTATAGGGGAACACCTGGCCGCGCGACAGGACGGGCAAGGTGCTGACCATGACCTTGCCATCCAGGCCCAGCACAAACACTTCGCTGGAACGAATACCGGTGCCATGACGCCGCAGGGCGGCGAGGATCGGCACGGTCTGGCCCTCGGCCACGGCTTGTTTGAACGGGCCGTCGACGGTCAGCCAGTCAAGGCCGTATTGCAGGCGACGGCCGCGCAGGTCCAGCAGGCGTTCGAACACCTGGCTGCCGGTCTTGAGTTGGACTTGCGCCTGGTTTTCCACGGCGCGGGACGTCGCGGTCTTGACCGCGAAATAAGTGGCTGCGACGACCACCAGCAGCAACAGCGCCAACACCCCCGCAATGCGGGTTTGAAAGGTGTGGCGCCAGCTCATTGCAGTGCCCGCTGGCTGCCTTCGCCGTTCTCTGCCACTCGGTCCCTTTGTCATATGCTTTCCTGGCAACTGCTGACTGGCGTCAAAAAAATATCCATTTTGCATGAATATTTGGTTTGAGCAGATTAGCTGGGGAAAAGCATAAGCGCACTCAATAAATACGGGGATTTCACAGTCATTTTATTGGCGACACGCGCTTGACCGGCGCTCAGCCGCGCGCCCGCATAAAGTCCCCCCAACGCCGCACCAGGTAGTTGTGCTCATCCATGACCGAGTTCCACACCGCGATATGCCCCATGCGTTGCTCGTAGGAGCCGCCATCGCGCACCTCGCCGATATCAATCAGCGGCAAGCCGTCGCTGCCCAGCAACTCCTCCCGCGCAGGCTTGCCGGCATACCAGTAATCCCATTCGGCGCTGCTCAGGTGATCACGCGTGCGCGCGGGGTTGCCGATGTAGTAACCCTGGCGCGCCATCACCGCCCCGGGCCAGCCGGACAGCCACCAATTGAGATAGGCATACGCCGCATCCAGCACCGGCCCCTGGGCATGGCGCGACAACGACAAGCCGCCGAACCAGGCGCGATAGCCTTCGCGCGGCACCGCCAGGCGGTATTTCACCCCGGCGCGGTGCAGGCGCATCAAGGTCGGTGACCACAGGCTCTGGATATCGATGCTCGGGCTGAGCATCAATTGCGCCGCCTCCTCGTCATCGGACCAGAACGCCGCAAAGTGCCCTTCCTTCTGTTTGCGCACCAGAATGTCGGCCAACACATCGATCTCTTCGATGCTCATGTTGCCGATGTCCTTGAAGTTGGCCAGCCCCGCGCCCTGCACCGCCAGCGCGGCGTCCAGCGCGCCGATGGCGGCGTCACTCTGCAGCGCCGTGCGTGCGCGCCACGCCGGATCGAGCAACCAGCCCCAGCTTTCATTGCCGTGGCAAAAACCCTCGGGCAAGCGTTCGGGGCGGTAGGCAAAACTGTCGGCGTTGTGGGTCAGCGGCAACATGCTGATGCGCTCGGTGACGGTGCTGCCGAGGCTGCCGTCGTGCTGCACGAATAGGCGCTCGCTGGGCACGCTGCCGCTGCCCAGGCGGTCGTTCGGCGACAGGCGCCCGCGCTTGGGCAAGTCGTTGATCTCGTGCCACAGCGCCAGGCGTCGCGTGTCGATGGGCTGGATCGCGCGGGCCGGCCACACGAAGTCGACGTTGTGAAACCACTGGTCGTAGAGGTCGTAGCTGTCGGGTTGCATCACCGCGATACGCTGGGCCTGTTCGACGTCGTGCACCTGGTACACCAGGCGGATGCCCAGCTCCTGTTCGGCGCGCACGCGCAGGCATTCGAGCAGGGTCACCGAGGTGCCGAGAACGCGCAATGTGATCATGCGGCGAACCGTCGCGAGAACACGTCGAAGGAGCGCCGCAGCAGCGCGGGGTCGAGCCCGCGCAGGATAAACACCAGGCGCGACTGGCGGTCGCTGCCCGGCCACGCGGGCAAGTGCACCGGGGCGTGCAGGCAATGCTGCACGCCATGAATGACGATGGGGGCGTTACTGGCGTTCACGTTGAGCAGCCCTTTGACGCGGAGGATTCGTTCGCCATGGCATCTTAACAGCATCGACAACCACACCCCGAAACCCACCCAGTCCAGCGGCTGGTCGAAGGTCAGGCTGCACACCTGCGCGGCGCCGTGGGTGACGTTGGTGGCTTGATGCAGTTGCCAGCGGCTGACTTCCACGGCGGGCTCGGCGCTGCGCAGGCCTTCGCCGAGCAGCAGTTGATCGCCGCTGAGAATCGCCTGTGTATCGAGGATCGGCGTACCGGCGTTCAGCCCCTGCAGGTGCGCACGCAGCGCCGCGCAATCAGGCACCAGGTCGGTCTTGCTCAGCAACAGTCGATCCGCCGCCGCGACCTGGGCCAGCCATTCCGGGTGCAGGCGTTCCTGCAGCGCGGCGTGACTGGCGTCGACCAGGGTGATCACCAGGCCGATATGAAAACGCCCGCGCAATTGCACGTCGTTGTTCAAGGTCGCGAGGATCGGCGCCGGATCGGCCAGGCCGGTGGTTTCCAGGATCACCCGCTTGAACGCAGGAATCTCACCGCGCTCGCGGCGTTGCAACAGGCCAAGCAGCGCGTCTTTCAGTTCGCCGCGGATCGAGCAGCAAATACAGCCGCTGGGCAGCAACACGGTATTGGGCGCCACTTCTTCCACCAGCAGATGGTCGATGCCGACGTCGCCGAATTCGTTGATCAGCAACGCGGTATCGCCCAGGCTTTCGTGCTGCAGCAGGCGCTTGAGCAAGGTGGTCTTGCCACTGCCGAGGAAGCCGGTGATCACATTTAGAGCGATGCTCATTTTCTTCTTACCTCATGACGCCTGCAGGTCCAGGTGATCGAGCAAGTGCGGATCGAGCGGGTCCAGCGGGCGGCCGAGCATGGTTTCAGCGGCCTGCCAGAGTTGATCCAGGCCGCTCGCCAACGCCTGTTTGCCGGTGGCGCCCAGCAGCAGGTAGGACGCGCCCTGGAAGTCTTCGACCTTGAGCCGGAACACCGCCAGCACCTGGTTGATGGCGGCGATACGGCGCAGGCGTTCGCGGCGCCTGGGCAGTTCGTCGCCCAGGGGGTCGCTCCAGTGCAGGTCTTCGCCGAGCAGTCCGCAGAGTCCGCACATGCCTACACCCCGCTCATGGCATGACATCGCCGGAATTGGGGCCCAGGGTCTGGCCGACGAACAGGTTGCCACCCGGCTCGCTGGCCAGCAGCACGGCGGTGGGCGCGACTTCATCCGCCAGGCCGAAGCGGCCCAGGGGCAGTTCGGCAGCCTTGGCGCGTTTCCAGTCGGCACTGATGCCGCCCACCAGCGGCGTTTCGATAGGGCCCGGCGCGATGGCGTTGACCAGCACATTGTCCTTGGCGACTTCCAGCGCGAGGGACTTGGTAAAGCCGATCACCCCGGCCTTGGCGGCGGCGTAGTGGGTCAGCTCCGCACCGCCCTTGATGCCCAGTTGCGAGGCGACGTTGATGATCCGCCCCCAGCGCTGCGCGAGCATATGCGGCAGGGCGCGCTGGCTGGCGACGAACACACTGGTGAGGTCGACACGCAGCATGTCATTCCACATTTCGAGGGAGAGGTCGACGCAGCGCGCCTGGGTGAGCATGCCGGCATTGTTGACCAGGATATCGATGCCGCCGAAATGCTCGACGCAGCGGTCGACACTGGCCTGGGCGCCTTCGACCGTGCCGACATCGGCCAGGCACTCGACCACTTCGGCGCCCAGGTTGCGGCAGGTGATCGCGGTTTCAGCCAGGCTGGCGGCGTTGCGGTCGGACAGCAGCAGGCGTGCGCCTTCGACGGCATAGGCGCGCGCGATGGCGGCCCCGATGCCGCTGCCGGCGCCGGTGATGACGGCGCGGCGGTGAGTGAGTTGGGGCATGGTGAACTCCTTGAATAATCGAGCGGCGAACGCGGTTAAATATGGCAGCGGCTTGCTCGCGAAAGTGGTGTGTCAGTCGATGCATGCAGAACGGATCCACCGCATTCTTGAGCAAGCCCGCTCCCGCATTTGACGTGCATCAGGCTTGAATCCGCATCAGTCCGGCCAGCGCACGGTCAGGCCACCGTCGATGACGATGCTCTGCCCGGTCAAATAACTCGATGCCTCACTGGTCAGGAACTGCACCAGCGACGCCACTTCATCCGCCCGCCCTACCCGGCCCAGCGGGATTGCGCGCGCCGCTTTCGCCAAGCCTTCCGGCCCCAGCGAATTTTTCGCATCCAGCGACTGCGGCGTCTCGATCAACCCGGGAATCACCGCGTTGCAGCGAATGCCCTTGGGCGCCAACTCCACCGCCAGCGACCGGCACAGCCCCGGCACACCGGCCTTGGCCGCCGCGTAGTGACTGTGCTCCTGCCAGCCATACACGCCGCCGGCAATCGACGAAATCGCCACCAGCGCGCCGCCCTCGTGCATATGCCGGGTCGCCGCGCGGAAGGTGCGCATCACCCCCGTCAGGTCGACATTGAGCATTTCGTCCCACAGCGTATCGGTCATCTCCAGCAACGGCGCGCGGCGCAGCAGACCCGCGTTGGCCACTGCGTAATCGAGGCGGCCAAAATGTTGCACGGCCTGCTCGGCCAGGGCGTCCACCGAGGCGCTGGCGCCCACGTCCAGTGGCAGCATCAGGCACTCGCCGCCGGCCGCTTCCACCAGGGCCACAGTGGCGTGCGGGTCATGGGGATCGGCGGGGTAATACCCGCCGACCACCGCCACGCCGTTGCGCGCATAGGCCACAGCGAGGGCTTGGCCGATGCCGCTGGCGGCACCGGTAATCAAGGCAACTTTACGGCTCATCAAACACTCCTTACTGAACGGTTTCCGGACGCACGTGGCGTGCGGCAAACATCAGGGCACCGGACAAAAAGCACGGCAGTGCACCGAACCACAGCGCGGCGGTCTGCCAGTCGCTGCCGGCGGACAACACCTGGGTCGCGCCAAAACCTGCGACCACCGCGCCGATCGGGCCCATGGCATGGATGATCGCGCCACCGGTGGCGCGGATGCTGGTGGGGAAACTTTCGCTGATGAAGAACAGCGCTGCCGAGTACGGACCGATCAGGAAGAACAGGCCCAGGCTGTAAAGCCCGACGACCATCGCCATGTTGCTCGGGCCAAACAGCATGCCGGCGAACGACAGCCCACCGAGCATCCAGCCCAGGCCGATCACGTTGCGGCGGCCGATCTTGTCGCCCATCCAACCGTGGCTGAGGTAGCCGCAGTAACCCACCAGGTTCGACAGTACGAGAATGATCAGCGAGTTCTCGAACGAGATGTGGTGCACGCTGACGATCACCGAAGTCCCCAGCACGCTGAACACCTGGATCGCCGCCCAGTTGAGCAGCAGCGCGGCGCCGATCACCAGCGTGGCGCGGCGCGCCGGGCCACGGAAGGCCGCCTTGAGGCCGGCCTTGCTGTGTTCGTCGTAGTCCACGCCGTAGGTCGCGGCGACGTTCTGCGCGTCCTTCACCGCGCCGCTTTTACGCAGCTCGCTGATGCGTTGGTGGATCTGAAACTGCGGGCTCTCCTTGAGCTTGCGCGCCATGATCGCGATCACGATCGCCGGGATCGCGGCGAAGATGAAGCAGCCCTGCCAGCCAATGACCGGCAGCAACAGCGCGGTCAACCCGGCGGCGATCAACGCACCGACCGGCCAGCCGCCCTGCACCAGGCTATAGATGAACCCGCGGCGCTTGGTCAGGCGCGGGTCTTCGGAGGCGCCATACAGCTCGCTCAAGTAGGTCGCGTTGACGGTTTCCTCGGCATAGCCCAGGCCGCCCAGCGACCGGATCAGAATCAGCGGCGACTTGCCCCACGCCCCGCCAATCGCGGTGAGTGCCGAGCAGAGTGCCGAACCGGCCACGGTGAAGATGATGCCTTTGCGCCGACCCAACTTATCCACGACCGGGCCAATGGCAAACGCGACCACCGCCGTGCCCACCGCCACCCAGGTCGCGATTTCAGCTTGCTCCACTTCACCCCAGCCAAAGTGCCGGCCGATCTCCGGCAGCAACGTGCCGAACAGGATGAAGTCATACACCGCAAACACCCAGGCGAAAAACGCGATCCAGGTGGCGAAGCGCACTTCCTGGGACGTCAGTTGCCGGGGTTTCCAGCCAGTCAGGTCAAGCTTGTTGTAGATGGACATGGGGCGCGCCTCAAGGATTTGACCGGCAGGCGCCGGCAAGCCGGCTCCTGCAGGGTGGGGTTCAGGTACGGGGTTGGCGGCGAATGAAGTCGTCGGCGATTTCGTCGAAGGTGACGAAGCGCACGCCGGCATGGCTCTGGATGTGCTCGATCAGGCGCTCCAGCATCAACAGCACTTGCGGGCGGCCGGACACGTCGGGGTGGATGGTCATGGTGAACACCGCGTGTTCGTGCTCGCGGTAGACCCAGTCGAACTGGTCGCGCCACATTTCCTCGAGGTGACGCGGGTTGACGAAGCCGTGGCTGTTCGGGGCTTTCTTGATGAACATCATCGGCGGCAGGTCATCGAGGTACCAGTTGGCCGGGATCTCCACCAGGTCGGTTTCTTCGCCGCGCACCAGGGGCTTCATCCAGGTATCGGGGTGCTGGCTGTAGTCGATCTTGGTCCAGGTGTCGCCCTTGCGCACGTAGTAGGGATGGAAGTCGTTGTGCATCAGGCTGTGGTCGTACTTGATGCCTTTTTTCAGCAGCAGCTCGTTGGTCACCTTGCTGAATTCCCACCACGGCGCGACGTAGCCGGTGGGCCGCTTGCCGGTGACCTGGGTGATCAGCTCGATGGACTTGTCGAGGACGATTTCTTCCTGCTCGGCGGTCATCGCGATCGGGTTTTCGTGGCTGTAGCCGTGCACGCCGATTTCGTGGCCGGCGTCGGCCACGGCCTTCATCTGCTCGGGGAAGGTTTCCATCGAGTGGCCGGGGATGAACCAGGTGGTGCGCAGGCCGTAGCGTTCGAACAGTTTGAGCAGGCGCGGCGCGCCGACTTCCCCGGCG
Source organism: Pseudomonas sp. GW821-FHT09C08 (assembly GCF_059418125.1). NCBI lineage: Bacteria > Pseudomonadati > Pseudomonadota > Gammaproteobacteria > Pseudomonadales > Pseudomonadaceae > Pseudomonas > Pseudomonas sp. GW821-FHT09C08. Next base: position 113,434 of record NZ_JBWKPG010000002.1, on the reverse strand, counting down.
AACAGGCCGCGGGAGATGTCATCGGGCGAGTCTTCGCCGCCGTAGGAACCGAGCCAGCCGGCGACGGCGTCGACGTCGACGCCAAATGCACAGAGGATGTCTTTAGCCATGGTGTGTCTCCTTAAAAAGTCAGGGCGGTTTCGACCGACAAAGCGGCCCGCAGCAGGCGTGCGTCTTCGCCGCTGGGGGCGCTGAGCAGCAGGCCGGTGGGTAATCCCAGGGCGTCGCGGCCGCTGGGCAGGCTCACGCCGGGCATGTCGAGCAAACTGCCGGGCATGGTCAGGCGCAGGGTGGCGAGGTTGGTGCTGACAAACAGCGCGTCGTCGGCTTCCAGCGGTGCCAGGGCCGGGGCGACATGCGCAACGGTGGGGGTGATCAGCACGGCGCCGTCGAGGTCGTCGATGAGTTGCTGTTGCAGGCGGCGGCGGGCATCGGTGAGGGCGATCAGTTGGCTGGCCGGCAACGCGCGCGCGGCTTCGAGGCGGCGGCGTACGCGGGGGTCGAGTTGCTCGGCGTCGGCGCTGTCGAGCAACGCCTGGTGCAGGGCGAAGGCTTCGAAGGCGCCGAGCCAGCCTTGGTGCTTGATCAGCTCCAGCGTGGCCTGGAACGTGGGCGAGGGGCGCAACTCGACCCGCGCACCGGCGGCCTTGAGTTGGTCCACCGCGCGCAGCAGGTTGTTGTGCACGGCGGGTTCAATGCCTTCCAGGGCGCCTTGCTCCAGCACAAAGTGCTGGCCCTTGAGGCTTCGCGCGACATGGGTTTGCCGGCGGCCGTGGAGCAGGTCGTCGATGGCCAGCGCATCGCGCACGCTGCGGGTCAGCGGGCCAAGGCTGTCGAGGGTGTGAGCCAGGGGAAACACGCCGTCGCGGCTATAGCGTCGGCTGCTGCTGCGGTAGCCCACCAGGCCATTGAATGCCGAGGGGATGCGGATCGAACCGGCGGTGTCGGTGCCCATCGCGATGGGCACAATGTCGGCGGCGACGGCCACCGCCGAGCCGGACGATGAGCCACCCGGGATACGTGGCTGGTCAGTGCCGTGCGGGTTGTGCGGGGTGCCGAAGTGCGGATTGAGGCCGAGCCCGGAATAGGCCAGCTCGCTGAGGTTGGCCTTGCCGACGCTGACCATCCCCGCGCGGCACAGCAGCCCTACGCTGGGCGCATCGAGCAAGGCGGCAGGCGCGTTGCGCCGGTAGGCGGCACCGGCAGTGGTGACGCTGCCGGCCACGTCATAGAGGTCCTTCCAGGCCAAGGGCACGCCATCCAACCCACTCAATGGCTGGCCGGCCCGCCAGCGCGCGGCGGCAGCTTCGGCTTCACGGCGGGCGCGCTCGGTGGTCAGGCTGATAAATACCGCCGGTACCTGGCTGGCCTTGTCGAGTGCCTGCTCAAGGGCTTGCACCGGGTCGTTGCGACCGCTGGCGAAATCCTCGGCCATCGAAGTGGCGTCTGACATCAAGATGACCCTCACAAAACGTACATATTAATAAAATGTACATTTTACAAAGGCAGGTTTCGTGCCAGTCTGTGAACGCGCCCAACGTGCAGATCAGATGTTCGCGTCAGGATCCACGGGATAGATGCTCCTGGGTCTGGAAAAAAAAGCGTGCAAGACGTCCAGCGCAGGGTTTAAAAGAAATAATGTATCTTTTATGAATAAGTACATTTTGGTGCAGAAAAGTAACATTCCCGCTGTCCAGGCCCCAAAAAAGTGCCACCGATGTGGCGCAGAGTGACAGGCGCATCTATGAGAGAATCCCCGGCCACCGTCCTACATCCTCTTGAGAAAGCAATGAAAGCAGTGTCCGCCTCGGCCTCCCGTTACGCGATGATTCATCAGCTGTTGCGTGATGCGATCGTCAACGGCACCGCGCGCCACGGGCTGGTCCTGCTGGAGGCACCGCTGGCCGAACTGTTCGGCACCAGCCGCGTACCGGTGCGCAAGGCCCTGGACCTGCTGCACGCGGAAGGGCTGATTTGCCGCTTCAACGGCCGCGGCTACCTGATCAACCCCGACGGCCTGGCCATGGAGCCGCTGCGCTTGCCGCTGAGCCATGCGCACCTGGGCCTGAATGGCGAGGATGAGTTGGTGGATACCCGACCGCTGGGCGAGCGGATCGTCGAGGAGATCGGCGCGGCGCTGTCCACCTGCATCGCCTTCGGCCACTACCGCCTGGACGAACAGGCCGCCGCCGACCACTACGGCGTCAGCCGCGCGGTGGTGCGCGAAGCGCTGATGCGCCTGCGCGACCGGGGCCTGGTGGAAAAAGAGCCGTACTCGCAGTGGCTGGCGGGGCCGCTGACCGCGCGGGAAGTCACCGAAGACTACGAACTGCGTGCCTGCCTGGAGCCCGAAGCCCTGCGCCAGAGCGCACCGAACCTGGACCGCGAGCTGCTCGAAGCCATGTTGCAACGCGTGCTGGACGCCCAGGACAGCCCCCATTGCAGCCTGGAAGCCATCGAACAGATCGAAGAGGATTTGCACCAGCGCTGCCTGGCCGGCCTGCAGAATCGCAAGATCGCCGCGTTGATTCGCCAGGGCCAGAGCCCGATGATCATCAGCCGGATTTTCTACCGTTTGCTGGGGATCGGCGCCGATCCAGCCATGCTTGCCGAACATCGCCTGATTCTGGAGTTGTTGCTGCACGGTGCCGTCGACGCGGCCGCGCTGAACCTGCGCGAGCACCTGCAACGGGCCCGGCAGCGAATGTTGCAGCGCTTGAAAGTGTTGTCGGTGCTGCCGGAACAACCACTGCCCGCCTATCTCCACAAAATCAGCTGAGCCCTGCAGGAGCCGGCTTGCTGGCGCCTACGGGTTTCGAAAATATCATGCAATATGTTGCTATCTCACGCCCGCCATTGAAACCACCACTGCCCTGCCCCATCTAACCTGCATACTTCCTTATGCAGGTGCCCCATGAGCGACCAGCAAGAATTCCCGGACATCGACCTCAACGATTACGCCGATCCCGAAAACGCTGAACACGCAGCTTCATCCAATACCGGCCTTGCCCTGCCTGGGCAAAACCTGCCGGACAAGGTCTACATCATTCCGATCCACAATCGGCCGTTCTTCCCGGCGCAAGTGCTGCCGGTGATCGTCAATGAAGAACCGTGGGCGGAAACCCTGGAGCTGGTGAGCAAATCCGATCACCACTCGCTTGCCCTGTTTTTCATGGACACGCCGCCCGAAGATCCCCGGCATTTCGACACCTCCAGCCTGCCGCTGTACGGCACCCTGGTGAAGGTGCACCACGCCAGCCGCGAGAACGGCAAACTGCAATTCGTCGCCCAGGGCCTGACCCGCGTGCGGATTCGCACCTGGCTCAAGCACCACCGCCCACCGTACCTGGTGGAAGTCGAATACCCGCACCAGCCCAGCGAGCCGACCGACGAGGTCAAGGCCTACGGCATGGCGCTGATCAATGCGATCAAGGAACTGCTGCCGCTCAACCCGCTGTACAGCGAAGAGCTGAAGAACTACCTCAACCGCTTCAGCCCCAACGACCCGTCGCCGCTGACCGACTTCGCTGCCGCCCTCACCTCGGCCACCGGCAACGAGCTGCAGGAAGTGCTGGACTGCGTGCCCATGCTCAAGCGCATGGAAAAAGTCCTGCCGATGCTGCGCAAGGAAGTCGAAGTCGCGCGCCTGCAAAAAGAACTCTCCGCCGAAGTGAACCGCAAGATCGGCGAGCACCAGCGCGAGTTCTTCCTCAAGGAACAGCTCAAGGTCATCCAGCAGGAGCTGGGCCTGACCAAGGACGACCGCAGCGCGGACGTCGAGCAATTCGAGCAACGCCTGGAAGGCAAAGTGTTGCCGGCCCAGGCGAAAAAACGCATTGATGAAGAACTCAACAAACTGTCGATCCTGGAAACTGGCTCGCCGGAGTACGCGGTCACCCGCAACTACCTCGACTGGGCCACCTCGGTGCCGTGGGGGGTGTATGGCGAGGACAAGCTCGACCTCAAGCACGCGCGCAAGGTGCTGGATAAACACCATGCGGGGCTGGACGACATCAAGAGCCGCATCCTCGAGTTCCTCGCGGTGGGCGCTTATAAAGGCGAAGTCGCCGGTTCCATCGTGCTGCTGGTGGGCCCGCCGGGCGTGGGCAAGACCAGCGTCGGCAAATCCATCGCCGAGTCACTGGGCCGGCCGTTCTACCGTTTCAGCGTCGGCGGCATGCGCGACGAGGCCGAGATCAAGGGCCATCGCCGCACCTACATCGGCGCCCTGCCGGGCAAGCTGGTGCAGGCGCTCAAAGATGTGGAAGTGATGAACCCGGTGATCATGCTCGACGAGATCGACAAGATGGGCCAGAGCTTCCAGGGCGACCCGGCGTCGGCATTGCTGGAGACCCTCGACCCTGAGCAGAACGTCGAATTCCTCGACCACTACCTGGACCTGCGCCTGGACCTGTCCAAGGTGCTGTTCGTGTGCACCGCCAATACCCTGGATTCCATCCCCGGCCCGCTGCTGGACCGGATGGAAGTGATTCGCCTGTCCGGCTATATCACTGAAGAAAAAGTCGCCATCGCCAAGCGTCACCTGTGGCCCAAACAGCTGGAAAAAGCCGGCGTGTCGAAAAACAGCCTGAGCATCAGCGACGGCGCCCTGCGCGCGTTGATCGACGGCTACGCGCGGGAAGCCGGTGTGCGTCAGCTGGAGAAACAGCTGGGCAAACTGGTGCGCAAAGCCGTGGTCAAGCTGCTGGATGAGCCCGACTCGGTGATCAAGATCGGCAACAAGGACCTGGAAAGCTCCCTGGGTATTCCCGTGTTCCGCAACGAGCAAGTGCTGTCCGGCACCGGGGTAATCACCGGCCTGGCCTGGACCAGCATGGGCGGCGCCACGCTACCGATCGAGGCGACGCGCATCCACACGCTCAACCGTGGTTTCAAGCTCACCGGGCAGTTGGGTGAGGTGATGAAGGAGTCTGCCGAAATCGCCTACAGCTACATCAGCTCCAACCTGAAGTCGTTTGGCGGTGATCCGAAGTTCTTCGACGAGGCCTTCGTGCACCTGCACGTGCCGGAAGGCGCCACGCCCAAAGACGGCCCGAGCGCCGGGGTGACCATGGCCAGCGCGTTGCTGTCGCTGGCGCGCAACCAGCCGCCGAAAAAAGGCGTGGCGATGACCGGTGAATTGACGCTGACCGGGCATGTCCTGCCGATTGGCGGGGTGCGCGAGAAGGTGATTGCGGCGCGACGCCAGAAGATTCACGAGCTGATCCTGCCGGAGCCAAACCGTGGCAGCTTCGAGGAGTTGCCGGACTACCTGAAGGAAGGCATGACCGTGCACTTTGCCAAGCGCTTTGCCGACGTGGCGAAGGTGCTCTTCTGATAGCTCACTAGCCCGAGTGCCCCGAGTGGCCCGAGTGCCCCCCCTGTGGTGAGCAGGCTTGCCCTGCGTTGGGCTGCGTAGCAGCCCCTCTTGAATAGACCCCATTCTTTCCGAAAGAATGGGGTCGTCAGTTCTGGGTCTGCTCCACAGCCCAACGCAGGGCACTCTGCGGTCCTCTTGTCACACCTTGTCTCATCTTCGGTTATGCTCGCCCTTCGTCGCTAATCAACGGAGCCTCCATGACCGCTGCCCGCCTGCTGCTTCCCCTGAGCCTTGCCCTGCTGGCCGCCTGCGCCAGTGCCCCCAAGCAAAACGTCACCGTGGAAGATCAGGGCGCCTGCCCGCTCCAGCTCAAGTCCGGGCAGAATCTGATCCTGACCCTGCCCAGCAACCCCACCACCGGTTACCGCTGGGCCATTCAGGATTCGGCCGGCGGCGTATTGCGCGCGCTGAGCCCCGAGGTCTACAGCAGCACGGAATCCGGCGTGATTGGTGGCGGCGGCCAGTCCACCTGGCGCTTCCAGGCCTTTGCGGCCGGCCAGGGACGTTTGCGCCTGACCTCCCAGCAACCCTGGGAGCCGGAAGCCGAACCCGCCGAAACCTTCGACTGCGCCATTACGGTGAACTGATATGCCATGGCTGATTCTTGCGTTGATGGGCGCCGGCACCTTTATCTACGGCCTGACCACCCACGCCACCCTGTTGTGCCTGTTGGTCAAACCGCTGCCGGTACTCGCGCTGCTGGGCTGGCTGCATGACGCGCCGCCCACCGACTATCGACGCTGGATCAGCCTGGGGCTGATTTTCTCGCTGGTCGGCGATGTGCTGCTGGCGTGGCCGGGCGACTTGTTCATCTTCGGCCTCGGCGCGTTCCTGTTCGCGCACCTGGCGTATCTGAAAGCCTACTTCAGCGATTGCCGCCGCTTGGCGCTGCTGCCATTGGTATTGGCGCTGGGCGTGGGCGCGATCCTGCTGAGCATCCTGATTTCCCACGGCCTGGGCGACCTGCTGATTCCGGTGGTGGTGTACGCGACGGTGATCAGCGCCATGCTCTGGCGCGCGTTGGCACGGCTGGGCAGTGACGTGCCGAAACGCTCGGCGCTGCTGGCGGCGGCCGGTGCGGTGTCGTTTGTGTTTTCCGACACGCTGATCGGCATCAATCGGTTTGTGCTGTCGTTCGAGGCAGCGCCGTATCTGTTGATCGTCACTTACTGGCTTGGCCAGTGGGGTATCACGGCCTCTGCTTTCCATCAGACAACCCGCGCATCCGAGGGCCAAGTTGGCTAAAATGCCGGCCTTTCCCCAATCGTCGCCGGAACAGCCGTGAGCAAAGAACCCGATCGCCTATTCGCCCAGCCCCTGCCCCAGGTGCCGGACTTCGCCTTTAACGAGGACGTGGTGCGGGTGTTCCCGGACATGATCAAGCGCTCGGTGCCGGGTTATCCGACCATCGTCGAGAACCTCGGCGTGCTCGCGGCGCAGTTCGCCCAGCCCAACAGTGTGCTGTATGACCTGGGGTCATCCCTTGGCGCGGTCACCCAAGCGTTGCGCCGCCATGTGCGCACCGACGGTTGCCGGGTGATCGCTGTGGATAACTCGGCGGCCATGGTCGAGCGCTGCCGCGAATACCTGAATGGCCAGGACTCGATGTTCCAGGAGCTGTTGCCGGTCGAGGTGGTTGAAGGCGATATCCTCGCGCTGCAATTTGCACCGGCCTCGGTGGTGGCGCTGAACTTCACCCTGCAATTTATCGCCCCCGAGGAGCGCCTGGCGCTGCTCGGCCGCATCCGCCAGTCGCTGTTGCCGGGCGGTGCGTTGATCCTGTCGGAAAAGCTGCGCTTCAATGACCTTGAAGAACACGCGCTGCTCACCGATCTGCACATCGCGTTCAAACGCGCCAATGGCTACAGCGAACTGGAAATCGCCCAGAAGCGCAGCGCCATCGAAAACGTCATGAAGCCCGACAGCCTCGAAGAACACCGCGAACGCCTGCTGGCGGCCGGGTTCTCGAAAGTCGTGCCGTGGTTCCAGTGTCTTAACTTTGCCTCGTTGATTGCCTTGCCATGATTGATCTGTCTCCCCTCGCCCGCCATCTGGTCGGCACCCCCCTGGCCGTGTGGGCCCAGGGCCTGCAAGCGCAACTCGATAGCAAGATGGAAAAAGGTCATGGCGACCTCGAGCGCTGGCAGAGTGCGTTGGATGCGTTGCCTGCCATCCAGCCCAGCGAAGTGGATTTGCTCAACGGCCTGACCCTGGACACCGACTGCAACGATGCCACTCGCGCGCAAATGCACACCGCGCTGATGGGCCTGAGCCCGTGGCGCAAGGGGCCGTTCCACCTGTTCGGCGTGCATGTGGACACCGAGTGGCGTTCGGACTGGAAATGGTCGCGCGTGGCGCCGCACCTGGACCTCAAGGGCAAGCGCATCCTCGACGTCGGCTGCGGCAACGGCTACTACATGTGGCGCATGCTCGGCGCCGGCGCCGACAGCGTGATTGGCGTGGACCCCAACTGGCTGTTCTTCTGTCAGTTCCAGGCCGTGCAGCGCTATTTGTCCGCGCCGAATGCCTGGCACCTGCCATTCCCGTTCGAAGACCTGCCGCCCAATCTGGAAGGCTTTGACACCGTGTTTTCCATGGGTGTGTTCTACCACCGTCGCTCGCCGATCGAGCATTTGCTGGCGCTGAAGGACACCCTGGTCAAGGGCGGCGAACTGGCGCTGGAAACCTTGGTGGTCGAAGGCGACCAGCAGCAAGTGCTGATGCCGGAGGACCGCTACGCGCAGATGCGCAACGTATGGTTCCTGCCGTCGGTGCCGGCGCTGATGCTGTGGCTGCGCCGCGCCGGCTTCAGTGAGGTGCGTTGTGTGGACGTGAGCGTGACGACGGTCGAGGAACAACGCGGGACGGAGTGGATGAAGTATCAGTCGCTGAGCGACTTCCTCGATCCGCAGGATCACAGCAAGACGATCGAAGGGCTGCCGGCGCCGATGCGCGCCGTCATCATCGCCAAGAAATAAACCCCATCGCCCTGGATAAATGCAGATCAAAAGGTGGGAGCGGGCTTTCTCGCGAAAGCACTGGTTCAGCTATGCAGAGGGTGGCTGACCCATCGCTTTCGCGAGCAAGCCCGCTCCCACATTGGTTTTCAGTGTTGTTTAAACCGCTGGTTTTGCGCGGCGCGCCTTGAAGAATTCGCTCAAGACAGTCCCACACTCCTCAGCCAGCACCCCGCCTTCAAACAGCACGCGATGATTGAGAAAGCCCTGGGTAAAGAACTGCCCCTGGCTTTGCACGATCCCGGCCTTGGGTTCCAGCGCGCCGTACACCACCCGCGCCACCCGCGAATGCACGATCAGGCCGGCGCACATGCTGCACGGTTCGAGGGTCACATACAGCGTGCTGCCGACCAGGCGATAGTTGCTGATCGCTTGCGCGGCGGCGCGGATCGCGACCATTTCGGCATGGGCACTGGGGTCGTTGCCACTGATCGGGCAGTTGAAGCCGCGACCGATGATTTCGCCGTCCTGCACCAGCACTGCGCCCACCGGCACCTCGCCCAGCGCAGCACCTTGGGCCGCCAGGGCCAGGGCTTCGCGCATGAAGTCCTGGTCGCGGCTGCGGTCGATGATCGCCGTGGGCCGAAACTGGCGCATCACGCCACCTCGATGGCGGCCATCAGGCCGGTTTCCATGTGGTCGATCACGTGGCAGTGGAACATCCACACCCCCGGGTTATCCGCTACCAACGCCACGCGCGCGCGCTCGTTCTTGCCCAACAGGTAAGTGTCGGTGAAGTACGGGATCACCTTGTGGCGGTTCGAGGCGATCACCTTGAAGCTCATGCCATGCAGGTGGATCGGGTGCTGGTACTGGGTCATGTTCTTCAATTCGAAAATGTAGCTCTTGCCCTTTTCCAGCTTGGCAATCGGGCGGTCGGCACAGGTCTTGTCGGTGATGTCCCAGGCCTTGCCGTTGATCTGCCACAGGCTCGGCGGCTTACCGTTGTCGACGTCGACGGAAACCGAGCCGACCCATTCGAAATTGAAGTTGAGTTTCTCGGCGTTGGCCAGGTCGGGCTCGGCAATCGGGTTGGCTGGCAAAGCGGGCGGCCACTCGGTGGGAGCGTCGTTATTGGCGACGGAACGGAACGTGCCGAGGCGCACCGGCCCGTTGCGGATCGACAGCTCTTCACCCGCCGCTGGCGCCTTGATCGCCAGGCAGATGCGCATGCCCGGGCCCAGCCAGTATTCCTTGCCCAACGGCCGCGGTTCGACCGGGTTGCCGTCCAACGCGTAGATCTGCGCTTCAACCTCGGGAATATTGAGGCGATACGTCAGGGTGTTGTCGAGGTTGAGCAGGCGCACGCGGGTGATCTGCCCGGCCGGCAAATCGATCACCGCCTGGGACACGCCATTGATCGTCGACAGGCGCCCGGCGGTCCCGCCACGCGCCGCTTCACGCGGGATGCTGAAGGCAACAAAGGCGCCCTCTTCGTCCACGTGCCAGCTTTTCAGGCTGAGGGTGCGTTCGTGTTTGAAACCGGTGGGCTCGCGCTCTTCGATGATCAGCGGACCGACCAGGCCACGGCCGAGTTCTTCGCTGCTGTTGACGTGGGGGTGATACCAGTAGCTGCCGGCGTCGGGTACGCGGAATTTGTAGTCGAAGTATTCGCCAGGCAGTACCGGCAGTTGCGAGACGTAGGGCACGCCGTCCATTTCCAGCGGCAGGCGGATGCCGTGCCAGTGAATGGTGGTGGCGACCGGCAGGTGGTTGATAAAGCGCACCCGCAGCCATTCACCCTGGCGCACCCGCAACTCGGTGCCCGGCGCCGACGGGCCGAACGCCCAGGCTTCGGTCTTGTGTCCTGGCACCAACTCCACGTCGAGCGGCGCGGCGATCAGTTCGTAATCGTGCCCCGCTTCGGCCTCGGCGACTTTCCCCAGCCAGTAGCGATAGGCGCCACCGGCACCGACGCCCACAACGGCCAGGCCTGCAAGACCACCCAGGATTTGTCGACGGGAAAAGGATCGGGACACAACAACCTCACGAATCTGCTGCAGGCCAGAGGCCCGCAAAAGGCAGATACGATACACCTGCATCGGCTAAACAGTAAGGCTTCGCATTGCCGCAGTTGCTGATTTCATTGGGTCGCTTGGCGAGTACGCTGTGTAACAAAGAGCTTGTCATGCCGAGCAGGCTTTTTGTAACAAGGAGCCTGTCGGGCCGAACACGCCTTGTGTGGCGAGCGGGCTTGCCCCGCGTTGGGCTGCGCAGCAGCCACAGTTCAATCGCCGCCGAGTGTCAGGGAGACCGGAATCGCAGGTTTCAGGGCCGCTTCGCAGCCCAACAGGCAAGCCCGCTCACCACAGGAAGCACGACTGAGCTTGGGCTGCGGTATCAGGCCTTGGCAGCTGCCAGAATCAGCGCCTTCATCTCGGCCACCGCACCTTTGAAGCCGACAAACAGCGCATGCGCCACCAGCGCATGGCCGATGTTCAGCTCGTTGATGCCCTTGATCGCAGCCACGGCCTCGACGTTGTGGTAGTGCAGGCCATGGCCGGCGTTGACGATCAGGCCTTCATTCAACCCGCAATTGACCCCGTCGATGATGCGTTGCAGTTCGTCGGCGACTTCGGTCGGCGTGGTGGCATCGGCATAACGGCCGGTGTGCAACTCGATGGCCGGCGCGCCGACGCGGCGCGACGCTTCGATCTGACGCTCATCGGCGTCGATGAACAGCGAGACTTCGCTGCCGATCTTCGACAGGCGCTCCACCGCGGCCTTGATCCGCGCTTCCTGGCCGGCGACGTCAAGGCCGCCTTCGGTGGTCAGTTCCTGGCGGGTTTCGGGCACCAGGCAGATGTGCGCCGGACGGATGCGCTCGGCGAACGCCATCATTTCTTCGGTGACGCCCATTTCGAAGTTCATGCGGGTTTGCAGCACGTCCTTGAGCAGCAGCACGTCGCGCTCCTGGATGTGGCGGCGGTCTTCGCGCAGGTGCACGGTGATGCCGTCGGCGCCCGCTTCTTCGGCGTCCAGCGCGGCCTTGACCGGGTCAGGGTAACGGGTGCCCCGGGCCTGGCGCAGGGTGGCGACGTGGTCGATGTTGACGCCAAGAAGAATGCGATTGCTGGTGGTCACGGAAGCGCTCCTGAAAAGGGAAAGAATCGGTGCACAGCATACACGGGGATGTCAGGGCTTTCGAAACAACTCGCGACTGACCAGCGGCCGTCCGCCCAAGTGCACGGCCAGTGCCTGGCGCATCAGGCGCTTGGCGGCGGACAAGGCGCCGGGGGCGGTCCAGTCGGCTTCGCTCATGGCCAGCAGCTCAGTGCCCTGGAACAGCCCCGGCTGCAGCAGGTACACGCGCTCCAGGCCAGCATCGACCTGGAGGCGGTACATGCCGTCGGCGGCGATGGGCTCGCCGTGCAGGTCGTTGGCCAGTTCGAAGCCGTAGCCGAGGTCATCCAGCAGGCGCCACTCGAAGGCGCGCAACAACGGCTCCAGCGGGCGTCCTTCGGCGAGGGCCAGCAAGGTGGCAGCGTAGTGATCGAAGACCGCGGGGTGCGGGTCTTCAGCGGGCAGCAGGCGGATCAGCAGTTCATTCAGGTAGAGGCCGCTGAAGAGCGCCTCGCCATTGAGCCAGGCGCTGGTGCCGACGCTTTCCATGCGGCCGACGTTCTTCAGCTCGCCCTTGCCGCGAAACTCCACGTCCAGCGCCACGAAGGGCCGCGCCAATGTACCCGCCTTGCCCCGCGCGCTGCGCAACACTGCGCGCAGGCGACCTTGGGGCGTGAGGAAATCCACCAGCGCGCTGGTCTCGCGGTAGGCGCGGCTGTGCAGGACGTAGGCGAGTTGGCTGGGAGGTGGGGATTGGGACATTGGGTTCTCGCTGACAAGCACGGTCTTGAAAACTGCGACTATCCAATGTGGGAGCGGGCTTGCTCGCGAAGGCGGAGTGTCAGTCGATACATTCATCGCTGATAGACCGTATTCGCGAGCAAGCCCGCTCGCACATTTTGACTTGCGGCGTTACCGAAGGCCGTTTACAGGTCGCCGTAGCCCAGCGAACGCAGTGCGCGCTCGTCATCGGACCAGCCACCCTTCACCTTCACCCACAGGTTGAGCATGATCTTGGAATCGAACAGCAATTCCATGTCCTTGCGCGCTTCAGTGCCGATGCGTTTGATGCGCTCGCCCTTGTCGCCAATGATGATTTTCTTCTGGCCGTCACGCTCGACGAGGATCAGCGCATGGATATGCAGGGTCTTGCCCTGCTGCTTGAACTCTTCGATCTCGACGGTGATCTGGTACGGCAGCTCGGCGCCCATCTGGCGCATGATTTTCTCGCGCACCAGTTCGGCGGCGAGGAAACGGCTGCTGCGGTCGGTGATCTGGTCTTCCGGGAAGAAGTGCTCGTTCTCCGGCAGGTGCTCGGCGATCACGCGTTCCAGGGCATCGAGATTATGCCCGTGCTGGGCCGAGATCGGGATGATCTGCGCGTTCGGCAGTTGTTCCTGCAGCCAGCTCAGGTGCGGCATCAGCTCGGCTTTGTCTTCGATGCGGTCGGTCTTGTTCAGCGCCACGATCAACGGGCCGGTGACATACTGCACACGCTCGAGGACCATCTGGTCTTCGTCGGTCCACTTGGTGCGGTCGACCACGAAGATCACCACGTCGACGTCTTTCAACGCCGCCGAAGCGGTCTTGTTCATGTAGCGGTTGAGGGCTTTCTCGCCGCCTTTGTGCATGCCCGGGGTGTCGACGTAGACCGCTTGCACGTTGCCTTCGGTCTTGATGCCCAGCATGTTGTGGCGGGTGGTCTGCGGCTTGCGCGAGGTGATCGCGAGCTTCTGGCCGAGGATGTGGTTCAGCAGCGTGGACTTGCCCACGTTGGGGCGGCCGACGATGGCAACATAGCCACAGCGTGTTGCGGTTGAATCAGTCATGGCCATTCTCCACGCCCAGGGCAATCAGTGCTGCAGCGGCCGCTACCTGTTCGGCAATACGACGGCTCACACCCTGACCTCGGCTTTTTTCATTCAATAAGGTGATTTCACATTCCACGAAGAACACGCGGCAATGCGGTTCACCCTGGATATCCACCACTTCGTAGCGTGGCAGTTCGCACCCGCGCGACTGGAGGAATTCCTGCAGGCGGGTCTTGGGATCTTTGTTGGTGTCGACGAGCGTGAGGCTTTCGATCTCGGAGGTCAGCCACGCGGTGACGCGCTCCTTGGCCGCTTCCATGCCGGCATCGAGGTAGATCGCGCCGATCAGCGCTTCGAGGGCATCGGCGAGGATCGATTCACGCCGGAAACCGCCACTCTTCAACTCGCCGGACCCCAGGCGCAGGTACTCGCCCAGGCCGAAGCCACGGGCCAGCACCGCCAGGGTCTCGCCCTTCACCAGGCGCGCACGCAGGCGCGACAGCTGGCCTTCACGGGCTTGTGGGAAGCGCTCGAACAGGGCTTCACCGGCGACGAAATTGAGGATGGCATCACCGAGGAATTCCAGGCGTTCGTTATTACGCCCGGCAAAGCTGCGGTGTGTAAGGGCAAGGACCATCAATTCCTGGTCCTTGAAGGTGTAGCCGAGCTGACGCTCGAGACGGCTTAAAGAAACGCTCACGGTTTACCCATATCTGTTTGGTGGCACCGGCGGCCATCGACGATTGACGCAGTGTTCAAATTCAAATCCTGGTTGGTGCTGCATGAGGCGGGACCGATTTGTCCCAACCCCAGAAAAGCATTCGGCGCTGTGTTCACAGCGCCGCCTGTATTACTTGATCAGCCCGACCCGCGAGAAGTTCGGCAGGTGGCTGAGCTTGGGTTCCGGCCAGCTCATCCAGACCGCGAAGGCCTTGCCGACGATATTCTGGTCGGGAACCATGCCCAGCAGGTCCTTGGGTATGGTGGGATCATCCCAGTAGCGGCTGTCATTGGAGTTGTCACGGTTGTCGCCCATCATGAAATAGTGCCCGGCCGGCACTTTCCACTCACCATCAGGCTGGGCACGGTAGCGGCTCATTTCCTTGCGGATTTCGTGCTCTACCGCACCGAGTTTTTCTTCGTACAGCTCAGCGCTGCCCAGGCTGTTCGGTTCGGAACCGATCAACTTCTCGGCCACCGATTCGCCGTTGATGAGCAGGCGCTTGTCGCTGGTGTAGCGAATCACGTCGCCCGGCAGGCCCACTACACGCTTGATGTAGTTGACGTTCGGATCGCTCGGATAGCGGAACACCATCACGTCGCCGCGCTGCGGATCACCGATCTCGATGACCTTCTTGTCGATCACCGGCAGGCGGATCCCGTAGGAAAACTTGTTCACCAGGATGAAGTCGCCGACATCCAGGGTGGGTTTCATCGACCCCGAAGGGATCTGAAACGGTTCCACCAGGAACGAACGCAGCACCAGCACGATGAACAACACCGGGAAGAACGACTTGCCGTATTCAACCAGCAAAGGCTCTTTGTTCAGCTTCTCGATAACCACGCCATCGGGCTGGCTGACGCTGCCCTGATAGGACGCGATAGCCGCCCGCCGACGCGGGGCGAAGAACACCAGATCGAGCAACGCCAAGAGACCGCAAACGGCAACGGCGATGACCAGCAACAGCGGGAAATTTAGCGACATAGGACCTAACTATCCAACCTGAGCACCGCAAGGAAGGCTTCTTGTGGAACTTCCACGTTACCCACTTGCTTCATGCGTTTTTTACCGGCCTTTTGCTTCTCAAGCAGCTTGCGCTTACGGCTTACGTCACCGCCGTAGCATTTGGCCAGTACGTTCTTTCTGAGAGCCTTGACGGAGGTCCGCGCAATGATCTGCCCGCCGATGGCGGCCTGGATCGCGACGTCGAACATCTGGCGCGGAATCAGTTCTTTCATCTTCTCGGTCAACTGGCGACCTTTGTAGTGCGCGTTGTCCTTGTGCACGATCAGTGCAAGGGCATCTACCTTGTCGCCGTTGATCAACACATCCAGTTTCACCAGATTAGCCGATTGGTAACGATCGAAATGGTAGTCCAGCGAAGCGTAGCCGCGACTGGTGGATTTGAGGCGGTCGAAGAAGTCCAGGACCACTTCGTTCATCGGCATGTCGTAGGTCACTTGCACCTGGGTACCGAGGAACAGCATGTCGCGTTGTACGCCACGCTTTTCGATACACAGGGTGATGACGTTGCCCAGGTGCTCCTGCGGAACCAGGATATTGGCCCGCACGATAGGCTCGCGCATGTCTTCGATTGCCGACAGATCCGGGAGCTTGGACGGGTTGTCGACGTAAATCGTTTCACCGGTTTTCAGCAACAGCTCAAAAATAACCGTCGGTGCGGTGGTGATCAGGTCCAGGTCGTATTCGCGCTCGAGGCGCTCCTGGATGATTTCCATGTGCAGCATGCCCAGGAACCCGCAGCGGAAGCCGAAGCCCAGGGCGTCGGAGCTTTCCGGGGTGTACTGCAACGACGAGTCGTTGAGGGTCAGCTTCTGCAGGGCTTCGCGGAAATCCTCGAAGTCATCGGAGCTGACCGGGAACAGGCCGGCATAGACCTGTGGCTGAATGCGCTTGAAGCCCGGCAGCACATCGACGTCCGGCGTCGAGCTGAGCGTCAGCGTGTCACCTACCGGCGCGCCGTGGATGTCCTTGATACCGGCGATGATGAAGCCCACTTCACCGGCTTTCAGATCAACGGTCGCAGTGTGCTTGGGGTTGAACACACCCACGCTGTCCACCAGGTGGATCTTGCCGGTGGACTTGACCAGGATCTTGTCGCCCTTCTTCACGCGGCCATGGCGCACGCGGACCAGGGACACAACGCCCAGGTAGTTGTCGAACCAGGAGTCGATGATCAGCGCTTGCAGCGGATCTTCGTAGTTGCCGGTCGGCGCGGGAATGGTCTGCACCAGGCGCTCGAGCACTTCGTCGACACCCAGGCCGGTCTTGGCGCTGCAGGTGACGGCGTCGGTGGCGTCGATGCCGATGATCTTCTCGATCTCTTCCTTGACGCGCTCGGGCTCGGCCTGCGGCAGATCGATCTTGTTCAGCACGGGCATGACTTCCAGGCCCTGCTCGATAGCGGTGTAGCAGTTGGCAACCGACTGCGCTTCAACGCCCTGGCCGGCGTCGACCACCAGCAAGGCACCTTCACAGGCCGCCAGGGAACGGCTGACTTCATAGGTGAAGTCGACGTGGCCCGGGGTGTCAATGAAGTTCAGCTGGTAGGTGATGCCGTCTTTGGCCTTGTAATACAGAGTAACGCTGTGGGCCTTGATGGTGATCCCGCGCTCGCGTTCGAGGTCCATGGAGTCCAGGACCTGGGCTTCCATTTCACGCTCGGCAAGGCCGCCGCACATCTGGATGAATCGATCGGCCAGCGTCGACTTGCCATGGTCAATGTGGGCGATGATGGAGAAATTGCGGATATGACTCAAATCACTCACGGATCAACACTCAAAAAGGCTGCAGGCAGATTGCCCGCTGAAAAATAGCCGGGAATTGTACCTGATGCTCAGGCCAGGCGTCATCTTTGCTGACCAGAACAAAAATGCCCCGATCTCGCGAGCGGGGCATTTTTTGTTCATAAGCGCGGCATCAACCGGCGCGGCGCAACAGCCAGAACCCAGCCAACGCGCAGATACCGGTCGGCACCAGCACCGCAAACAGGGGCGAGAACCCGAACACCAGGCTCGACGGGCCCAGCAGGTCCTGGGCAATCCGGAAGGTGAAGCCGACCAGCACGCCGGTAAACACGCGCTGGCCGAGGGTGACCGAACGCAGCGGGCCGAAGATGAACGAAATCGCCATCAGTACCAGCGCGGCGGTGACCACCGGCTGCAACACCTTGACCCAAAACGCCAGCCAGTAGCGGCCGTTGTTCAGGCCCTGGTCCTTGAGATAGTGGATGTAGCCCCACAGGCCGGAGATCGGCAGGCTTTCGGGGACCATCACCACGGTGTTGAGCAATTGCGGCTTGAGGGCGATATCCCACTCCTCGCTTGGCACATTGATCACTTCGGTGCTGGCCTTGGTGCCTTGGCCGATATTGCGGAAATAAGTCGTGGTGACGTCGCTCAGTTGCCACTTTTCATCGCCGTACTGCGCACGTTTGGCGAAGCTGGACGCCAGCAAGTGACGTTCCTTGTCGAACGTGTAGCGCGTGACCCCGATCAACAGGCCGCCCGGCTGCACGGCGTTGATGTGGATGAACTCATCACCCTGGCGGTGCCACAGGCCATGCTTGGAGCTTTGCGCATCGCCCGAGCCCTGGGCCAGGGCGCGGTTGGCCTGGGCCGTGGTTTCAGCCGGTGGCGCGACGTATTCGCCGATCAGCACACTGCACAGCATCAGCAGCAGCATGGGCTTCATCACCGCCCAGACGATACGGCCGATGGACACCCCAGCGGCCCGCATGATGGTCAGTTCGCTGTTGCTGGCCAGGCTGCCCAGGCCGATCAGGCAGCCGATCAGCGCGGCCATCGGCATCATGTCGTAGAGGCGACGCGGTGCGGTGAGGGCGACATAGCTCAGCACGTCCCACACGGTATAGGTGTCGCTGACGTTGCCGACTTCATCGATGAAGGCGAACAACGAGGCCAGGCCCAGGATGATGCCCAATACCGCCAGGATGGCGATCAGTACGCTGCTACCAATGTAGCGATCGAGCTTAGCCACGAGCCAACTCCTTCTGGCCACGACGGCTCATCATTTTCAAGCGTATAGGTTCCCAATACAGCAGCCCCAGGCCGATCACCAGGAAGATACCGTGCACCCACCACAGGCCAAGGGTCGGCGACAGCTTGCCTTTCTCCAGGGAGCCACGGGCGGAAATCAGGATGGTCAGGTAAGCCATGTACAGCAGGATCGCCGGCAACAGCTTGAGGAAACGGCCCTGGCGCGGGTTGACGCGCGACAGCGGCACGGCCATCAAGGTCACGATGAACACCAGCAGCGGCAGGGAAATCCGCCATTGCAGCTCGGCGATCGAGCGCAGCTCCTTGCTGCCGAACAGGTCGGTGGTGGGGATGGCGTCGCGGTCAGTGACTTCGTCGCTGATGTCCGGACGAGCCAGCATCACGCCATAGGTGTCGTACTTGATCGCGCGATAATCCGCCATGCCCGGGCTGCCATCGTAGCGATAGCCATTCTCCAGGATCAGGTAGCGGCTGCCGTCCGGACGGACTTCCTGGCGGCCGGAATCGGCTACCAGCACGGAAATGCCGCGGTCTTTCTTGTCCTGGCCCAAGCGCTTCTCAGAGATGAAGACACCGCCCAGGTTGGCGCGGTCGTCGGTCAGGGTTTCGGTGTAGGTCACCCGTGAACCGTCGTTCAGGGCCTGGAAACGGCCAGGTTCGAGGGTGTCGAACTCGGTCATCGCGTCCTGCTTGTTCAGCACCAGCTGGAACTGCATGGCGCCTTGCGGGGCCAGGCTCAGGCTCAACCAGGCCACGATCAGCGCGACCCCGGCGGCCGGGATCATGGTCATGCCCAACAGGCGCTGCTGGCTCATGCCGGTGGCGGAGAGCACGGTCATTTCGCTTTCAAGGTACAGGCGGCCGTAGGCCAGCAGGATCCCGAGGAACAGGCCCAAGGGCAGGATCAGCTGCAGGAACCCCGGCAGGCGAAAGCCCATGATCAGGAACAGCGAGCCTGGGTCCAGGGCGCCGGAGGCAGCCTGGGCCAGGTATTTGACGAAACGACCACTCATGATGATGACCAGCAACACCGCACTCACGGCACTCAGGGTCAACAGGACTTCGCGGGACAGATAACGGAAGACGATCAAACCAGACACTCCAGGGTTGTCAGGCTAAGGCGGCCAAACAAGCAGCATACCGAGTCAGCCCGTTTACAGCGGGCCGGCTAAAAAGATGGCGCATTATCCTGTGATTGACCGCGCCTGTCACTGCGCAACCTCATGCACATGCACAAAGCACGTGGCAAGGGTTGTCAGGCTCCGCCGGCGAGGTTCAAACTGCGGCCTTTGTCGCGGGCGGCTTACACCGCTGCCCAGCCTTAAAGCCGGCGTACAGACGTACGGCTCTCAGACCTTTATAAGGGACCCGAAAATGGAATTGGTTGTAAAAAGCGTTAGCCCCGAAACGTTGAAAACCGCCACCCTCGTGGTCGCCATCGGCGAAGGCCGCAAGCTCGGCGTCGCCGCCAAGCAACTCGACGAACTCAGCGGCGGTGCGATCAGCGCCGTGCTCAAGCGCGGCGACCTGGCCGGCAAAGTCGGCCAGAGCCTGCTGCTGCAAAGCCTGCCCAACCTCAAGGCCGACCGCGTATTGCTGGTGGGCGTGGGCAAGGACACCGAGCTCGGCGACCGTCCATTCCGCAAGATCATCAGCAGCATCCTCAGCACCCTCAAGGGCCTGGGCGGCAGCGACGCGGCACTGGCACTCGACGAAATCGTCGTCAAGGGCCGTGACAGCTACGGCAAGACCCGCCTGCTGGCCGAGACCCTGGTAGACGGCGGTTACATTTTCGACCAGTTCAAGAGCCAGAAAGCCGAACCGCGCGCCCTGAAGAAAATCACCCTGCTGACCATCAAGGCTGCCCAGGCTGAAGTCGAGCGCGCCGTGACCCATGCCCAGGCCATCGCCAACGGCATGTCGTTCACCCGCGACCTGGGCAACCTGCCGCCGAACATCTGCCACCCGACCTACCTGGGCGAACAGGCCAAGGCGCTGGGCAAAGAGTTCAAGGGCCTCAAGGTCGAAGTGCTGGACGAGAACAAGATCAAGGAACTGGGCATGGGCTCGTTCTATGCCGTGGGCCAGGGCAGCGACCAGCCGCCACGCCTGATCGTGATGCAATACAACGGCGGCAAGAAGTCCGAGAAGCCTTACGCCCTGGTGGGTAAAGGCATTACCTTCGACACCGGCGGCATCAGCCTCAAGCCGGGCCTGGGCATGGACGAGATGAAGTACGACATGGGCGGCGCCGCCAGCGTCTTCGGCACCCTGCGCGCCGTGCTCGAGCTGAAGCTGCCGATCAACCTGGTGTGCATCCTGGCCTGCGCCGAGAACATGCCGAGCGGCGGCGCGACCCGTCCGGGCGACATCGTCACCACCCTGAGCGGCCAGACCGTCGAAATCCTCAACACCGACGCCGAAGGCCGCCTGGTGCTGTGCGACGCACTGACCTACGCCGAGCGCTTCAAGCCACAGGCCGTGATCGACATCGCGACCCTGACCGGCGCCTGCGTGGTTGCCCTGGGCGCCCACACTTCGGGCCTGCTGGGCAACAACGACGAGCTGATCGAGCAACTGCTCAGCGCCGGCAAGGCTGCCGACGACCGTGCCTGGCAATTGCCGCTGTTCGATGAGTACCAGGAGCAACTGGACAGCCCGTTCGCCGACATCGCCAACATCGGCGGCCCGAAAGCCGGCACCATCACCGCGGCCTGCTTCCTGTCGCGCTTCGCCAAGAACTTCAACTGGGCGCACCTGGACATCGCCGGCACCGCCTGGACCAGCGGCGGCAAGGACAAGGGCGCCACCGGCCGTCCGGTGCCCCTGCTGACCCAGTACCTGCTGGATCGCGCCAAGGCCTAAACGCAACCCCTGCGCAGGAGCCGGCTTGCCGGCGATGGCTGCCTTGAAATCGTCACCAGACTCAAGGGCCTCATCGCCGGCAAGCCGGCTCCTGCAAGGGGTATGCGCATGCCCAGGAACTGTAATGACCCAAGTCGACTTCTATATATTGCCCAGCGCCGATCCCTCCGCGCGCCTGGACTTTGCCTGCAAACTCACCGAAAAAGCCTGGCGCATGGGCCACCGCATCTACCTGCATTGCAGCGACGCGACCCAACGCGATGAACTCGACGCCCGCCTCTGGCGCTTCAAGGGTGAAAGCTTCGTGCCGCACGGCCCCGCCGAATCAGAACCCGAAGGCCTGATCGTCCTGGGCCTGGGCGACAGCTGTGGCGATCACCATGACCTGCTGGTCAACCTGGACCTGAAAGTGCCGCCCTTTGCCAAGGCATTCGCCCGCGTGGCGGAAGTGGTGGTCGAAGATCCGGCTATTCGTCAGGCCGCGCGGGAGAGTTTCCGCTTCTACCGCGAACAGGGCTATCCTTTGCAAGATCACCGGCTACAACGACTTTGAGCACATGATGGACACTCCAAACCCTATAAAAAAAGACGACCACCTGCTGGACGACCTCGAGTCGATCCGTCAGTTGCTGGGTGATGATGACTTGCAACCGCCGCTGCTGACCGAATCGGTCAATGGCGAGGTACAGATTCCGCTGTTGTTCGACATGGTCGGTGGCAAACCTGCCGCAGCTGAGCCGGTTGCGGCGCCTGTCGCGCCAGCCGCCCCCGTTGCAGAGCCTGTCGCCGAGAAGTCCCCGGACGCCTTGTTGCTGCACCTGGACAACGAACTGCGCGCCGCCGCGCAATTGATCATGCAAGACGTGATCGACGACTTTGCCCCGCATATCGAGACCGAGATCAAGCGCCGGCTGGATGCGCGCATGGAGCGGCTGATCGCCGCGGCCACAAGCAACTAGCTTCAAGCCTCCAGCTGCAAGTCAGAGCACCGCGATCAACTTGCAGCTTGTCGCTTGTAGCTTGCAGCTGCTCCCCCCCGCTATACTTGTCGGCTTTCCTGAATTAATGCCAACTAGGGTCCCGCCGCGCATGGATAAGACCTACCAACCGCACGCTATTGAAACTTCCTGGTACCAGACCTGGGAGTCCGAGAATTATTTCGCTCCGCAAGGCGCGGGCGATTCCTACACCATCATGATTCCGCCACCGAACGTCACTGGCAGCCTGCACATGGGCCATGGCTTCAACAATGCGATCATGGATGCGTTGATCCGTTTCCGCCGCATGCAGGGCCGCAACACCCTGTGGCAGCCCGGCACCGACCACGCCGGTATCGCCACCCAGATGCTGGTGGAACGCCAACTCGAAGCCACCGGCCAGAACCGTCACGACCTCGGTCGCGAGAAATTCCTCGAGAAGATCTGGGAATGGAAAGACCAGTCCGGCGGCAACATCAGCCGTCAGATCCGTCGCCTGGGTTCGTCCGTCGACTGGAGCCGTGAGCGCTTCACCATGGACGACGGCCTGTCGGAAGCCGTGAAAGAAGCCTTCGTGCGCCTGCATGAAGACGGCCTGATCTACCGCGGCAAGCGCCTGGTCAACTGGGACACCAAGTTGCACACGGCGATTTCCGACCTCGAAGTGGAAAACCACGACGAGAAAGGCTTCCTGTGGAACCTCAAGTACCCGCTGGCCGACGGCGCCAAGACCGCTGAAGGCAACGACTACCTGATCGTCGCCACCACCCGTCCGGAAACCATGCTCGGCGACGCCGCCGTGGCCGTTAACCCAAACGATGAGCGCTACCAGGCACTGATCGGCAAGTTCGTCGAGCTGCCGCTGGTCGGCCGCCGCATCCCGATCATCGCGGATGATTACTGCGACCCGGAATTCGGCACCGGCTGCGTGAAAATCACCCCGGCCCACGATTTCAACGACTACGAAGTCGGCAAGCGTCACAACCTGCCGCTGCTGAACATCTTCGACAAGAACGCCGCTGTCCTGCCGGCCTGCCAGGTGTTCAACCTCGACGGCACGCTGAACGACAGCATCGACGGCAAGATCCCGGCCGAATACGCCGGCCTCGACCGCTTTGAAGCACGCAAGCAGATCGTTGCGGCCTTTGATGCCGCCGGCCTGCTGGTCAGCGTTGACGACCACGGCCTGAAAGTCCCGAAAGGCGACCGCTCCGGTACCGTGATCGAGCCGTGGCTGACCGACCAGTGGTACGTGTCGACCAAGCCGTTGGCTGAGCCGGCCATTGCTGCCGTGGAAGACGGCCGTATCCAGTTCGTGCCCAAGCAGTACGAAAACATGTACTTCTCGTGGATGCGCGACATCCAGGATTGGTGCATCAGCCGTCAGCTGTGGTGGGGCCACCGCATCCCGGCCTGGTACGACGAGTCGGGCAAGGTCTATGTCGGCCGCGACGAAGCCGAAGTGCGTGCCAAGCACAACCTGGGGGCTGACGTTGCGCTGCAACAGGACAACGACGTCCTGGACACCTGGTTCAGCTCGGGCCTGTGGACCTTCTCGACCCTGGGCTGGCCGCAGCAGACCGAATTCCTGAAGAAATTCCACTCCACCGACGTGCTGGTCACCGGCTTCGACATCATTTTCTTCTGGGTTGCCCGGATGATCATGCTCACCATGCACCTGGTGAAGAACGAGGACGGCACGCCGCAGGTACCGTTCAAGACCGTGTACGTGCACGGCCTGGTGCGTGATGGCCAGGGCCAGAAGATGTCCAAGTCCAAGGGCAACGTCCTGGACCCGCTGGACATCATCGACGGCATCGACCTGGAAACCCTGGTGCAGAAACGCACCTCGGGCCTGATGCAGCCGAAACTGGCGAAGAAGATCGAGAAGCAGACCCGCGACGAATTCGCCGACGGCATCGCCAGCTACGGCACCGATGCCCTGCGCTTCACCTTCTGCTCGCTGGCGTCCACCGGTCGCGACATCAAGTTCGACATGGGCCGCGTCGAAGGCTATCGCAACTTCTGCAACAAGATCTGGAACGCCGCGCGCTACGTGCTGGACAAGGGCGAAGACTGTGGCCAGAACGGCGAAGCCTATGAGCTGAGCCTGGCTGACCGCTGGATCATCTCGCAGCTGCAGCGCACTGAAGCCGAAGTGACCCGCCAACTTGACCAGTTCCGTTTCGACCTGGCCGCACAAGCCTTGTACGAGTTCATCTGGAACCAGTATTGCGACTGGTACCTGGAACTGTCCAAGCCAGTGCTGTGGGACGAAAACGCGCCGGTCGAACGCCAGCGTGGCACCCGTCGCACCCTGGTACGCGTATTGGAAGTGGCGCTGCGCCTGGCGCACCCGTTCATGCCGTTCATCACCGAAGAAATCTGGCAGCGCATCGCGCCGCTGGCCGGTATCGACGGCAAGACCATCATGCTGCAGCCTTGGCCGGTGGCCAATGAAGCACGCATCGATGAAGCCGCCGAAAGCGACATCGAGTGGCTCAAGACCCTGATGCTCGGCACGCGCAACATCCGCGCCGAAATGAACATCGGGCCGGGCAAGCCACTGGCCGTGTTCGTCAAGAACGCCAGCGCCGAAGACCAGCGTCGTCTCACCGAGAACGACGCTCTGCTCAAGAAGCTGGCGAAACTGGAGTCGATCACTGTGTTGGCCGACGGAGCCGAAGCACCACTGTCCGCCACCGCGCTGGTGGGCGACATGGAAGTGCTGGTGCCGATGGCCGGCCTGATCGACAAAGGTGCGGAACTCGCACGTCTCGACAAGGAAATCCTGCGCCTGCAAGGCGAAGTGCAGCGGGTGGGCGGCAAGCTGTCCAACGCGGCATTCGTCGACAAGGCGCCGGCCGAAGTGATCGAGAAGGAACGCGCCAAGCTGGCCGAGGCTGAGCAGGCCCTGGGCAAGCTGGCGGAGCAACATGCGCGGATTTCCAGCCTGTAAGGGTGCGAACCGTGTGAAAAAAAGGGACCTTCGGGTCCCTTTTTTTTGCCTTGAAAACCCAACAAATGTAGGCGCTGGCCTGCCGGCGATAGCATCACCTGGGTGTGGCGGATAGACCGAGTCGCCAGCATCGCAGGCAAGCCAGCGCCCAGATTTGAACGAGTTGGCCTCAGGATGTGTGACAATGCCCACCACTTTGAGCCAACACCAGAATCAACATGACCGCCCCCAGCACGCCAAAACCTCCGCGCAAGAAGCCTAAAACCGCCACCCCGGCCAAGCCCGTGGTACCGCGCAAAGAGGCCACCCTGCACCCGCGCAACCGCCACACAGGCCGTTACGACTTCCCGGCGCTGATCAAGACCACGCCGGAACTGGCGCAATTCGTGATCATCAACCCGTACGGCAAGGAAAGTATCGACTTCGCCAGCCCAGACGCGGTGCGAGTGTTCAACCGCGCGCTGCTGAAAAGCTTCTATGGCATCCAGCACTGGGACATCCCGGCCGATTACCTGTGCCCACCGGTGCCGGGGCGTGCCGACTACGTGCACTTCCTCGCCGACCTGCTGGCCAGCGGCAATGACGGCAAGATCCCGCGCGGTTCGATCGTCAAGGTGCTGGACATCGGCATGGGCGCCAACTGCGTCTACCCGCTGATTGGCTACATGGAGTACCGCTGGAACTTCCTCGGTTCGGAGGTCGACCCTACCGCCGTGGCCGCCGCCAAGGCCATCGTGCAGTCCAACGACCTGAGCAAGGTCATCCAGCTGCGCCAGCAAACCAACCCCAAGCAGATCCTGCTGAACCTGCTGGAGCCGGGTGAGCGCTTTGACCTGACCATGTGCAACCCGCCGTTCCACGCATCCATGGACGAAGCCACCAAGGGCAGCGAGCGCAAGTGGCGCGCCCTGGGCAAGGCGGACCCCAAGCGCAAGTTGCCGGTACTGAACTTCGGCGGCCAATCGGCGGAGTTGTGGTGTGAAGGCGGCGAGGCGCGGTTTGTGACGCAGCTGATTGCCGAGAGTGCGCATTTTGCCCACAAGGTGTTGTGGTTCAGCACACTGGTGTCAAAAGCGTCGAACTTGCCCGCGATCGAGACAGCCCTGAAAAAAGCCGGCGTGCTGGAAAGCCAGGTGGTGGAAATGTCCCAGGGGCAGAAGCAAAGCCGCTTCGTGGCCTGGACCTTCCAGACCAAGAACGAACAGCAGATCTGGCGCCAGCGCTGGGTTCGCTAGGACCGGCAACAAATCGCAGGCAACAAAAAACCGTGCCCGGATCGCTCCGGAGCACGGTTTTTTTTGCTGCGTCTTACTTGTTAACAGCGTCGGTCAGGCCTTTGGCCACAACCAGCTTGATAACTTTCTTGGCAGCGATTTCGATGGCAGCGCCAGTCGAAGGGTTACGGCCAGTACGGGCAGGACGCTCGGTCACTTTCAGTTTGCCAACGCCTGGCAGAGTGATTTCGCCGCCGTTTTCCAGCTGGTCAGCAACAACTTGGCTCAGTTGGTCCAGCAGAGCGCGCACGGTAGTTTTCGGTGCGTCTACTGCTTCAGCCAGGTCAGCGATCAGTTGGTCTTTAGTAATAGCCATTGTGGTGTTCCTTCCCTATCAAATTCATATGGATTGCAGAGTGCAGTGTCAGCCGTCGAGCCTGGCCGTCATGGCCTGGCACCCCCGGCTATAACCACGGAGATCGGGGTTATAGATGCTTGAAACGGGGATTGGTTCGACCTGACAGATGCTGAATGCACGCTTATCGCCGAGACTTGGCGTAAGACGGGGCAAAACTAGCACAGAGACGGGGAAATATCCGCTTCTACCTACCCATTTGGTCAGCTTTATCGCTCTAAACCGTGAAAAAAAGGCATATGCCCCGTCGGAGAGCCCGCAAAATGCCCTTCGACAGGTGTCTTGGCCAATGGGTGCGGTACACTGGGCGACTTTTCGGGGAGGCCAACCGCTCCCCGCTCAACCAGCCGAGAAGCCTATGCCGATCCGTCATTGCATCGTCCACCTGATCGACAAAAAACCCGACGGCACACCCGCAGTTCTCCACGCCCGCGACTCCGAACTCGCCGAGTCGGCCGCCATCGAGAACATGCTTGCCGACCTCAACGAGAGCTACAACGCCAAACAAGGCAAGGCCTGGGGTTTCTTCCATGCCGAGTCCGGCGCGCACCCGTTCAGCGGCTGGTTGAAGGAATATTTCGACGGTGGCCAGGATTTCACCACCTTCAGCCGCACCGCTGTCGAGCACCTGCAAAAGCTGATGGAGGAGTCCAACCTGTCCACCGGCGGCCACGTGCTGTTTGCCCACTACCAGCAAGGCATGACCGATTACCTGGCCATCGCCCTGTTGCACCACAGTGAAGGCGTGGCGGTGACCGACGAGCTGGACGTGACCCCCTCGCGCCACCTCGACCTGGGCCAGTTGCACCTGGCGGCGCGCATCAACGTCTCCGAGTGGCAGAACAACAAGCAGTCCAAGCAGTACATCTCGTTTATCAAAGGCAAGAACGGCAAGAAGGTCTCGGAGTACTTCCGCGACTTCATCGGCTGCCAGGAAGGTGTCGACGGCCCGGGCGAGACGCGCACCCTGCTCAAGGCCTTCAGCGACTTCGTCGAAAGCGAAGACTTGCCGGACGAGTCCGCCCGCGAGAAAACCAAGACCCTGGTCGATTACGCCAGCAGCCAGGCCAAGCTCGGCGAGCCGATGGGCCTTGAAGAATTATCGGGTTTGATCGATGAAGATCGGCCAAAGGCGTTCTACGACCACATCCGCAACAAGGACTACGGCCTGTCGCCGGAAATCCCGGCGGATAAGCGCACTCTCAACCAGTTCCGCCGTTTCACCGGACGCGCCGAGGGCCTGTCCATCAGCTTTGAAGCGCACCTGCTGGGCGACAAGATCGAGTACGACGAAGCCGCTGGCACCTTGATCATCAAGGGCCTGCCAACGCAACTGACCGATCAGCTCAAGCGCCGTAACTGATGCTCGGCGGGGTTTTCAAGAAAGTCCTGCTGGTGTTGCTGGTGGTCGTGGTGATCCAGAACTGGGGCAAGATCGAGCGGGTGTTCAACCCTTCGCAGGTGGCACCCGAACACCTGCGTGAGTCGGCGCAGGTGGTGCTATACACCACGGAGTGGTGCGGCTACTGCAAGCAGATTCGCCGCTTCCTCGACCAGAAAGCCATTCCCTACCAGGCGTTTGATATCGACAAGGACGCCCAGGCCCGCAAGGCGTATGAGGCGCTGGGCGGCGGCGGAATTCCGTTTGTGGCGGTGAACGGCACGCTGATCCGCGAGTACAGCCCCGAGAAAATCATGGCGGCGCTGACTCAGTAATCAGCGCACCACGATCATCCGGCCCAGCAGCTGGTGCTGTTCAAACCCCAGCACCGCCTGCAAGGCATTCAAAACGGCTTGCGGGTCCTTGCTCGGGAAACTGCCGCTGACGCGCTTGGCGCCCATCTCTTCGTTGAGCAACAGGATGCGGCCTGGGTAGTAGCGGCCCAGATCCTTGAGCACGTCCGCCAGCGGCGCCTTGTAATAGTTGAGCCAGCCGTCGCGCCACGCCAGGCGTGACTCGCTGTCGACCGCATGCAGGGGCTCTGCGATGCCATCGGCGTAGGCCACTTGCTGGCCTGCCGTCAGTATTTGCTGCTGGCCCTGCTTCGACGGCGTCACCCCAACCCGCCCCGACAACACCGTTACCTGGGCCCCCGCCGGTTGCAGGCGCACTTCAAACTGCGTGCCCAACACCCGCGCCTCGCCACTGCCCGCCCCCACGACAAACGACTCGCCGGTGTGGGTCACGCGGAAAAATCCTGCGCCTCGACGTAGCTGGATATGCCGCTCGCCGTGGCTGAAATCCACAGCGATGGCGCTGTCGGCATCCAGGGTTACCTGGGATTGATCAGCCAGGGTGACGGTCTTCACCTCGCCTGGCGCGGTCACGTAGTCGGCGCCGAAGTCATCGACCCAGCGCGAAGGCTGCCAGCCAGCGCCCAACGACACCATCACCAGCAAGCACGCGGCCATGGCCATGGCGCCGGACCAGCGCAGCACTCGCGAACGCGTCGGAGTGTTCATCGCATTCAGGTAGCCCTGCAGCGCCAGGGCGTCTTCGTCCGCCAGCTTGCGCGCTGGCACTTCGCTCAGTTCCCACAGGACCTGGGCCTGGGAATAGGCCTCGACGTGCGCGGGGTCGGCGCGCAGCCAGCGGCTGAACGTGGCCTGGTCGCCGCTGCTGGGCTGATCATGCAGCAGGCTCAGCCAGGCGAGAGCGGCCTGTTCCTGGTCGGGCGTGGGGCTGGCGTTCACGGTGCTTTCCCTGGCGTGCGTGGGGGTGAGGGTTCGCGAAGGCTGGCCTTGCAGGCTTCGAGGGCACGCATCATATGTTTTTCCACGGCACTTTGGGACAGGCCCATCGCCTTGGCGATCTGTGCGTATTTGCGGCCATGGATGCGGTTGAGCAGGAAGATCTGTCGGGTGCGCTCCGGCAAACTGCGCAGCGCGGCCTCGACATGGCGCAGGTCATTGCCCGCTTCCAGTGCAGCCTGCGGTTCGCAGCCCTGGTTATCCTGCTGTTCGGGCAACCAGCCCTCGCTGCTGCGCAGCCGCGCGCCTTCGCTGCGCAAGTGGTCGATGGCGATGTTGCCGGCGCAGCGCAACAAGTAGGTGCTGAGTTCTTCGACCTGCACCAGCGGCCGGCGCCAGAAACGCAGGAACAAGTCCTGCACCAGGTCGGCCGCCGTCGCACGGCAGCCGACGCGGCGGCTGACCAGGGCTTCCATCTGCGAACGCTGGGACAGGAACACTTGCAGAAAATGCGCACGCCCGCCCGCCGCTTCAGCGTGCTGGCTGTCCTGGGATTCGGGCGGCGTGCTGATCATCATGGCTGGGGCTCAGAGGGTGGCGAAGGCCGCGACGGGGCTGGCCAGCAGTCCGACACCCGCCAGGATCAAGGCCAGCCTTGGCCGATACGGCAACAACAGCACCAGCAGCAGTGCGCTGAGCATCAACACGGCGCACCACTCGACAAGGCCCTGGCCCCAACCGGCGATGCTCACGGCCGGCCAGATCGACACACTCAACAGCAACCAGCCGATCACCCGCAGCCCCACACGCCGTTGCGGCGAAGGCTTGCTGTGGAGCAATTCGCCATGATGACGGTCGGTGGACAGGCACAAGGCAGTGAAACCGGCGTAGCACATCAACAGGGCGAGCAGCATCAGTTCGCCTCGCGCTTGAGGGTCATCGGGCGCGCACGTTCGGCCTTGGCCACGGGCGCGGTGCGGTGTTGCATCTTCCAGGCAGCCCAGGTCAGGAACACGCCGCTGGCCAGGCAAGTCAGGTCGAAACCGGCCATGGCCCAGTCGCCAGTGACCAAGGACACACCCAGGTGGCTGGACGTGGTCAGTGCGTTGAGCACAGGGATGGCAACAAACAGCAGCGCGCCAACACTCAACTGCTCGACCCAACCCTGGCGGCCGCGACGCAGGATCGCGTGCAACAGACTCAAGCCCCAGGCGATGAAGAAGGTTTGTACTTCCCAGTCGGAGCGTTCGGCGAAGCTCACCGGCAAGAGGCGATTGGCCCAGAAAAATGCCGCGATCGCGATCATCAGCCCGGACATGCTGGCCATGTTCAGCACTTCGACCAGGCGCAACTCAAACGGCATGACCGAGGCCTTTGCATGCTTGAGCTGGCGCTTGCCCAGCCAGATCACCAGCCCCGTGCCGATCATCGCCGTGCCTGCCAGGCCACAGATGAAGTACAACCAGCGCAGCACCGGGCCGGCGAAATGGCCCATGTGCAGGCCGTAGAAACTGCCGCCGATCACCGCCGGCAGCGACTGCTCGCCGCTCACCCGCAGCAGCTCGCCGGTGCTGCCGTTGAACGACACGGTGCTGCCGAAATCATGGACCACGCGGTCGGAGCCGGCGCGGAACACATTCACCGACGCGTTGACATCACCGGGGTTATTCACCGCCAACCGCCCGACATGACCGCCCGCCCACTGCGCCCGCGCTTGCTCGTACATCGGCACCAGCGGCAGCAGTTCGGCCGGCTGGCCCAGCGCGGGCGCATTGTTGGAGGCCGGGAACACCTCATTGAAAAAGGCACGGGTGTCATTGCCATAGGAGGCCAGGATCGGCGCCGGCATGACCAGGCTCATGAAAATCACCAGGCTGCTGTAGGTGATCATCAAGTGGAACGGCAGCACCAGCACCCCGACCGCATTGTGCCCGTCGAGCCAGGACCGCTGGCCTTTGCGGGGGCGGAAGGTGAAGAAGTCCTTGAAGATTTTCTTGTGGGTGATGATGCCGGTGATCAACGCGACAAACATCACCATCGCGGCAATCGTCGACAACCAGCGTCCCCAGGGATGAGGCATCTGCAGCTGGAAATGGAAACGATAGAAGAACTCGCCGCCCATGCTTTCGCGGGCCTGCACTGCCTGGCCGCTGACCGGGTCGAGGGTTTTCTGGATGAAGTTGCCACGCTTGCCGGGGTCGACCTTGTCTTGCCACATCACCGACAGGCCGGGGTCACGGCTGTCGGGCAAGGTGATGAACCAGCGCGCGGCGGACGGCGCCACCTGCTGCAGGTAGGTTTGCGCCACGCTCAGGCTGCGCGCATCGTCCAGCGGATGCGCCTGCACTTCAGGCTGCATCCAGTGGCTGATCTCATCCTTGAAATACGACAAGGTGCCGGTCAGGAAAATCGCGAACAGCAACCAGCCAAAGATCAAGCCGGCCCAGGTGTGCAGCCAGGCCATGGCCTGGCGAAATCCCTCTTTCATGTGCGTGTCATCCAGAACCCCACACCCGCCAGGGTGGCAAACGCCGCACTCGGCAACATCACGCCGAACCAGGCGCGCGCGGCACTGCGACAGGCGAAACACCAGAGCACCGCCAGCAGATAGAACACAAATGAACTCATCATCCCGGTGATCACCGCATCGGCGCGGCTGGTGGGCATCCACAGCGCCAGGCAGATACTGGCGAGCGAAGCCATCAGGTAGCCGCCGACCACGGCAGCCAGCACGCGGGAGGTCACGGCAAGACGATAAGAGACAGGCAGCGAGGTTTTGCTTTTCATGCGGGAGGCGCCAGGTTCATCAGCGCGCAATATTAATGATAAATATTCTCATAAGCAAAACAGAACGGATGAATCACCTGCCCAGGCCGATTGCCGAAGCCGTTCTTGCGCCCTACAATGCGAACAATTCTTGTTCTCTAAAGTGCATGGGTGCTTGTGGAGTGTCTTCGTTGAGCCCGTCCCACACCGTCGAAGTGTTGTACCACGACCATCACCACTGGCTCACCGGCTGGTTGCGACGCAAGCTCGGCTGCCCGGAAAGCGCCGCCGACCTGGCACAAGACACGTTCATCCGCGTGCTGACCGCCCGGGAAGCCCCCACGCTGATCGAACCGCGCGCATTCCTCACCACCGTCGCCAAGCGCGTGCTGTTCAATTTCTACCGCCGCCAGGACCTCGAGCGCGCCTACCTCGATGCTTTGGCGCAAATGCCTGAGCACGTGGCGCCGTCGGAAGAAGAACGCGCGATCATCCTGCAGACCCTGATTGAACTGGACCAGTTGCTCGACGGCCTGCCCGTGCAGGTCAAGCGTGCATTCCTGCTGGCCCAGCTCGACGGCCTCACCTACGCCCAAATCGGCGCGGAGCTGGGCATCTCCATTGCCACCGTCAAGCGCCACCTGAATAAAGCAGCGATGCGCTGCTACTTCGCCCTATGAACTTCTCGACCCAGGTTGCCGAACAAGCCGTGCATTGGCTGATGGAAATGCAGCAAGGCGCACTCAACCCGCGCCAGCAGGCGGCCTGGCAGCATTGGCTGAATGCCCACAGCGAACACCAGCGCGCGTGGGACCATATCCAGCGCGTCAACCAGCGCCTGCGCGGCATGCCCTCGCCATTGGCGCACGCAGCGTTGAACGCGCCGACGTCCACCAGCCGGCGCCAGGCACTGAAGTTGCTGTTGATCCTGGGGGCTGGCTCGGCGGCGGCCTGGAGCCTGCGCCAGCAACATATCCTGCCACCGCTGACGGCCGATTACCGCAGCCCCGTCGGCCAGCGGCGCAAGGTGAAACTGGCCGATGGCAGCCAGTTGCAGCTCAATACCGGCAGCGCGGTGGATGTACATTTCGATGGCCAGCAACGGCTGATCCGCCTGCTCGAAGGCGAGATCCTGCTGACGGGCAGCGCCGGCGCGACACCGCTGCACGTGCTGACCGGCCAGGGCGTGCTCAGCAGCCAGGCAGCGCGCCTGAATGTGCGCCAGTTCAACGACCACACCCAAGTGGCGGTCTTCAGCGGGCGCGTCGAGGTGATGCCCAATCACTACAGCGGCCTGCCGCTGACGGTCGAGGCCGCACGCCAGGTCAACTTTACCCGCAAGGGTTGGGACACCCCGCGCGCCACCGACGCCAACAGCGGTGCCTGGGCCGATGGCATGCTGATGGCCGCGCACATGCGCCTGGAGGACTTCCTCGCCGAACTGGGCCGCTACCGCCGTGGCCAGGTCAACTGCGACCCGCAAGTCGCCAATTTGCTGATTTCCGGCAGCTACCCGCTGGACGACAGCGAGCGCATTCTCGACCTGCTCGAAATCAGCCTGCCGGTGAAAGTGCGGCGCTTTACCCGCTATTGGGTGACCGTGCAGGCACGCGCCTGAAATTATTTTCAATCCCAGTGAGCCGTTTTCCACACCTCGCGTGACAGAGAAGGAAAGCCACCTTGATCCTTCCTTCTCAGGACCGCTCGTCATGCCCCAGCAACCCACCCTTCTCGCCCGCACCCTGCGCCAACTCCTGCTCGGCGCCAGCCTCGGCCTGACCGTGCTGCCACCGGTAATGGCCGCTGACGCCAAGCCCTACCACATCGCCCCGGCGTCGCTGGAGGCGGCACTGAACCAGTTTGGTCGTGAAGCCGGCGTGCTGATTTCCTTCGGTTCCGAAGTCACTGCGGGCATGCAGAGTCGTGGGTTGTCGGGCAATTACGGCGCCGCTGACGGCCTGCAGAAACTCCTCGAAGGCACGGGCCTGCAAGCACGTGCCGAAGGCGACAATGCCTACAGCCTGCAACCGGCCAACGCCCCGGCCAGCATTGAACTGGGCACCTCCAGCGTGGTGGGCGACTGGCTCGGCGATGCAGCGCAGACCAACGTATTCGAACATCCCGGCGCCCGCGACGTGATCCGTCGCGAAGAATTCGAACGCCAGGGCGCGACCCAGGCCCGTGATGTGCTCAACCGTATTCCCGGCGTCAATGCTCCGGAAAACAACGGCACCGGCAGCCATGACATGGCGCTGAACTTCGGCATTCGTGGCCTCAACCCGCGCCTGGCCTCGCGTTCGACCGTGCTGATGGACGGCATCCCGGTGCCATTCGCGCCGTATGGCCAGCCGCAACTTTCGTTTGCACCGATCAGCATGGGCAACATGGACGCGGTGGACGTGGTGCGCGGCGGCGGCGCCGTGCGCTATGGCCCGCAGAACGTCGGCGGCGTGGTCAACTTCGTGACCCGCGCGATTCCCGATGCGCCAACCGTCAAAGGCGGCCTGCAGACTGAAACCAGCCCGTCCTCCAGCCACGACGGGTTCAAGACCACCGGCAATTTGCTCGCCGGCGGCACTGCCGACAACGGCCTCGGCGGCGCGATCCTGTACTCCGGGACCCGTGGCGGCGACTGGCGCGAAAACAGCAATACGCGCATTGATGACCTGATTCTCAAAGGCAAATACCAGCTCGACGACGCCAACAGCTTCAACGCCATGGCGCAGTACTACGAAGGCCAGGCCGATATGCCTGGGGGGTTGAACGTCAAGGACTACAAGGCCGACCCCTACCAATCCACCCGTCCCTACGACAAGTTCTGGGGCCGGCGCACTATGTTCAATGCCGGCTACCGCTACCAGGAAGATCGCCGCGAATTCACCGCCAACACTTTCTTCACCACCACCTTGCGCAACGGCTACCTGGACCAGGGCAACTTCCTCTCGCTGTCGCCACGCGAATACTGGGTGCGCGGCCTGGAAACGCGCTTCGCCCAAGGCTTCGACCTCGGCCCGACCAGCCACGAAGTGGGCATCGGCTACCGCTACATCAACGAAGCCGGCCACGAATTGCGCTACCGCACACCGATCGCCGCCAACCAGCAGATCCCCACCACCGACAGCCGCAACGACCGCGACACCCGCGGCAGCACCGAGGCCAACGCACTGTTCCTCGATGACCGGATTGATATCGGCAAGTGGACCATCACCCCGGGCGTGCGCTACGAAATGATCAAGTCCGAGCAGACCGACCACATCAACAACCTGAACTACAAAGGTGACTACAACACCGCACTGCCCGCGTTGAACGTGCTCTATCACCTCACCGACAGCTGGAACCTCTACGCCAACACCGAAGGTTCGTTCGGCAGCGTGCAATACAGCCAGATGGCCAAGCGCGTGCCCAAGGGCGAAGTGCAACCGGAAAAGGCCCGCACCTGGGAACTCGGTACCCGCTACGACGACGGCACCTTGCGTGCAGAGATCGGCGCGTTCCTGATCAACTTCGACAACCAGTACGAAAGCAACCAGACCGATGACTCGGTGATCGCCCGTGGCGAAACCCGCCACCAGGGCATCGAGACCAGCGTCAACTATGCACTCGACGGCCTGAGCCCGGCGCTGGCGGGGTTTGATGTGTACGCCACCTATGCCTATGTCGACGCCACCATCCGCGAAGACGGCCCGAACAAAGGCAACCGCGTGCCCTTCTCGTCCAAGCACAAAGGCACCCTCGGCGTGGGCTACACCGAAGGCCGCTGGAAGCTCAACCTGGACAGCAGCTTCCAGAGCAGCCAGTTCGCCGACAACGCCAACACCGAGGCCGAAAGCGCCAACGGTGCCACCGGTCGCATCCCCGGCTACATGCTGTTCAGCAGCCGCGCGGCGTATGACTTCGGCCCGCAACTATCGGACTTGAACGTGGCCGTCGGAGTGAAGAACATCTTCAACACCCAGTATTTCACCCGTTCGTTCGACGACAACAACAAGGGCAAGTATGTCGGCGAGCCGCGTACGGTATACGTGCAAACGTCTATCGCGTTCTGACTGCCGTCAGAGAACAAAGCCCACGCGGGCTTCCCGTGGCAAGTAGGCTTGATGTGGCAAGCACGCTTCCTGTGGCGAGCGGGCTTGCCCCGCGTTGGGTTGCGAAGCAACCCCCAAAAAGCCCTGACACCTAACTCCCCGCCAAACAACTAGGCGTCGCAGCAACCAAGGCATCAATGGCACAACGCGTCTTGGCCGGCATATGCGCCGCCGTCGGCCAAATCACATGGATCGGCGCAGGCTGGTCGCGATAGCTCGGCAAAACCGCCTCCAGCTGCCCACGCAAAACATAGTGGGCAATCAACCAACTCGGCAACCAGGCCAGGCCCACGCCCGCGATCGCGGCATCGGCCACGGCCTGGAGGTCGTCCATCATCAACGGCGAGGCCACCCGCGCACGGTGCGCGCGCCCTTGCGCATCCTTCAACTCCCATTCCAGGCGTGGAGCACTGCAGCGGTAGGCAATACCGCGATGCCCCGCCAAATCCTCGATGCACTCGATCCGGCCGCTGCGCTGCAAATACGCAGATGACGCCGCCAGGCCGATGGCCTGTTCGCCCAGGCGGCGAGCACTCAAGCGATCAGTGTCGGGCAGCGGGCCAATACGCACCGCCAGGTCAAAACCCTCCTGCGCCACATCGATCAGCCGATCCGAGAACGAAATCTCGATCTCCAGCTCAGCAAACTGGTCCATCAACCGCCACAGCGCAGGCGCGGCATAGTGGTGCCCGAACGCCAGCGGCAGGCTCGCGCGCAGGCGTCCGCGTGGCTGCTGCCGACCGCTCTCCAGCACCGACTCGGCGGCCTCCAGCTCCGCCAGCGCGCGCAGGCAATGCTCGTAATAGGCCTGGCCGTCCTCGGTCAATCGCTGGCGGCGCGTGGAACGCTGCAACAAACAGGTGCCCAGGCGCGCCTCCAATCGCGCCAGCCCTTTGCCGACCGCAGAGCGCGTGAGGTTAAGCCGCTCGGCGGCTTCGGTCAGGTTGCCGCTTTCGACGATCTGTAGAAACAGCTCGACGCCATCAAAACGCGGAGTGGCCATGATTCGATTGTCGCTCTTGATTCCCTGATAAGAAGAAAACTTATCACGAATAAAGAAACAGATTCCCCTGAAAATAACCCGATTGCCATCGACAGGAGAATCCCATGCCACCCGCCGCTACGTTATCCGCCGCCACGCCTGCGCTTACCGCCAGGAACGGCCTGGCCCTCACCGCCGTGTGCCTCGTCGCCCTCATGTTCGGCCTGGAGATTTCCAGTGTGCCCGTCATCCTCCCGACGCTTGAACGAGAGCTGGGCACCGGCTTTCAGGATGCTCAATGGATCATGAATGCCTACACCCTGGCCTGCACCAGTGTACTGATGGCGGCGGGCACGCTGGCCGACCGCTTCGGGCGGCGGCGCATGCTGGTGCTGTGTCTATGGGTGTTCGGCCTGGCATCGCTGGCCTGTGGATTGGCCGATCATGCGCCGACACTGATCGCGGCACGTTTCGTACAAGGCGTGGGCGCCGGAGCGATGATGATCTGCCAGTTCGCGATTCTTTCGCACCTGTTCCGCGAGCCGGCGGCACGGGCGCGGGCGTTTGCGATATGGGGCGTGATTGCCGGCATCGGCCTGGGTTTCGGGCCGATGGTGGGCGCGTTGATCCTGGCGATCGCGGATTGGCGCTGGGTCTTCCTCGTGCATGTGCCGCTGACGTTGTTCACCCTGGCGCTGCTGCACATCAGCGTGCAGGAATCCCGCGATCCGGCGGCCCATCGCCTGGACATCGCCGGCATGCTCACGTTGACGCTGTCGGTCTTTGCGCTGGTGTACTTCATTACCCAGGGCACCGAGCAAGGCTTCGGCACGGCGCCCATGCTCGGCTGGGCCGGGTTGGCGATCGGCGGGTTACTGCTGTTCATCGTGGTCGAGCGCCGCAGTGCGCAGCCGATGTTCGATTTCTCGGTGTTTCGAATCCAGCGTTTCAACGGCGCGCTGATGGGCTCCATCGGCATGAACTTCAGCTTCTGGCCGTTCATGATCTACCTGCCGCTCTACTTCCAGGCCGGCCTCGGCTACGACACCTTGACCACCGGCGGCGCCCTGCTCGCCTACACCTTGCCCACCTTGCTGGTACCGCCGCTCGCCGAGCGCCTGGCGCTGCGCTACGGTGCCGAGCGCATTATCCCGCTGGGGTTGGGCCTGATGGGTGCAGGCTTCCTGGCCATGGCCACCGCGAATGGAACCGGGCATCCGAGCCTCTTCTGGATGCTGGCCAGTTGTGTGATCGCCGGCGTGGGCCTGGCGTTGACCAACTCACCGACCACCAACACCACCACTGGCGCGGTCTCGGCTGATCGCGCGGGCATGGCCTCGGGCATCGACCTGAGTGCACGCCTGATTACCCTGGCACTCAACATCGCGTTGATGGGACTGGTGCTGTTGTTGGGGATCAGCCATTACCTGGCCGAAGTATTGCCCGCCACCACGGCCTCCCAGTGGCCGGCCCTCAGCCAGGAGATTGCGGCAGGCAAACTGGAAGTGCCTGGGCTGGCAATCTCCCAGGCACAGGCGGGGCTGCGCCAAGGGGCGGGATGGGCGATGCTTTTTGCTGGCTT
The DNA here is from genome assembly GCF_059418125.1 of Pseudomonas sp. GW821-FHT09C08. Taxonomy (NCBI): domain Bacteria; kingdom Pseudomonadati; phylum Pseudomonadota; class Gammaproteobacteria; order Pseudomonadales; family Pseudomonadaceae; genus Pseudomonas; species Pseudomonas sp. GW821-FHT09C08. Next base: position 74,866 of record NZ_JBWKPG010000002.1, on the reverse strand, counting down.
GGGGGCTGGTGTCCTGGCGCTGCTCAGCGGGTATTTCTTCCGACGCGGCCGCTAAACGAAAACGGGCCTGCATGTGCAGGCCCGTTTCAGTCGGAGGGTAAAAACCTTCAGCGATCAGCTGTTAAACACGGCACGTTCTTTTTCCAGAAACTCCTGTTCAAGCTCATCTTCATTCACTTTGGTGTCCGACAGACTTTTCCCGGCAGCGCGGGGCTTGCCTTGCAGTTTGCCGAATAAATGTTCCAACGCATGGTCCAGCTTGGTCGCAGCGCCGTCGATCGCCTGCTCCAAGGTATCGGCCTTGTGCAGCACCGACAGCGGTTGATGGCCTTTTGGCCGCGCTTCCAGGCGGCAACTCAGATCGTGGGGACCGGGCTTGTCGCCGTTCTCATCCCGCAGGTAGACCTCGACACGGGTCAGGTCTTCTTCATAACGTTCGAGCGTGCTTTCAATGGTATTACGTACCCACTCCTCCAGTCGGATGCTGCTTTCAATATGGTTATCGCTATTGACTTGGATTTGCATAGTTCTTCCCTTATTTCAGCTAGCTCGCGAGAGGTCACAACTGCAACACCGGTGTGGTGAAACCATGACCTCTTGATTACACAATTGAGCAGTCAGCAGAACAATTCAACCCCTTTGCAAAGATAAATCACACATTACAAATTAACTCTGACTACGAGCAAAAACGCTGGTAGGGTGGGGAGTTAGTTACATCTTCTTACGCCCGACAATCCTCACAATTGCCCCTCTCCCAACGGGTGCAAGCTGCGAAAAATCCCTGCTTCCTCCACCAGCCAGTCATGCACTGCCCGCACGCCCGGATGGCTCAGCGCGCCCGGTGCATACAGCAGCACGTAGCGTTTATGGTTGGGCACGGCCAGGCCGAACGGCACGATCAAGGTGCCGCGCTCCAACTCATCGTTGAGCAAGGTGCGCCGCGCGATGGCCACGCCCATGCCGGCGATGGCGGCCTCGATGGTCAGGTGATTGCGGTTGAAGGTGTGCCCGCGCCGTACGTCGGCGTGGTGATAGCCGATGGCATTCAGGTAAAACTCCCACTCGGCGTACTCATAACTCCCACGCCACGCGGTAATGTCATGCAGCAAAGGGAAATGCACCAGGTCAGCCGGCCCATGCAACGGCGGACGGCCGCGCAGCAGGCTGGGCGCGCACACCGGGAAAATCTGTTCATCCAGCAAGGCTGTGGATAACAGGCCGGGGTAGCTGCCGTCGTTCAGGTCGATCGCCAGGTCGAAGTCGCCCTCGTGCAGCGCAATGCTGCTGTCTTCGGCGACCATGCGCAGCTGGATATCCGGGAACCGCTGCTGCAGGCGGGGCAAGCGCGGCGTCAGCCATTTGCCCAGAAACGACGGGATCGAACGCAGGCGCAAGGTGCCACTGATCATCCCCGCATCCAAGCGCTGCAACTCGGCATCAATGCTGCCGTAGGCCTCCCCCACCGTGGTCGCCAGCCGTTGACCTTCTGCGCTCAACTCCACGCCCCGCGCGCGCCGATGGAACAGGCGGAAACCCAGGCGCTCTTCCAGCTGGCGAATCTGCTGGCTCACCGCCCCCGGCGTGATGTGCAGTTCCTCGGCGCAACGGGTGAACGACAAATGCCGCGCCGCGCAGGAAAAAACGTGCAACCAGACATACGTCTGGCCATGAAGGGGCCGGGTCATAGGGTTTAGTCCTGCTAAAGGGTGTCTTAGGATAATTCGTTGGTCAGTGCCGTTCCAGAGGCTCAGTATCGCGCCAATTGCGCTCGTCCTACAAAACATGGCAGCGATTCCTACTCCATTGCTTGTAAGGCTTTAGCATGGCTATCAGTGTTTTCGATCTATTCAAGGTGGGCATCGGCCCGTCCAGTTCCCATACCGTCGGCCCGATGCGCGCTGCGGCGACGTTTGCCCAAGCCCTCATCGACCAACAGCTACTCAGCGAAACCCGTCGCGTCGAAGTGCGCTTGTACGGCTCGCTGTCGGCGACCGGCGTGGGCCACGCCACCGACCGCGCCTGCGTGATGGGGCTGATGGGCGAATGGCCAGACCAGATCGACCCCACCTCGATCAACGCCCGTATCCAGCAACTGCGCGAGAGCGGCCGGCTGCTGCTCGCCGGCCAGCAGGACATCGCCTTCAACTGGCACGGCGACCTGTTGCTGCTCGACGAAAGCCTGCCCTACCACCCCAACGCCATGTCCCTGCATGCGTACGGCGACAATGGCCTGCTGAGCGAGCAAACCTATTACTCGGTGGGCGGCGGTTTCATCATCGAAGCCGCTGAAGCGGCTTCGGGCATTGCGCCGACCAGTGACGTGGAATTGCCCTACGACTTTTCCAGCGCTGTCGAACTGCTGGCCCTGTGCAACCAGCACGGGCTGCGGGTTTCGGAACTGATGATGGCCAACGAGCGCGCGTGGCGCAGTGACGAGGAGATCCGCAGCGGACTGCTGCATATCTGGTCGGTGATGCGCGCATGCGTCGAGCAGGGTCTGCGCGATGAAGGCATCTTGCCCGGCGGCCTGGACGTGCCGCGCCGCGCTGCGAAACTGCACCGCAGCCTGCTGGAAATCGGTAAACCGAATGTGATCACTTCGACCTTGTCGGCGATGGAATGGGTCAACCTGTTCGCCCTCGCCGTCAACGAAGAAAACGCCGCCGGCGGGCGCATGGTTACCGCGCCGACCAATGGCGCGGCGGGCATCATCCCGGCGGTGCTGCATTACTACATGAAGTTCAACCCCGACGCGTCTGACGACGACGTAGTCAATTTCTTCCTGGCCGCGGCCGCCGTCGGCATCCTCTGCAAGAAAAACGCCTCGATCTCCGGCGCCGAAGTCGGTTGCCAAGGCGAAGTCGGCTCGGCCTGTGCCATGGCCGCCGCCGGCTTGGCCGATGTGCTGGGCGCCACGCCCGAGCAACTGGAAAACGCCGCCGAAATTGGCCTGGAGCACAACCTCGGCCTGACCTGCGACCCGGTCGGTGGCCTGGTACAGGTGCCGTGCATCGAGCGCAACGCCATCGCGGCAGTCAAGGCGATCAATGCCACGCAGATGGCCCTGCGCGGTGACGGCAAACACTTCATTTCCCTCGACCGGGTGATCCGCACCATGCGCGATACCGGCGCCGATATGCATGACAAATACAAAGAAACTTCACGGGGCGGCCTGGCCGTGAACTGGGTGGAGTGCTGAGGAGCATTCCCTGACCGCCCCAACGTGAGCCCGCGCAAAAATAATAACGAGGCAATAACGATGACCGATGTACGTACACCTGCTGCCGAAAATCCCGCTGTAGACCTGACGACCCCCGTTGCAAAAGGCTGGAACAAACACGACACCACCTGGATGCTTGGCCTCTACGGCACCGCCATCGGCGCGGGCACCCTGTTCCTGCCGATCAATGCCGGCGTCGGCGGGTTCTGGCCGCTGATCGTGCTGGCACTGCTGGCCTTCCCGATGACCTTCTTCGCCCACCGTGGGCTGACGCGCTTTGTGCTGTCGGGCAAATCCGGTGACATCACCGAAGTCGTCGAAGAGCATTTCGGCGTGGGTGCGGGCAAGCTGATCACCCTGCTGTATTTCTTCGCGATCTTCCCGATCCTGCTGGTGTACAGCGTGGCGCTGACCAACACCCTCGGCAGCTTCATGGAACATCAACTGCACATGGCGCCGCCGCCCCGGGCGATCCTGTCGCTGGTGCTGATCCTCGGCCTGATGGCCATCGTGCGCTGCGGCCAGGGTGTGATCGTCAAGGCCATGAGCGTGCTGGTCTACCCGTTCGTCGCCGCCCTGCTGTTGCTGGCGGTGAGCCTGATCCCCAACTGGAACGGTGCATTCTTCGCCTCCGCCGGCGACGGCATGCCGCTGCCGATGTTCTTCAATACCCTGTGGCTGGCAATCCCGGTGATGGTGTTTTCGTTCAACCATTCGCCGATCATCTCCGCCTTTGCCGTCGACCAGAAACGCGTGTACGGCGCGCAGGCCGAGCGCAAGAGCAGCGGCATCCTGGCCACCGCCCACGGCATGATGGTGCTGACCGTGATGTTCTTCTGCTTCAGTTGCGTGCTGGCGCTGTCGCCGGCTGACCTGGCGGCGGCCAAGGCCCAGAACATCTCGATCCTGTCGTACCTGGCCAACCACTTCCAGACGCCAGTGATTGCCTATGCCGCGCCGTTGATCGCGCTGGTAGCGATTACCAAATCCTTCCTGGGCCACTACATCGGCGCCAGCGAAGGCTTCCAGGGGTTGATCGTCAAATCCCTGCGCGGGCGCAACCGTTCGATGTCGTCCAAAGGACTGGAGCGCTGCACCGCGCTGTTCATGGTGCTGACCTGCTGGGCCGTAGCGACGTTCAACCCGAGCATCCTCGGCATGATCGAGACGCTGGGCGGGCCGATCATCGCGTGCCTGCTGTTCCTGATGCCGATGTACGCGATCCGCCGCGTGCCATCTCTGCGCCAGTACTCGGGCCAGCTGTCGAACGTGTTTGTGGTGGTGATCGGGTTGATTGCGCTGTCTGCGATCGTTTTCTCGGTACTGCCCTGAAATAGCCCACAGACCTGAAGATCAACCCAAGATAAATGTGGGAGCGGGCTTGCTCGTGAATGCACTCCTTCAGCTGAGTATTTATTAGCTGAAAGAGCGCATTCGCGGGCAAGCCCGCTCCCACATCCAGGCCCCATGGGCTGGGAAGTCACTGTACGGCACGCCCCTTGCTGTACAGCTCATGAGGCAAACGGAATTTGTACACCCTCAGCGACGGAGTGGCCGGCGGTCAGGCAATGCGAACTAATCCAGACACCGGTCGTCAATGACTGCATGTTCTTATCAGGCGGTAACGCACCATGGACAATCCTTTTCAGATCATCACCGACACTTTCACCCCCCAATACCGCGTCAACCTGAGCATCCAGCGGCTGGATGGCAGCATCATGCTCACCCTTTCGGATGACACCGGCGTCGTCGCCAAGCGCATGATCAGCGCCGAACAGCGCAACGACCCGCAACGCCTCAAACGCCTGGTGCAAAGCATCCAATTCGGAATTGCCATCGAGCAGGGCCACAGCGCCATGGAAATCCTGGCGGTGATGACCGACGGCGACAGCCACAAACTGTTGCAACGGCCACCGACCCGCGCCCTGCCCTTCAGCGTCGGGCTTTAAAGCTCGCCCTTCTCGGTTTCCAGACTCGTCTCGCCCTTGCGACGCGGGCCTTCGACCTTCACCGACGGGAAGGCCGACGAGGCATAGCGCACCACCAGAATCGCGAACGCCAACAGCAGAATCCCACCGCACAGGTAGATGATGCCGATATCGGGCGGGTTGTGGTGCGACACGTTGGAGATCAGCAGGCGCGTCAGCGCGGTAATCGCCACGTAGATCAGGAAGCGCACCGGCATGTGGTTGGTCTTGAAGTAGATCCCGACCATCGCCCCCAATTCCAGGTAGATGAACAACAGCAAGATGTCATCGATCTTGATGTGCCCGGTTTCCAACATCCCCAGAAACTCCATCACCGCTGCCCAGGCGGTCACTGCACCAATGGCGAACAGCGCCAGGTAGTGGAACGACTCGACAAACAGATTGCCCAGGGACTCAGCCAGCCCATGGACGTTCTGGCGCAGCTTTTCGGCCCAGTTGATATTCACGATGATGCTTCCTTAGGTCGACTCGACCGGATAATGCGGGTTGGACGTGACGGTTGTTCTGCATGCAGAAAAAAGGCCAGAGGCAGGTATAAGATGATGGCGGGGTGACATGAGGCACGCTCAACCTGTATTTACGGGCTAGATTAAAAAACTGCTACCCAAACCCCGTGGTTTGGCTTACCCTTTTCGCTGTATATAAATACAGTAGTCGCAAAAGACAACTATCGTGAAGGCATGTGAGGTGGTGAATGGCCGTCGAAGTGGTATACCGCAGCAGCCGAGATCTGGAGCGTTTGTTCATGGATAAAGCCGAAGCTGACCGTCATGACAAGATGCTTGAACTCGCTGAGTTGCTGGCAGAAGTGTTGCAAAAAGCCGTGCCGTCGCTGAGCGAGCAGCAGGTTGAAGAAGCCGGGATCTACATGGCGAAGAACCGCGATGTATTTGCCAAGGCGTTCAAGAGCCAACCGGACGCGCTGTCCGAATTGCTCAACGCGCCGGCGGAATAAAGCCCGAATTGAACAGGCCCTGAATCATGGATTCAGGGCCTTTTTAATACCCGGCCTATTTGTACAGCAGGCGCTCGGCCAGCTCATCCGCGACCCGTGCAGGCGAGCGTTTTTCGGCCTGGGCGTGGGCGAATATTTCGGTAAGGCGCGTGCCGATGTTGGACAGGTGCGCGGTGATGGTCGGCAACTCGGCGCCGCCGTGCTTGAGAGCGACGTAGATCAGGCCGCCGGAGTTGATCACGTAGTCCGGGGCGTAGAGGATGCCGCGCCCTTCCAACTGGTCGGCCACTTGCAGGTTGGTGAGTTGCGCACTGGCGGAACCGGCCACGGCGGCGCAGCGCAGTTGGCCAACACTGTGCCGATTGAACACCGCACCCACACCGCACGGTGCAAGGATGTCGCAGGGCGTGCTGAGCAAGGCATCATTGGCGATGGGGTGTGCACCCAATTGCTCCATGGCCAGTTGCACCTTGCCATGGTCGATGTCGCTGACCAGCAGTTCGGCGCCGGCGGCGTGCAGTTGTTCAGCCAGGGCATAACCCACATTGCCCAGGCCCTGCACCGCTACGCGCAGGCCTTCGAGGTTGTCGCTGCCCAGGCGGGCCATGGCGGTGGTGCGAATGCCGGTGAATACACCCATGGCGGCATGCGGAGCCGGGTCGCCTGCCGCCGTGGTGCTGGTGACGAAGCGCGTGTGTTGGGCGATGCAATCCATATCGGCCACTGATGTGCCACTGTCGATCGAGGTGATGAAGCGGCCGTCGAGTTTTTCGATGCAACGGCCAAAGGCTTCAAACAAGGCGGCGCGGCTTTCCACGTGCACGGGACGGATGATTACCGCCGTCCCGCCGCCCACCGCCAGCCCGGCCAGGGCAGCCTTGTAACTCATGCCCTGGGCCAGGCGCGCGGCATCGGCCACGGCGCTTTCGTCGTCGGGGTAGGCAAGGTAGCGACAGCCGCCCAGGGCAGGGCCCAGGCGGCTGTTGTGAATGGCGATGACCGCCTTCAACCCCGTCACCGGGTCGATGCTCAGGTGCAGCGATTCAAGGCGGGTGCTGTGCATGAGAGCAAACATCGTCGAGCTCCCGAATCACTCTTTGTAGTCGCCAAGTATAGGCTTGCGGCAGAAAACTGCCGAAGTACGCTGGAATAAGCCGCCCGGTTTTACGGGGCTTGCGACATAAGCACGGAGGATATTTTCTAAGCCACTGGACGAAAATTCCCAGCAAGGCTAAAACGGGAGGGCATCCGCCGGAGAATGCAATGAACCCCCGCACAGCCTTTTTCGCCTGCCTGGAACGTTCACCCCCTGCGCTGTTTGAAGCCGCGCTGTGGATTGCTGCCGAGCATGACCCGGCGGTGCAGCCGTTGGTGATCCTGCAGGAGCTGGGTTTGCTGCAACAACAGGTGAGCCTGGGCATGCCAATGTTGCCGGCCGATGAACTGGGTCAACCACTGCTGCGGCGAATGAATGACCTCGGATTCGCCCAGGATGACTTCACCCCCCTGCGCCCCGCCGCCGCCCTGCTGGACAAGGTCCTGCAGCGCAAGCGCGGACAGCCGCTGGCCATGGGGTTGATTGCGATGGAGCTGGCGCGACGCCTGGACATCCCCATGGTCGGCGTCAACTTTCCGGGCCACTTCCTGCTGCGGGTGCCCGGCGCCGATCACCTGCTGGACCCTTGCGGCGGTCGGCGCCTGTACCCCAATGATTGCCGCGAATTGTTGCAACGCCAATACGGCCCCAACCTCAAGTTGCAGGCCGACCATCTGCACACCGCCGGACCGCGCTCGATCCTGCAGCGCCTGTCGCGCAACCTGCGCCAGCTGCACCTTTCCAATGACAACCCGTTGTCCGCCCTGATCGACGCCGAGCGCGTGCTGGAACTGGGCAATGCGAGTGCCGCCGACTACCTCGCCCGTGCCAGCCTATATCAGCGCCTGGACTGCCCGAACGCCGAGCGCTTTGACCTGGAACACGCACTGCTGCTCAGTGAAGATCCGATCCAGCGCCTGCGCCTGACGGAGCGCCTGGGACACTTGCCGCCGAATACAGTGGTGCATTGACGCTGCCGGATCCGTTGGTGTTGAGTTCTGGGTGGGGGGGGGGCTCTGGCAGGGACTGTGGCTGTATCAATGACTGTGGTGAGCATGCTCACCATAACAGGCATGCTCACCACGACAGGCCCTCTCACCAAAGTGACTGGCGCCTGATTCAAGGGGATTTGGGCAGATGACTAACGTGGCGAGCGGGCTTGCCCCGCGTTGGGCTGCGCAGCAGCCCCATCAAAAACCCATGCGGTGGGTCAGGTATACCTCAGCGCCAGGTTTGGGGCGGCTTCGCCGCCCAACGCGGGGCAAGCCCGCTCACCACAACAAGCCCGCTCACCACAATAAGCATGCTCACCACGACAAGTCTGCTCAGCACAAATAGCCCGCTCGCCACAGTGACTCGCGCCTGGCCTCAAGGGGTCTTGAGAATATCGCCCGGCACCGGGCGTTCCGCCGACCCTACACCCGGCGAGCGCACCTGGATAATCAGCAATGCGGCAATCACCGCCGGAATCGCGCAGAAGAAGAAAATCTGCTGCACCGGAATCTGCATCGCCAGCAGCATGCTGCCAAACAGCGGCCCGAGGATCGAGCCAAACCGCCCCACGCCCAATGCCCAGCCGGTACCCGTGGCGCGTACGTGCGCCGGGTAGAAGTTGCTGGCGAAGGCATTCAGGGTCAGTTGCCCACCGATGATGCAGAACCCGGCCGCGAACACGCAGGCCACCAGGTAGCGCGGATTGTCGTGGTTCAAGCCCAGCAGCACAGTGCACACGGCTGCTGCCGCGAGCACGCCGGACAACAGCCGGACCTTGCTCTTCAACCGGTCGGCAAACCACGCCATGCCAATCGCACCCAAGGTGCCGGCAAACAGGAACATCGAGGTCACCAGGTTGGCTTGCTTGAGGGCCAGGCCGCTTTCCAGCAACAGCGACGGCAACCAACTGATCATGAAGTACAGCAGGATCAGGCTGACGAAAAAGGTCGCCCAGATCAGTACGGTCGGACGCGCGTAGCCATTGCGAAACAACTCCACCACCGTCAGTTTGCTGCCTTGCTCTTGAGCGTTTTCCGCCGCGCTTGCCGGCGGGGCCTGCCAGCCGGGCAGCATGCGCGCGGTGACCTTCTGCAGCCGCGCATACGGCGGCGCATCACGCAGCAGGCGCGGCAGTGATTCCGGCAGCAGCCACACCAGGAAAGGAAACAGCAGCAATGGCGTGACACCGCCCGCCAGGAATACCGCCTGCCAGCCATACCCCTCGATAAAACCCGCCGCCACAAACCCGCCCGCGGCGCCGCCGAACGAGAAACCGCACGCCGCCAGGGTCACCATCAGGGTGCGCAGGCGCGGCGGCGAATATTCCGACATCAAGGCCATGGCGCTGGGCATCGCCCCGCCCATGCCAATGCCGCAGATAAACCGCGCGGCCATCAGCGTCGTCAACGAGTTGGCGAACACCATCAACACTGTGAGGCTGGCGTAGATCAGGACGCAGCCAAGCAGGATGCGCCGCACACCAAAGCGATCCGCCAGGGGCGTCACCAGCAGCGAGCCGAGGGTCAGGCCCAACAGGTTGGCGCTGAACACCGGGCCGAAGGCGGCTTTTTCCAGGCCCCAATCCTTGGCCAGCGCAGGCACTACATAGCCCAGCACCTGGGCGTCGTAGCCATCGGTCACCAGCAGCAGCGCCAGCAACAGGAGGATCAACCACTGATAGCGCGACACCGGACGGGCGTCGAGTGCCGCGCGAAAGCTGGCAATCTGATTGTGCATCGCAAGGTACCTGTATTGTTTTTATATTCTGGACACGCTGGAGACCCCATGTGGGAGCGGGCTTGCTCGCGAAAGCCGAGTGTCAGTCGTCGACTCTGTGACTGATACAGCGCTTTCGCGAGCAAGCCCGCTCCCACAATTGACCGGTGCAAGCCTTCAGATTCACGGGGTGGCAGGGGTATCCGGCTGATTTGCGGGGTGAGCCTGAAGGAACGCCGGATGCCCAGCCGCCAACGCCACTACCCGCCCGATACGCGGGTACGCCGTCAACGCCACCTTGAAGCGCTCTGCCGCATACACCTGCGGCAGTAGAAACGCATCCGCCAGCCCCGGCTGCGCGCCAAAGCAATAACCCTCGTCGCCAATCAACTGCTCCACCGCACCCAGGCCCTGGCTGATCCAGTGCCCGATCCATTCCAGCAACTGCGCCTCGTCATGTCCCCACTGGCGCAGCAGGTTCTGGGTGCTGGAGTTGTGCAGCGGGTGAATGTCACAGGCAATGATGGAGGCGACCGCGCGCTCGTGCGCACGGGTGGCCAGGTCTTCGGACAACAGCGGCACCTGTGGATAACGTTCGTCCAGGTATTCGATGATCGCCTGAGACTGGATCAACAACTCGCCGTCATCCGTGCGCAAGGCCGGCACGCGGCCCTGCGGGTTGATGGCCAGGTAGTCCGGCTGGCGATTGGCGCCGCCCGCCGGCACCAGTAGATTCACCGGCAGCGCAGTGAAATCCAGGCCCTTGAGCGCCAGGGCGATGCGCACCCGGTACGACGCGGTGGAGCGGTAGTAGGTATAGAGTTCCATCGCCCTGCCCTCCTAGCGCGCGGCGACCACGGTGCCGCGGCATTCGCCGAAGCCAATCGAGGCATGGCCTTCGCGACTGCAACGCGCACGCAGGATGATTTCGTCGCCGTCTTCGAGGAATTTGCGCACCTCGCCGGAGGGCAATTCAATCGGTTTTTTGCCACCTTCGGTCATCTCCAGCAGGCTGCCGAATTGCCCGGCCTGCGGCCCCGACAAGGTGCCTGAACCAAACAGGTCACCGGCCTGCAACTGACAGCCATTGACGCTGTGGTGCGCAACCAACTGCGCAACGGTCCAGTACATATGCAGGCTGTTGCTCAGGGCCAGGCGGTGGGCCGGCAGGTTCTGCTCGCGCATCGACGCGGTGGTGAGCAGCACTTCCAGTTCGATATCGAGGGCCCCGCCCGCCTGGTCGCGCTGATCCAGCAGGTACGGCAGCGGTTGCGGGTCGCCTTCGGGACGCGCCGGTTGCGCCTTGCGGAACGGCGCCAGCGCTTCGGCCGTCACCACCCAGGGCGAGATCGTGGTGATAAAGCTTTTCGACAGGAACGGCCCCAACGGCTGGTATTCCCAGGCCTGGATATCCCGCGCCGACCAATCATTGAGCAGGCAGAAACCGGCGATGTGCTCGGCCGCATCGCCAATTGCAATCGAGTCGCCCATGGCATTGCCCTGGCCGATCCAGATGCCCAGTTCCAACTCATAGTCCAGGCGTGCGCAGGGGCCGAAGCTGGGTTCGGTCTGCCCGGCCGGCAGGGTCTGGCCTTTGGGACGACGGACTTCGGCGCCCGAGGTGCGAATGGTCGAGGCGCGTCCGTGATAACCAATCGGCACGTACTTGTAGTTCGGCAGCAGCGGGTTATCCGGGCGGAATAGCTTGCCGACGTTCTGCGCATGCTCGATGCCGACGTAGAAGTCGGTGTAGTCGTGGATCTTGGCTGGCAGGTGCATCTGGCAATCAGCGGCGCGATGCAACACCTGCGCTTCACGGGTTTGCAGTTTGCTGCCCTCCGCGAGCAGTTCCAGCAGCCGTTCGCGCAACGCCACGCGCGGGCCTCGGCCGAGTTCGAAAAAGGCGTTCAGCTGGCCGCCGGCGGTGGCTTCAACTGCACGCAGGGCTTCACCGTCGAACTCGTCCACGGCCGCGTGCAGGTCGAGGATCGCGTCGCCGATCGCCACACCACTGCGCGGTGCCGAGCCGTTGATACTGAACACGCCCAGCGGCAGGTTCTGCAGGGGAAAATCGCGATGACCGTTGGCGGAGGCTACCCAGCTGCGGGTGAGGGTTGGTTGCGTCATGGGTTATCTCCGATTCGGGTTGAAGGTGGCAGGCAACGAGGCCCAGCACGCGTCGTAGGAAGGTTGCAGCTGCGGGCATTGCAGCGCGAATTGCGTGGGCCGCAGTACCTGGCTGGTCTCGAACATGAAGGCCATGGTGTTGTCGATCTTGTGCGGCGCCAGGTCCACATTGATGGCCTTGGTGCAGGTCTCACCGTCCGGGCCGTGGGCACTCATGCAGCTGTGCAGCGAGGCGCCGCCGGGCAGGAAACCTTCGGCCTTGGCATCGTAGGCGCCCTGGATCAGGCCCATGTATTCGTTCATCAGGTTGCGGTGGAACCACGGCGGACGGAAGGTGTTCTCGGCCACCATCCAGCGCGGCGGGAAGATCACGAAGTCGAGGTTGGCCAGCCCGTGGGTGCTGGTGGGCGAGGTCAATACGGTGAAGATCGACGGGTCCGGGTGATCGAAACTCACTGTGCCGATGGTGTTGAAGCGGCGCAGGTCGTACTTGTACGGCACGTTGTTGCCGTGCCAGGCCACCACGTTCAGCGGCGAGTGGTCGAGCTCGCAGGCCCACAGTTCACCGAGGAATTTCTGCACCAGCGTGGTCGGCTGCTTCAGGTCTTCGTAGTGGGCGACGGGGCTGAGGAAGTCGCGTGGGTTGGCCAGGCCGTTGCTGCCGATGGGCCCCAGGTCCGGCAGGCGCAGCGGTGCGCCGTGGTTTTCGGCGACGTAGCCGCGCGCTTGCGCATCCAGCAGTTCGACGCGGAATTTAAGGCCGCGCGGCAGCACCACGATTTCCAGCGGCTCGACGTCCAGCACACCGAGTTCGGTGGCGATGCGCAGGCGCCCCTGCTCGGGGACGAGCAACAACTCGCCATCGGCGTTGAAGAACACGCGGTCCATCGAGCGGTTGGCGCGGTAGTGGTAGATGCTGATACCTGAAGGCTTTTCCGAGCCGGCGTTGGCGACCATGCCGACCAGACCGTCGATAAAGTCCGTCGGCTCACTCGGACTATCCAACGGGTTCCAGCGCAGGCGATTGGGCGTCACCGCGCCCAGTGGTCCACCGGCCAATTGCCGCTCCAGCTTGGCGAACGCCGGGTGATTGGCCGACGGCTGGATGCGATACAGCCAGGTGCGGCGGGCTTCGCTGCGCGCCATGGTGAAGGCAGTGCCGGAGAAGAGTTCGGTGTACAGCCCGTAGGGCGCTTTTTGCGGGGAGTTCTGGCCGACCGGCAATGCGCCGGGCAGGGCTTCGCTGGCGAATTCATTGCCGAAGCCCGAGAGGTATTCGAGGTTCATGGATCATCCTCTGACGGAAGTTGTTTTTATCGTAATCCAGTTACGCATAACGTAATTTGATCACTGTCGACCGTCAAGCTATAAAGACGCCCATTCATCTCTCGGATTCTCGCCCCTCCATGGAAAAGCCCCGCGACACCGGTAAACAGAAAGTCCGCTCGGCCGAAGTGGGCACCGATATCCTCAAGGCCCTGGCCGAATTGTCGCCGGCCACCTCGCTGTCACGCCTGGCCGATCATGTGCAAATGCCGGCGAGCAAGGTGCACCGTTACCTGCAGGCGCTGATCGCCTCGGGATTTGCCGAACAGAACACCGCCACCAACCACTACGGTCTCGGCCGCGAGGCGCTGCGTGTCGGCCTGGCCGCGCTGGGCAGCATGGATGTGTTGAAAGTCGGCGCAATGCCGCTGGCGGAACTGCGCGATGAATTGAATGAAACCTGCTTTTTGGCGGTGTGGGGCAATCAAGGCGCGACCGTCGTGCACATCGAGCCGGCGGTGCGCGCCATCACCGTGGTGACGCAGTTGGGGTCGGTATTGCCGTTGCTCAGTTCGTCGACCGGGCTGGTATTCAGCGCCTTCCTGCCTTCGCGGGAAACCGTGGAGTTGCGTGAGCGTGAGGTCCAGGCCGGCATCGCCCATGCCCTGGCGGACGATCAGGCCTATGCGCGCACCTGCGAGCAGATCCGCCAGCGCGGCCTGCACTTTGTGCACGGCCTGCTGATGCCGGGGGTGGATGCGTTGTCGGCGCCGGTGTTCAACGCGGTCGGGCAAGTGGCGGCGGTGATGACCGTGGTCGGTCCCACCTCACTGTTTCACGCCGATGAAGATGGCCCGGCGGCCCAGCACTTGCTGGCCGCCACTCGGGCCGTGAGTTGGCGCATGGGCTATCAGCCCTGAGTCAACTCACTCGTGCCATTGGCTCAAGGCCAGCGCCACGCGGTTTTCCACAGCGCGAATAGGCGCGGCGTCACTCACATAGTTATTGCTGATCATCGAGAACACCAGGCGCCGCCCCTTGGCGTCGGTGATGTAGCCACTCAGCGATGACACGCCGGCCATCGAGCCGGTCTTGGCGTGCAGGTTGTTTTCGGCAGCGCTGCCACGCAGGCGGTAACGCAGGCTGCCACCGGTCATGCGGTCGGCATTCCCGGCAATCGGCAAGGCGTTGTACCAGGCCTCGAACCACGGCTGTCTGGACGTGGCCAGCAGCAGGTCGGTGAGGGTCTGCGACGACACCAGGTTGCGTCGCGACAAGCCCGAGCCGTCCACCTGGCTCAGCGTTGCCGGGTCCAGCCCCTGGCGCTGCAGAAAGCCCGCCACCGCCGCCACGCCCGCCGCTGCCGTGCCGGCATTGGCGGTCTTGCGGCCCATGGCCTTGAGCAAGGCTTCGGACATGTTGTTGTTCGAGAGTTTGAGCAACGGCGTGATCAGCTCCTGCAGCGGTGCCGACTGATGCTCCGCCAACACAGTGGCCGTCGCAGGGCTGCTCGCACCGATCACGCGCCGCCCCAGCACCTGGATGCCCTGCTGCGCCAGCGCCTGTTCGAACAGATTGGCCACCAGTTGCGTCGGCTCCCACACACTCACCCACTGCCGGCTTTGCTTGCCCGGCGCCAAAGCGCCGCTGAGTAGCAGCAGGTTGGTGCCGTGCTGGCGAGTGATCGCGTAGCTGTTGCCCGCTCCGCTCACCGCACGATTACTGAGCTGCACATAATCGGTGGCCGGGCTCACCGCGACACTCACCGGTTGCCCGACTGCTACCGGCGCGCGGGCGGTAACGAGCAAAGTGCCCGCATCAAAATCGCTGTTGGGCGACACCGTCAGCGCCGAAATCTGTGCGCCGTAGTAGGTGCTTTCGTCATCCTGGGCCCAGTCCACGCCGAGGCGCTCGGCGTCGAACCAGGTGTCGTCGAACACCAAATCGCCCTGCACCTGGCGCACGCCCTGGCTCGCCAGCTGGGCGGCCAGGGCCTGGTAGTCGGCGAACTGCGTGGTCGGGTCGCCCAGGCCACGCAGGTACAGGTTGCCGCTGAGGCGCTCGCCTTGGCGGGTGCCGTTGCTCAAGAGCTGGGTGGAAAAGCGGTACTGCGGGCCGAGCACATCCATCGCCGCAGCAGTGGTCAGCAGCTTGAGGTTGGAGGCCGGGATCAACCGCGTGCGCGGGTTGTGCTGATAGAGGGTGGTGCCACTGCGGGCGTCGCGCACCATCACTGAGACGGTGGCGCCGTTGAGAGCCGGGTCGGCCAGCAGGTGGTCCAGGGTCGCTGGGGTGGAGGTCGGCGAAACACTCGCGCAACCGCCCAGTAAAAAGCTCAAGCCGACCCACAGCGTGCCGGTGTGTAACCATCGTCCAAAGTGCATCAGTATCGTGTTCCGCAAAGCGTCAGGTGGCGGCAACGCTAACAGCTCAAGGTGTTTGTGGCGAGCGGGCTTGCCCCGCGTTGGGCGGCGAAGCGGACCCAATAAAGCCACTGCGTTTTTTTCAGGGGTATCGCGGTGCCTGGATTTGGGGCTGCTGCGCAGCCCAACGCGGGGCAAGCCCGCTCACCACAGGAAGCATGTCGGCCCCAAAAAAGGCTTGCTTGTCACAGGCAGCATGCTGGCCCCCAAAAAGCTTGCTTGTCCCAGGAAGCACACTGGCCCCCAAAAAGCTTGCTTGTCACAGGAAGCATGCTGGCCCCAAAAAGCTTGCTTGTCACAGGAAGCATGCTGGCCCTCAAAAAGCTTGCTTGTCACAGGAAGCATGCTGGCCCCAAAAAGCTTGCTTGTCACAGGAAGCATGCTGGCCCCGAAAAGCTTGCTTGTCACAGGAGCACGCTGGCCCCAAAAAGCTTGCTTGTCCCAGGAAGCACACGGCCCCCAAAAAGCTTGTTTGTCACAGGAAGCATGCTGGCCCCAAAAAGCTTGCTTGTCACAGGAAGCATGCTGGCCCCAAAAAGTTTGCTTATCACAGGCAGCATGCCGGCCCCGGAAAGTTTGCTTGCCACAGGCAGCCCGCTCTCCACAACGGTGGATCTTTAGAACTCCAGCGTGCTCGAGACCGATACCTGTCGCGCATCGCCAAGGGACACAAACACCCGGCTGGCCGCCGAGGTGTAGTAGGTGCGGTCGAACAGGTTCTTCACGTTGAGCTGGAACTTGACCTTCTGCCCTTCGATCTTGGTGTCGTAGGTGGCGAACGCGTCCGCCACGGTGTAGCCGGGCAAGGTGAAATCGTTGGCGGCGTCGCCTGCGCGGGCGCCGACATACCGCGCGCCGGTGCCGACGCGCAGTTGGTCACCGCCAAAAACGTTGCCGAAGTCATAGGCCAGCGCCAGCGAGCCGGTGTGCTTGGCCACGTTCTGCAGGCGGTTGCCTTCCAGGGTCGGGTCTTTGTCTTTTACGTCTTCGGCGTCGGTGTAGGCATAGCTGCCGATCACGCTCCATTGGTCGGTCAACTGGCCAGTGGCGTCCAGTTCCAGGCCACGCGAACGCACCTGGCCGGCGATGCTGTAGATGGTGTTCGCGCCCGAACCCACCGACACCAACACGTTACGCTTGTCGATGTTGAACAACGCCGCGCTGGCAGTGATGCGTCCGGGGATGTCGAGCTTGGCGCCCAGTTCCCAGGATTTGGACTGTTCCGGCGTGAGGTCACCGGTCAGTTTGCTGCCATCGGCCAAAGGCGCAATGGTGGAGTTGGGCTTGAAGGATTCGGTATAGCTGCCGTAGAACGACAACTCATCGGTGTAGCGGTACACCAGGCCGGCACGTGGCACCCAGGCCTGGCCGTTGCCGTTGGTGTTGACGCTGAATGGCACGCCCTTGCCGGCGTACTGGTCGTACATCTGGTAGCGCGCACCCGCGACGAAGATCCACTGGTCGGTCAGGTGAACGGAGTCCTGGAAGAACAGCGAGTCGCTGCGCAGCAGGTCGGTCTGGGCACTGTCCTTGGCGCTGACGGCGGTGCCTTCCACATCCCTGCCGTAGACCGGATTGACGTAGCTGAAGACGCTGCGCTGCGCCTGGCGAATCAGGTCGGCGCGATAGATCTTGCGGTACTCGTCGTCCAGGCCGAACACCAGGTCGTGCTGCATGCCGCCCAGGTTGACCTTGCCTTCCAGGCTCGCCGTGGCGAAGCGGTCGGTGGTCAGGGCGCCGCGGGTGCCGTCCATGCTGCGCGTCAGGGTGCCGTTGGCGTTGACGGACACCGTGCGCACCTGGCTGGCGTCGTAGGTTTCACGGTTCCAGCTGTAGCCGAAGTGGGCTTTCCAGTCGTCATTGAGTTCGTGATCGACTTCAAAGCGGTACAGGTCGGAACGGCCTTCCATGTCGTTGAACGGCTCGTCCAGGCGACGGGTCGACGGGATATCCAACGGGTGGTTGGTCTTGGGGTCGATGGCGGTGCCCCGGTCAAATGGCGAGAGAAACTCACGATGCTCGTAGGCGAATACCACCTGAGTGGTGTCGCCATACCAGGCCAGCGACGGCGCCACCAACGATTCGCGGCGGGTGCCGAAGTTGCGCCAGTAATCTTCGTCTTCATGGTCGACGATCAGGCGGTAGGCAAGGCCCGAATCGCCTATCGGCCCGGTGGTGTCGAGGTTGCCGCCGCTGCCGTTCTTGCCGTCGCCAAAGGTCGAGCCGCGTACGGTCAGCGACGTGGCCTGGGTCAATTGCGGCTTCTTGCTGACGATATTGACCACGCCGCCCGGGTCCTGGATGCCGTACAGCAGCGAGGACGGGCCCTTGAGCACTTCGACGCGTTCGGCCGTGGAGTTCAGCGCCCGGCCCTGCACCACCGGCATGCCGTCCTGCATGATCGAGCCGTTACGGTTGTCGCCAAAGCCGCGCAGCATCACCGCGTCCTGGGTGCTGGCCAACGTGTTGGCCTGGGTGATGCCGCTGATATTGGCGAGGGCATCATCCAGGTTGCGCGGGGTCTGGTCACGCAGCACCTGGGCCGGCACCACGTTGACGGTTTGCGGGGTTTCCAGCAGCAGGCCATGGGAGCGCATCACCGAACTGGTGGGCGGCGGCTGGTAGCTGGTGCTGTCCTGGGACGGGTTCTGGCCAACGCCACTGATGGTGGTGGCACCGAGGTTGACCGCGCCGTCGGTGGGCAGCGGTTCCAGGGCCAGCGTGCGGGCGTCGATCTGGCGGAAGGTGAAGCCTGAGTTGCCCAGCAGGCGTTGCAGCGCCTGGGTTGCGCTCATTTGCCCGCTGACCGCCGGGGCGCTGAGGCCGTAAGGCGCTTCATCGGTGTAGATCACGCTGATCCCGGTAACCCGGCTGAAATCGCTCAGGGCCTGGGGCAGCGGTTTGGCGGCCAGGGCAAAATTGAACTGGGCGCTTTGCTGTTCCTGGGCCTGCGCCACGCACAGGGGCAGCAACGCCAGCCCCGACACCGCCAATACCGAGGCTCCCAGCCACTGTTTAACCAAACCGCCCGCCGTCGACTTCATGCTGTGAGAACCCGTGTAGAAAACGCTGTTAATGCGAATAGATCGCAGTTTCAAGCACTACACGGATGGGCTGACGATTTACCTCACCTGATTTTGAAAATAATTCAAAAAAAACCGCTGGCCCTGTGCAGGAACCCGCCTACAACGCCTGAATACGGAACCCCAAGCGTGGGAAATGCACGTGCACGGTGCCGGCGCGTTCATCAATGCGGCGCAGGATCAGTTCCTCGCGGCCCGCAAACAGCAGTTCACCCGCGACCGGGTCAGTGCCGTAGTCAGTGGCGCAAATGCTCACTTGCTGCCCAGGCTTGAAGCCGTTCAGGTCTTCGAAGATCTCGTCAGGCAACACCGCAGGCGTCGCGTTGCGCGCCACGTCCAGGGCTTGCTCGGCGCTCATTTGGGTCGCCGTGCCATGGCCAAAGCTCAGCACCCGGTCCAGCCACGCAGCGACAGCGGGATAAGCGTCCACCAGAGGCGCGGTCACCGAAGACCCCTTGAGGAACCACAACGGATGCGCCAGCGCAAAGTCGGCAATCGACGGCTCGCCGAACAGGAAATCCCCCGACTGATGCTGCAATTGCTGATCAATGCGCGCGACGATCACCGGCCATTGGTGCTTGGCCTGGTCCAGCTGCACACGGGCGGCCGTGCCGCCGCTGAACAATTTGCTGCGGTCGGCCACCAGCACCTGGATCATTTCCGGCGGCACTTTGGCAAATTTGACCGCGAGGGATTCTGGCTGGAACACCAGCGCCACCGCGTGCGAAAACACCAACGAATCGGCCCAGGCGGCAAAGGCTTGGGTGACCAGTTCCTGGCCTTGGGGGAACAGCGCCGGCGCGGCTTTTTCCTGCTCCAGGCGACGGGCGATCAGGGCAGTGTCGCAGTAGATATCGGCGCCGACTTGCAGCACTGGCGTCTTGCGATAGCCACCGGTGAGGGCCGTCAGGTCAGGCTTGGGCATCACCGGTGAGATATGCACCGAGCGCCAGGACAAGCCCTTGAAACCCAGCAAAAGGCGGGCTTTTTCAGCAAAGGGAGATTGCGGGTAGTGATGAAGGATCAACTCAGACATGCCAGGCTCCGCTCGATAGGTGAGCCGCTAGCTTAGCCTGCAACCACGCGCGTGGGGATCATGGGAACCCATCAGTCAAATCAATGAGCCGCTCGCCGCCAGGCATTCCTTGGCGCTTTTTTTCAGTTTTTTGATCAAGCGTTCCTGGCGCAGAGCCTCGCCCTTGCTCGCACATTGCTCGGTGTACACCAGCGCCACTGCCGGGCTCGACAGGAAGAACCGCGCGCCCTTGCCGCTCTGGTGCGAGGCAAAGCGGCGCACCGGGTCATTGCTGATGCCGCAGTACAGCGCGCCGTTGGCGGCGCGCACCAGGTAGACGAACCAGGGTTTGGGGGCAGGAAGATCAGTCACAGGTCGAGTCGGCAATCCAGAGGTGCGCCAAGCTTATCAACGACTGGCCTGAAATGCCTTCAGGCCTTTGAGCGCCTGGGCGCGCACGGCGTTTTTCAGCGCCGGCGACCAGCCCAGCAGCAGGCCCTTGAGGCCCAGGGCCTGGCGCGACCAGCGCCACAGGTCGAAGTGGTCGTGGTGCTCGCAGATCTTGCCCTCGCGAAACACAAAGCGTGCGCCGATATCGTTGACCACCGTGTTGCCGGTCGCGCTGAACAGGTAGGTGGCCACCCAATGCGCACTGCCGCTGGTCTCATCGCTGCGCACATGGTCGAAAGTCAGGGAAAAATCCTTGGCCCGGGTGGTAAGCATGCGCCACATGTCGCCGGCATCACGGCCGCGCAGTTCACCGAAGGCCGGGTCGCTGAACAGCACGTCCTCGGTGTAGCAGGCCGCCATGGCCTCGGCATCCAGCCGCTGGAAGGCGCTGTAGAACTCGGTGATCAGGGCGTTGTGTGCATCGCTCATGGGCAGGTTCCAAACCAGGGTTGTAAGCCGATCAAGATAGTCTGCGCCTGGGCAAAACTCTATCGGCATTTACGCCGGGAATGGCCCGCCCCCCCGCTACGGCACCATGCCGCAACTGCGCGCATAGGCGAACAGGTCGACGTCGGTGGAAATGCACAACCGGCTCATGGCGGTACTTTTCTGTTTGCTGATCGTCGAAATGCTGCGATTGACCCGCGCGGCAATCTGGGTGACGGTCATGCCGCTGGCGAGCATCCTCACCACTTCACGTTCCTTGCTGGACAACTGCGGCTGTTGCAGTTGGTCGCCGGTGCCGGCCTCCAACAGTTGCGCCTTCAGGCACTCACTGGCAAACGTCTCGCCCTGGATCACCGTCCTGATCGCGATCGGCAACTCCCTGGCCGACGCGCTCTTGGCGACGATCGCGCGCGCACCGTGGGCAAACGAAGCCCGCAGCGTTGCGACGTTGGCAAACATGGTCACCAGGATCACCGGCAAAGTCGGATACTGGCGCCGCAACAGGCCGAGTAATCCGTAACCGTCGGCCTGCTGGCCGCCCGGCATGGCGAAGTCCGTCACGAGCACATCGCAGGCCACCTTGCTCAACAACTTGAGCAACTCATCGGGCCCATCGGCTTCGCCGACCACTTTGCACCGGCCGCCCGCTTCAATCACCACCCGTTGCCCGATACGCACAATCGGATGGTCGTCGGCAATAATTACACGAAGCATAAATACCCACGAATGATGGCAATTGGAATTTTGGCAAAATACCTCTGTGCGCGAGCCTCAACAACCACTCGGCGCGCGGTGTTTTCAACGGCGCCCAGTAATTGATAGCCGACGACCTTATACCTACAAAATAAAAAGAAATTACCTACATACAAGGCCTTCAGCACAACCGAAAAACCTCCTACAAAGTTCTCTATTCCGAGGGTTCATAGTCGACTCAAGTAAGCGATATAGACCCGCAGGTTGCGCTGGAACGCTTGCAACTGCAGCGCATTCGCCGCCACCCCAAGGGCCTGTACCCGTGCGATCAGGTGCTCGCTGCCACGCTCCAGGTCGACCCCGCCGACAAACGCCAGGCTGCCCACCAACCGGTGCAGGCGCTCCACTACCAAAGGGGCATTGGCGCTGATCCGCGCCTGATCCAGCAAGGCATCGTCCTTGCGTGCTTCATTCATCAGGCTGACCAGCACCCGGCTTACCATTTCATCACTGCCGAAAATCTCGACCAGGCGGGCACGGGTTGGCCACGTGATGCCCTGCGAGTTGTCCGGCGGCTCTGCCACCCACGGTGGCGAGGGTGAAGGTGCCAACTTCAGGACAGGTACTTGATCGGAAAATACCCTTGTCACCAGGGTCACCTCATTGTGCTTACCGTGATTGTCCAGCCCATGAGTTCATCAACACCCCAAGGCTCTCACACGACTGTTTACAAGCGACCATGAATAGCCTTTTGGAGATAAAAATGACGATACAACAACTACGAAAAATTCAACTTTCTTACATAACAAGCACATAAGTTCTCACGTTCTCATGCCCAAATACTTGTTACTTCGATTGTCGTAATAGTTGTATTTCCCCGGCCCCAGAGCCCGGCTAAATTGCCGCCACCCCGCAAAGAGGGAACGGGCTCGCGGTCATCGGCGATCCCATCCAAATACAACCTGCCGCCTTGCTCGCCGCCTGCCCAGACAGGCCGGTCGATGCTGCGCGCGCTTTATATCAGCCAGCCCTGTAGTGGAACGTATTGAAATGAGCAAGTCCCTGACGCTGTCGAGCATCGCCCTTTTACTCGCCTGTACTACACCCGCTTTTGCCGCCAGCAACGTCGACCTGACCGTCAAAGGCCTGATCACCCCGAATGCCTGCACACCGACGCTCTCGGGCGGCGGTATGGTGGATCACGGAAAAATAGCTTCCAAGGACCTGGTCCAGAACAATCCGACGTCATTGCCCCGAGTGACCCTGCAGTTGAGCATCACTTGCGATGCAAGCATCCCCTTCGCCATCAAACCCATCGATAACCGCAGCGGCACCTCGACCGGCAGCAGTGATTTCGGCCTCGGCCTGATCAATGGCAACAAGCGACTGGGCCGGTTCTACCTGACCCCCTTGAACATGCTCGCCGACGGTGTGAGTGCCCAGCCGATTGCCTCCGTTGATGGCGGTCGCACCTGGTACAGCGAGCGCAACTGGGAACTGCAAACCTTGTGGGGCGCCGGGGCAGTGGACGACGCAACCACACTGCTGCCGATCAAGAGCCTGGTGCTGGACCTGGAAGTCGGCGCCAGCATCGCCCGTGCAGACCAGTTCGATTTCAGTGACGAGGCGCCCATCGACGGCTCCGCAACCCTGGAAGTGATGTACCTGTAACCCCAACCCCGTCCACACGGAAGGTTCCAACCATGCACGTTCCCCCTGCAATCCCATTGGCAGTGTTGTTGCTCGCGGCCTCGCCATGGGCACTGGCCGCCAGCTCCACCGACCTCGCCGTCAAAGGCACCATTACTCCCAGTGCCTGTGCGCCGCTGATCTCCGGCGGTGGCACGGTCGACTTCGGAAAAATGGCCGCCAAGGACCTCAACGCCGAGCAACACACCCCGCTGCCGAACCAATCCATGCAATTGAGCGTGCGCTGTGAAGCGCCCACGTTTTTCACCCTGAATACCATCGACAACCGCGCCGGCTCCTCTGCCAACCACCCCTACTCGCATGGCCTGGGCATGACGGCGCAAGGGGAGAAACTCGGCGGCTCCTCCTTCCACCTCTATACCCCAGTGGCTGATGGCGTCGCCGCACGCACCATCACCTCACTGGACGGTGGCGTGACGTGGGCGCCCACCACGATGCTCAACCACAGCGTGCTGACAGCCGTGGCCATGGGCAGCCAACTGGTGCCCATCGCCGTGCGGGACTTCGATGCCGAAATCCGCCTGTACACCCAGATCGCCCCGGCCAGCGGCCTGACCCTGACCGACGAAGTCCCCGTCGACGGGCACGCGACGGTCCAGGTCAACTACCTGTAATGCCTCACACAGACTCAATCGAAAGGAATTCGACTCTCATGAAGCCCCTGTTTACCGCCCTCGCCACCAGCCTGATGCTGGCCGGCTCCGCTGCCACCTACGCCGCGTCCACCGTCGACCTGACCGTCAAGGGCCTGATCGTACCGAGTGCCTGCACCCCCGTCCTGTCCAGCGGTGGGGTGATCGACCACGGCAAGATTTCCGCCAAGGACCTGCGCACGGACAACCCGACGCACATCGGGACGCACATCCTGACCATGGCCGTGAGCTGCGACAGCGCAATCCTCTTTGCACTGCATTCGGTCGACAACCGGGCCGGCTCGTCGATTACTCCCAGCAACTACGGCCTGGGCCTGATCAACGGCACCCAGAAGCTCGGCTGGTTTTATCTGACACTCGACAACCCGGTGGCCGACGGTACTGCGGTGCAGTCGATTGCATCCTTCAACGGCCAGGATAATTGGTACCGCGAAAAATTCTGGGATCCAGGCCTGTACATGTCGGTGGCCAGCATGGATGACGCCACTCAACCGGTGCCGGTCAAGGATTTGTCGCTGGAGTTGATGGTTGAAACCTCCATCGCACGCACCGACGGCCTGGACCTGAGCAACGAGGTGACCCTCGACGGTTCGGCCACCCTGGAAGTGAAGTACCTGTAACCCCTGGGCGCCCATGCCTGGCAGCACCTCGCAGGCATGGGCGTTGTTGTTGTACCGCCCGTATTCAACTCGACCCGTGGCGCCCACCGATGAACACGCACTCTCGCTTCCTGGCTGTATTGCTCTGGTTGACGACCGCTCCTGCGGCCTTCGCCGCCTCCTTTGTCGACCTCACCGTGACCGGCCGGGTGACGCCGGACGCTTGCCACGTCACGCTATCGGACGATGGTACGGTCGACCACGGGAAAATCCCCTCGCACACCTTGAACCCGAGCGAATTCACCGTGCTGCCCACTCGTTTGCTGGAGCTGAGCGTGCAGTGCAGCAGGCCCATGCTGTTTGCCCTGGTGGGGCTCGACAACCGCGCCGAGTCGTCACTCGATCCCGGGGCTTTCTACGGCCTGGGCAGGAACCTGCATGCGCCGGCCGAGCGCCTGGGGTCGGTGGCCTTGTCTTACCGCAACCCAATGGGCGACGCCCAGGCCATGCAGGCCCTGGCGTCCAGTGACAACGGCGAAACCTGGTCGCCGCAAGCCACTGCCAATCCCAGAGCCTATGTGGGATTTGCGCCGCCGGGTGATCGCCAACCCGACTTCATCGGCCAGCTCAGCACCCAGTTGCGCATCGACACCTCCATCAACTTCGCCCAGTACCTGACCCTGAATCAGGAGGTGCCGCTCGACGGCGCCATCGTGCTGGATCTGCGCTACCTCTGACCTCTTCATGTTGCCCCAATGGAAAACCCCGTCATGCTGACGACATCATTCAAACCCACTACCGGCCTGCTTGCCCTGACCCTGTTGTTTGGCGCAGGTGCGCAGGCCGACGGGATGATCCCCGACACTTCGGTGGTCATCGTCTACGAAGCCGAAGGCGAGGCGGCCGTGTCGGTCACCAACACCGACAGCCAACTCGCCCTGCTGCACGTCACCCTGGAAGACATTCCCGAAGACAAAGAGCCGCTGCTGGTGGTCACCCCGCCGTTGTCGCGGGTGGAAGCCTCCAAATCGCAACTGGTACGGTTCATCCTGCAAAGCCAGCAACCGCTGCTGACCCAACGGCTCAAGCGCGCGATCTTCGAGGGCATGCCCCAGGGCCGCCCCGCGACCGAAGCCGGGCACGCCCGGGTGGGTGTGACGGTGCGCCAGAACCTGCCGGTGATCATTCATCCCAAAGGCCTGGCGCTGAATCGCACCCCCTGGACCCACCTGACCTGGTCACAGCACGGCAGCACCTTGCAGGTGCGCAACGACAGCCCGTACGTGGTGCGCCTGGCCCAGGAGTTGCGGCTGCTGCCCGGTGACGGCAAGGCCATGCTGCCGCGCACCTACGTGTTGCCGGGAGAAACCCTGAGCGTGCCTGCCACGGGCGGCCCGGCGAGCAAAGTCCGGCTGCAACCGGCCACCGTGTACGGCTTTGCCGTGGCTGCCTACGAAGCCCCCCTCACCTGACCAACACTTCAGGCGCCCGACGCCTGCATAACGAAGTGGCGGCTCGAAGACCGTCACCGGGGCGCGCAGACGCCCATCATTTGAGTGCCTTTCGTGAAAACAGTATTGAGCTACCGTGACGGCGATGCCGTGCCCGACATACCCGCCCGCAGCGCCTTCCCAGCGCTGCTGCTGGCGTGTGCCCTGCTGCCCGCTGAAGCCTGGGCCGAAACGCGTGCCGGCTTCGATGCCACCACCCTGCACCAACGCGGCATCGACCCGCAGTTGGCCAGCCTGCTGCTGGACGCTCCACGTTTTGCGGCTGGCCGGCATGCGGTGAGCCTGCGCGTCAACGGCCAGCCCCGTGGGCGTGTCGAGGTGGGTTTCGATCAACAGGGCCGATTGTGCTTTGACCAGGCCGTGCTGGACGCCGCCAACCTGATAGTGCCCGGCGACAATGGCCCCTGCCATGACCTGCTCGCGCAGTACCCACAAAGCCTGGTGGAGCCGGACCCGGCCAACCTCAGCGTGTCGCTGGTAGTCCCGACCGAAGCCTTGCGGCCACTGCAACAGGACGTCTCGGGCTATCAGACGGGGGGCGTTGCCGGCCTGTTCAATTACGACCTGACGGGGTTCTATAACCGCTTCGGCGACAACGACAGCCGGTTTGGCTCGGCCAATACCGAGGTTGGCTTCAACGCCGGCGACTGGATCGTGCGCAGCCGCCAGGTGCAGACCTGGCAGGACGGTCGGTCGCGCAGCACCCATCTCGAGGCGTATGCCCAGCGTACCTTTGCCAGCCAACAGGCAGTGCTGCAGGCCGGGCAGATCAACCTCTATAACCCGGTGTTGGCCGGTGCGCAGATCACCGGGGTACAGGTCCTGACCGAACAGGCGCTTCAAGAACAAGGCCAGGGCGCGACCATCGAGGGTATCGCCAACAGTCCGGCCCAGGTCGAGGTGCGGCAGAACGGCGCGTTGATTCACTCCACCGTAGTCCCGGCCGGGCCGTTTTCCCTGACCGATGTGCGGCGCCTGAATGCTCGCTCGGACGTTGAAGTCACGGTCAAGGAAAGCAGCGGCGGCGAGCGCCGCTTCACCGTACCCGCCGCGATGCTCGGCCTGGGTTTGCCAGCGCCGGGGTACTCGGTGGCAGCGGGCCGTGTGCGCAATATCGGCGATGCCCAGGGTGACGATCCGTGGGTGGCCAGCGCTGGCTGGACCGGCGCCGTCCACCCGCAACTGTCCCTGGGCAGCGGCGTGCTGGCGTCCAGCGAATACCGGGCGGCGGGCGTGAGCCTGGGCTGGCTGCCATGGCTGGACAGTCAGGTGCAACTGGCCACCCAGGTCGCCGATACCCAGGCACGGCACAACGTGCGTGGGGTACAGACCGACCTGGCATGGTCCCAACGCCTGAATGATCAATGGTCATTCAGCGTGGCCAACTCGTGGCGCACGCCCGGCTACCGCGAACTGGAAGAAGCCACCTACGAACCAGAAACCACCCAGCAACGGCGCTCGCGTTATCGCGATCAACAAAGCGCCAACGTCGGTTGGTCGCACCCGTGGCTGGGGGCGTTCAGTGCCGGGGTGTCGCGCTCCAGCAGCTTCGATGGCGACAGCAGCAGTCGAGGCCTGGCGTCGTGGGGCACCAGTGTCGGCGGCGTGTCGTTGTCGGCGAGCGCCGAATGGCAGATGGGCGGGCGCCAGCAACAGGACAACGCGGTGTACCTGAATGCCAGCCTGCCTCTGGGCGAAAGCCGCCGCGTGCGCGCCTGGGTGCGCAATTCGGGAGGCGAACACCGCACCGGCCTGGGGCTGAACGAACAGATCGATGATCAATTGAGCTATCGCGTCAGCGCCGAACACGACACCCGCGACCAGCAGGTGGAAACCACTCTCGGCGTCTCGGCCCTGCCCCGCTACAGCCAACTCGACGTCAGCTACAGCCGCTCCGATGCCGAGCGCTCGAGTTATCAAGGCAGTGCCCGCGGTGGCGTGGTGGTGCACGGCGATGGCGTGACCTTCTCGCCCTACCCGGTACGCGACACCTTCGCCGTGGTCTCGGTGGGCGATACGGCCGGGGTCAAGCTGAGCACCCCCAGCGGCCCGGTATGGACCGACTGGCAAGGCCAGGCCGTGGTGCCCCAGGTCAGCGCCTATGGCCGCAGCCCGGTGGAGGTGCAGACCCGTTCACTGCCGCGCAATGCCGATATCAACAACGGCCTGGCAATGATCTCGGCCGGGCGCGGCGCGGTGGACCGGGTCGACTTCGGCGTGACCCTGACCCGTCGCGTGCTGCTCACCGCACGCACCGAACAGGGCGCGCTGCTGCCCCGAGGTGCCTCCGTCAGCACCGCGAGCGGCGAGTTCGTGACCCTGGTGCAGGACGGCGGCCAGGTGTTCCTGCCCAATGTGCTGGAGCACACCGGTTTGTGGGTCAGCGGGCCAGGCATGACGCGCTGTCGGCTGCAGTTCGAGTTGCCGGCCAAGGGCGATCCCCAGGTGTATTTCGAAAACGCGCCAGCGCGCTGCAACCCTTCATGAGGACGATCACCATGCTTTTTTTTCGCGCCCTGCGCCGGCTGACGGCGGTCGTACTGACCGTCGGCTTCGCCGGCCACGCCATGGCCAATGACGACTGCCAGTTGAACATCAGCGAAGCGGTGCTGGATCTCGGCCTGATGAGTCGCCTGGCGCAAAACGACAGCGACCCTCAACGCCTGCTTGGCGAGCGTCGCCTGAGCTTGAACCTCACCTGCCCGCAACCGGCGGACATGAGTGTGTTTTATCGCGCCCTGGCGGCGAACGCACATCGCCTGCAGTTTACCGAACATGGCACCTACGCCCTGCAGGTCAGCGACGGCGTGCTGGACGGCCAGGCGGTTGAACTGGGCTTGCTGCCGGCTGCCGGGCAGCCGCCGGCGGTCGTCGGCACGGCATTGAACTGGCGTCCCGGCCATGGGGTGGCGCCGGTGCAAGGCGCCAGCGTGGTGCAGGGCAAGCACTTCGCCGTGCAACTGAGCCTCAGCGCCTGGGCCGACATCGCCGCCACCCGTGTGCGCGAGGCAACCACCTGGGAAGCGTCCGGCACGTTCGATGCCTTGCAGAGCGGCCGCTCCCGGGCACTGACCCTGCGCGCACACTTCGCGCCCACCGCGTGTACACCCCAACTGTCCAATGGCGGATTGGTGGATTACGGCACGCTGCTGGCGAAGGACTTGAATGCCAGCAATGAAACCCCGCTGCCGACCCGCACCTTGCAGCTCTCGGTGAGTTGCGACGCCGCCACGCCCTTCGCGCTGAAGATGCATGACAACCGCAACGGCTCGGCCACCGGCGGGATCGACGAAACCGCCTACGGCCTGGACCTGGACAACAGCCAGAACAAGATTGGGCGCTTCTACCTCAACATCGATCCGGCCGAATTCACCGCCGACGCACTCGGCTCCCTGTATCGCACGGACTCCACCAGTGGCGGCGCAGCCTGGAGCAGTTCGAGTGCGCGGCAGATCCCCATGGCCGCCAACAGCCTGATGGGGTTTACCGACAGTGTCGGCAGCACCCGTGGCCCGGTGCCGATCCAGCAACTGGCCGGCACTGTGCGCATCAAGGCCTACCTGGCCCCGACCCAGTCACTGGACCTGCGCAGCGTGGTCTACATCAACGGTTCGGGCACCCTTGAAATCATCTACCTCTGACCTATGGAGTTCGCCTCATGAAGACCTGTTCCCTTGCCCTTTGCGCGCTGGTGTTGCTGGGCGGCGCCCCACACACGCTGGCGGCCTCCAGCGTCGACCTGAGTGTCAATGGCGTGATCACTCCCACCGCCTGCACGCCGTTGCTGTCGAGCAACGGGGTGATCGACTACGGCAAGATTTCCCAGCAGGACCTCAACGTCGACAAGGGCACGCGCCTGCCGGTCAAACAGTTGCACGTCAGCATCGGCTGCAACGCGGCGAGCCGTTTTGCCCTGCGCATGCGCGACAACCGTGACGGCACGGCCACCGTCAACAGTGAGATTTACTATGGGCTGGGGCTGGACAACAGTGGCAATCGCATTGGCCTGTATTCGATGAATTTCGACCCTCGCCAGACGCAGGTGGACAGCACTGCAATCGCCTATGGCACCGAATCCACCACCGGCGGCGTGGCCTGGCGCAGCGCCAACCTCAACCCGATCGACATCGGCGCCAACAGTTACCTGGGCTTCACCGATACCCAAGGCAGCACCGCCGGCCCCTCGGCGATCCAGGCGTTGACCAGCACCGTCAAGATCGAAGCGGTGATCAATGCCAGGCAGAACCTGGACCTGAGCAGCGACACCTTGCTCGATGGCTCGGCCACCCTCGAAGTGGTGTACCTCTAGACTTTTTCGCTGCTGACCTGCACATACAGCGCACGCCCGGCACCCAGCCCGGCGATGATCGCGCCCAGGCCAATCACCGCAAAAATCCAGCCGATGGCCGACCAGCCGCCCGTCCAGTCATGCACCAGGCCCACCGCGAACGGGCCCACGGACGCCAGGGTGTAGCCGATGCCCTGGGCCATGCTCGACAGGTTGGCCGCCACGTGGGAGTCGCGCGAGCGCAGCACGATCAGGGTCAGCGCCAGGCTGAAAGTGCCGCCCTGGCCGAGCCCGAGCAGAATTGCCCAGCCCCACAGACCATCGAGTGGCGCATACAGGCAGCCGAACAGGCCACCGAGGGTCAACAGCATCACCACCACGATCGCCAGGCGCTGGTCTTTGCCACGGGTGGCGAGCCAGGGCGCGGCGAGGGAGCTGACCAATTGCACGATGATCGAGCCGGACAGCGCCAGGCCGGCTTCGGTCGCGCTCAGGCCACGGCCGATCAGGATCGACGGCAGCCAGCCGAACACGATGTACGCCAGGGACGATTGCAGGCCCATGTACAAGGTCACCTGCCAGGCGAGCGGATCACGCAGCAGCCCTCTCACGCGATAAGCCACCTGGTGCGCGCCGTGCTTCTGGCCGACCTGTGGCAGCCAGAACAATGCGGCCACCAGCGCCGGCAGAATCCAGAACCCCAGGCCGAGGGTCCAGCGGTCGCCGAAGTAATGACTCAAGGGCACCGTGGAACCCGCCGCCAGCGCCGCGCCCAGGCACAGCGCCATGGTGTACACGCCGGTCATGGCGCCGGCCTGCCTGGCGAAATCACGCTTGACGATGCCGGGCAGCAATACGCCGATGATGCCGATGCTCGCGCCGGCAATCAGGCTGCCGGCGAACAGCCCCACTTCACCGAATGAACTGCGCAGGATGATGCCCGCAGCCAGGGTCAGCAGAATCCCCAGCACCACTCGCTCGGCGCCGAAACGGCGGGCCAGGATCGGCGCCGTGGGCGCAAACAGACCCAGGCACAGTACCGGCAATGTGGTCAGCAGACCGGCCTTGGCCGCCGACAACCCGAGGCTGCTGGACACGTCAGCGAGCAGCGGCGACATGCTCGACAGCGCCGGGCGCAGGTTCAGGGCCACCAGGATCAGGCCGAGCAGCAACAGCCACGGGCGGCTCACCACGGGCGGGCTGGTTTGCACCACTTCGTCGTCGGCTTCGGCGTCGATCAACAGCTCTTCGAGTTCACGGGTAGGTCGGGTTTCAAGGTTCATTGATCAACTGCCGGCAGAGGGATTTGGCGCGTTCCGGGTCCTGGTGTTCGACGGCGTCGAGCAGGGCGATGTGCAGGTCGAACACCGCCTGGCGACGCGGCGAGATGTTCAGGGTCTGGCGCAACTGCGCGCCGACGATGGCGGAAAAGTACTGATACAGCTCACTCAACGCCGGGTTGTGCGCGGCGTCGACCAGGCGCTTGTGAAACACCAGGTCGGCGCTGATGTAGGCCTCCAGGTCGCCGTGGTACAGCACAGCGCTTTGTTGCAGGGCCTCACGCAAACCGTGCAGATCGTCCTCGGTACGGCGCAGCGCGGCCAGGCCGATCGCCTCCACTTCGAGAATCTGCCGGGTTTCCTGCGCCTGCTCCAGGGTGCAATGCGACAACGCGCGCATCGCGCCCAGCGGGTCGGTCATCGAGCGCAGGTAACTGCCGTCGCCCTGGCGGATCTCGATCAATCCTGAAAACGCCAGCACGCGCATGGCCTCGCGCACGGTATTGCGGCTGATCCCCAGCTCGGCCGACAACTCCGGCTCGGTAGGCAGGCGCTCGCCAATGGCCCAGGTGCCTTGGGTGATGCGCTGGCGCAACTGTTCCAGGGCCTGGTCGACCAGCGAGCGTTTGATCAGCGGAGCGATGTCTGTCATGGGTTTTGCACTTTCGTCCAATCATAGGATGAATTTTCCCACAGCCTATTCGGACTTGCCTACAAAGGCAACGCACTAGGGTTCTGAGGCAGGTAAAGGAGCAGTATTTCCGATTAGTAAAATTACCCTCAGAGGGTAATTATGGGACTCAGGTGTCTTATGGAAAAGTACACACCTCATTACGATCTGGCCTTGATAAAAGCTGAAGTCATCAGGTTGGGTTGTCGAGCCTTCACCGCCAGTGCACGGGAGAGCGCCAGGCAAATGGAATTAAACCTCAGCCAGATGCAGCACGCAGTCTGTGCCCTTGAGCAGCGAATGTTATACAAATCAATGACGACCTATGCAGACCATCGAGTGTGGCAGGACGTCTATCTGATCAAGGCTCATGCTACGCAGATTTATATCAAAGTGACTTACCGCCCTGGCGGTGGGGCTCCCGTAATCTCCTTCAAGGAGAAAATCCTATGAACACCCAACACTGCGTGAGCTGCGGAACGCATGACGCAATGCAGCACTTCAAAGGCCGCACCTTCACGCTCAACACACGCGGCATGATCCGGAATATCCCCGATATCGCGGGCTGGGAATGCCAGGTGTGCAAGGAAATCGAATTCGATGACAACGACGACAGCGCACAGCGTTATTCCGACGCCAGTGACCAGCTGTTGATGGATGCCAGAAAAATCATCGCTGCCGAAATGAAGCGAATCCGCCGCAAATTGCACCTGACACAGAAGGACGCGGTGAGGCTCTTGACCGTCCGCGGGCACAACGCATTTTCCCGTTATGAGAAAGCTGAAATTTTCCCACCCGAGCCGTTGCTTATTCTTATGCGTCTACTCGATAAGCACCCGCACCTGGTGGCCGAGATTCAGGCGCTCAATGGCGCAGAAGACCTCAACCGCCTGCTTATTGCCAAAGATGAGCAACAACTGGCCACTCAAGCGTCTGCGTAAAAACAGCAGGCAAAAACAAACCCGGCACCAGGCCGGGTTTATCCTTTCACACTTCGATCAATGCAGAATCTGGCTCAAGAACAACTTGGTCCGGTCATTCTGCGGGTTGTCGAAGAAGTCGTTCGGCGCTGCCTGCTCGACGATTTCGCCCTTGTCCATGAAGATCACACGGTTGGCCACGGTGCGCGCAAAGCCCATCTCGTGGGTCACGCACAACATGGTCATGCCGTCTTCGGCCAGGCCGATCATGGTGTCCAGCACCTCTTTGACCATTTCCGGATCGAGGGCCGAGGTCGGTTCGTCGAACAGCATGATTTTCGGCTTCATGCACAAGGCACGAGCGATGGCTACGCGCTGTTGCTGGCCGCCGGACAGTTGCCCCGGGAACTTGTGCGCCTGCTCCGGAATACGCACGCGCTCCAGGTAGTGCATGGCAATTTCCTCGGCCTTGCGCTTGGGCATCTTGCGCACCCACATCGGTGCCAGCGTGCAGTTCTGCAGGATGGTCAGGTGCGGGAACAGGTTGAAGTGCTGGAACACCATGCCGACTTCGCGGCGGATCGCTTCGATCTGCTTGAGGTCGTTGGTCAGCTCCACGCCATCGACCACGATGCGGCCCTGCTGGTGTTCTTCCAGGCGGTTGAGGCAACGGATGGTGGTGGACTTGCCCGAAC
The DNA here is from genome assembly GCF_059418125.1 of Pseudomonas sp. GW821-FHT09C08. Classification (NCBI taxonomy): domain Bacteria; kingdom Pseudomonadati; phylum Pseudomonadota; class Gammaproteobacteria; order Pseudomonadales; family Pseudomonadaceae; genus Pseudomonas; species Pseudomonas sp. GW821-FHT09C08. The sequence goes on along the minus strand of NZ_JBWKPG010000002.1, from coordinate 41,068 downwards.
CCGACGGGCCACACAGCACGATACGCTCGCCCTGCTTGACGTTGAGGTTGATGTCTTTCAACACGTGGAATTGGCCGTACCACTTGTTGACGCCCTGCATCTGGATAATGCCTTCAGGGCTCACAGGCTGTTTGATCGCTTCGCTCATAACAACAACTCCTAACGCTTGTGGCCTGTGTCGAGCTTGTGTTCCAAATGAATGGAATAGCGCGACATACCAAAACAGAAAATCCAGAACACCAGGGCGGCAAACACATAGCCTTCAGTGGCCATGCCCAGCCATTTCGGGTCGGCAGCGGCTTGCTTGACGCTGTTGAGCAGGTCGAACAGGCCGATGATGATCACCAGGCTCGTGTCCTTGAACAGCGCAATAAACGTGTTGACGATGCCCGGGATCACCAGCTTCAGGGCTTGCGGCAAAATCACCAGGCCCATGCTGCGCCAGTAGCCCAGGCCCATCGCCGCGGCCGCTTCGTATTGCCCCTTGGGAATCGCCTGCAAGCCCCCGCGCACCACCTCGGCGACGTAGGCCGACTGGAACAGGATCACGCCGATCAACGCGCGCAGCAGCTTGTCGATGCCCATGCCTTCCGGCAGGAACAACGGCAGCATCACCGACGACATGAACAGCACGGTGATCAACGGCACGCCCCGCCAGAACTCGATGAAGGTCACGCAGACCACTCGAATCGCCGGCATGTTCGAACGCCGCCCCAGCGCCAGCAGGATGCCCAGCGGCAAGGCGCCAGCAATACCGACGGTGGCGATGACCAGGGTCAGCATCAGGCCGCCCCATTGGCTGGTGGCCACGTTGGTCAGGCCGAAGATCCCGCCGTGCAGCAGGAAGTAGGCGATGATCGGGTACAGCACCAGGAAGCTCAGGCCGTAGATCGCCTTGCGCTGGAAACGCGAGATGAACAACGGCGCCACGCCGACGATGGCCAGCCACACGGTCAGGTCCACGCGCCAGCGCAGGTCGCCGGGGTAGTAGCCGTACATGAACTGCCCGAAGCGCTGTTGGATGAACACCCAGCAGGCGCCCTCCTTGGTGCAATCGGCGCGGGTCGTGCCGACCCAGTTGGCGTCGAGAATCGCCCAGTGCAGGATCGGCGGCACCACCAGGTAGACCAGGTAGAACGCCAGCAATGTCAGCAGGGTGTTGAGCCAACTGGAGAACAGGTTGGCGCGCATCCATGCCACCGGGCCGAAGACTTTGCTCGGCGGCGGCATATCCGGTTTGAAAGTATGCGTACTCATGGGCGTTTCCTCACCGCTCGATCAGCGCAATGCGCTTGTTGTACCAGTTCATCAGCAGGGAAATGCTGATGCTGATCGCCAGGTACACGCTCATGGTGATGGCAATGACTTCGATGGCCTGGCCGGTCTGGTTGAGCACCGTGCCGGCAAACAGCGAAACCATTTCCGGGTAGCCGATACCGGCGGCCAACGACGAGTTTTTCGCCAGGTTCAGGTATTGGCTGGTCAACGGCGGAATAATCACCCGCAGGGCCTGCGGGATGATGACCTTGCGCAGCGTCGGCCCGGGGCGCAGGCCCAGGGAGCGCGCGGCTTCCGTCTGGCCGTGGCTGACGGACTTGATGCCCGAGCGCACGATCTCGGCGATAAACGCTGCCGTGTACACGGTAAGCGCCAGGGTCAGGGCCAGCAGCTCAGGAATCAGGACCCAGCCACCGACGAAGTTGAACCCTTGCAGCTTGGGCATTTCCCAGTGCAGCGGCGCGCCGAAGATCAAGGCACACAACGCCGGGATCACGATGAACAGCGCCAGGCCGGCCCAGAATTTATGGAACGGTACGCCGGTCGCCTCAAAGCGCTTGTTGGCCCAACGGGCCATCAGCACGATCGCCACGATGGCCACGACAATGCTCGCCACAAACGGCCAGAAGCCGTCGGCGGCCAGTGCTGCCGGCATGTTCAGGCCACGGCTGCTGACAAAGAAGGTGTCGCCGAAGTTATGACTGTTGCGCGGCCCCGGCATGGTCAGGAACACCGCGAAATACCAGAACAGGATCTGCAGCAACGGCGGAATGTTGCGGAACACTTCCACATACACGGTCGCCAGCTTGTTGATCATCCAGTTCGGCGACAGCCGTGCCACGCCGATGATGAAACCGAGCAACGTCGCCAGGATCACGCCGATGAAGGTCACCAGCAAGGTGTTGAGCAAGCCGATCACAAAGACCCGGGCATAGCTGTCCGATTCGGTGTAGTCGATCAGGTGCTGCGCGATGCCGAAGCCGGCACTGCGCTCAAGAAAGTCGAAACCCGAGGTGATGCCCCGGTGCTGAAGGTTGGTCTGGGTGTTGTTGAAGAGGTACCAGCCCAGCGAGACCACCGCCACAATCGTGATGATCTGGAAGAGCCACGCACGCACTTTGGGATCGCTGAAGCTGAGCTTCTGCTTTGGTGCGCCGATTTGATTTTGCATGAAGTGCCCCGGAAATAATGGAACAGAACATCACCCGGCGGTTGGCCCACCGGGTGACAGAACCATCAGCGATCAGCGCACAGGGGGTGCGTATTGAATGCCACCGTTGTTCCACAGCGCGTTCAGGCCACGGTCGATTTCCAGCGGGGTGCTCTTGCCCAGGTTGCGCTCGAACATTTCACCGTAGTTACCGACTTGCTTGACGATCTGCACGACCCAGTCTTTCTTCACTTTCAGGTCTTTGCCGTACTCGCCATCAGCACCCAGCAGACGGGCGACGTCCGGGTTCTTGGTGGACTTGGCTTCAGCCTCGACGTTTTTGGAAGTGATGCCGGCTTCTTCAGCGTTGAGCATGGCGTAGCCCACCCAGCGCACGATGGCCAGCCACTCGTCGTCGCCGTTACGCACGACCGGGCCCAATGGCTCCTTGGAAATGGTTTCCGGCAGAACCACGTAGTCCTTCGGCGAAGCCAGCTTGCTGCGCTGTGCGAACAGCTGGGACTTGTCGGAGGTCAGCACGTCGCAACGACCGGATTCCAGCGACTTGGCGCTTTCATCGGAGGTGTCGAAGGTGATCGGGGTGTACTTGAGGTTGTTGGCGCGGAAGTAGTCGGAAACGTTCAGCTCAGTGGTGGTACCGGCCTGGATGCAGATGGTTGCACCGTCCAGTTCCTTGGCACTTTTCACGCCCAGCTTGTTGTTTACCAGGAAGCCGATGCCATCGTAGTAAGTGATGAAGCCTGGGAATTTCAAGCCCATGCCCGCATCGCGAGAGCTGGTCATGGTGGTGTTACGCGAGAGGATGTCGACTTCGCCAGACTGCAGCGCGGTGAAACGCTCCTTGGCATTCAACTGGCTGAACTTGACCTTGGTCGCGTCGCCGAACACGGCAGCGGCCACAGCGCGGCAAACGTCAGCATCGATCCCCAGGATCTTGCCGCTGGCATCCGGTACCGAGAAACCCGGCAGACCGTCACTCACGCCACATTGCACAAAGCCTTTCTTCTGCACGGCGTCCAGGGTGGCGCCTGCTTGGGCGAAACCGCTGACACCCAGTACAGCCGCCGCGCAAACGATGGCCAGGGTGGATTTCAATACCTTCATTCAAACCTCCAGTTGCTCTTGTTGTGTCGGAGCTCGAACCTCAGCGCACCCTTATGAGGCGATATTGACCCGTGTTGGCTTTTTTTGGGGTCAAGCAGCATGAGACTGTCGCAGTAATTCCAGTTGCTATCCCACGAGCGGCAGTCACTGATAGTGTTACCGTCCTGAGATAGTTCTGACATCGACCTACACATAGCAAGGCGCGTACCAGAGTGATGGCTGAGTCGTTTCAGCCCATGGTCAATAGGAAAAGATTCAACCTTGCGACATTCTCTTAACAGATCAACTCACTGCGCACCGTTCCGACGCACCCAATCGGAGCGCACGCACATTAATGGAGCAGACATGACCGAACCCTTGATTCTTCAGCCCGCCAAGCCCGCAGACGCCTGCGTAATCTGGTTGCATGGCCTGGGTGCCGATCGCTACGACTTTATGCCGGTAGCCGAAGCCCTGCAGGAAAGCCTGCTGACCACGCGCTTCGTCTTGCCCCAGGCGCCGACACGCCCGGTGACCATCAACGGCGGCTACGAGATGCCGAGCTGGTACGACATCAAGGCCATGAGCCCGGCCCGTTCGATCAGCCTGGAGGAGCTGGAAGTGTCGGCCAAAATGGTCACGGATCTGATCGAAGCGCAGAAGAGAACCGGAATAGACGCCTCTCGGATTTTCCTCGCCGGTTTTTCCCAGGGTGGCGCCGTGGTTTTCCACACGGCGTTTATAAATTGGCAAGGGCCCTTGGGCGGCGTCATTGCCCTCTCCACCTACGCGCCGACTTTCGGCGACGAGCTGGAATTGTCTGCCAGCCAGCAACGCATTCCCGCCCTGTGCCTGCATGGCCAGTACGACGACGTGGTGCAGAACGCCATGGGCCGCAGCGCCTTCGAGCATTTGAAGAGCCGTGGTGTCACCGTGACATGGCAGGAATACCCAATGGGCCACGAAGTGTTACCTCAAGAGATACACGACATCGGTGCCTGGCTGGCCGCTCGCCTGGGCTGAAACCAGCGTTTATGTAGCCGTATGACAGACGCACTACGCCGCGCCCGATTCTTGCATTACACTGGCCGGCGTATATTCCTTAACCAATTAATGAGATCACCGTGCTCAAAGCACTCAAGAAGATGTTCGGCAAAAGCGAGGCTGAGCCGCTCGCGCCTGTTCCCAGTGCTCCTGTCCCGACTGCCGGCAGCCGCAATGACGGTAAACAGCCCGGCCGGACCGCACCTGTCGCCCAGCCGAAGAAGCCGACGGTGACGCCACCTGAACCGGCAGCACCGGTCGAGGCCGCTATTGCGCCAGTCGCGCCAAAGCCGCGGCGCGAACGCGCACCCAAACCGGCGGTCATCCCCTGGAAACTCGAAGACTTCGTGGTCGAGCCACAGGAAGGCAAGACCCGCTTCCACGACTTCAAGCTGGCCCCGGAACTGATGCACGCCATCCAGGACCTGGGTTTCCCGTACTGCACGCCGATCCAGGCGCAGGTGCTGGGCTTTACCCTCGCGGGCAAGGACGCCATCGGCCGCGCCCAGACCGGCACCGGCAAGACCGCCGCGTTCCTGATCTCGATCATCACCCAGTTGCTGCAGACGCCGCCGCCCAAGGAACGCTACATGGGTGAGCCGCGCGCGCTGATCATCGCGCCGACCCGCGAGCTGGTGGTGCAGATCGCCAAGGACGCTGCCGACCTGACCAAGTACACCGGCCTCAACGTCATGACGTTTGTCGGCGGCATGGATTTCGACAAGCAGCTCAAGCACCTCGAAGCACGGCATTGCGACATTCTGGTGGCCACGCCTGGCCGCCTGCTGGACTTCAACCAGCGCGGCGACGTGCACCTGGACATGGTCGAAGTGATGGTGCTGGACGAAGCCGATCGCATGCTCGACATGGGTTTCATCCCACAAGTGCGTCAGATCATTCGCCAGACTCCGCCGAAAAGCGAACGCCAGACCCTGCTGTTCTCCGCCACCTTCACCGAAGACGTGATGAACCTCGCCAAGCAATGGACCACCGACCCGTCCATCGTCGAGATCGAAGCGGAAAACGTGGCCAGCGAGAACGTCGAACAGCACATCTATGCCGTGGCCGGCGCCGACAAGTACAAGCTGCTCTACAACCTGGTCAACGACAACGGTTGGGAGCGCGTGATGGTGTTTGCCAACCGCAAGGACGAAGTGCGCCGCATCGAAGAGCGCCTGGTGCGCGATGGCGTCAACGCCGCGCAACTGTCCGGCGATGTGCCGCAACACAAGCGCATCAAGACCCTGGAAGGCTTTCGCGAAGGCAAGATCCGCGTGCTGGTGGCCACCGACGTGGCCGGGCGCGGTATCCACATCGACGGCATCAGTCACGTGATCAACTTCACTCTGCCGGAAGTGCCGGATGACTACGTGCACCGTATCGGCCGCACCGGTCGCGCAGGCGCTGCGGGGGTGTCGATCAGCTTTGCCGGCGAGGACGACTCGTATCAGCTGCCGTCGATCGAGGCCTTGCTGGGCCGCAAGATCAGCTGCGAGACGCCGCCGACGCACTTGCTGCGCGCCGTTGAGCGCAAACGCCCTTAAACCTGCCCCCCTGCAGGCGCTGGCTTGCCAGCGCCTGCACACGCCGCGTACCCAAGACTAGCCTCGATACAATTCCCCCAGAATGGGTTGCCGAATTCTCGAGGCCTCGTCTCTGAATGACTGGTAATAGTCGAAACTGCTGGCCGGCATATCCAGCACGCTGCTGCTCGTATCGTACGACTGGCTTTGGGTCGACTCACCAGCCCCCGCATTGAACGCGGGCGTGCCCGCATCGGACGAGGATTGGCCGTCGCCGGACGAGGATGTCGCGCGCAAGGCGTTGACCCTGCCCTCTATCGCCCGGCCCAGGTTGGTCGTCCTGACGGTAAAGCGCGTAACACCGAAAACCTTGGAAAAGTTATTGCCGCCACTCGTAACCTCACTCTTAATCAAGGAATCCAGATCCTTGGCTTTTTTGTAAAACCGAAAACCATAGCCCGAAAAACTCTTCACGAACTCACTCGCTCCCTTAGAGGCGGCACCGGACCTGGACGTCGCCGCCAAGCCGGTATAGGTGCTGACAGCCCCTCTGGCAGCCGCCGCAAAACTGACCGTCCATGAAGCAATAGAGAAGCCGAACGACGCCCATCCAAGCCCCTTGAGGTGGTTCGAACGATCCCAACCCATTTGGTGATCGACAGCCTCAATACTCAAGCTCGTAACACTCAGAACGCCTCCTACGCTCCCCAGCCCCGAAATGGACACACCCAGCCCCGCCTTGATGATCGCTGCCGCTGCTGTTGCTTTTGCAGCCACCGCTGCTGTCGTCCCGACTGCTGCAGCTGCAGCGGCTTTCGCCGAATACGCCGCCACAGCTGCCGCAAGCGCTAAGGATCCGGACCCCAGCGACACGACGGCCAATGCCAACGCGGCCCCGGTCAACACCCACTTCAACCAGTTGGGCCACAGCCCATTGGGGTCCATCAGGTTGACCGGGTTGCCGGCACAGTAGGCATAGCTGTTGATCCCTCCCTCATCGATCGGGCTCGTCGGGTCAGCCTGCACGTACATGTATAGAGAAGGGCAGTAGGTCCGCAGACCGTTACCGAGGAAGTACAGGTTGGTCGCCGCATCCAGCCGCTGCCCATTGAACGCCGGCAGTTGCAGGTCGGCCATGCTGCGGACCTTGCCGTCATCCAGGCGGATATGGGTGTCGCCATAGGGCGTGTAGTGCCGTCGCACGTGGGCCTGGCCCGCAGCGGAGATGCCGCGCACACTGCCGGCAGCATCGTTGGCATACACTTGCGGCCCGTCGACGCCACCGGTACGCGCCATCACTTGGTCGCCGCCGTCGGCATAGCGGATTTTCTTGTTGCCTTCCACCAGGGTCTCCAGGCGTTCGCCGTTGTAGGCGAGCATCACCGGCGGCTCATCGCCCCGGGATGCCTGGACCTGGCGCGACTCGGCGTCGTACTGGTAGCTGTACTTGAGCGTGCCGACCTGCACCGTAGTGAGCTGCTCAAAGCTATTGAACGTATAGATGTGGCCCTCTGGGCTCGCTAGCAGGTTGCCCGCCGCATCATAGGTGAGAGTGACTTCCTGCACCGGACGGGTGTGGGTCAGTCGGGTCAACTGGGTAGGGTCGGTGCCGGTAAAATAGCGTTCGCAGGTATCCTGGGTACCATCGGCAAAGAAGGTGATGACCTGGGTAATGTTGTTGAGGCTGTCGAAGGTGAAATCCTCGCCGACAATGCCCCGGCCCAGATGATCCTTGGGGTGTTCAAGCCCGGTACAGCGGTAGGCCTTGAGCCGCAGGTAGGCGTCATAGGTAAACGTCTCGCCGATCAACACCCTTGAACTCGCATCCGTCAGTACCCGCGTCGCCAGCAGGCTGTTGACCCGATAGGTACTGGTCATCACCTGCAGCAGCACGCCGTTTTGCTCAAACGTGCGATCGGTTTCTCGGCCCAGCGCGTCGTACGTCAACCGGGTGAGAATCTTCGTGCGGTCATGGGTGGTGGTCAGGCTCTGAGGCCGGCCCAGCGTATCGTAGCTCTGCTCAATCACCAGGGCGCCGGTGGTGATCTTCGAAAAACGTCCCAGGGCATCGTACTCAAGCTGGCTTTTCTGACCATCGGCGCCGGTTTGTTCAAGCAGTCGCCCGCCGGGAGAATACTGATTCAGGGTGGTCAATGCCGCACCATTGGCGCTCTGCACCTCTTTCTCGACCTGGCCGTATGTGTCGTAAAACAGCTCACGGACCAGTCGGTTGCTCTCCGAGCGTGTCAGTGCACCAGAGACGGGGTCATGCTGGTAGCCACTCTCGGGAAGCCCCGTCATCTCAATCTGGGTGGGCACATCGAGTTCTTTGTCATACGTGAGGCGCTGACGAGCACCACGCGGGGAAACCATGGCCACCGGCGCCAGCCATCCGGCCTCGTATTCCCACGTCGTCGCCTGCCCGGTCCCACGCGCCTGGCGAGTCATGCGACCCAGGCTGTCATAGGTACGGGTCGCCAGCAGCTTGCCGGCTACCGTGAACGCGCGAACCCTGTCGCCACTGCTGGTACCTGGGGCGTACTCGGTTTTGCGTTCGCGTTGCGGGGTGCCGTCGGTGGGCTTTTGCAAGGTAGTCAACAGCCGATCGAACCCGTCATAGCTGAACTCGGTGAGGGTCGCATTGATGTCCCGTGACGTCAGGCAACGGCCCAAGCCATCGTAAGTGCGTGACTCCACTTCGACCTTGTTGCCGTTGGCATCCAGTCGCTCAACCTTGATCGGCTGGTTATGCGCATTGAAATACGTTATGCGCCGTTCACTGCCAACAACGCCTTCCTCGGTCAGATTGAGGCGCGGGTCGTACTCATTGATTGCCACACTCCCATCAGGTCGAGTGACGGTGCTGGCGTTGCCCCAAGGGCTGTAAGTGTAGGTCTGGGGGCTTTCCAGGACGCGCTGGCCGTTGTCCAGGTAATCGTAGCTGACCACTTCCACGGTTTGCCCAAGCGTGTCATACCGCCATGTCCTGATGACACGTTCCTGATTCAGTCCCAGGCGCTGCGCTTCGGACACTTGGCGCCCAGCGCCATCGTAATAGGTAACGGCAGTGACCCCTTTAGCATCCGTGGTGATCAGATGAGCGTGCTTGTCCTCCTGCGCAAAATGGTAGGCGTATTGCCGCGTGGCTTTGCGCAGAGTGCCGGGAGAAACCGTTTCCGCCACCAGCCGGCCACTGACATCAAATGCCAGGTCCAGAGTGCTGTCACCGTCTCGCGTCATCGACAGCAGGCGACGATTGACCAGCGAAAGCGTGCGCTTGGCCTCAAGCCATTGCCTTCCTTGCACTTCGCTCCCATTCAAGCGTCGGGTTTCAATCAGGTTGTCACCTTGAATCACGTAACTGAAATCACTGGTCAACGCCTGCCCGTCGACCGTACTGGTGGTGCTTTTCAAGCGGCCGGCCAGCGCATCGGGGGTTTCGTAGTAAGTCTGCTGCATGGCCAGCCCACCCGCCTGGCTGCTCGATTGCTGCAGCACAAAATAGCTGCTGCCCGTCTGTGGCACGCGGGTATAGGTATATTCCGTGAGCCGGGCAGCAGGTGAGCCGCCCACGGGTACCAGGCGCTCGTGCTTGACGTAGCGTTGGAACAGCTTATGGGGATCCGCCGGGCATCGGCTGCCCTCGCCGGCAATCGGGTAATAGCTGTATTCGGTGCGAATCCCGGAAGTCTCGGTGCGGCTGAGCGGATTGCCGAATTCATCCGTCTCGATATGCTGGATTTCTTCCCTCGCTGCGCCGCCAGCCACCAGTCCATAGCGCTTGGTGATGGTTTTAGGCAGGTGGAGGTTGGCCGGCTGGGCGGGAAACAAGCCATCATTGGTGTTGTAGGTAATGCTGGTTTTAGTCAGCGTCCCCTCGCGCCGGACCAGCTCTTCGGTCAACAGGTGAAACTTGTTGTGGGTGGTCTCGGTGACGCTCAGCACCTGATCATTGGCGTCGCGGCTGGTCTCCTCGGTGGAGTAGTTGTAATCGCTACCGATCAAATACAGGTTGTCTTCGCCTTCGCGAAAACCGCCGGAAAACGGGAAGCCGGTGAAATTCCTGCCCGTACTGTAGACATAGGTTCGGATCATGTCCGGCTGGCTGGCCCCGGGTGACTGCACCCATCTAATGACCCGTGGAATGTACTGGTTGTTAGCGTACTGGTGCCCATTCTCATCATAAGTAATCAGCTCCTGCCCGCCCATCGGCGACTGCACTTGTTCAAGCGCAACCAGCCCATTGCGAAAGGCCGTCCGGTACTTGAACACATAAGCCGCAGTACCCTGCGCTTCACTACGATCATAGGGGGCTGTCACCCCGGTCAGGCGATCATTGGTGTAAGTAAACCGAACACGGGCATAGCGCCCGCCGTCGACCCGCGCATCCGCTGTCACCAACCGCTGACCCGAATAGGTCAATACCAGCAGTTCTTCTTGCTTGTGATTGAGGATACGGTCGAGAAAACCTGTTTTCTCATAGTCAAAGATCAGGCGCTCACCGTTTTCGAACAGCATCGCAACGATGCGGTAGGGCACGTTACTGCCAGTGCGCTCCAGCAGTTCTATGGTGCCGTCCTTGTAAATCACCTGCAGCGTAGAGGACGTCGGCCGCTTGACGACCAGGTCCTTCAGCTTCCGATCCTGGATAACCAGAGTTCCGTTTACGGGAGGTAAAGCCTGGGTTTTGAACTGCTCTCCGCTGAGCAGCGTCAGGCGCTGGGTGCTGATATCAAACTCCGTGTTGCTGAGCCGCCAGCCCAACCCGTAGCCCAATGATGAGGTGTTCATCATCGAGAACATCAGAGTAATGTCCCTGCTCGCCTCAAGGGCACCTTGTGGATACAGGGTTACCAGGCGAATCTGGCTGGAGTATTGGCCTGTACGCACATCGACAGAGCCACTGAGGTAAGAGCTGAAATTGAAAGCGTTGGAGTAGACGTTCATGAGGACATCTCCTAGCGCGGACACCCAGTCAATAAATACCGAACTAGTCAGTCAATTCCAAACTGGGCGTTCCACCCAACTTCAAACGAAACTTGTGTTCGCATCCAAAGTTATCCAGCAGGCTCCAATGTCCGGTGTCCCTGTGCGGCGTCGAGGGCACTCCGCCGTGAAGCTTTAATGCGCGCATTACTTTGAAGCACCGTCGATATTCAATGTCAGGCCCATTACCTGAGTAAATGCCTTGTTGTACATCGGCCATGAACACCCGCTCCTCCAATGAATCCCTTTCGACAAGGATCCCGCTTTTGTCATTAGGAACGCTGATGAAATCCGACGTATTAAAAAACCGTCCTTCATCTTTTATATTCAACGGGTTAGCGATCCCTATATTCTGGATAAATTCCAGACCTCGTGGCGGCGTCCAGTAATGAACATCGATATAAATGTTACGCGCTTTATCCTCAAACGCCCTATTATCAATATAGCGAACCAACTGAGCCACTCTCAACACATAAGGACGCTCTGGCTGAATCTCCACCCAGGAATTAAACGAAGCGTCGTCATCAGTGTAATTTGTCGTATAGACTTTACCGGCTATCTGGATACGCGCCATAAATCGATAGGATTGAATAGGCTGCCCCGCATTAACACGCATATACCGTTCCACCATCTCCAGCGGGCCGCTTGCTATAGAAGGTTTCGCAGGGGACGACGAGAGCGTGGTGCTGTTTGTCTCGCTGCCGCGCGGGGGCCAAAGCCCCGGATCATATTTATTTTTATCCGTATCACAGTGCCATCCGGTGGGAAGGGGTGCATCTGGGTTCGTTGCATACTGAGTCACCGTCAGACTATTACGCTCAGCCGCAGTCAACGCCGCAAACTGCCAGTTACCTGACTCATCCGCGATGTTCTTGGCAATCAGCACCACGAGCTTGCATTGATGGCGACCATTGGTATATAGCGCCCTGGTCTTATCTTCTGCCGTTTCCGTCTGGATCTCGAAATGCCCTAGTCGTACGCTACCCGCTTTCATTTAGATTCTCCCTAAAAGAATAACAACTCTGCGACCCGTGCGTTTCATCCTGACAACGTCAATGCGCCCCCGGAGGCCTTATAACCCAATCGATAACGATGCTCACAGCCGTAATTATCCCTCACTGTCCAATCATTAAACACCGACGGTGCGTCTCCCGGAATGGGACCTGTAAACCGAATCGCCCGCATAATAGTCTCGCGCTTATTAAATTCGATCCGCGGATTTTTGTCAGGGTATACATTGCGCTGAACATTATTCATATAAATAGACTGGCCCATGCCATCTCGCCCTACCACCACTCCCACTTTTGCCGGACCGAACTCACGAGAAAATACTGCTGTAGTGAAGGCGTATCCCTCATGACTCACAGGCACTGGATGACTCACGCCCAAATTATCAAAAAATGAAAGACCGGCAGGAGGCGTCCAATAATAAACAGAGACAAGAACGGTAGGGTTACTGCCCTGATACGCGGTTTCATCCACATACGGTGTCAGCTCATCAACCCCCAATAGATAGGGGCGAACAGGTGAAACAATCACCCAGGACACAGCAGAACCGGCAACATCCGCTGAATTGGTCGTGATTGTTTTGCCATTGATGGTAATGCTCGCCATAAAGCGCTGCGTTTGAATATGCTCGGGTGCCACACGTAAAAAACGCGCCACAACATCTTGCTGGCTGGCCGCTGCACTCGCCTCTGGGAGATCCTCTGTGGAGCCAGGCTTCCAGAGCCCCAGGTTATATTTGTTTTTTTCCTGATCACACCCCCACCCCTCGGGAAGTCCCTGGTGGGGATCGGCGGAAAATTCAGCCAAGGTAATGCTGTTTCGCTGACCAGCAGTCAATGGCACTCGCTCCCAGCGGCCACCAGGGAGTCTTTGTTCAAGGGTGACTTCAATATTGACTTGGCATTGGTGATGACCATTGGCGTAAAGGGCGTTGGTCGACTGCCCACCGCCAGGCAGCGTTACAAAAAATTCAGTAACCCGCAACTCGGACTCCACTGCGCCTCTCGTCTCGAGCTTGATATCGCCATTACTTGCCAGACTTAAAAAATAAGTATGCTCGCGGCCAAAGTTATCGATCAACCGCCATAAACCATTACCCAGTCTTGACTCTGGAAAGACCGTGGAGATAAGCCTCACCGCGCGCATGACCGTAGGTCGCTCATGAAATTTCACAAATGGATTGGGGAACGATATTGGAAGGTTTTTATGAACATCATCCATGCGCAATAACGCCTCGGGCAAATCTTTGTTAACCACAACACCTATCTTGACGCTTAGAGACCCGGCCCCGTAGTTACGGACTTCGAGAGTTTGAAAATTATCACCCTCATTGGGCAAGGCAACCGGCCCATCAATCCCCTTGTTTTCAACAATCCCCAGGCCTGTCGGCAGCACCCAATAATAAACAGCCAACATCGTCAATCCGTATTCATAAGCCTTCGTATCAACATGAGCCACAAGACTATCGATAGGCAGGCCATAAGAAGCCACTGGTTTGACGGTGACCGTCGCCCCATCACTTGATTGACCACTCACCAAGGCGGTTGTATAAGTCGCTCCCTCCAGGTCTATAACGGCCATGAACGCTACGGTTTCCTGCGCGCCCCCCTCTTCTACGCGCAAGTAGCGAACGATAGTGTCCACCTGAGGATCAAGATAACTGAATGACGCTTGAGGCTCTCCCTCTGGTTGATAGAGTCCTGCGCTGTATATATTCTTTTGTTGGTCACAATGCCAATCTTTCGGCAGCAGTTGGTCAGTCTGTGTTGAATAGGCGCACAGCGTGATACTGGCGAACTCTTCGTCGGTCAGGGCTGTACGCTCCCACTCACCCGTCGCCGTCACCACTTCCTTGACCACCTGAATAAGAACCTCGCATTGATGGCGGCCATTGGCATATAACGCGTCGGTTGTTGACGCGCCGTTGGGAAGTGCGACTTTAAAAAGCGCGAGTCGGCAACTGCCAGTCTTCCGGGCCATAATGCTCTCCTGCGGAGATTGAAATTAATCAACTAGAGAAGCCACAGGTGCATTCCAACGATGGGTTGTTGGCCTGTGCCTTACACGCATTAGGAACGCAATAGAGAAGGGTAACAACTGTCAAAGTTGACAGTTGCCCCAATCAAAACGAAATAACCTCAGGGTTTTAAATTCAGTAAAGTGCACTCATGCACTTACACCTTCCAGCGATTCGCCGCCTTATGATCACTGTCCCGCCCTTCCACCCACCGCGGCCCTTCGCTGGTATTTTCCTTCTTCCAGAACGGTGCGCGGGTCTTGAGGTAGTCCATCACAAACGCACAGGCATCAAACGCCGCCTGGCGATGGGCACTGGCAGCCGCGACGAACACGATGGGCTCGCCAGGCTCCAGGGCGCCGATGCGGTGCAGCACTTCCAGCTTGAGCAGCGGCCAGCGCTGCTCAGCCTCGACGGCGATCTTGGCCAGGGCTTTTTCGGTCATGCCGGGATAGTGCTCGAGGAACATCCCCGCCACATCGAGGCCATCGTTGAAATCGCGCACATAGCCGACAAAGCTCACCACTGCGCCGACGCCGACATTGGCGGCGTGCATGGCGTTGACTTCGGCGCCGGGGTCAAAGGGCTGGGCCTGCACACGAATGGCCATGCTCAGCCTCCGGTCACGGGCGGGAAGAACGCCACTTCGTCGCCGGCCTGCAACGACTCGTCGAGGGTGCACAGTTCCTGGTTGCGCGCGCACATCAGGCTGGTTTCGTTCAACACCGCGAATTCGGGATCGCCCGCCAATGCCTGGCGCACAGCCTCGACGGTGGCAAAATCGCCTTCCATCTCCAGGGAGTCCAAACCGATCACTTCGCTGTAGCGCGCAAAAAACAGTACGTTGATGCTCATGCCTGGTCCGCCTTGAAATGCCCGCTTTTACCGCCGAGCTTTTCCAGCAGGCGGATGCTTTCGATGGTCATGCCGCGGTCCACCGCCTTGCACATGTCGTAGATCGTCAGTGCCGCGACGCTGGCGGCGGTGAGGGCTTCCATCTCCACGCCGGTCTGGCCGGAGAGTTTGCAGCGCGCGAGGATATGCACCACGTCCACGCCCTCGGCGCTGAGCTCGACCTTGACGCCGGTGAGCATCAGCGGGTGGCACAGGGGGATCAGGTCACTGGTTTTTTTCGCCGCCTGGATCCCGGCGATGCGGGCCACGGCAAACACGTCGCCCTTGGGATGGGCGCCGTCGACAATCATTTTCAGGGTCTCGGGCAGCATGCGCACCCGCGCTTCAGCCACCGCCTCACGGAACGTCACGGCTTTGTCGGTGACGTCGACCATATGGGCGCGACCTTGGGAATCGAGATGAGTCAGCACAGCGGTACTCCTGATCAGGAGCGTCGATTGTAAACCCAACGCAGATCAAAAGGTGGGAGCTGGCTTTTGTGGGAGTCGGGCTTGCCCGCGATGCAGGCACCTCGGTATGTCAGTTACACCGAGGTGATGCTATCGCAGGCAAGCCAGCTCCCACATTGACCGTGGTTACAGGTGGGATTCGGCGTATTCGGCCAGAATCGAACGTGGGACACCCTGCAGGGCGATGTGCACGCCGTTCGGGAAGTCCTTGAAGCGTTCCGTCAGGTAAGTCAGCCCGGAGCTGGTCGCGGACAGGTAAGGGGTGTCGATCTGTGCCAGGTTGCCCAGGCACACCACTTTGGAACCGGCGCCGGCACGGGTGATGATGGTTTTCATCTGGTGCGGGGTGAGGTTCTGGCATTCATCGATCAAAATCAGGCTTTGCTGGAAGCTGCGACCTCGGATGTAGTTGAGGGATTTGAACTGCAACGGCACTTTGCTGAGGATGTAGTCGACGCTGCCATGGGTGTTTTCGTCATCCATGTGCAAGGCTTCGAGGTTGTCGGTGATCGCCCCCAGCCACGGCTCCATTTTTTCCGCCTCGGTGCCGGGCAGGAAACCGATTTCCTGGTCCAGGCCCTGCACGCTGCGGGTGGCGATGATGCGGCGATAGCGCTTGGTCACCATGGTCTGCTCGATGGCGGCAGCCAGGGCGAGGATGGTTTTCCCCGAACCCGCGGCGCCGGTCAGGTTGACCAGGTGGATGTCCGGGTCGAGCAGCGCATACAGCGCCAGGCTCTGGTAGATATCACGCGGTTTCAGGCCCCAGGCTTCCTGGTGCAACAGGGGTTCCTGATGCAGGTCGAGGATCAGCAGCTTGTCGACCTGGATTTCTTTGATCCAGCCCACGAAGCCCTGTTCGTCGATGATGAACTCGTTGATGTGCACGGCCGGCAGGTTGTCGATCAACTGTACCTGGTGCCAGGTGCGGCCATGGTCCTGACGGGTTTCAACTTTGCTGACCAGGTCCCAGAAGGAACCCGTCACAGTGTGATACCCACGGGAGAGCATCGACACGTCGTCGACCAGTTGGTCGGTGCTGTAGTCCTCGGCAGCGATCCCACACGCTCGTGCCTTGAGGCGCATATTGATGTCTTTGGTCACCAGCACCAGGCGCAGGTCCTTGTCGCGTGCGTGCAGGTCGATCAATTGGTTGATGATTTTGTTGTCGTTCAGATTTTCCGGCAGCAGGCTGTTGGGCTCGCTGCGCTTGCTCATCAGAATCGACAGCAAGCCCTTGGGCCCGCTTTTGCCGCGCTGGATCGGCACACCGACTTCAACGTCGTCAGGTGACGCTTCGCCCAGGGTCTTGTCGATCAGGCGGATGGCCTGGCGGCATTCGGCAGCCACGCTGTGGTGCCCGCTTTTGAGTTTGTCGAGCTCCTCAAGCACGATCATCGGGATGGCGACGTGGTGTTCTTCGAAGTTAAGCAGTGCGTTCGGATCGTGGATCAGTACGTTGGTATCAAGCACATAAAGGATTGGCTGGTCGGAAGAAGGGTTACGTCCATGATCATCCATACTCGGTCACCTTTGTGGGAGCCAGTCGACGCAATACCGCAACAGTGCTGCGCCTCGATTCGACCACCGACTGCACCTGAGTGACGTCAAGTGCAGTGCCCACATGAGGAGTCTTGGAAGACGCCACCTGTGTTGCAGGTTTCGGCGATCTGACTTCGTAATACCGCAAAACCCATGACAGGAAAAAGCACTTTGACGCATTTTTGAAGTTTATTTTTCAGGATGACGAATAGCACTAGCCGAGTGCCATGGACCCCGTTAAAGTCGGAAGTCCGCCTGCATCGAAATGTCGCACGAAATCACCCCGAAAATGCCGCATCCCCAACAGGGCCGGGCACTTCGGTCTTTTCAGCGAAACGCCTCCCGGCAGTCCTGCCAACCCAATCCGCTTTGCCCCGTCGCCTGCAATAATATCGGCAACGCCACCCGCGCCTTATCCTGGGTGTCGTGAAACACAATCACCCCTTTGCGCCACAGCAACATCAACGTCAGCACCCGTTGCGCCGACTCATCGGCCTTGAGCTTGCCCGGTTCGTCCTGGGAATCGATATCCCACAACGCCACTTGCAGGCCCTGGGCCTGGAAGAACCCCTGGCTGTCCGCGCGACGCTGACCGTAGGGCGGCCGAAACAGCGGCAGGTAGTTTTCCGGCATCAGGTTCTGCGCGAGCGAGGCACTGCGGGTAATGGAGCCCTGCCAGTCGACCCAATGGCTATGGGAGCGATACTGCCAGCCCTGGGTGCCGACGCACTGGCCCTGGTACAGCGCCTGCACATCGGCCACCGAGCTGCGCTCGACGCGCGTCTGCAGGCTGCTGCCGAGGACGAAGAAGGTCGCGTTCATCTTCTGCTTGCGCAGGTAATCGGTGAGCCAGTCGGTATTGCCGCTCACCGGTGCCGGGCCGCCATCGAAGGTCAGCAGGAACAGCCGGTCATTGAACTCGTCTCCATTGCGCTCGTGATCGCCAAAGCGCGCGATTTCGCTGCTGATCTGCGGAAACAGCGCGGCCTTGCGCAGCAGCTCGTCCAGGTAACGTTCGTGGAACGCGTGGCTGGGGCCGGCCCAGCCTATATAGAAGGAGTTTTCGCTGACCTCGAACTTGCCGGCCTGCTCGCGCAGGTCATCCATGTTTTCCACCAGGTAGCAGAACGAAGCATCTTCCTCGCAGCTTTGCTGGGCGAACGTGTAGTTCTCCAGCAGGCGCTGCCAGAGCTGGCGACGCAAGTCGTCGATGGACGCCATGTTGATGATCTTCAAGCCCAGGCGTTGCTTGAGCGCGGCTTCATCCTGATTCTCGCTGGCGAGCAGGCTGTGGGCGAACATCAGGATTTCCGCGCGCGAGGCCACGTCGAACAGCGCCGGGCTGCCGAGCTTTTCGGGCCAGGTGCCACGGTCCAGGCTGGCGACATCCACCGGCGCCGCCTGGGCGGTCAGGCAGAGCAGGCAAGCTGATAATAAAAGCGCGATTCGCACCTAGGGTCTCCCTCTCCAGAGTCGTCGGCCACTATAGCCGATACACCCCATCCCACGCTGGCTCCCGCAGTTTTGGTGTCTATTGCCTTGATAGGTGGAGTCAAAACGCCCCAGCCCCTAGAATCCCCTCCACGATTACAGGAGCCAACTTCATGCTGATGGTGATTTCCCCCGCCAAAACCCTCGATTTCGAGTCAAAGCCGGTAAACCCGCGCTTCACCCAGCCGCAATACCTTGACCACTCCCAGGAGTTGATCGAGCAATTGCGCGGCCTGAGCCCGGCGCAAATCAGCGAGTTGATGCACGTATCCGACAAGATCGGCGGCCTCAACGCCGCGCGTTTTGGCAGTTGGACTCCCGCTTTCACGCCGGACAATGCCAAGCAGGCGCTGCTGGC
The DNA here is from genome assembly GCF_059418125.1 of Pseudomonas sp. GW821-FHT09C08. Classification (NCBI taxonomy): domain Bacteria; kingdom Pseudomonadati; phylum Pseudomonadota; class Gammaproteobacteria; order Pseudomonadales; family Pseudomonadaceae; genus Pseudomonas; species Pseudomonas sp. GW821-FHT09C08. Next base: position 22,203 of record NZ_JBWKPG010000002.1, on the reverse strand, counting down.
GTTCAAGGGCGATGTCTACACCGGCCTGAACGCCGAGACCTTCAGCGATGCCGATTTCTCCTACGCCCAGGACCACCTGCGCATGCTCTCGGGCCTCTACGGCCTGCTGCGCCCGCTGGACCTGATGATGCCGTACCGCCTGGAGATGGGCACCAAACTGGCCAACGCCCGTGGCAAGGACCTGTATGCCTTCTGGGGCACCCGCATCAGCGAATGGCTCAACGAGGCCCTGGCCGAACAAGGTGACGACGTGCTGCTCAACCTGGCCTCCAATGAGTACTTCTCGGCGGTCAAGCGCACGGCCCTGAACGCGCGCATCATCAATACCGAGTTCAAGGACCTGAAGAACGGCCAGTACAAGATCATCAGCTTCTACGCCAAGAAGGCCCGGGGCATGATGAGCCGCTTCGTCATCGAGGAGCGCATCAACGACCCGGCCAAGCTCAAGCAATTCGACGTGCAGGGTTATCGCTTCAATGCAGAGCAGTCCAAGCCGGATAACCTGGTGTTTTTGCGCGATCACGCACCGGAATAAGGCCCAGCTCCGCCCTCACTGACGCTAAAGATCAAAGGTGGGAGCGGGCTTGCTCGCGAAACGACCTATCAGTCAGCATATCTTTGCCTGACAGACCGCTTTCGCGAGCAAGCCCGCTCCCACATTTTTTGTGCGCATTCCAGTGCGCAAATAGTCATTATTTTGGCGTCAAAAAATATCTTGACGCATCTCTAACAATTCTTTCACTCGACATTTCCAATTTTTTTTCGTAGTGGCACCACTTTTTTCAAACCGTGGTGGCACAAAACTATCTCTGCGCGCCAACTCCCTACAACTACTGGCCCAAATAGCAAGTGCTATCACTGTACTACCAGTGCCATCTTTTCTAATATTTCAAGAAATTTCGGGAAACAGGATGAGCGGCCCGGAACTTCACCTTAAAGCGCCGCTCATACCACCGGTAACGAAATTCTCTGTTTCTGTAAGAGATGACTTACATAACGATCCACGGAAGTAGCAAAGTTGCCCCATCAACTTTGACTCACGGGTCACATCATCAACTGATATGAGTTGAGGGCAGCGATAAGGATGAATTGCTAACCCCTATAGGCCAAGGCAGCGCTTACCCAAATGTGTCGGTGCCAACGCTCAAGCCATTGATATTAAAGGGCTAACTGCCTCTATCAAGGCTCTACGGCGCCGGCGTCAGGCCCTTCCACCCGGAAGCCTGGCTGCATTTTAGGGCAAGCCCCAATAACAAGGCCAAGTTGCGCACACCTTGAGTGCAATAGTTAGTCACTCACTATTTAACCTGCCTGTACGCGGTAAGTCGGCGTCTATTCGCCCAACTTCCGTGTGAACAGTGACGTTTGCAAACATGAACTCCGGCCATCTATTGGCATGATTAACACCGTCTTCAATGACAAAGAGGTAAATGCGATGCGCATCAGCATATTTGGTCTAGGTTACGTTGGCGCAGTCTGTGCCGGTTGCCTGTCTGCACGTGGCCACGAAGTGGTCGGCGTAGACATCTCCAAGGAAAAGATCGACCTGATCAACGCAGGCAAATCGCCCATCGTTGAGCCGGGTCTGGGCGAACTGTTGAGCCAAGGCATCGCAAACGGTCGACTGCGTGGCACGACCAACTTCGCCGAAGCCATCCGCGATACCGACCTGTCGATGATTTGTGTCGGCACGCCGAGCAAGAAGAACGGCGACCTGGAACTCAACTACATCGAATCGGTATGCCGCGAGATCGGTTTTGTCCTGCGTGACAAGACCACCCGCCACACCATCGTAGTGCGCAGCACCGTGTTGCCAGGCACTGTCGCCAATGTGGTGATCCCGATCCTCGAAGACTGCTCCGGCAAGAAAGCCGGCGTCGACTTCGGCGTCGCGGTCAACCCGGAATTCCTGCGTGAATCCACCGCCATCGCCGACTACGACCTGCCGCCGATGACCGTTATCGGTGAGTTCGACAAAGCCTCCGGCGATGTCCTGCAGTCGCTGTACGAAGAACTCGACGCCCCGATCATCCGCAAGGACATCGCCGTTGCCGAGATGATCAAGTACACCTGCAACGTATGGCACGCCACCAAGGTCACCTTCGCCAACGAGATCGGCAACATCGCCAAGGCGGTCGGCGTCGACGGTCGCGAAGTGATGGAAGTGGTCTGCCAGGACAAGACCCTCAACCTGTCCCAGTACTACATGCGCCCAGGCTTCGCGTTCGGCGGCTCGTGCCTGCCCAAGGACGTGCGTGCCCTGACCTACCGCGCAGGTTCCCTGGACGTGGAAGCACCGCTGCTCAACTCGCTGATGCGCAGCAACGAGTCCCAGGTGCAGAACGCCTTCGACATCGTCGCCGGCCACGACAAACGCAAAGTCGCGCTGCTGGGCCTGAGCTTCAAGGCCGGCACCGATGACCTGCGCGAAAGTCCGCTGGTCGAGCTGGCCGAGATGCTGATCGGCAAAGGCTTCGACCTGAGCATCTACGACAGCAACGTCGAGTACGCCCGTGTCCACGGCGCGAACAAAGACTACATCGAAGGCAAGATCCCGCACGTGTCGTCCCTGCTCAACTCGGACTTCGACGACGTGATCAACAACTCCGACGTGATCATCCTGGGCAACCGCGATGAGAAGTTCCGTGCCCTGGCGCATAACGCCCCGCACGGCAAGCAAGTAGTCGACCTGGTGGGCTTCATGTCCGCAGCCACCAGCGTCAGCGGCCGCACCGAAGGCATTTGCTGGTAACGGAAGAGCAGCGGCTAGTTGCGAGCCGCAAGCTGCAAGTAAAAGCACCGCCCTTGCAGCTTGCGGCTTGCAACCAGCCGCTTTCACCACCTTCGGATGACGCTTATGTCCAAGTTAAAACACGTACTGCTCCAATCCGCCGGCTGGCTGTTCTTTCTGAGCCTGCTGATGGGACTCGCCCTGCTTTTGCCGGCGAGTACGTTCGACTCCGAGTCGAAGAATTTTATTTTCCTGATTGGCGCCGTCGGTATCTGGCGCTACTCGATGGGTGCTACGCATTTCTTTCGCGGCATGCTGTTTTTGTACGTGGTCTACCCGCACCTGCGCCGCAAAGTGCGCAAGTTGGGCAAGGCCGCCGACCCGTCCCATGTGTTCCTGATGGTCACCAGCTTCCGGATCGATGCGCTGACCACCGCGCAGGTCTACAGCTCGGTGATTCGCGAGGCCATCGAATGTGGCTTCCCGACCACCGTGGTCTGCTCGCTGGTGGAAATGTCCGATGAGCTGCTGGTCAAGAGCCTGTGGGAACGCATGAACCCGCCAGACCACGTGAAGCTCGACTTCGTGCGCATCGCCGGTACCGGCAAGCGTGACGGCCTGGCCTTCGGTTTTCGCGCCATCTCCCGCCACCTGCCGGATGATCGCGCCGTGGTCGCCGTGATCGATGGCGACACCGTGCTGGCCGAAGGCGTGGTCCGCAAGACCGTCCCGTGGTTCCAGCTGTTCGGCAATGTCGGCGGGCTGACCACCAACGAGTTCTGCGAAGTACGCGGCGGCTACATCATGAGCGAGTGGCACAAGCTGCGCTTCGCCCAGCGCCACATCAACATGTGCTCGATGGCCCTGTCCAAGCGCGTGCTGACCATGACCGGGCGCATGTCGGTGTTCCGTGCCAGCGTGGTCACCGACCCGGGCTTTATCGCCGACGTGGAAAGCGACTCGCTGCAACACTGGCGCCTGGGCCGCTTCAAGTTCCTGACCGGCGATGACAAGTCCAGCTGGTTCAGCCTGATGCGCCTTGGCTACGACACCTTCTACGTGCCGGATGCCGCGATCAACACCGTGGAACACCCGCCGGAAAAGAGTTTTATCAAGGCCAGCCGCAAGCTGATGTTCCGCTGGTACGGCAACAACCTGCGCCAGAACTCCCGTGCCCTGGGCCTGGGTGTACGCCGGCTGGGCCTGTTCACCAGCATCGTGTTGTTCGACCAGCGCGTGTCGATGTGGACCTCCCTGCTCGGCCTGACCGTGGCAATCATCGCCACCTTCAAGTACGGCGGCGCGTTCATCCTCGCCTACCTGCTGTGGATCGGCATCACCCGCCTGATCCTGACCCTGCTGCTGTCGTGCTCCGGCCACAAGATCGGCCCGGCCTACCCCGTGATTCTCTATTACAACCAGATCATGGGCGCGCTGGTGAAGATCTACGTGTTCTTCCGCCTTGATCAACAGTCCTGGACCCGCCAGGACACCAAACTGACCCGCGATTTGGCCAGCTTTCAACGTTGGTTCAACACCTGGTCGTCTCGGACCATGACCTTCTCCGCCGGCAGCATTTTCGTCGCCGTGTTGCTGATGATGGTCTGACCCTGCCAAGCCTGAATTAACCAAGGAATTACACCGTCATGAACAGCCAAGTAAACGCCAACGTTGTCCACGAGTCCGAAGCCCAGCGCCAACATGCCCGGGTCAAAATCCCGGCCAAGCTGCGCTTCTTCAACACCGACCGCACCCAGACCGAAGCACGGGTGATCGACCTTTCCGCCGGCGGCCTGGCGTTCACCGCCACCCAGCCGCTGACCGTGGGTGAAGTGCACAAGGGCCGCCTGCAGTTCGTCATCGATAACCTTGGCCTGGCCATGGACGTGGAACTGCAAATTCGCTCCTACGACCGCCAGACGGGTCGCACCGGTTGCCAGTTCCAGAACCTCGACGCTCAGGACATCTCGACCCTGCGCCACTTGATCACCTCGCACTTGTCCGGTGACATCGTGACCATGGGCGACGTGCTGGCAACCCTGCAGCGCGACAACTTCACCAAGGCGCGCAAGGTCAAGGACGGCGGCAGCAACATGAGCGCCTTCGGCCGCCTGCGTGCCGTGACCTTCAGCCTGGCGATCTTCCTGGTCGGCCTCGCCGCGTTCGGTTTTGTCTTCAAATCGGTGTACGGCATGTACTTCGTCAGCCACGCCCAGGCGGGCATCGTCAGCGTACCGGGCATGAACGTGACCATGCCGCGCGACGGCACCGTGCAAAGCCTGCTCAAGGGTGATGCGGTCGCTGCCAAAGGCGCGCCACTGGCGACCTTCAGCACCAGCATGCTCGACGTGCTCAAGGGCCACCTGGACGAAGACCAGCTGCAACCGGCCAAAGTCGAAGAGCTGTTCGGCAAGCAAATGACCGGCACCCTGACCTCCCCATGCGACTGCGTAGTGGCGCAGCAACTGGTCGCCGACGGTCAGTACGCCAGCAAAGGCGACGTGATCTTCCAACTGGTACCACGCGGCAGCCTGGCCAATGTCGAAGCGCGCTTCACCTATCGCCAGTTCGCCGACGTGCGCCCCGGCACCCCAGTGAGCTTCCAGGTCGCCGACGAAGAACAGGTCCGCACCGGCACCATCGTCAGCAGCACCAGCCTGAACAGCGCCGACCTGTCTTCCGACATCCGCGTGCAGATCAAGCCTGATGCGCCGCTGGACAGCACCTACGCCGGTCGCCCGGTGGAAGTGACCAGCGACCGTGGCCCATCGCTGAACTGGCTGATCGACAAAGCCATGGCCAACGGTCTGTAAGCAGAGGACATGCCTGTGATGACTCTCTCAAAAACACCGCAGTCCCTGTGGGAGCGGGCTTGCTCGCGAAAGCAGTGTGTCAGCCAACACATGCATCAACTGACAGGGCCCCTTCGCGAGCAAGCCCGCTCCCACATGGGAACTGTGGCGTTGCTGGCTGTTGCGGTCAGCCTCGCCGGTTGCGCCGGCCTGCCCGACCAGCGCCTGGCCAACGAAGCACTCAAACGTGGCGACACCGTCACTGCCCAGCAGAACTACCAGCAGCTCGCGGACCTGGGCTACAGCGAGGCCCAGGTGGGCCTGGCCGATATCCAGGTGACCACCCGTGACCCCGAGCAGATCCGTCAGGCCGAAGCCACTTATCGCGCAGCTGCCGATACGTCGCCACGTGCCCAGGCGCGCCTGGGTCGCCTGCTGGTCGCCAAGCCAGGTGTCACCGAAGCCGAGCAGCACGAAGCCGAAGGCCTGCTGAAAAAAGCTTTTGCCAATGGCGAAGGCAACACCCTGATCCCACTGGCGATGCTGTACCTGCAATACCCGCACAGCTTCCCCAACGTGAACGCCCAGCAGCAGATCAGCAAGTGGCAGGCCGCCGGTTACCCGGAAGCCGGGCTGGCCCAAGTGCTGCTGTATCGCACCCAGGACACCTACGACCAGCACCTGGATGACGTCGAGCGCATCTGCAAGGCCGCGCTGAACACCACCGACATCTGCTACGTCGAACTGGCCACCGTCTACCAGAAGAAAGCCGAGCCGGAAAAACAGGCCCAATTGCTCAAGCAGATGGAAGCCGGCTACAGCCGTGGCACCGTCACCGCACAACGCGTCGACAGCGTGGCCCGCGTATTGGGCGATGCCTCGCTGGGCAAGACCGACGAAAAGACCGCCCAGGCCCTGCTGGAAAAAATCGCCCCTGGCTACCCGGCTTCCTGGGTCAGCCTGGCGCAGTTGCTCTACGACTTCCCTGAACTGGGCGACGTCGACCAGATGATGAAGTACCTGGACAACGGCCGCGCCGCCGACCAGCCGCGCGCCGAGCTGTTGCTGGGCAAGCTCTACTACGAAGGCAAATGGGTGCCGGCCGACGCCAAGGCCGCTGAAGCCCACTTCGAAAAAGCCGTGGGCAAGGAAGTGGCCGCCGATTACTACCTCGGCCAGATCTATCGCCGTGGCTACCTGGGCAAGGTCTACCCGCAAAAAGCCCTCGACCACTTGCTGACCGCTGCGCGCAACGGCCAGAACAGCGCCGACTTCGCCATCGCCCAATTGTTTTCCCAAGGCAAGGGCACCAAGCCCGACCCATTGAACGCCTATGTCTTCAGCCAGTTGGCTAAAGCCCAGGACACGCCAGAGGCCACTGACCTGGCCACGCAGCTCGAAGCGCCGCTCACGCCTGAGCAACGCGCCGAAGGCCAACGCCTGGTGCAACAGGAACTGGCCGCGCGCGGCACCCTGGCCCAGAGCACGCTGCAACTGCACGCCCTGCAAGAAGAAGACGGCGAGGAATCCCTATGAAGCTCAACCCATTCGTCAAGGCCGGCATCGGCCTGACCTTCGCCCTGCTGTGGTCGTGCCCGACCCTGGCCGCGCTGACCGAAGCCAAGAACTTCGGCCTGGAAGTCAAAGCCACCGCCCAGTCCGAAGATGACCGCGACCTCGGCACCCAGAAAGGCGGCGACGTCAACGGCATCGGCCTCGACCTGCGCCCGTGGATCTACGGTGAAAGCGGCGCGTGGAGCGCCTACGCGATGGGCCAGGCCGTGGTGTCCAGCGACATTATCGAGACCGACACCCTGCAACAGTCGGCGGATGACGAGAACCAGCAAACCACCAACAACGACCGCAAGGCCAAGAAAAACTACCTGGCCATGCGCGAATTCTGGGTCGGCTACAGCGGCTTCACGCCCTACCCTGGCGAGATCCTCAAGTTCGGTCGCCAACGCCTGCGCAATGACGACGGCCAATGGCGCGACACCAACATCGAAGCGCTGAACTGGACCTTCGACACTACCCTGCTCAAGGCCAACGTCGGCGTCGCTGAACGTTTCAGCGAATACCGCACCGACCTCAAGGAGCTGTCGCCCAAGGACAAGGATCGCCAGCACCTCTACGCCGACGCCGCCTACCAGTGGACGCCCGGCCAGTGGATCGGCCTGCGCGCCCACCACACCCATGACGACGGCAAGCTCGACTACCCGGAACCGGGCGTGGCCACCGACTCGCTGGACAAGCGCGAGAACGGCGACCTGACCTGGCTCGGCATCGAGGCCAACAGCGACGCCTACAACTGGCGCAACACCAACACCGTCAACTACTGGGCGAGCATCACCGGCATGCAGGGCGACCGCGACACGGTCAACGCCTTGAACGCCGACGGCACCCGCCCCACCAACGCCAAGCGCAGCGACGACGTGAATGGCTGGGCCACCGACCTGGGTATCCGCCTGCGTCTGGACCCGCAGTGGCAAGTGGGTGCGGCCTACTCCCGCGCCAGCGCCGAATACGAGCAGAACGGCCTGCAGAGCAACCGTTCGAACTGGACCGGCACCCAGTCCCGCGTGCACCGCTTCGGCGAAGCGTTTCGCGGCGAGATGAACAACATGCAGTCCATGAGCCTGTTCGGTTCCTGGCAGCTGCGCGAGGACTACGACGCCAGCCTGGTGTACCACAAGTTCTGGCGCGTCGACGGCAACAAGCCGGTCGGCAGCAACGGCATCGATGCCGTGCAGAACAATACCGATGACGTCACCGGCGCGATCCTGTCCAGCACGTCCCTGCCGCTTGAAGACGGCAAGAAGGACCTGGGCCAGGAGATGGACCTGGTCGTCACCAAGTACTTCAAGAAAGGCCTGCTGCCGGCCGCGCTCAGCCAGTCGATCGACGAACCGTCGGCCCTGGTGCGCTTTCGTGCGGGCGTGTTCAAGCCGGGCGACGCCTACGGCAGCCAGGTTGACTCGTACATGCATCGCGCCTTTGTCGACGTGATCTGGAAGTTCTGATGGGAGCCTGCGCAATGAAACCTCAACGCTTGCTGGTTGCCGCGATGCTGATGGCCAGTGCCACAGCCTTCGCCGATACCGCGCAGCAGGTCAAGGCGCCGACCATCGCCAAAGAACTGCAACAGGCCAAGACCTACACCATTTCCAGCCCGCCGACCGCGCCGCTGGAACTGGCCAAGCCTGCCCTGCCGGACCTGTCGGGCTACACCGCCGCAGCGATGGAAAAGAAAATCGTCAGGACCAAGCCGGGCAAGATCAGCATCCGCCGGATGATGCAGGAAGACGCCCTCAAGGACTTTATCGGCGGCGACAACAAGATGGCCGAATGGGTGGTGCGCCAGCACGGCATTCCCCAGGCGATCTTTGTCGACGACGGCTACATGAACCTCAAGGACCTGCTCGGCAAAGTGCCCAAGCAGTACCTCAGCGAAACCTCGCCGGGTGTGTTCCTGGCCAAGCTGCCGATCGTGGTCGGGCGCAAGGGCATCCTCGAAATCGACAAGCAGACCAAAGAACTGCGCCTGTCCCAGGAAGCCGGTTCGTTCCTGATCAACGACGGCCAGCTGTTTGTGCGCGACACCAGGATCACCGGCTGGAAAGAAAAGGCCAACGGCCCGGCGCTGTTCCAGTCGCCCAAGGAATTCCGCCCGTTCCTGCTGGCCTGGGGCGGTACCGAGACTTACGTCGCCAACACCAAGATGGCCAGTTTCGGCTACGCCAACAGTAAGTCGTACGGGGTCAGTATTTCCCAGTACACGCCGAACATGGCCAAGGTGCTCAAGCGTCCCGAGCCGACCGGCTGGATCATCGATTCCGAGTTCTCGGACATGTGGTACGGCTTCTACTGCTACGAGACCACGGGCTTCGTGATCAAGGGCAACACCTACAAAGACAACATCGTCTACGGCATTGACCCGCACGACCGTTCCCACGGCCTGATCATCGCGGACAACACCGTGTACGGCACCAAGAAGAAGCACGGCATCATCATTTCCCGTGAAGTGAACGACAGCTTCATCTTCAACAACCGCAGCTACGACAACAAGCTCTCGGGCCTGGTAATCGACCGTAACAGCGTCAACAACCTGATCGCCGACAACGAGATCTACCGCAACCACACCGACGGCATCACCCTCTATGAGAGCGGCGACAACCTGTTGTGGGGCAACAAGGTGATCAGCAACCGTCGCCACGGCATCCGCGTGCGTAACAGCGTGAACATCCGGCTGTACGAAAACACCTCGATGGCCAACGGCCTGACCGGCCTCTACGGCCACATCAAGGACTTGACCGACACCGACCGCGACATCGCCCTCGACCCGTTCGACGCCAAGGTCTCGCTGATCGTGGTCGGCGGTGAGCTGGCAGGTAACGGCAGCGGACCGCTGTCGATCGACTCGCCGCTCAGTGTCGAGTTGTATCGCGTGTCGATGCTGGCGCCGACCAAATCCAGCGGCATCAGCTTCTCCGGCGTGCTGGGCGATCGCCAGGAAGAGATTCTCGACCTGCTGGTGCGCCAGCAGAAAGCCGTGCTGATCGACCCTGTCGAACGCCAGACCGAATTGCAGGACTGAGGATGACCCTTATGCACCCACACATGATCAAACTGCTGAGCCTCTCGGGTCTGACCCTCGGCCTGCTCGCGGCCAGCCAGGGCGTACGCGCCGACGAAATCAAGGCGCCGACCTTCACCGCCGAGCCGTGCTGCAGCCTGTGCCCGGCCGCCCACGACGCGAAGAACTACACCACGCGCTACCAGCAGAACTTCACCACCCTGGTACAGGCCCAGGGCGACTGGCTGTTCCGCACCCAGGAAGACCTGCGCACCGAATTCGACACCAGCCCCGCCGGCTACAAGCGCATGCAGCAACTGCACGATGCGTTCAAGGCCAAGGGCGTGGAACTGGTGGTGGTCTACCAGCCGACCCGTGGCCTGGTGAACCGCAACAAGCTCAACCCCGAAGAGAAAGCCAAGTTCGATTTCGACAAGGCCCTCAGCAACTACAAGACCATGCTCGGCCGCTTCGCCAAGATGGGCTATGTGGTGCCGGACCTGTCGCCGTTGACCAACGAGCAACTGCCGGATGAATTGCCGGCGCACGATTTCTACTTCCGTGGCGACCAGCACTGGACCCCTTACGGCGCCCAGCGCACGGCGAAAATCGTCGGCGCCAAAGTCCGTGCGATGCCTGAGTTCGCGGATATTCCCAAGCGTGAGTTCGAGACCAAGCGCTCCGGGCGCATGGGCAAGACCGGCACCCTGCACAACATGGCCGGGCAACTGTGTGGCACCAGCTACGCGATCCAGTACATGGACCAGTTCACCACCGAACCCAAGGGCGAGGCCGGTGACGGCGACCTGTTCAGCGACTCCGGCAACCCGCAGATCACCCTGGTGGGCACCAGCCACAGCGGCAAGAACTACAACTTCGCCGGCTTCCTCGAACAGGAAATCGGCGCCGACATCCTCAACGTCGCCTTCCCCGGCGGTGGCCTGGAAGGCTCGATGATCCAGTACCTGGGCAGCGATGAATTCCAGAAGACGCCGCCGAAAATCCTCATCTGGGAATTCTCGCCGCTGTACCGCCTCGACCAGGAGACCATCTACCGCCAGATGATGTCGCTGCTCGACAACGGTTGCGAAGGCAAGACCGCACAGATGACCGCGAGCACTACCCTGAAGCCCGGCAAGAACGAATTGCTGGTTAACAGTTCGAACAAAGACCTGCGCAACGCCAACCATCAGGTTGATATCCGCTTCGCCGACCCGTCGGTGAAAACCCTGCAAGCCACCCTCTGGTACATGAACGGGCGCCACGAGGACATCAAGATCGAGAAACCCGAAACATCCGATACAGACGGGCGTTTCGCCTTTGAACTGCGCACCGATGAAGACTGGGCCTCGCAGAACTTGCTGGCCGTGGAAGTGCAGGGCCCCGAAGCGGGCGCTGCCGCGCAGAAAGTCGAAGCGAAAATTTGCACACGCAACGTATTCCCAGCCGGTGGTCAGCAGACCGCCTCAACTGGGCAATGAGGTTACTTATGCAGAAGTTATTGATTCCAACGCTGCTGGGCCTGGCAATGTTCGCCGGCTCAGTCAACGCCGCCGCGCCACTGCGTCCGCCCCAGGGCTATTTCGCTCCGGTGGAAGCGTTCAAGACCGGCGATTTCAAGAATGACTGCGACGCCATGCCGGCGCCGTACACCGGCTCGCTGCAATTTCGCAGCAAGTACGAAGGTTCGGACAAGGCCCGTTCCACACTGAATGTGCAATCCGAAAAAGCCTTTCGCGACAGCACGGCCGACATCACCAAGCTGGAAAAAGACACCAGCAAGCGCGTGATGCAATTCATGCGCGACGGGCGTCCGGAGCAGCTGGAATGCACACTCAACTGGCTGACCAGCTGGGCCAAGGCCGATGCGTTGATGTCCAAGGATTTCAACCACACCGGCAAGTCGATGCGCAAATGGGCGCTGGGCAGCATGGCCTCGGCCTATGTGCGTCTGAAGTTCTCCGACTCGCACCCGCTGGCCAACCACCAGCAGGAGTCGCAACTGATCGAAGCCTGGTTCAACAAACTGGCCGACCAGGTGGTGAGCGACTGGGACAACCTGCCGCTGGAAAAAACCAACAACCATTCCTACTGGGCCGCCTGGTCGGTGATGGCGACTTCCGTCGCCGTGAACCGTCGCGACCTGTTTGATTGGGCGGTGAAGGAATACAAGGTCGGCGCCAATCAGGTCGACGACCAGGGCTTCCTGCCCAACGAGTTGAAGCGTCAGCAACGTGCCCTGTCGTACCACAACTACGCGCTGCCGCCGCTGTCGATGATCGCCAGTTTTGCCCTGGTCAACGGTGTCGATCTGCGCCAGGAAAACAACGGCGCGCTGAAACGCCTGGGCGACAAGGTGCTGGCCGGCGTGAAAGACCCGGAAATCTTCGAACAGAAGAACGGCAAGGAACAGGACATGAAGGACCTCAAGGAGGACATGAAATTTGCCTGGCTTGAGCCCTTCTGCACCCTCTACACCTGCGCCCCGGATGTGCTCGAACGCAAGCATGGCATGCAGCCGTTCAAGACCTTCCGCCTCGGCGGCGACCTGACCAAGGTCTACGACCCGACGCATGAAAAAGGCAACAAAGGTTCCTGACGAAACGCACTTCAAATGTGGGAGCGGGCTTGCTCGCGAAGGCGGTGTATCAGTCGCCATCTGTGTTGAATGACACACCGCATTCGCGAGCAAGCCCGCTCCCACAGTTTGAGCCGGTTTCGTCAGTGGAAATGTAATACCGCCCCTCTCCGTTTTCGGTGGGGGGTTTGGGGGGGCTCTGGCCCTTGACTGTTGGTTAAACATGGAGAGATCGGGATGGTTTTCTCGTCCAATGTGTTCCTGTTTCTGTTCTTGCCGATCTTTCTCGGCTTGTACTACTTGAGCGGGCAACGCTATCGCAACCTGCTGCTGCTGATTGCCAGCTACGTGTTCTACGCCTGGTGGCGAGTGGACTTCCTGGCGCTGTTCGCCGCCGTCACGCTGTGGAATTACTGGATCGGCCTCAAGGTCGGTGCTGCCGGCGTGCGCACCAAGCCGGCCCAACGCTGGCTGCTGCTGGGCGTGGCGGTCGACCTGTGCATCCTCGGCTACTTCAAGTACGCCAACTTCGGCGTCGACAGCATCAACCTGATGATGAAGTCTGCAGGACTTGAGCCCTTCATCCTCACCCATGTGCTGCTGCCGATCGGTATCTCGTTCTATATCTTCGAGTCCATCAGCTACATCATCGACGTGTACCGCGGTGATACCCCGGCGACCCGCAACCTCATCGACTTTGCAGCGTTCGTGGCGATCTTCCCGCACTTGATTGCCGGCCCCGTGTTGCGTTTTCGCGACCTGGCCGACCAGTTCAACAACCGCACCCACACCCTCGACAAGTTCTCCGAGGGCTGCACGCGGTTCATGCAGGGTTTCATCAAGAAGGTCTTCATCGCCGACACCCTGGCGGTGGTCGCCGACCATTGCTTCGCCCTGCAAAACCCCACCACCGGCGACGCGTGGCTCGGCGCGCTGGCCTATACCGCGCAGCTGTACTTCGACTTCTCCGGCTACAGCGACATGGCCATCGGCCTGGGCTTGATGATGGGTTTCCGCTTCATGGAAAACTTCAAGCAGCCGTACATCAGCCAGTCGATCACCGAGTTCTGGCGCCGCTGGCACATCAGCCTCTCCACCTGGCTGCGTGACTACCTGTACATCACCCTGGGCGGCAACCGCAAAGGTACGCTGACCACCTACCGCAACCTGTTCCTGACCATGCTGCTCGGTGGCCTGTGGCACGGTGCGAACATCACCTACATCGTGTGGGGCGCCTGGCACGGCATGTGGCTGGCGATCGAAAAAGCCATCGGCCTCAACACCTCGCCGCGCAGCTTCAACCCGGTGCGCTGGGCCTTCACCTTCCTGCTGGTGGTGATGGGCTGGGTGATCTTCCGCGCCGAAAACCTGCACGTCGCCGGCCGTATGTACGGCGCGATGTTCAGCTTTGGCGAATGGTCGCTGTCGGAACTCAACCGCGCCAACCTCACCGGCCTGCAAGTGGCAACCCTGGTGGTGGCGTACGTGACCCTGGCGTTCTTCGGCCTGCGCGATTTCTACACCAACCGCCCCGCCGAAAAAACCAAGCCGGCCGACCCGAGCCTGATCAAGGCCGTGCCGGGCGATAACCCGGGCAGCATCCACGAGCCAGGCTTCACCGTCGGCCAGGACGCCGCCGTGCAACCGGCCTACTGGACCGCTGACTGGCCACGCTACGCAATGCGCGCGGCAGTGCTGCTGCTGTTCGTGGCGTCGATTCTCAAACTGTCGGCGCAGAGTTTCTCGCCGTTCCTTTACTTCCAATTCTGAGGGAGCCGACCATGACCCGTTCATTCCGCGTCCTCTATATCGGCCTGTTCCTGGTGGTGTTGCTTGCCTTGGGCGCCTGGTCGATGCGCAGCTTCTTCGGCTTCAGCACCAATGCCGATGCGACCGTGCTCAACGGTCGCTGGACCAAGGCCGTCGAGACCCATTACGACGACCAGTTCCCGATCAAGCGCCTGGGCACCAACCTCTGGGCCGCGCTGGACTACAAGCTGTTCAATGAAGGCCGCCCTGGCGTCGTGCTGGGCCGCGATCACTGGTTGTACAGCGACGAGGAGTTCAACCCGGCCGTCAATGAAGACCAGAACCTCGAGGGCAATTACGCGCTGGTCGAAGGCGTGCGCCAGAAACTCAAGGCCCAAGGCATTCAACTGGTGATGGCGATCGTACCGGCCAAAGTGCGCCTGTACCCGGAACACCTGGGTGAGGTGAAGCCTGCGAGCATCCACGCCAACCTGTACCAGGACTTCCACGCCCGTGTCGCCGCCGACAAGATTATCGCCCCCGACCTGCTCGGCCCGCTGCAACAGGCCAAGCTGGGCGGCAAGCAGGTGTTCCTGCGCACCGACACCCACTGGACCCCGGACGGTGCCGAAATCGCTGCCAAGCAACTGGCCAAGGTGATTGCCGACAAGGCGCCCCTGAACGGCGAGCCGCAGCGTTTTGTCACCGAAGCCGAGAAGACCGAGCCGCACAAAGGCGACCTGCGTCTGTTCCTGCCGCTGGACCCGCTGTTTGAAAACCTGATGCCGCCTAAAGAGCCGCTGGAAAAACGCGTCACCCACCTGGCTGAAACCAAAGGCGACGACGCGCTGTTCACCGACAGCGAAACCCCGGTTGCACTGGTCGGCACCAGCTACAGCGCCAACCCCAACTGGAACTTCGTCGGCGCGCTCAAGCAAGCCCTGGGCAGCGACGTCATCAACTACTCCGAAGACGGTCACGGCCCGATCCTGCCGATGCTCAGCTACCTCAAGAGCGACGACTTCAAGAACAGCCCGCCGCAGGTGCTGATCTGGGAGTTCCCTGAACGATATCTGCCCGTCAACAACGAAATCGGTGATGCCGACCCGCAGTGGGTTGCGCAGCTTAAACAAGCCGGTTCGCGCCAACAGAACATGGCACTGAACACCCCAGTTAAACACTCAAAATCCGAGACGCCCGACCGGGCGCAAAACTGAAAGAGAGGTAACTCACATGACTTTCACTACTACTCCGCGTCGTCTCGCCAAGACCCTGGCCCTGGTTGCCGGCATGAGCGTTGTATCGATGTCTGCCTTCGCCGGTGGCGACGCCGCCCTGTACGGCCCAACCGCGCCAAAAGGCTCGAGCTTCGTGCGGGTCTACAACGCCAGCAACCAGGAAGTCAGCGCCACCGTCGGCGCGACCAACCTGAGCGACGTTGCGCCCTTGGCCAGCAGTGACTTCAGCTTCATGCCCGGCGGTGACTACAGCGCCAAGGTCGGCAGCCAGACCGTGCCGGTCAAGCTCGCCCCGGACCACTACTACACCCTGGTCAACAACAGCAGCGGCCAGCCGCAGTTGATCGAGGAACCGCCGTTCAAGAACAAGCAGAAATCCCTGGTGCGCGTGCAGAACCTCAGCGACAAGGCCCTGACCCTGAAGACCGCCGACGGCAAGACCGACGTGGTCAAGTCGGTGGCCGCCAAAGGCCGTGGCGAGCGCGAAATCAACCCGGTGAAGGTGAGCCTGGCGCTGTATGACGGCGACAAGAAAGTCGGCGACGTGAAGCCAGTGGCCCTGGAACGTGGTGAGGCAGCGGTGCTGTACGTCACCGGTTCCGGTTCGAGCCTGTCGCCAGTCTGGGTGAAACGCCCAGTGTCGACCCGCTGATCAGATTTTCGACCGGGCCCCGGCTCCCACAGGGGCCGAGGAGCCCAGTCGGACCGAGACAAAAACAAGAGTGAAACGACAAACCTTCGTAGCTCTGACCCAAATCGATTCAAGGAGAAACAGCATGATCCCAGTAATCCTTTCCGGTGGTAGCGGCTCACGTCTTTGGCCGCTTTCCCGTAAACAGTTCCCGAAACAATTCCTGGCCCTGACCGGCGAGCACACGCTGTTCCAGCAAACCCTGGAACGCCTGGTGTTCGAAGGCATGGACAGCCCGATCGTGGTCTGCAACAAGGACCACCGTTTCATCGTCAACGAGCAACTGAGCACTCGCAAGCTCGAATGCCAGCGCATCCTGATGGAGCCGTTCGGTCGCAACACGGCGCCGGCCGTGGCCCTCACCGCGATGATGCTGGTGAATGAAGGTCGCGACGAATTGATGCTGGTGCTGCCGGCCGACCACGTGATCGACGACCAGAAAGCCCTGCAACGCGCCCTGGCCCTGGCCACCGTGGCGGCCGAGCGCGGCGAGATGGTGCTGTTCGGCGTGCCGGCAACCCGCCCGGAAACCGGCTACGGCTACATCAAGTCGACCAACGATTCGCTGCTGCCCGAAGGCGTGAGCCGCGTCGAGCAGTTCGTGGAAAAACCCAATGAAAAACGCGCCGTCGAGTTCGTCAAGAGCGGCGGGTACTTCTGGAACAGCGGCATGTTCCTGTTCCGCGCCAGCCGCTTCCTCGAAGAGCTGAAAAAGCACGATCCGGACATCTACGACACCTGCCTGCTGACCCTGGAACGCAGTGAGCAGACCGCTGACACCGTGACCTTCGACGAAGCCACCTTCGCCTGCTGCCCGGACAATTCCATCGACTACGCCGTGATGGAAAAAACCCAGCGCGCCTGCGTGGTGCCGCTGAGCGCCGGTTGGAGCGACGTCGGTTGCTGGGCGTCGCTGTGGGCGGTCAACGATAAAGACGTCAACGGCAACGTCAGCAAGGGCGACGTGGTGATCCAGGACAGCCGCAACTGCATGATCCACGGCAACGGCAAGCTGGTATCGGTGATCGGCCTGGACAACATCGTGGTGGTGGAAACCAAGGACGCGATGATGATTGCCCACAAGGACAAGGTCCAGGGCGTCAAGCAGATGGTCTCGACCCTCAACGACCAGGGCCGCAGCGAAACCCAGAACCACTGCGAAGTCTATCGCCCGTGGGGCTCCTACGACTCGGTGGACATGGGCGGGCGCTTCCAGGTCAAGCACATCTCGGTCAAGCCGGGCGCGTGCCTGTCGCTGCAGATGCACCACCACCGCGCCGAACACTGGATCGTGGTCAGCGGCACCGCCGAAGTCACCTGTGACGAGAACGTGTTCCTGCTCTGCGAAAACCAGTCCACCTACATCCCGATCGCCTCGGTGCACCGCCTGCGCAACCCGGGCAAGATCCCGTTGGAGATCATCGAAGTGCAATCGGGCAGCTACCTGGGCGAAGACGATATCGAGCGGTTCGAAGATATCTACGGTCGCTCGACCCCGGTTGAACGTGGCGTGTCGGTGAAAACTATCGCGCAGTAAAACAGTCGTACAAGAAGCCCTCGCCCAGCCCATTGCGTCCCCTATCCGCAGTGGGTTGGGTGGGGGCTTTTTTTTGAGATCTGCACTGGCTGTTAGGGCCCCATCGGGGGCAAGCCCCCTCCCACCTTTGATCTGCGAATAGCTTGCCCCGATGAGGCTGGCACTCCCACCACAGCACTCAAGGTAGCCAATCCCACCTACGCTTAAGTTAGGATGCTCGTTCCCTATTCGAGGTGGTCTCCATGTTCTTCGGCGTTCTCCTGATCATCACCTGGCTGATCCTCCTACTGCGCTACCCGGCCAAGGCCCTTCCGGTTTCCCTTGCTGCCTTGGCAGGCCTGGGTTGCGTGGCCGTCTGGGTGGTCTGGCTGGACAACCGCGAAGCCTCGCAACTGGCGCGCCTGGAACTGCGCATCAGCTATGCCCCGCAGGAATGCCCGGCGGACCGCCCATTGAAACTGACCCTGAACAACGGCAACGACGTGCCTCTTACCGAACTGCGCTGGCGCGTCGCGGCCTATGCGCCGGGCGACTCGGTCAACCTGGCCGACAACGTCTATGCTGCCCCTCGCTATCGCGGCCCCGGCGAATTGCAGGCGGGCGCCACCTGGGAAGACTGCCTGCCCACCCCGCCGCTGCGCCCTGGCTACCGCGCGCAAACCCTGGAATTTCGTGCCGAGCACCTGCAAGGCAGTTTCTCGGACTGACAAAGGACTGATCCATGCCCAACGTACTCATCACCGGCTGCTCCAGCGGCATCGGCCGCGCCCTGGCCGAGGCCTTCAAGGCGGCGGGATTCGACGTATTGACCAGCGCCCGCCGCGAAGACGACGTGATTGCCCTCAACGACGCCGGCTTCCATGCCGTGCTGCTGGACGTGAACGACGCGGGAGCCCTGCAAACCCTGGCCACGCATCTGGGCGAACTGGATGTGCTGATCAACAACGCTGGCTACGGCGCCATGGGGCCATTGCTCGATGGCGGCACCGAAGCAATGCAGCGCCAGTTCGAGACCAATGTATTTTCCATCGTCGGCGTGACCCAGGCGCTGTTCCCGGCCCTGCGCAAGCGCAAAGGCCTGGTGGTGAATATCGGCAGCGTTTCCGGCGTACTGGTCACACCGTTTGCCGGTGCCTACTGCGCCTCCAAGGCGGCAGTGCATGCCTTGAGCGATGCACTGCGCATGGAGCTGGCGCCGTTTGGTATCCGCGTAATGGAAGTGCAGCCCGGCGCCATCGATACCCGCTTTGCGAAGAACGCCGGGGCCCAGGCCGAGCTGTTGATCAATGAGCAGTCACCGTGGTGGCCGTTGCGCGAGGGCATTCGTGCTCGCAGCCAGGCCTCCCAGGACAAGCCGACACCCGCCAGCCACTTCGCCAGCCAGGTGCTGAACGCGGTGCAACAAGCAACACCGCCACGCTTGCTGCGCGCGGGCAATGGCAGCCGAGCGCTGCCGTTGATGGCGGCGTTGTTGCCCAAGGGGCTGCTCGAGAAGGTCTTGAAAAAGCGCTTTGGCTTGAGCGGGACGCTTTAACCCTTCATGAAATCAATAAACGCCCGCACTTTCAGCGGCAGGTGACGGGTGTCCGGGTACAGCGCAAACACGCCTTGTGGGGCGAAGCGATGGTCCGCCAATAGCCGCACCAGGCGTCCCGACTCAAGGTCATCCTGCACCAGCCATTGCGGCAGTACTGCCACGCCAAGGCCACGCACGGCAAAGGCCAGCAGTACGGCCGCGCTGTCGGCCACCAGGGCTGCGGGCCCGGCACGGTATTGATGCTCGCCGCCGGCAGGGTCGGTGACGCTCAGTTCCGTCAAGCGGCCGTGGCCCAGTTTGGGCGCAAGTGCCAACTGATCCAGGGTTTGCACGCCGGCAAACTCGGGCGCCGCCACCGCGAACACGTCGAACGTGGACAACTGCACCGCGCGATGATTGGAATCGAGTAGACGTCCCAACCGAATCGCCACGTCAAAGCGCTCGGAGATCAGATCCGCGTGGGTGGAGGATGTGGATAAGTGCAGGTTGAGGTCCGGGTGCAGGCGGCGAAAACGCTCCACCGCAGGGGCGACCACGGCCAGCGCATATTCCACGGTGGTGGTGATGCGCAGGGTGCCCTTGAGTTGGGCCTGTTCGGAGCGCGCCTCTTCCACGGCCAACTGCGCCTCTTCGAGCACGCGTGTGCAGCGCAGGTAAAAACGCTCGCCGGCATCGGTCAGCGCCAGTTGGCGGGTGCTGCGCGTCAGCAGGGTGACCCCCAGTTCCGCTTCCAGGCGCTTGAGATTGAAGCTCACTACGGCGCGGGTCTGGCCCAGCAGGTCGGCCGCTGCGGTGAGCGACCCGGCCTCGACCACGGCCTTGAACGTGTCGAATCGGTCCAGGCTGACCATCAATTGCCCCCTCGTTTGTCAAAATATTTTTGACAAACTAGCAGCCAAACCGGCGTATCCCAAACGTTGCGTGCGGCCTACCCTGCGCGCTTCACTCGCCGGATCACGCTCAATGACCTACCGCTCGAAAATCGCCTGGATCTTTCTACTGGGTTTCGCCCTTGACCTGGTGAACATGTTTGTCGCCACCGTCGCCTACCCGGATATCGGCCACGAGCTGCAGGCGTCGGTGACGCAACTGGCCTGGGTCAGCAACGCCTACCTACTCGGGCTGACCCTGATCATTCCCTTGAGTGTGTGGCTCGCGGCGCTCATGGGCGAGCGCGGCCTGATCGTGGTGAGCCTGCTGATATTTGCCGGTGCCTCGGTGCTGGTGGGCCAGGCGGACTCGATTGAAACGCTGATTGGCTGGCGTGCCCTGCAAGGGCTCGGCGGCGGCTTGCTGATCCCTGTGGGCCAGGCCATGGCGTACCGTCACTACCGCGCGGCAGAGCGCAGCCAACTGACCGCCCGCGTGATGTCGGTGGCCCTGCTGGTGCCCGCCCTGTCCCCGGCGTTGGGCGGGCTGATCGTCGACAACGTGTCCTGGCGCTGGATCTTCTACGCCAACCTGCCGCTGGCGTTGATAACTTTGCTGCTGGCGAGGCTGTGGATAAAACCCGACGTGCCGGCCAGCGTGCGTCCTACCTTGGAGGTGGGCAGCATTTTCAAACAGATCGCCAGCCCGATGCTGCGCACCGCGATGTTGGTCTACCTGTGCATTCCCGGCGTCTTTATCGGCACCAGCCTGATCGCCATTCTCTACCTGCGCGGCCTGGGTTACGACGCCACACACACCGGCGCCCTGATGTTGCCGTGGGCACTGGCCTCGGCGCTGGCCATTTGGCTGAGCAAAAAACTGTTCAATCGCTGCGGCCCCAAACCCTTGCTGCTGGTGGGCATGCTGCTGCAATGCGCCGGCATCCTGCTGCTCAACGAGCCAGGCCTGATCGTTCTCGCCTACGCCTTGATGGGCCTGGGCGGCAGCCTGTGCAGCAGCACCGCACAGACCCTGGCATTCCTGGATATCCCCGCCGAGCGCATGGGCCATGCCAGCGCGTTGTGGAATATCAATCGGCAAATAAGCTTCTGCCTGGGTGCGGCGGCCCTCAGTGCACTGTTGTCGGCCTTGGATTCCTTCGCCATAACCTTCACGATGGCAGCCGCATTAACCCTGTTGCCTCTCTTTGCAGTGCTGCGCCTGGATGCCTCCACAGTACGGACACTGCTTCACCCTGCCAGCGAGCCCCGTCATGATTGATTACAGCGACTTTTTTGAGGAAGTGATCCAGACCCACGTCGAGATCGAGCAATGGTTTGCCGGCGTCGCACCCGAAGGCACCCTGCAGAGTCTGCTCGCGCGCTTCTCCCCCGAGTTCAGCATGATCGCCCCCGCCACGGGCGCACGGGTCAATGCAGCCGGGGTCAACGCGCTGTTCACCCGCCTGGGCGGCATGCGCCCGGGGTTGAAAATCACCTTGAGTGAAATGACCGGCATCGACCGCCACGCACGCGGCGCCACCGTGACGTATCGCGAACATCAGATCGACGCCAGCGGCACGCAGACCGACCGCCGTGCCACCGTGGTGTTCGAGAAACAGGCGAGTGGCGCGCTGTTGTGGCGCCATTTGCATGAAACCTATGTAGCGCTAGCGCAATGAAATAACTGATCGGGCGGATCCTGCAAAAAAACAGCGAACAGCCTGACTGGTGACGGTGCTGCGTGAGTGTGTGCCGTTGCGATATCAGGCCCAAGCGCATGATAGGTGGGAGCGGGCTTGCCCGCGAAGGCGCTGGATCAGCCAGCATATTCGTTGACTGACACACCGTATTCGCGAGCAAGCCCGCTCCCACAGGGAGAGAGGCGTTGTCCACGCCTGCGGTGCA
>NZ_JBWKPG010000001.1:1517141-1557979 GCF_059418125.1 Pseudomonas sp. GW821-FHT09C08 | reverse complement strand
ACGCATATCCAAACACCTCAGATTTGGACGCCATCATAGCGCCCGATTGAGGTGTCCAAAATCATTAGGCCAGTTCAAGCCCGCTCCCACAGTAGATGAGTCACTGCTTGGAGAGGGTATGCAGATCAAAAATGTGGGAGCTGGCTTGCCAGCGATAGCGGTGGTTCAGCAATGAAGAGGTGGCTGACGGGTCGCCATCGCAGGCAAGCCCGCTCCCACAGTTGATCGAGTCACTGCTTGGAGAGGGTATGGAGATCAAAAATGTGGAAGCTGGCTTGCCAGCGATAGCGGTGGTTCAGCAATGAAGAGGTGGCTGACGGGTCGCCATCGCTGGCAAGCCAGCTCCCACAGTTGATCGAGTCACGGCTTGGAAGGGGTATGGAGATCAAATTGTGGGAGCGGGCTTGCTCGCGAATGCAGTCTTTCAGTCGAAGATGTATTCATTGAACCACCGCTTTCGCGAGCAAGCCCGCTCCCACATTTAGACCGTGCCCGGCCTCAGGGCTTCCAGGTCTGCACATCCTTGGCGTCTACCGCCTTGGGCAGCAAGCCGGCCTTGAAGAACGCGTCGGCAATTTTCTGCTGCTCACCCAACTGATCGAGCGTCACCGGTTGCACCTGATAACTGCGGTGCGCATTGGCCGCTTCTACGGTGGCCACGTCCAGGTTGCCCCACAACGGGCCGAGGATTTTCGCCGCGTCCTGCGGGTTTTTCTTCACCCACTCGCCGGTTTTCTCCAGCTGCGCGTACACCACTTTCAACACCTCGGGATGCGCCTTGGCGTACGGCGTCCCGGTCAGGTAGTAACGCTTGTAACTGGCCAGCCCGGCGCCGTCGGCCAAGGTGCGTGTCGGCAATTGACGCTGCACGCTGGTCAGGAAGGGTTCCCAGGTGACCCACGCATCCACCTTGTTGTTCTCGAACGCCGCGCGACCATCGGCCGGCGACAGGTACGCAGGCTCGATATCCGAAAAGGCCAGCCCCGCCTTGGCCAGCGCCGCGATCAGCAAATAGTGGGTGCCGGCCGCCTTGGTCACCGCGATTTTCTTGCCTTTCAAATCCGCCAGTTGCTGGATCGGCGAATCCTTGCGCACCACGATGGCCTGGGCCGAAGGCGAGGGCGCTTCCTGGGCGAAGTAGGTGAGTTTGGCCTGGGCCGCCTGGGCGAAGATCGGCACGGTATCCGCCACATCGGCGCTGATGTCGACGTTGCCCACGTTCAGCGCTTCGAGCAGCGGCAGGCCGCTGGGGAACTCGTGCCAGCTCACATCAATGTTGTCGGCCTTGAGGGCTTGTTCCAGGCTGCCCTGGGTTTTCAGCAGGGTGATCAGGGTCGAGGATTTCTGGTAGCCGATGCGCAGGGTTTCCTGGGCTTCGGCGCTGATGGCAACGGAAAAGGCCAGCAACCCTAAAACGACGGCGAGGGGACGGCGAATGGACATGGCGAGCTCGATCTTCAGCGAAATATCGCCAAGCATAAAGTTCTAAAAACTATTCGATAAATACTCTTTCGATCTTAGCTTAGGGCGCTTTTCGCACAGTCCTGCGAATTCGGCATAACCATAGAATTATAGAGTTCTTTCATAATCGCTCGTCATTAATATAATCAAGTTCGCTTATTTGCCAGGCCTTATGCCGCGTTTTGGCATATGCAGCTTCTTTCACTTCTTCTATGCCAAGGCCTTTTCATGACGTTCAAGAAACTCATTCTCGCCGCCAGCCTGCTGTTTGCCGCAGCGGCGGCCCATGCCGAGCAGACCCTGGATATCAGCTACCAGCGCTCATCCACCCTGTGGATCCTGCTCAAGCAAAATGGCCAGCTGGAACAGCGCCTCAAGCCGCTGGGGTTCACGGTCAACTGGCATGAATTCAGCACCGGCCTGCTCAGCTCGTTGAACGCCGGCAGTGTCGATCTGCATGCGGATGTCGCCGACGCCTTCGCCTTGTTCACCCAGGCCGCCGATGCGCCGCTGACCTACTACGCGCAGGAAAACGCGTCGCCCGGCGCGCAGGCGATCATCGTGCAGGATAAATCGCCGATCCACAGCGTTGCCGACCTCAAGGGCAAGACCGTCGCCGTGTCCAAAGGCTCGGGCAGCAATTTCCTGCTGATCAGTGCGCTGAAAAAAGCCGGGCTGACCCTTGCCGATATCACCCCGCGTTACCTCGAAGCCCCCGACGGCGGCGCGGCGTTCGCCAATGGCAGCGTGGACGCCTGGGTGATCTGGGACCCGTTCTACGCCACCCAGCAACTCGACCACCACGCGCGCGTGATTGCCGACGGCAGCGACGGCCAGGCCAATTACAACCGCTTCTACCTGGCCACGACCCGGTTCGCCAAGGCGCATCCGGACGTGTTGCAGGTGACGTTCGACACCCTGCGCGAGACCGGCCAATGGGTCAAAGCCCATCCCAAGGAGGCCGCTGAAATTCTCGGTCCGCTGTGGGGCAACATCGCCCCGGCGACGGTGGAGCGCGCCAACAGCCGCCGCAGCTACGACATCATCCCGGTCAAGGTGGACAACCTCGCCGAACAGCAACGCATTGCCGACTACTACTACGCCGCCAAGCTGATTCCCAAGCCGCTCAAAGTCTCTGATATCACCGTGTGGACGCCGAAGCCATGAGCCGCCAGATCCACTTGTCAGCCTTCCTGCTGAGCGGGCCCGTGGTGCACAGCCATGCGGTGTGGCGCCATCCGGAAACTGTCGGCAATTACCTCGATCCCGAGTACTACGCGCGAGTGGCCAAGGTGGTGGAGGAGGGGCTGTTCGACTTTCTGTTCTTCGCCGATCGCCTGGCGGTGGGCGACCAGATGGGCGGCTCCCGCGAGTTGGCCTTGCGCTACGGCGCCCAGGACGCCACGCGCCTCGACCCGCTGCCGATCCTCTCCTACCTGATCGGCCAGACCCGCAAGTTGGGCCTGGGCGCGACGCGGTCCACCACCTATTACGAACCGGCACACATCGCCCGCGAGTTTGCCACCCTCGACCACCTGTCCAAGGGCCGCGCGGCCTGGAATATCGTCACCTCGATGAACGACAGCGAAGGGCGCCTGTTTGGCAAGGACAAGCACCTGGAACACGACCTGCGCTATGATCGCGCCGATGAATTTGTCGAAGTCGCGCTGAAGCTCTGGAACAGCTGGGGCAAGGACGCATTGAAGCTCGATCGTGCCAGCGGCGTGCTCGCCGACCCGGTGTTGATCCAGTCGGTGCAGCACCAGGGCGAGTGGTTCAAGGTCGAGGGCCCGCTGAATATTCCGCGCACGCCCCAGGGGCGGCCAGTGCTGATCCAGGCCGGTTCCTCCGGACGTGGCCGTCGGTTTGGCGCGCGCTGGGCCGAAGCGATTTTCACCATTCACCCGCACCTGGCAGCCATGCGCGCGTTTCGCGATGACGTGCGCGCGCAGGTCGTGCAGCAAGGCCGCGAGGCCGACAGTTGCAAGGTGCTGACAGCGGTGATGCCGTTCATTGGCGGCAGCGAAGCCGAAGCCCGCGCCAAGCGCGACCAGCACAACGCCCTGGCGCGTCCCGAGCTGGGCCTGGTGACGCTGGCTTCGCAGTTGAATGTGGACCTGTCGCCCTTCCCGTTGAGCGCCACGCTGGCGGAAATCGCGCAGTCGCCGCTGATCCATCCGGCTGCTGCGGAAAAGCTGCTGATGCAAGGCCCGCAGACCACCCTGGAACAACTCGGCCGGATCTTCGCCAGCAGCGTGCGCGTGCCGCAACTGGTAGGCACCGGGGCGCAGATCGCCGACCAACTGGCCGAACTGTTCGAGCAGGGCGGTTGCGACGGGTTTGTAATTTCGCCGGGTTATTTGCCGGGGTCGTTCACTGAGTTTGTCGAGAGTGTGATTCCGCACCTGCAGCGCAAAGGCTTGTTCCGCAAAGCGTATGAGGGCTCCACGCTGCGCGAGCACTTGGGACTGGCTGACGTGCAGGCCTGAGCGCAACTTGCGCGACACACGCGCTTTTTTGTGGGGACCGAGCTTTTTTGTGGTGAGCAGTTTTTTTGTGGCAAGCCCGCTTTTTTGTGGCGAGCGGGCTTGCCCCGCGTTGGGGCGCGCAGCGCCCCCAAAACCCAACCCCGCGGTGTACCTGGAAGAACGCGGTGACTGTATTTGGGGCCGCTGCGCAGCCCAACGCGGGGCAAGCCCGCTCACCACAGGTAAGCCCGCTCACCACATCCAAGCGGGCTCACCACAGGCAATCCCACTCACCACAGGCAAGCGGGCTCACCACAGGCAAGCCCACTCACCACAGACGAGCGGGCTCACCACAGAAAAGCCCGCTTACCGCATGACCAACAACATCAATTTAAAAGGGATATTGAGCATGGCCACTTTCGATCACTTGACCCGTCGCCGCCTGCTCGGCATGGCCGGCCTGACCCTGGCTGGTCTGTCGCTGCCCGGCCTGGGCTTTGCCGCCGATGAACACGCCGGCCACAACACGCCCCAGGAGCCCGCCGGCACCGGAGACTTCATCCGCCTGGACGCGCCGCGCAAGCTGAAACTGGCCGTCAACCTCAACGCCGTGTGCCTGGCCCCGGTGGTGATCGCCCACGGCCAGGGCTTTTTCACCAAGCACAATCTCGACGTGGAGCTGGTCAACTTCGGCAACTCCACCGAAGTGCTGCTCGAAGCCATCGCCACCGGCAAGGCGGATGCGGGCGTGGGCATGGCGCTGCGGTGGCTCAAGGCGCTGGAGCAGGGCTTTGATGTGAAGCTCACTGCCGGCACGCATGGCGGTTGCCTGCGTTTGCTCAGTGCCGTGAACGGCGGCGTGAGCAAGCTCGAAGACCTCAAGGGCAAGGCCATCGGCGTGACCGACATGGCCAGCCCGGACCGCAATTTCTTTTCGATCCTGCTGAAAAAGCACGGCGTCGACCCGGTGCGCGATGTCGAATGGCGCCTCTACCCGGCCGACCTGCTGGGCACTGCGCTGGAGCGTGGCGAAGTGCAGGCGGTGAGCGGCAGTGACCCGTTCATGTACCGCCTGATCAAGTCCGGCGTGGCACGCGAGCTGTCCACCAACCTGGTGGAGGAATACGCCAACCTCAGCTGCTGCGTGGTCGGTGTCACCGGCAAGCTGGTGCGTGAAGACAAACGCGTAGTGGCGGCGCTGACCCAGGCGATTCTCGAAGCCCATGACTATTCCGTGCAGCACCCGGAGGCCGTCGCCAAGGGCTTCCAGGCCTATGCGCTGAACACCTCCACCGAAGAAGTGCAGGCGATCCTCCACGACCACACCCACGGCCACCATGCGGTCGGCGCGGCATTGACCCAGGAGATCACCACCTACGTCACCGACCTGAAAACCGTCGAAGTGATCAGCAAGGGCACCGACCCGGTGGAATTCGCCAAGGAGATCACCGCCGATGTCTTCAGCTGACGCCACAACCCTCAATCCGCCCGTGGCTCTCAAGGTCGGCTGGCAGGGCGCCGCCGTGGTGGCGGCCTGGGTGGCCGTCGCGCTGTTGATCAGCTATTGGCCCAACGCGACGCGCAATTGGCCGATGACCCAGGGCCTGGCGAATCTGTGCGTCGGCGTAGCGGTCGTGTTTATCCTGCTGAGCCTGCTCGGGCGCAAATTGACCAGGCTCGGGCAGCGCCTGCGCACGGCGGCGCCTTGGCTGATCGCCTTGCCGGCGCTGCTGGGCCTCTGGGAATTGCTCACCGCCAAACTGGCGTTGTTGCCGGTGCCGTTCTTTGCCCCACCGCAGGCCTTGCTCGCGGTGTACCTCGAAGACTACGCGCGGCTGGCCGACAGCCTGCTGCATTCGGCAGTGTTGCTGGGCTCCGGCGTGGCGCTGGGCGCCGCCACCGGCTTTGTCGCCGGCGTAGCCATCGGCTGGTCCACGCGGATCGGTTACTGGCTGCACCCGGTGTTGCGCATTCTCGGTCCGGTGCCGTCGACGGCGTTGTTGCCGCTGTGCTTTTTCCTGTTTCCCAGCAGCTGGAGCGCCAGCGTGTTCCTGATCGCGCTGGCCACCTGGTTTCCGGTCACGGTGCTGACCTGGTCCGGCGTCGCCAGCGTCGACAAAGCTTATTACGACGTGGCGCGCACCTTGGGCGCGAAGCAGGGCTTTCTGATTTTCAAGGTGGCGATTCCCGCCGCGTTGCCCCACGTTTTCGTCGGTCTGTTCATGGGCCTTGGCGCGTCGTTTTCCACCCTGGTCGTGGCGGAGATGATGGGCGTGAAATCCGGCATCGGCTGGTACCTGCAGTGGGCCCAGGGCTGGGCCGCCTACGCGAATATGTACGCTGCACTGTTGATCATGGCGTTGGCCTGTTCGGGGTTGATCACCGGGTTGTTCCTGGTGCGCGATCGGTTGTTGGCCTGGCAAAAAGGAACGATGAAATGGTAGCCCTGGCAACTGCAGTCGCCGCTTCCACGGGGTTGGCACTGCGTATTGAAAACCTCAGCCATGGCTTTGCCCTGGACGGTCAGCACCTGCCGGTATTGGAGCGGGTCTCCCTGGATGTTGCACCGGGCGAGTTCGTGGCGTTGCTCGGGCCTTCGGGCTGTGGCAAATCCACCTTGCTGCGCCTGGTGGCCGGCCTCGAACCTGCGGATGCCGGCAAGCTGCTGGCCGACGGCGAGGCCATCCTCGGCCCCGACCCGAGCCGCGTGGTGGTTTTCCAGGACCCGACCCTGTACCCGTGGCGCCGCGTGTGGGACAACGTTGCCATTGGCCTGGAAGCCCAGGGCCTGCTCAAGACCCATGCCGGCAAGGTCGACGAGGCGCTGGAAAAAGTCGGTCTCAGCCAGTTTGCCCGTGCCTACCCTCGGCAATTGTCTGGCGGCATGGCGCAACGTGTCGCGCTGGCGCGTGCGCTGGTCAACCAGCCGCGCTTGCTGATCCTCGATGAGCCCCTGGGCAAGCTCGATTCGCTGACGCGTATCACCATGCAAAAGGAACTCATCGACCTGTGGCAGCGCCAGGGCTACACGGCATTGCTGGTCACCCACGATGTGGAAGAGGCGCTGCTGCTGGCCAATCGGGTGATTGTGTTCAGCGACCGCCCGGCGAAAATCCAGGCGCAACTGCACATCGACAGGCCGTATCCACGGCACCGCGACGACCCGTATCTGGTCGATTTGCGGCGGCAGATTCTTGGCCTGCTGGGGCTCGGAGAAAGCTGGTAGTCAGCGCGCATCTTTCAGCGCAATGGTCTGGCTGGTCGCGCTCAACACACCGGCGCGCTCGGCCAGGTAGCGCGCCGGCGGCTGGCCCACCGCCTTGCGGAACATGGTGATAAAGCCGCTGGCATTCTCATAGCCCAGGTCCAGGGCCACGGCTTGCACGCTCTGACCTTTGGCCAGGCGCTGCAACGACAGGATCACATGCAACTGCCGTCGCCAACGGCCGAAACTCAAGCCCAACTCCTCAAGCAGCAGGCGCGTCATGCTGCGCTCGCTCATGCCGATGCGCACCGCCCATTGGCCAAGCGTGGCCTTGTCGGCGGGTTCGGCCAGCAGGCTGTCGGCCAGGCGCCGCAGCCTCGGGTCCCGGGGCATCGGCAGGTGCAGCGCTTCGATGGGGGCAGCGGCCAGCTCGTCCAGCAGCGTGTTGATCAAGCGGCCCTGGGCGCCGGCCTCGTCATACAGCTGCGGGAAACTCACCGCCTTGCTGATCAACTCATGCAACAGGCCGGACACTGCCAGGGTGCAGCACTGCGGGGGCAGGGCGCAGGCGGCATCGGGGTCGATCAGCAGGCAATAGACTTCCGCCTCACCCGAGCCGCGCGCCGCATGGCAGGTGCCGCCGGGAATCCACAGTGCGCATTGCGGCGGCACGATCCAGATTCCCGCTTCGATTTCGCAATGGATCACCCCGCGCAGGGTGTACATCAACTGGCCTTTGCGGTGCGCGTGTTGCGCGTGTTCCCAGGTGTCCGAGGCGCTGGTGGCACCTACCGCGACCACGGCACGCGGGAACACGTCGGCATCCTTGGCCATCAGCGGGTCGTGCAAGTCCAGGCGGTGGTGTCTCATGGCGCGTTCGCAGTTTGGCTGAATTGCGAAACAGTCTGGCTATTCTGTGCAATGCCGTCCAGTTCCGGGCTCATTATAGTGAGAGTCACTCTCATTAAGGAGCTTGGCCATGCGACTCGACAGTACAACGTTCCCCGTGGTGAAAATCGTGTTTGACGCCCCCAACGAAGGCGGGCCGGAGGATGCGTTCCTGGCCTTTGAGCGCCTGTTGGCGAGGGAGCAAGCCTTCATGCTGCTGCACGAAAAATCCGCCGATGAAAACAATCACGAGCACTCCCACGAAGAGCGCAAGCAGGCGTCGATCTGGATGAAAAAGAACAAACAGGCGCTGCGCACGTTCGTCAAAGGCATGATCCAGGTCGAGCCCAGCGCCGCGCAACGCCTGGCCCTCAAGCCGTTTGCGGTCATGTTCGGCAAGGCCTGGGGCTATCCGCTGCTGGTGGTCGAATCCAAGGACCAGGCCTGGGCACTGGCGCGCGATGTGCTGGATGAGCAGGTGTCGGACGTGGCGCATTTCTGAGCTGCGCCAATACAAGCCTGTGGGCGCTGGCTTGCCTGCAATGGCGGTGTGTCAGGCACCTGATGCATCAGCTGACACACCGCCTTCGCGAGCAAGCCCGCTCCCACATTGGATTCGGGTCGGGCTCAGGCATCCGGGTGCATGGAGATCAAAGGTGGGGATTGGGGTAGCGCCTAGGCACCTGAGTGCATGGAGATCAAAAAGTGGGAGCTGGCTTGCCTGCGAAGGCGGTGTGTCAGGCACCTGATGCATCAACTGACACTCTGCCTTCGCGAGCAAGCCCGCTCCCACATTGGATTGAGGTGGGGCCTGGGCATCCAGGTGCATGGAGATCAAAGGTGGGGATTGAGGTGGCGGCTAGGCACCTGGGTGTATGGAGATCAAAAGGTGGGAGCTGGCTTGCCTGCGAAAGCGGTGTGTCAGGGACCTCATGCATCAGCTGACACACTGCCTTCGCGGGCAAGCCCGCTCCCACATTGGATTGGGGGTGGGCCTGGGCATCCAGGTGCATGGAGATCAAAGGTGGGGATTGAGGTGGCGGCTAGGCGCCTGGGTGTATGGAGATCAAAAAGTGGGAGCTGGATTGCCTGCGAAAGCGGTGTGTCAGGCGCCGGATGCATCAGCTGACACACTGCCTTCGCGGGCAAGCCCGCTCCCACATTGGATTGGGGTGGGGCTTAGGGATCCGGGTGCATGGAGATCAAAGGTGGGGATTGGGCTGGCGCCCAGGCACCTGGGTGTATGGAGATCAAAAAGTGGGAGCTGGCTTGCCTGCGAAGGCGGTGTGTCAGGCAATTGATGGATCAACTGACACACCGCCTTCGCGAGCAAGCCCGCTCCCACAGGGGGGCGGTGGCGGCCTTAGTCCACGCAGATCGCGCGGCCCAGTTGGCCTTTTTCTACGGTTGCCGAGCAGCCGAAATGTCCGTTGTCCACCTGGCATGCACCGGTTACCGGGCCGTTGCCGGATTGGGTCGTCACGCTGGTCTGGCACTCGCCTTCGCACTGGCTGGAGTCGGTGCAGGCCTTGCCGGCGTCCTGGTACGGTGTAACGCACTTCCAGCTCTGCAGCTTGCCAACTTGCTTCATGGTGCCGCCGCCGGCCAGGCAGGCAGACGCGGTGGAATCCTGGGCGGGCGGTGTTGCAGAGCACGCCGATAGCAACAGCAGGGCGGCCAGGCCGATCATCAATTTCATGCAAATGTCCTCGTGGAGTTAGCGCAACGGTGCAGTGTACGGGCAATTGGACTACTTTGAATGACGAGCGATCCCTCCCGGTACTGACCCATGCACACGTTATGGAAACGCTATGTGGCACTGCTGGAAAACGACCTGAGCACGCAAATCTTCGACAATGTGAAGAACCTGCTGGTGTGCGCACTGCTGTTTGCAGCGGGGACTAATACAGTGCTCGGGCAGCGTGACTTGTTTATCGGCGTGTTCGCCTCCAGCGTGGCCGGTTGGGGGCTGATCATCCTGTCGTCGCTGTTGTTGGTGCTGAACGTGAGCGACGGCATTCGCAGGCTTTCCAAACTGCGCTACCACCTCGTGCTGCAACTGCTGATGATCCTGGTTTACCTGGTGATTGCCGAACGCATGGTCGAGATAGTCTGGGGCTTCCGCGCGCATTGAAGTATCCTCCGCGGCCCGCTTCCCATTGATTCAAAGACAGATGACAGCACAAGACATGCAGGCGATGCTTTCGTCGATCCTCGACGAAGTGCGCCCACTGATCGGCCAGGGCAAAGTCGCCGACTATATCCCCGCCTTGGCCGACGTACCCGCCAACCAGCTCGGCATTGCAGTGTACGGCAACGACGGTTCGGCGTACTGCGCAGGCGATGCCGATACGCTGTTCTCGGTGCAGAGTATTTCCAAGGTATTCAGCCTGGTACAGGCCATCGACCACGGCGGCGAAACCATCTGGGAGCGCCTGGGCCACGAGCCGTCGGGGCAGCCGTTCAACTCCATGGTGCAGCTGGAATTCGAACGCGGCCGCCCGCGCAATCCCTTCATCAACGCTGGCGCGCTGGTGATCTGTGACATCAACCAGTCGCGCTTCGCCGTGCCGATCCTGTCGATGCGCGATTTCGTGCGGCGTCTGTCGGGCAACCCGCAGATCCTGGTGAACAGCATCGTCGCCGACTCCGAAGCCCAGCACGGCGCGCGCAATGCGGCCATGGCTTACCTGATGAAATCCTTCGGCAACTTCCATAACGATGTCGACGCGGTGCTGCACAGTTACTTCAATTACTGCGCGCTGCAGATGAGCTGCCTGGACTTGGCCAAGGCCTTCAGCTTCCTGGCCAACGAAGGCGTGAGTGCCCACAGCGGCGAACAGATCCTCACCGCGCGCCAGACCAAGCAAGTCAACTCGATCATGGCCACCAGCGGCCTGTACGACGAGGCGGGCAACTTTGCCTATCGCGTCGGCTTGCCGGGCAAGAGCGGCGTCGGCGGCGGGATCGTCGCGGTGGTGCCGGGGCAGTTCACGGTGTGCGTATGGTCGCCGGAGTTGAACGCGGCGGGGAACTCGCTGGCGGGGATGAAGGCGTTGGAGTTGTTGAGCGAGCGGATTGGTTGGTCGGTGTTTTGAGGTTATAAAGGTGTTCCAGGCCGTTCCTGCGCTGCGTGGGAACGAGCATTTCTGCAGTGTCCAGATAGGTATCTTCATGGCTTACGAACTTCACATCGCCCGTGCCGACAGCCATGCAATTGCGCCTGAAGAGTGGCGCGCGTTGTGTGCCAGCGATCCAACCCTGGAGCTGCAGGACGAGGTGACCGGCATTAATCCCACTACCGGTGCGGTGATTTCCATGGGCGGAAATCAAACCGCCTACTGGACCTCTCCCACCACGCAGCAGGCTTACTATTTTGACTACCGGCGTGGTGAGATTGCCTTTGTGTACAGCGATGAAGCGATCGTGAAAGCCAAGGCTATTGCTCAATCGTTTGCCGCGACTATCAGGGGCGACGAGGGTGAGGCGTACTGACAGGCCTAGGCTTTGCGCGGCTTCATGAACAAATCCATCATCAAATACAGCGCGCCCACGGTGATTGCGATATCGGCAATATTGAACACGCCGGTATGGGCCGGCCCGACGTTCAGCACCATGTAATCAACCACGTGCCCGTCGCGAAAGACGCGGTCGATCAGGTTGGCAATGCCGCCTAGGGCGATGGCGTACAGCGGCAGGACTTTGCGCAGGGGCTGGTTCCAGTTGGAAAGGGACCACCACAGTGCCCAAGCCACTACGACAGCCACGCCGACGATGAAAATCAGCTGTTTGACCTGCGGCGGCAACGCGGCGCCCAGGCTGAGGAACGCGCCGGGATTCAGGCTCAATTCGAGTGCCAGGTTGATCGGGTTGGCGCCGATTTTGAAGCTGTGGGCGTGCAGTGAAACCAGGGCCAGCAGTTTGACGAGTTGGTCCACGGCAATAAAGGCGAGGCCGGCGAGGAGGGCGAAGGTGCGGCCTCGCAGTAGGGGCGACGTGCTCAAGCGGTAACTTCCTGTTTCAGGCTTTCGATAGAGCGCCCGAAGATAGCTCAGGCGCTGTATCGCGTCCATCGTCACGCCGCCGGATGGGCCACGCTCAGTGCCTTGTCCACCAGCAGTTGTACCCCGTCGAGCATACGGCAGATACCCAGCGCGACATTGCGTTGAGTCCCGTCGATCTCGAACGCCAGGTGAGTGGCGATGTCGCTGATGCAGGCCAGGTCCTGGGAGGCGTTGACCAGCAGGGTTTCGGTGCCCAGGTCGGCGCGCACGGTGAAGAGTCCGTCGTTGGATTCGGGCGTGGCGGGTTTTGGGTTGAGGTAGTGATCGATGGCGCGGTAGGCCACTTCGTGCAGGGTGCTGGTGTCGAAATCGGGATGGCTTGGGGGGTTGGGGCTGTCTTTAATCATGGTGGAATCTCTCCGGGAATGGAGCTGCCACGATTCGCGGTCAAACGAGAGAGGGTGGCAGCTATACGCGGGTTGACCGACCGGTCCCAAAGTAGCCCGGCATACCCGAAGGTATCCCGCGTACAGCTGCCGCGACACGATACAACAGGCGTACACAAAACGCCTGATTCGATGTGGCACAGATGCATTTGGGAGGGCGGACGGTCAAATCCGGCCGCTGAATTGGCAGCGACGACGAGAGGTTAGCCAGCACCTTGGCGAGCCACAACCTGAAAGCCTTGTCGGAAAAGTCCGAGAGCCGCATGCGCGGGGCACCGTTTATCGGCGGGTTGATTCAGTCAATCTCGGTGCGGCGTGGCAGTCCATGGGTGCCTGTGAGCTGATCACGGCGGGGGCTTGTTGATTGGGGTTGGGCTGGAAACAGCGGGAGTGCTGCGCACTCCAACGCGGGGCAAGCCCGCTCACCACAAAAAAACAAGGGGGGGGCTAGTTTTTGGGTTTTTTCGGGGGCTTTGACCCGGGGATAATCATGGCGACCTCTTGCTGGTAGCGTCGGTACCGCTCACCGAACAGCGTCACCAGGTCCTTTTCTTCAAAGCGTGCGCCGATGAAGATATAAACCGTCATTCCGACCGCAAACAACAGATGCCCGGCGGTCATGTGTGGCGTTGCCCAGAAGGCAATCAGGAAACCCAGGTACAGGGGGTGACGCACGAGCTTGTAAAACAGTGGCGTCGTAAACACCGGCGGCTGTGACGTGGGCTTGCGCCAACGGTCGATGGCCTGCTTGAGCCCGAACAGCTCAAAGTGGTTGATCAAAAACGTTGCCAGCAACGCGATGCCCCAGCCCAGCCAGAACAGGCCCATCAACAGGGCATCGGCCCAGGCGGCTTCAACCTTCCAGACACTCGCCGTAATGGGCTGCCACAGCCAGAACATCAACCCCAGCACCAGGCTGCTGAGCAGCACGTACGTGGAGCGTTCAACCGGCGCCGGGATGAACCCTGCCAGCCATTGCTTGAAACCCCGGCGCGCCATGACCGTGTGCTGGGCGCCGAACAGCATGATCAGCGCGGCATTGATCAACACGGCGGTCGGCCACTCACCGGGTGGGCCGTCGTTGATGTGCTTGGGCACCCCGATCTCGCCGACAAAGCCGATCAGGTACACGCAGGTGCACAGGAATACGAGGTAGCAGCAGGCGCTGTACACCAGCCCGAGCATTCGGGCGGTGTGTGGAGGATGTTCGAGGTTCATGGATGTCCTTCTCACTCAGTTGATCGCCCGCAATCCCAGCAGGCCAGCCAATGCATCTGGGCTAAGCCTAGCGAGTTTTGCGCGAGCGGTAACCTGTGAGAATTGACAGTCTGCAGCGTGCCTGGGAATAGGATTCAGCTGATATTGAGCCGGTCCAGCAGGCTGTACCACGCTACCCCCGCGCCAATGTAGAACCGCTGCAACCCGTGCATCGGCAAGCGTTGCAACGGTGTCACCGGGTAGGCGAACTCCGCGTGGCTGTCGCACAAGCGTGCGGCCAATTGCTGCCCCAGGCTGGTACACAGCGCGATGCCGCGGCCATTGCAGCCCAACGCCAGGGTGAGCCCCGGCGCGGGCTGGTGCACGTGGGGCATGAAGTCGCGGGTGATTGCGATGCGCCCGGCCCAGCGGTACTCGAATTCCAGCGGGCCCAATTGCGGAAAGAGCAGTGCCAGGGAGCGCTCCAGGTGGGCAAAGTCGGCCGGTGATGTGGGATCGTTGAACAACCCGCGCCCGCCCATCAATAAGCGTCCATGACTGTCTTTGCGAAAGTACAGCAGCAGCCGTTGCGCGGTGGACACGGTTTCCTGTCCCGGCAGGATACACTC
This sequence comes from Pseudomonas sp. GW821-FHT09C08, assembly GCF_059418125.1. Taxonomy (NCBI): domain Bacteria; kingdom Pseudomonadati; phylum Pseudomonadota; class Gammaproteobacteria; order Pseudomonadales; family Pseudomonadaceae; genus Pseudomonas; species Pseudomonas sp. GW821-FHT09C08. Next base: position 1,543,681 of record NZ_JBWKPG010000001.1, on the reverse strand, counting down.
TGCCGCGCGCCCACTCAGCGGCTTGGTGGCGACGATAAAACTGTTCGCCGCCAGAATGCTCTGCGCCATCCCCGGCCACAGGTTGCCGCTGTAGCCGTTGGTGGCCAGCACCACTTGATCAGCCGTGACCTGAGCCCCCCCAGCCGTCTGCAGTTGCCATCCGCCGCCGTGGTGCTGCAACCCTGTCACCGCACTGTGCCCATGAATGCGCACACCCGCCGCCAATGCCGCGCCGACCAGCCCACGGGCATACGCCAGCGGCTGAATCGCCCCGGCACGGCCGTCCAGCCAGCCGCCAGCGAACGCCTCGCTGCCCATGCGCGCGGCCACCGCTGCTGCATCCAGGCGCTGCACCGGCACGCCGCGTCGCGCCCATTGCTCGGCTCGCGCATGCAGCCCGGCCACGCCCTTTTGCGTGTACGACACCTGCATCCAGCCCTTGCGCACCGGCGCGCAATCAATGCCGTGCTTGTCGATCAACCTGAACACCAGGTCCGCCGAATTCGACACCGTCGAGATCAGTGGCTCGGCGCGCTCCGGTCCGAACATCTGCACCAGTTGCTCCGGGTCGTATTTGAGTGTCGGGTTGACCTGTCCACCGTTACGCCCCGAGGCGCCCCAGCCCGGCTCATTCGCCTCCAGCACGCATACACTGACCCCGCGCTCGGCCAAGTGCAGCGCCGTCGACAGGCCGGTATAGCCCGCCCCGACAATCGCCACGTCGACCTTCAGCGACTCCGCCAGCGCGGGCGTTGGCAGCACGGACGGCGCCGTCGCCGACCACAACGACTTCATGACAGGCTCCTTGCAGTGCCGGTGGGGTGCAGCACGCGTCGCAGAAAATCCTGGGTGCGCGCGTGCTGCGGGTCGCCCAGCACCTGCTCGGCCGGGCCGCTCTCGACGATGTAGCCGCCATGCAGGAAGCACACGCGGTCGGCCACTTCGCGGGCAAAGCCCATCTCGTGGGTGACCACGATCATGGTCATGCCTTCGTCGGCCAGGGTGCGCATCACCGCCAGCACATCGCCGACCAGTTCCGGGTCGAGGGCCGAGGTGGGTTCGTCGAACAGCATGGCTTCGGGTTTCATCGCCAGGGCGCGGGCGATAGCCACGCGCTGTTGCTGACCGCCGGAGAGTTGTTCCGGGTAGGCGTCGGCCTTGGCACTCAGGCCGACTTTTTCCAGCAGCACCAGGGCTTCCTCGCGCGCTTGCCCAGGTGACTCGCCCTTGACGTACACCGGGCCTTCCATCACGTTTTCCAGCACCGTGCGGTGCGGGAACAGGTTGAAGCGCTGGAACACCATGCCCATGCGGCTGCGCAGGGCGTGCACGGTCTTGCTGCCGCGCTGCACGGTTTCACCGAACACGCTGATCGTGCCGCCGTCGTAGGCTTCCAGTGCATTGATACAGCGCAGCAGGGTGGATTTGCCCGAGCCCGAGGGGCCGATCAGGCACACCACTTCGCCCTTGGCCACGTCGAGGTCGACGCCGTGCAATACGCGGTGGCTGCCGTAATGTTTTTGCAGCTGACGAATCTCGATCATGCTTTTTTCCTCCGGCCCAAGTGCTGTTCCATACGGCGCAGGCCATACACCAGCGGCAGGCTCATCAGCAGGTAGAGCAGGGCGACCAGGGTGTAGACGGTCATGTTCTGGAAGGTCGACGAGGCGATCAGTTGGCCCTGGCGGGTCATCTCGGCGACGGTGATGGTCGACACCAGGGACGAGTCCTTGAGCATCATCACCAGGGTGTTGCCGTAGGGCGGCAAGGCAATGCGAAACGCCTGCGGCAGGATCACCCGGCGCATCATCAACGCCGAGCGCATGCCCAGGGCTTCGGCGGCTTCGCGCTGGCCCTGTTCGACCGCAATGATGCCGGTGCGAAAGTTCTCGGCCTGGTACGCCGAATAGGCGATGCCCATGCCGATCACCCCGGCGTAGAACGCCGTGAGGTGCACGCCCATGTCCGGCAGGACGAAGTAGATGTAGAACAGCTGCACGATGATCGGCAGGCCACGGATCACGTTGATGATGGTGCTCGCTGTCCACGACAGCGCGCGGATCGGCGACAGCTTGAGCAACGCCAGCACCAGGCCGATGGCGCTGCTGAGCAGGAACGACAGCACGGTGATCTGGATCGTCACCCAGGCGCCCTGCAGCAGAATCGGCAGGAAATCCTGGGCGTTCTGCAGGAACTCAGCCAGGTTCATGGGCGCACCTGGGTATCAAGTCCCCACTTCTTGAGGATGCTGTCCAAGGTGCCGTCGGCCTTGATGCTGGCGATGGCAGTGTTCAGGCGTTCGAGGGTTTGCGCGTCGCCCTTGCGCACTACCAGGCAGACCTCGCCGACGTTGACCGGTTGGTAGTCGGCGGCGAGTTTCACGCCTTTGAACAGTTTCTGGCGGATCTGGTACGCCACCACTGGCTGGTCGCCAACGGCGGCCTTGATGCGGCCCAGGGACAGGTCGCGGACCATCTCGCCAATCGAGTCGTAGGTGCGGATTTCCTTGAAGATGCCGAGCTTGTTCAGTTGATCGTAAAAGATCGTGCCAGCCTGCACGCCGACCACCTGGTCCTTCAATGGGGTGAGGTCGGGGTAGGCGGTGTTGTCTTCGGCGTTGATGATCAAGCCTTCACCGTAGGCATATACCGGGGCGCTGAAATCGACGACCTTGGTGCGTTCTTCGGTCTTGAGCATGCCGGCGGAGATGAAGTCGAGCTTGCCGGAGGTGAGAGAGGGGATCAGCGCGGCGAAGTTGGTCTGTTCGATCTGGCTGGTGAAGCCGCCGACCTTGCCGACGGCTTCAGCCACGTCGACCATCACCCCCTGGATGCTGTTGCTCTTGATATCGAGGAAGGTGAACGGCGAACCACTGGCCGTTGCACCGACTTTGTACGTGGACGCACTTTCTGCGTGCGCGGCGCTGACGCAGAGCGTGGCGCACACGGCGAAGGCGAGGCGGCGAAACACGGGCGAAAGACTGTTCATCGGGTTACTCCAAAAGGAAAACGGAAAGTCAGTAGCGCAAGCGGCTGCCGATGAAACCGCAAGCTCTGTGCCATTTCGATTGGAGTAAATCGAATATCGCCACGTAAAATCGACAAAATGAACTTGTCGTATCGATATGCGATATTTTGTGGTCTATTTTTGCGATTTAGGGTAGAAATATCGCCACGCCTGATCGTCCTGACCGCGAGTCCGCCATGTCCGAAGAACGCAACAGTTTGCACAACCAATCCCTGGAAAAAGGCCTGTCGGTGCTCAAGGCATTCAGCGCCCAGCGCCGCAGCATGAGCCTTGCAGAGGTGGCCGAGGCCGCCGGCATGACCAAAAGCTCGGCCCAGCGCATGGTGTTTACCCTTGAAAGCCTGGGTTACCTTCGGAAACACTCGCGCACCCGGCATTACCAACTCACCCCGCGCGTGCTGGAGTTGGGCTTCAGTTACCTGGACGCGCATTCGCTGATCGAAGTGGCCAACCCGTTCCTGTCCGAACTGACGCGGCTGACCGGCGAAACCTCATGCCTGACTGAGCCTGCGGGCTACGACATGACCTATATCGCGCGGTTCGTCAGCGCGGGCTTTGTGCCGGTGCACATGCCGATCGGCTCGCGAGTGCCGATGTACTGCACGGCGTCGGGGCGCGCGTATTTGAGCGCGTTGCCTACGGATGAAGCGTTGGCGCTGATCGAGCACAGCCAGCGCATTGCGCACACCAGCCAGACATTGACCGAGGTCGACAGGATCCTGGAATCGTTGCAGCAGGTGCGTGAGCAGGGCTATGCGGTCAATGCCCAGGAGCTGTTCCTCGGCGACATGACCATCGGCGCACCGGTGCTGGGCGCGAATGGCCGGCCAGTGGCGGCGGTGCATGTGGTGGCGCCGACCAGTCGCTGGAGTCGGGCGGACGCGGAGAAGCAGTTGGCGCCGGCGTTGTTGCAGTGCTCAAGGGCGTTGAGCAATTCGGCGCGCAATCTTGAATAGCCCCATTCTCAAGAACACGGCCAATTCAATGTGGGAGCGGGCTTGCTCGCGAATGCGGTGTATCAGTCGCCAGATGCAGTGACTGGCACACCGCATTCGCGAGCAAGCCCGCTCCCACATTTTGATCTTCATTGTTCTTTGATAGTTATGTGAGCCCCAACAAAAAATGCGCCCCTTGGGGCGCATTTTTTTGTTCGGTCAGCCATCGCCTATCAGGCAATCGCGTCCCAAGCCCGATCACCGTGCTCGTCTTTGATTCGAGTCGGCAGGCCCATCACGTCCAGCGCCTTGAGGAACGGCTCAGCCGGCAGTTCCTCGACGTTGGCCATGCGTTGCACATCCCATTCACCACGGGCTACCAGCAGCGCAGCAGCGACCGGAGGCACGCCTGCGGTGTAGGAGATGCCCTGGCTGTCGGTCTCGGCGAAGGCTTCTTCGTGATCCGCCACGTTGTAGATGAACACCTCGTGCGGCTGGCCGTTCCTGGTGCCCTTGACCAGGTCGCCGATGCAGGTCTTGCCGGTGTAGCCAGGCGCCAGCGACGACGGGTCGGGCAGCACGGCCTTGACCAGTTTCAGCGGCACGACTTCCAGGCCTTCGGCGGTGGTGACCGGCTTTTCGGAGAGCAGGCCGAGGTTTTTCAGCACGGTGAACACGTTGATGTAGTGTTCGCCGAAGCTCATCCAGAACCGCACGTTGGGCACGTCGAGGTTTTTCGACAGCGAGTGCACTTCATCGTGGCCGGTCAGATAGAGGTTCTGCGAGCCGACTACCGGCAGGTCGTCGGTGCGCTTGACTTCGAACATGGTGTTGCTGGTCCACTGGCTGTTCTGCCAGCTCCACACCTGTCCGGTGAATTCGCGGAAGTTGATTTCCGGATCGAAATTGGTGGCGAAGTATTTGCCATGGGAGCCGGCATTGACGTCGAGAATGTCGATCGAATCAATGCGGTCGAAATGCTGTTGCTGCGCCAGCGCGGCGTACGCGTTGACGACACCCGGGTCGAAGCCCACGCCAAGGATGGCGGTGATGTTCTTCTGTTTGCACTCTTCCAGGTGGTTCCATTCGTAGTTGCCGTACCACGGCGGGGTCTCGCAGACCTTGCCCGGCTCTTCGTGGATGGCGGTGTCGAGGTACGCGACGCCCGTGTCGATGCAGGCACGCAGGACCGACATGTTGAGGAACGCGGAACCCACGTTGATGACGATCTGCGATTGTGTCTCGCGGATCAGGGCCTTGGTCGCTTCCACGTCCAAAGCGTTCAGCGCGAAGGCCTGGATGTCGGCGGGTACCTTGAGGCTACCCTTGGCCTTGACGCTGTCGATGATGGCCTGGCATTTGGAGATGTTGCGCGACGCGATAGCAATACCACCGAGTTCGTCGTTGTGCTGCGCGCACTTGTGGGCCACCACCTTGGCGACACCTCCTGCACCAATGATAAGAACGTTCTTTTTCAATTGCTTTATCTCTCCTTTATCCGCCAGCTTACGAAAGGCTGGACAGGTAGTCGTCGTAACCAAATTCACGAACCACTTCGACTGTACCGTCGAGTTGTTTCACTACGATGGACGGCATTTTCAGGCCGTTGAACCAGTTTTTCTTGACCATGGTGTAGCCCGCGGTGTCGATGAACGACAGCCGATCGCCGATGGCCAGCGGACGATCAAATTGGTACTCGCCGAAGATGTCCCCGGCCAGGCAGGATTTGCCGCACACCATGTAGGTGTGTTCGCCCTCGCTCGGTGCCAGCTTGGCGTTGAGGCGGTAGATCAGCAGGTCCAGCAGGTGCGCTTCGATGGAGCTGTCGACCACGGCGAGGTGTTTGCCGTTGTAGAGGGTGTCGAGCACGGTCACTTCCAGCGAGGCGCTGTTGGTGATCGCCGCTTCGCCGGGCTCCAGGTAGACCTGCACGCCGTACTTCTCGGAGAACGCCTTCAGGCGCGCGCAGAATGCGTCCAGCGCATAGCCTTCACCGGTGAAGTGGATGCCGCCGCCGAGGCTGACCCACTTGACCTTGTGCAACAGCGCGCCGAAGCGCTCTTCGATGGTGCCGAGCATTTTGTCGAACAGGCTGAAGTCGCCGTTCTCGCAGTTGTTGTGGAACATGAAGCCTGAGATCTGCTCGATCACGCCTTCGATCTTCTCCGGGTCCCATTCGCCCAGGCGGCTGAACGGGCGCGCCGGGTCGGCCAGCAGGTAGTCGGAGCTGCTCACCTGCGGGTTGACGCGCAGGCCACGGGTCTTGCCTTCGCTGCGTTCGGCAAAACGCTGCAGCTGGCTGATCGAGTTGAAGATGATCTTGTCGCAGTTATCCAGCATCTCTTCGATTTCATCGTCGGCCCAGGCCACGCTGTAGGCGTGCGCCTCGCCTTCGAACTTCTGGCGACCGAGCTTGAGCTCATACAGCGACGACGAGGTGGTGCCGTCCATGTATTGCTGCATCAGGTCGAACACCGACCAGGTGGCAAAGCACTTGAGCGCCAGCAGGGCCTTGGCGCCGGACTGTTCGCGCACGTAAGCGATCTTCTGCATGTTGACCAGAAGCTTCTGTTTATCGATGAGGTAGTACGGCGTTTTGATCATTTTTGAGAGCCTGCGGCGGTGCCTGCCAAAAAAGGACACGCATTGTGCCCGCACTTGGATCAGATCGAAAGGTTAGTGGGCGGATTTTGCTGCGCCGCCTTTAATCTGGCCTGCGAATATGACAGCCCGTGAGGATGATGAACGGTCATGGTGATTGAGCCAGGCTGGGGCGACGAGAGGTGAGAATGGACGCATGGACAGTGCACTGGCTGGAGGCTTCGGGCTGCCTGGCCGAGTTTCGTCAGGCATTGACGGGAGAATTCGACATCGCCTGTCAGGCCATTTCCCGATACCTGCCTGCCCAGGACCTCCTGGCGATCGCACTCGACAAAGGATGGCTCCACACCCCCCTGTAGGAGCCGGCAAGCTGGCTCTTGAAGGTTATCGGTGACATCAAACTGTCATCTGCCCACCATGTGACTGCCATATTCCCTCGCTACTGTCCTCGCCAATGAGATCGATCTCAAGCGAGTGACGATGACTGACCTGAAAGACGTTGCGCGATTGGCCGGGGTATCCCGTGCCACTGCCGCCCGCACCTTTGCTTCCCCCGACCAGGTGCGTCCGACCACCCGCGAGCAAGTGTTCGCCGCCGCCCGCGAGCTGGGCTTTCGCCCCAATCTGCTCGGCCGCCAGTTGCGGCTGCAAACCACCCAATTGATTGGCGTGGTGGTGCCCAACCTGCTCAACCCGGTGTTCGCCGAGCAGTTCCAGGCCATGGAGCGTGCGGCGCGGTTGCGCGGCTACAGCCTGGTGCTCGCCACCACGGACTACGACAGCGAGCGCGAAAGCAGCGTGGTCGAAGAGTTGCTGCGCCAGCGCGTCGACGGCCTGGTGCTGACGGTCACCGACGCCGAAAGCAACACCGTCCTCAGCAGCCTTAACAGCGAAAAAACCCCGTTCGTGCTCGCCTACCACCAACCGGGCAACCCCAACTACAGCGCCGTGTCGGTCGACAACCGCGCGGGCATGGCCCTGGCTACCCGCTACTTGCTGGAAGCCGGTCACCGGCGCATCAGCATGGTCGCCGGGCCCGCGTTGCAGTCGGACCGGGCCCGGCTGCGTTATGCGGGCTACTGCGATGCGATGAGCGAATACGGGCTTGCAAGCCGGCCGGTGATCGAAATGCCGGCCCACACACAGGCCGAATTCGCCGCTATCGAAGCCTGCCTGCAAGGGCCCCAGGCGCCGACTGGGCTGGTGTGTTCCAACGATTTCCTGGCCATCAGCCTGATCGCCGAACTGCGCCGCAATGCCTGGCAGGTGCCGCAGCAACTGTCGGTCGTGGGCTTTGACGGCATCGCCCTCGGCACCCAGATGCACCCGACCCTGTGCAGCGTGGTGCAGCCCATCGCACTGCTCGCCAGCACGGTGATTGATCAACTGCTGGCGCAGATCGCCGGTAACGACCCGATATCCCACTGCCTGCCTTGCCATATCCGGCCTGGCGACAGCACTCAACCCCATGAGGAGAGCTTCGATGCGCGCATTGCGTAAAACCCTGGCAGCCGTGCTGCTCTGCGGTATGGCCGGCCTGGCCCAGGCCGCCGACACCGCAATTTGCTACAACTGCCCACCGGACTGGGCCGACTGGGGCACCCAACTCAAGGCCATCGCGGCCGACACCGGCGTGCAGGTGCCGCTGGACAACAAGAACTCCGGCCAGTCCCTGGCGCAACTGGTGGCCGAGAAGGCCGCCCCCGTGGCGGACGTGGTGTACTACGGCGTGACCTTCGGCCTGCAGGCGCAAAAGGCCGGCGTGGTCGACGGCTACAAACCCAAGGGCTGGGAGCAGATTCCCGCCGGCCTCAAGGACCCGGACGGCCACTGGTTCGCGATCCACTCCGGCACCTTGGGCATCATGGTCAACGTCGACGCGCTCGGTGGCTTGCCGGTGCCGCACAGCTGGGCCGACCTGCTCAAGCCTGAATACAAAGGCATGGTCGGTTACCTGGACCCGTCCAGCGCGTTTGTCGGCTACGTCTCCGCGGTAGCGATCAACCGCGCCCTGGGCGGCGACCTCGACAACTTCGCCCCGGCCATCGACTACTTCCAGAAGCTTGCGAAAAACGCGCCCATCGTGCCCAAGCAAACTGCGTACGCGCGGGTGCTCTCCGGTGAGTTGCCGATCCTGGTGGACTACGACTTCAACGCCTACCGCGCGCGCTACAAAGACAACGCCAACGTGGCCTTCGTGCTCCCCACGGAAGGCAGCATCAGCGTGCCCTATGTGATGAGCCTGGTGGCCAACGCGCCACACCGCGCCAATGCGCAAAAAGTCCTCGATTTCGTGCTGTCCGACGCCGGCCAGGCACTGTGGGCCAAGGCTTATCTGCGCCCGGTGCGCCCGCTGAAAATGCCTGCCGACGTCGCCGCGCAATTCCTGCCCGACAGCGACTACGCCCGCGCCGGCGTGGTCGACTACGAAAAAATGGCCGCCGTGCAGGAAGCCTTCGCCGCCCGTTACCTGAACGAGGTCAAGTAAGTGGCAGCATCGGCAAAACATGCGGCCTGGGCGCTGGCCCCGGCCTGTGCGGTACTGCTCGCGTTCTGGCTGTTGCCGCTGGCGCACCTGATGCTGCTCGGCGCCGAGAGCCGCGACAGCCTCGGCAGCGGTTACTGGCAGGTACTCAGCAGTGCGCAATACCTGGGCAGCCTGGGGCAGACGCTGGTGCTGGCGGTCGTAGTGACACTGGTCGCGCTGTTGATCGGCGGCATCAGCGGGGTGTTCCTCGCGCGCCAGCAGTTCTTCGGGCGTTCGGCCCTGGTCGCGCTGCTGACCTTTCCCTTGGCGTTTCCAGGAGTGGTGGTGGGGTTCCTAGTGATCCTATTGGCGGGGCGCCAGGGCCTGCTGGCCTCCCTCGGCCTGCAACTGGCGGGTGAGCGCTGGATCTTTGCCTACTCGCTGGCCGGGCTATTTGTCGGCTACCTGTACTTCTCGATTCCACGGGTGATCCTCACGGTGATGGCCGCGTGCGAAAGCCTCGACCGCAGCCTGGAAGAAGCCGCGCATTCGCTGGGGGCAGGGCACTGGCGCGTGGTCTGCGACGTGATCGTGCCCGGCCTGGCGCCGGCTTTGGCCTCGTGCGGGGCGATCTGCTTTGCCACCTCCATGGGCGCCTTCGGCACCGCGTTTACCTTGGGCACGCGCTTGAATGTGACCCCGGTGGCGATCTACAACGTGTTCACCAACTACGCCAACTTTGCCGTCGCCGCCGCGTTGTCGGTGGTGCTGGGTGCGCTGACCTGGGCGGTCTTGCTGCTCACGCGCCGGCTGGTGAAAAATGCGGGGACGGTCCTGTGAAGCGCTCATCGCTGTTTGTGATTCAACTGCTGTTCACCTTGCTGGTGTGTGCCTTCATGCTGGTGCCGGTGCTGATGTCATTGCTCGCCGGGCTCACGCGCAATTTCTTTGTGGGGCTGTCGAGTGGCTTGACCTTCGACTGGTTGATCCAGGTATGGCAGGCCTATTCGCCGACGGTGTGGCTGTCGTTGCAACTGGCGCTGGCGTGCGCGGTGTGCGTCTGCGTGATCGGCGTGCCGGCGGCCTATGCCCTGGTGCGCATGAACAACCGCTTCAGCCGCGCCTTCGAAGAGTTGATGGTGCTGCCGGTGGCGATGCCGGGGTTGGCCAGTGCGCTGGCCTTGCTGCTGACCTACGGCCAGTTCGGCACCTTCCGCAGCAGCTGGTTGTTCATCCTGGTCGGGCATGTGCTGTTCACCTTGCCGTTCCTGGTGCGCCCGGTGATGGCGGTGATGCAGCGTCAGCACTTGCCGGTGTTGGAAGAGGCGGCGGCGAGCTTGGGCGCCGGGCCGATCAAGCGCTTTTTCAGCGTAGTGGTGCCCAACTGCCGCGCGGGAATCCTCGCCGGTGTGCTGATGGTGGTGACCTTGTCCCTGGGTGAATTCAACCTGACCTGGATGCTCCACACACCGATGACCAAGACCCTGCCGGTGGGCCTGGCCGACAGCTACGCCTCGGCGCGCCTGGAAATCGCCAGCGCCTACACCCTTATCTTTTTGCTGATGATCGTGCCGCTGTTGATTGCGTTGCAGGCCATCAGCGCGCGTTTGTCCCGTGGAGAACGTCGATGACTGCTATCACTATTCGCCTGCAAGGCTGTCGCAAGGCGTTCGCCGACGGCACCGTGGCCGTGCATGACTTGAACCTGACCGTCGAAGGCGGCGAAACCCTGGCGATTCTCGGCCCGTCCGGTTGCGGCAAGACCACCACGTTGCGCCTGATTGCCGGCCTCGAACGTCCGGATGTCGGCCAGGTATTGTTCGGCAACCAGGACGTGACCCGCCTGCCCATCGAGCGTCGCGACGTGGGCATGGTCTTCCAGAATTACGCGCTGTTCCCCAACCTGGATGTGGCCGGCAACATCGTCTACGGCCTGAAGATTCGCGGCGTGTCGGCGTCCGAACGCAACAAGCGCTGCGACGAGTTGCTGGAACTGGTGGGCTTGCAGCACCACGGCAAGCGCAGCATCCACGAGTTGTCCGGCGGCCAGCGCCAGCGCGTGGCCCTGGCCCGTGCATTGGCACCGCGCCCGAAAGTGCTGTTGCTCGATGAGCCGCTGGCGGCCCTTGATGCGCAATTGCGTGAGCGCCTGCGCAGCGAGTTGGATCAACTGCTGCGGGGCCTGGGGATCACCTCGGTGTTCGTCACCCACGACCAGGGTGAAGCCATGGCGCTGGGTGATCGCATCCTGGTGATGGAACACGGCCGCGTGGCGCAGTTGGGCAGCCCGCGGGATATCTACCAGAAACCGGCCAACGCGTTCGTCGCCGGATTCGTCGGCAACCTGAATGCGTTCTCGGTGCTCGAAGCCTCGCCACTGGGCCTGAAAGTCTGCGGCGGCGAACTGCCGTGGCAGGCGGCCAACCTGCCCGGCACGGTGTACTGCCGCCCTGAACACCTGCGCGTGATGGACGGCGAGGGGCACCTGCACGGCCATCTGCTGGCGCAGTTTTTCCAAGGCGCGCAGAGCCGCCTGCTGGTGGATGTGGGCGGTCCGCAACCGTTGCTGGTCGACAGCAGCGACAACCAGCTCTACGCCGTGGGCGCGCCGATTGCCCTGGCGATCACACCGCACATGTTGTTCACCTTGAACGCCTGAGAACTTATGTCCAATCGTGCCTTTGTTGTTGCGCAGATCAGCGATCTGCACCTTAAAGCCGGCCAGCGCCTCACCTATGGCGTGGTCGATACCCTCGGTGCGCTGCGCCGCGCCGTCGATCATCTGAACGCCAGCCACCCACGGCCCGATATCGTGGTGGTCAGTGGTGACCTGGTGGACTTCGGCCGCGCCGATGAGTACGCGGTGCTGCACCCTGAACTGGCGCGCCTGCACATGCCGGTCTACCTGGTGCCGGGCAACCACGACGCGCGCGGGCCGATGCTCGATGCGTTCGGTGATCACGCCTATTTGCCGGCCTCGGCCGAGGGGCCGCTGGACTGGGTTGTGGACGCGCATCCACTGCGCCTGATCGGCCTCGACTCGACCATTCCGGGCGGCCACGGCGGGCAGTTGCTGGACAGCCAATTGCAGTGGCTCGACGAGCAGTTGGCACTGCGCCCCGACGCGCCCACGCTGCTGATCCTGCATCACCCGCCGTTTATCAGCGGCATCGGGCATATGGACCGCGAGCCCTTCATCAACGCGGCGGCTTTGGAAGCAGTCGTGGCCCGCCATCCGCAAGTGGAGCGCCTATTGTGTGGGCACCTGCACCGGCCGATGCAGCGGCGTTTCGGCGGCAGCATGAGTTGCGTGTGTCCCGGTACTTCGCACCAGATCGTGCTGGACTTGCAAGATACCGCGCCGGCACATTTCAACCTGGAGCCGGCGGGGTACTTGCTGCATCGCTGGGATGCGCAGCAGGGGTTGATCAGCCACAACGGCGTGTTCGGGGAGTACCCAGGGCCGTACCCGTTTTATGACGCGAATGGGTTGATTGATTGAAGCATCGGGCTTTCCATGGCGGGGGCGGGCGCTGCTGCGCACCTCAGCGGTAGCAGGCTCCCTCGCCACGGTCCAGGACGGGGCTCAGGCCACGCGGTTTCTGCCTGAACCCTTGGCCTCGTACAAGCGCATGTCCGCGCGTTTGAGCAACGCCAGGGAATCGCGGTCCGAGGGTTCGGCCACACCGACGCCGATGCTCACCGTCACGTGGCCGACTGTCGGGAACACGGCGGCTTCCACGGCCGCGCGGATTTTTTCGGCGACCACTTCGGGGCTGTCCGGCTCCTCGACTTCGGGCAGCAGCACGGCGAACTCCTCACCGCCGTAGCGCGCGACGAAGTCGGTGGCGCGGGTGGTGTTTTCGATCAGCGCCGCGAGCTGGCACAGCACGTCATCACCGATGGCGTGGCCGTAGGTGTCGTTGACGCGCTTGAAGTAGTCGGCGTCGATCAGCAGCAGCGCGAAGGTGCGCCCGGTGCGCTGGAACAGCAGGCTGTTCTCGGCCAGTTTTTCATCGAAGCGACGCCGGTTGAACACGCCGGTCAGGGCGTCGTGGGTCGCCAGTTTGAGCAGGTCGGCATTGGCCTGGGTGAGGTCGGCGGTGCGTTGCGCCACGGTGGCTTCCAGGGAGGCGTTGGCCTCTTGCAGTTCGCGTTCCTTGGAGAGCAATGATTGCGTCATGCCGGTGAGGGAGCGACCCAGTTGGGCGATTTCCAGCACGGGGTGGTCCTGAGGGAAGACCGCGCCGGGCTGGTGGTTCTGCACCTGTTTGGCCGATTTGGCCAGGCGCTCGATCGGGCGGCTGAGGGAGGAGGCCAGGAAGTAGGCGGCGAGCACAAACACGACCGCAGCCAGCAAGCCCAGCACCAGCAATTTGTAGAGCAGGGTGCGCGCCGGTTCCAGCGCTACATCCAGCGGTTGGCGCACCATGATGTACCAGGTCATTTTCGCGTTGGACGGGCTCGGCACGGCGATGGAGGCGGTGACGTAGCCATTGCCGGTCGACCAGCCGGACGCGCTGCGCAACTGGTCTGGCGGCATTTGCTCGCCGGCCAGCAACTCCGGGTAGAGCACCTTGCCATCGAAGTCGACGATCAGCGCCTCGATCTGTGGGATCGCATCTTTTTGCATCACGGCCGAATCGACGATCTGCGTCACCCAGCGCCAGTGCGCATGAGCGCCCAGCACGCCGATGGTTTCGCCTTGTGCGTTGCGAATCGGCGCGGCAAAGTCGATGAAGCGCAACGGCTCACCACTCGCCGAACCCGGCAACAGCTTGGCCAGCAGCACCGCCTCGTGAGGATCACCGGTGTACTCGCCGCGCATGCCGGCCTGGAACCACGGGCGCTGCTGCACCGACTGATTGACCAGCAACCCGTTGACCGCCTGGCGCACTTGACCGTTGGCGTCGGCCACGCCCATCCACGCGTATTCGGCGCGCGACTGGGTGCGCAGCTCCATCAAGGTCAGGATGTCCGGCGCGTCCAGGTCGCCCTTGCGCATGATCGGCGCCTTGCTCAGCAGCGAGACTTCCAACTGGCGTTCACGCAATTGCACCGCCAGCAGCGCCGCCGTCGAGCGGGCCGTGCTCAACAGGGCGTTGCCGCTGGCCTGTTTCATCTGTTCGGTGGCGATATGGCCGACATAGACCCCCACGCTCAATAACGTGAGTAACGACAAACCGGCAAACCACAGGGTCAGGTGACTACGCAGACTGGCTTTGATCATGGGGGGCTTTCGTCGACTGGGCGTTATTACAGGGTAGGCGTAATACCACAGAGCGTGCCAGCACTTGGGACCACAAACGTTCAAGAAGCACGCCAGGGCGGCTCAGTAGACTCGCCTCACTTCTTCTATTGCGGGTTCCCCATGGATATTTTCCTCTACGCCTTCAGTGTCATGTACAGCCCAGGTCCGGTGAATTTCATGGGCCTGAATGCCGGGCTCACCGGCCAGTTCCGGCGCTCTACCGGGTTTTTCATCGGCGTTGGTTGCGCGATGCTGTTGTTGTTCGTGCTGTTTGGCTACACCGGCGAAGCGCTCATTTCCCCGGCGGTGCTGCCGTACATCTCGTTGGTTGGCGGGGTGTACACGTTGTACCTCGCCTATCAGGTGTTCAACGCGCGCACCGAAGTTGAAGAGTCTGCAAGCCCTGCGACCAGGACCCTCACGTTCTGGAATGGCCTGGTGATCCAGTTGCTCAACCCGAAGGGCATCATGGCAGTGTTGCCGATCACCAGTGTGATGTTGCCGGCGGCGCACATTACCGGGGCATCCATCGCCGGGGTCTCGGCATTGCTGGCGTTCGGGGCGTTTGGTGCGCCGTGGGTGTATGCGCTGCTGGGCGCGGTGCTGGGGCGGCGCATCAATGGAGCGTCGGCCTTCACGCTGTTCAACCGGAGCATGGGCGTGGCGCTGGCGGTGTGCGCGTATTTCATGTTTCACGCGTTCTATGTGCATTTGGTTTCAACGTGAGAATACATCTGGTGCTGACCCACCGCCTTCGCAGGCAAGCCAGCTCCCACATTAGGCTGTGTTGAGTCAGAGGTATTTGAGTCCGGCCAGCTCCTACATTAATCCGTGTTGAGTCAGATGTATTGGAGTCCGGCCAGCTCCTACACTCGGCCGTGTTGAGTCAAAGGTACTTGAGCCAAGCCAAATCCCGCCTGCGGGCTTTCAGTCTGGCGAACCAACGCACTGGCACGTACAACGCCACAGGCAGCACTAACGCGACCAGCCAGATGGTGCCGATGCTGTCGGCGCCGAAATAGTTGCCCTGGTTGAGCCCGAACAGCGCCACACCGATGACATAGAGCATTTTCAGCACATAAAGATGCAGCAAGTAGAAGAACATCGGCGCTGCGCCGAAGGTGGCGAGCACGCCGATCCAGCGTTTTTGTCCGGCACGTTCAAACGCCAGTAACAGCAGCAACCCGAGCCCCAGGGTCAGCGCCAGAAACAATAGCGAAGGCGGGTACTTGGTGACGTTGAAAAAGCTCATCAGCGTCCGCACGCCGTCGTCATAGGCCTGCCAGGGTTTCTCGCCATAGCCATTGGCCGCGCGCGCCACCAGGAACCCCACCAACGCTGCCGCGCCGCTCAGCAACAGGTAGCGCTGGCGCAGCGCCGGCTGCAGGGCATTCGCGAACCATGGGCCGAGGCCGTAGCCGAGGGCAATCACGCCGATCCACGGCAGCACCGGATACGTGATCCGCAGGCGCAACGCGTCGCCAACCTCGATCCAACCGCGCTCATGCAGAATCGCCCAGGCGTTTTGCAGCGCCGACCCCGGCGTGAAGTGCAGGCCATCGAGCAGGTTGTGCCCAGCGATGATCACCAGGGCCACCGCGATCAGCAACGGACGCGGCAGCCACACCAGTGCGGCGAGGGCGAGCATGCTCACGCCGATGGCCCAGATCACCTGCAGGTAGATCACGCTGGGCGGCAGTTGGAAGGTCCACGCGAAGTTGACCAGGGTGAACTCCAGCACCACCAGGAACAGCCCGCGCTTGAACAGGAACGCCGACACATCGCGCCGGCCCTGGTACTTCTGGCCGTACAGCCACGCGGATAAACCCGTGAGCAGCACAAACACCGGTGCACACAGGTGGGCGAGGGTGCGGCTCACAAACAACGCGGGTTCGGTGCTGTCGATGTTCATCGGGTCGCTGACCTGGCGGTGCAGCAGGAAGGTTTCGCGCACGTGGTCGAGCAGCATGAACAGGATGACCAGGCCGCGCAGGGCGTCGATGGCCAGCAGGCGTGGGCGTTGGGGAACAGCGTCGGTCATGGGCGGCATCACAGGGCAGGCGGGCGAGGAGCGTTATCCTATAACATTAATTTGCGCGTTGCCGTGCTTCGTCGTGCAGATTAGAATGCGATCAATTCTTAATTACTCCTTGGCCCCGCGCCGGTGACTCGCATGTCGTCCCCCCTCAATCTGCCTATCCAGGACCTGTACTGCGAACACCACGGATGGTTGTACCGCTGGCTCGACCGCAAGCTGGGCAACGCCAGCGACGCGGCCGACCTGGCCCACGATACCTTCATGCGCCTGCTCACCCGCCAGCCCGGCAACGGTTTTGGCAGCGAACCGCGTGCGTTGCTCACGCATATCGCCAAGGGCCTGATGATCGACAGTTGGCGCCGCCAGGAAGTCGAGCGCGCCTACCTTGAGACCATTGCCCACCTGCCCGAGCAGGAAGTGCCGTCGCCGGAAACCCGCTGGCTGATCCTCGAAGCGCTGTACCGCATTGAGGCCATGCTGCGCGACCTGCCCGACAAAACCCGCCAGGCCTTCCTGATGTCGCAGATCGACGGCTTGACCTACGCGCAGATCGCCGAGCACCTGCAGGTGTCGCTGGTGTCGGTCAAACGCTACATGCGCGATGCATTTCTCGCCTGCCTGAGCGTGGCATGAGCCCGTCGATCGACCCGCTGATCCTCGGCGAAGCCGCTGACTGGATGGTGCAGTTGCAGTCCGGCAGCGCCACCGACGAGGATCGCCGCGCCATCGCCCAATGGCAGTGCCGCAGCGCGCAGCACGCCCAGGCCTGGCAGCGGGCGGAAGCGATCCTCGGCGACTTCAACAGCGTGCCCGGCGCGATTGCCGGCGACACCCTCAAGCGCATCGGCCGCAAGAAAGCCCTGGGTCGGCGCCAGGCCCTCGGGCTGTTGTTGCTGGCGGGGCCGGCGAGCTGGCTGGCCTGGCAGCACAAGCCCTGGCAGGCCTGGACCGCCGACCAGCACACCGCCGTCGGCGAGCAGCGCAACCTCACGTTACCGGATGGCACGCGCCTGCTGATCAACACCGCCAGCTCGCTGAATATTGTCTTTACCGATCAGGTGCGGCGCATCGATTTGCTGCAAGGCGAAGTGCTGATTACCACCGCCAAGGACCCGGCGCCGACGCACCGTCCGTTCAGCGTGCAGACTCGCCACGGCAGCGCGCGGGCGCTGGGAACGCATTTCAGTGTGCGGGTCGGGGAGCAGAGCAGCCGCGTGGCGGTGATCGACGGCGCAGTGGAAATGCTGCCGCTGCATGCCAGCCGGGGGCTGATCCTCAAGGCCGGCGAACAGAGCGCGTTCGGCAGTGACAGCGTGGCGGCGGTGGCGCCGCTGGAGGTGGGCGCAATGACCTGGGAAAACGGCATGTTGCTGGCCCAGCAGATGCGCCTGGCGGATTTGCTCGAGGAGCTGGGCCGCTACCGGCAGGGCGTGTTGCGCTGTCACGCCAGTGTGGCCGGGTTGAGCGTGTCCGGCGCGTTCCCGCTGCGCGACACCGATGCCAGCCTGCGCCTGTTGCAGGACACGTTGCCGGTCCAGGTCAGCAGCCTGACCGGTTACTGGGTCACTGTTGAGCCACGCTGAAACTTTTTTGCCTGTTCGCTGACACCTTTTTCGTTGTCGTGCGGTGTAGGGGAGAACCCTCAACTTTGCACCGCGCCGACAGGAATGCCCATGACCTTCACATCGCACCCCATCCGCCCCTTGCAGGCCTTGAGCCTGGCCGTCGCGCTCGCGGCCATCGCACCGCTGCACAGCGCCGTGGCCGCCGAGCCGGCAAGCAGCGCGGCGCGCAGCTACAACCTCGGCGCCGGGCCGTTGGGCAATGTGCTGGCGCAGTTTGCGGCGTTGTCCGGCGTGCCGTTGTCGTTCGACTCCAAGCTGCTCAATGACCAGCACAGCGCAGGCCTGCAAGGCAGTTACACCGCGCAGTCGGGCTTTATGCAGTTGCTGCAGGGCAGCGGCTATACCCTGCAAAGCACCGGCGCGAATGGCTACACCGTGGTGCCCCAGGCCAACGGCGATGCGGTGGAGCTGGGCGCTACCACCATCAGCGGCGAGGGCGGGGCGCAGGCGGACACCTACGGCGGTGGCCAGGTCGCGCGTTCGGCGCGATTGGGCGTGTTGGGCAATCGTTCGATCAACGATGTGCCGTTCAGCGTGGTCAGCTACACCGCCAAGACCATCGCCGACCAGCAGGCGCGCACCGTGGGCGATGTGCTGCTCAATGATGCGTCGGTGCGCCAGTCTTCCGGGTTCGGCAACTTCTCCCAGGTGTTCACCATCCGTGGCTTGCCGTTGAACACCGATGACATTGCCTTCAATGGCCTGTACGGCGTGCTGCCGCGGCAGATCATCACCACCGAGGCGCTGGAGCGCGTCGAGCTGTTCAAGGGCCCCAACGCCTTCGTCAACGGCGTGTCGCCGGCTGGCAGCGGCATTGGCGGCAGCGTCAACCTGGTGCCCAAGCGCGCCGAAGACATCGCCACGCGCAGCGTCACCCTCGACACCACCACCGATGGCCAGGCCGGCGGCCACCTCGACGTGGGCCAGCGCTTTGGTGAAGACAACCGCTTTGGCGCGCGGCTCAACCTGGCCCGGCATGGCGGCGATACTGCCATCGAGGATGAATTCAAAAGCTCGCAACTGGTGGCCGTGGCCCTGGATTACCGGGGTGATCGCCTGCGCCTGTCCACCGACTTCGGCTACCAGAAAGAACGCATCAACAATGGCCGCTCGGTGGTGTACCCCAATGGCACCAAAGTGCCGAAGGCGCCTTCGGCCAAGGACAACTATGCGCAGGATTGGAGCTGGTCGGAGCTGGAAGACACCTACGGCATGTTCAATGCCGAGTACGACCTGACTGAAAACTGGACTGCCTATGTCGGCGGCGGTGCCAAGCACACGCGCGAGAATGGCCAGTATTCATCGTTGTACGTGGGCAATGACGGCAGCGGCCGCGTCGGCTTCCTGTACTCGCCCCATGATGAAGACAACAAGAGCGCCATGGCTGGCCTCAACGGGCATTTCAACACCGGGCCGGTGACCCATCAGGTCAATCTCGGGTTGTCTGGCATCTGGGGTGAGCAGCGTTCGGCGTTCGAGGCGATCCAGCAGGCCAACCGTCGGCCGGGCAATCTGTACAACCCGACCCAGGTGCCTCGCCCGACCGTCACTTACTTCGGCAGCGACATTCACGACCCGCGTGTCGTCGGCAAGAACCGTATCAAGAGCGCCGCCGTTTCGGACACGCTCGGCTTCATCGACGACCGCGTGCTGTTGACCGTCGGCGTGCGTCGCCAGACCATCGAAGTGGATGGCTGGAACACCACCAGCGGCGCGCGCACCGCGGACTATGGCGAGTCCATCACCACGCCGGTGTATGGGCTGGTCGTCAAGCCGTGGGAGCACGTGTCGTTGTATGCCAACCGGATCGAAGGGCTGGCCCAGGGGCCCACGGTGCCGACGGCGGTCGACATCACCAACAGCGGCGACGTGTTCCCTCCGAGTCGCAGCAAACAGACCGAGGCCGGGGTCAAGCTCGATTGGGACAACTACGGTGCGACCCTCGGCGTCTACCGCATCGAACAGCCCAACAGCGCGACCAACAACAACCCCAACAGTGTGACGCCGCAGTTCCCCAACGGCACCCGCACGTTCAATGTCGACGGCGAGCAAATCAACAAAGGCGTCGAGTTGAACGTGTTCGGCGAGCCCATCGACGGCCTGCGCCTGCTGGCGGGTGCCACGTGGATGCACACTGAATTGCAGAATACCTCCAACGGCGCCACCGATGGCAACCGCGCCGCCGGCGTGCCGCGCTTCCAGTTCAACCTGGGTGCCGACTGGGACATCCCGGGCCTCCAGGGCGCCGCCGTCAACGCACGGCTGCTGCGCACCGGCGGGGAATACGTCAACGCCACCAACACCCTGAACATCCCGGCCTGGACCCGCGTCGACCTCGGCGCCCGCTATGGCTTCAAGGCTGACGACAAGTACGTCACCCTGCGCGCCAACGTCGAGAACGTGGCGAACAAGGCGTACTGGGCTTCCGCATCGACGGCCAACAACTACCTGACCCAGGGCGAGCCGCGCACGATCAAGCTGTCGGCCACGGTGGACTTCTAAGCGCCCACTACGGTCCACTGTAGGTGCCGGCCAACCGGCGCCTACAGGAGATAGCCACCGTGAGTACGACCGAACACACGCCGCAGTCCGTCATCGATTTCTGGCAACACGCCGGCCCCAAGCGCTGGTTCGCCAAGGACGACGGGTTTGACGCAAGCTTTCGCGACACCTTCCACGCCACCCACCTGCAAGCGGCCCGGCGTGAGCTGGAAGGCTGGCTGGACACGGCTGACGGCGCGCTGGCGCTGTTGATCCTGCTCGACCAATATCCACGCAATGCGTTTCGCGGGACCGCGCACATGTTCGCCACCGACCCGCTGGCGCGCCTGTATGCCCGGCGCATGGTCGATGCCGGCCTCGATCAGCAGGTGGACCTCGCGTTGCGTGCGTTCTGCTACCTGCCGTTTGAGCACTCGGAGGATGCGGCTGACCAGCAACGCTCTGTGGCGCTCAACGCGGC
This sequence comes from Pseudomonas sp. GW821-FHT09C08, assembly GCF_059418125.1. Classification (NCBI taxonomy): domain Bacteria; kingdom Pseudomonadati; phylum Pseudomonadota; class Gammaproteobacteria; order Pseudomonadales; family Pseudomonadaceae; genus Pseudomonas; species Pseudomonas sp. GW821-FHT09C08. Next base: position 1,522,775 of record NZ_JBWKPG010000001.1, on the reverse strand, counting down.
GTTGGACGCCAACACCTACCGCTGGGCCAAGGAACACGCGCGCATCATCGAGCGCTTCGGGCGGTTTCCGCACCGCAACGACGTGTTGGCCAGGGTCACCACACCCGACGAGCGCAGCTTTCTGGAGGAGGGCGGGTTCGCCGGCTGAGCGGCTATTCCCGCGAGGAATGCCCCCATAAAAACAGCGCATTGTCTTTCTCGGCGGACATCTCGTAGCGTGGGGTTTCACCCAAGGAGACCCTGCCATGCACCAGCCCCCGTTGCGCCTCTATGTCGATTCGCTCTACACCAGCCCCTACGCGATGTCGGTGTTCGTCGCCCTGCGCGAAAAGGGGCTGGGCTTCGATGTGGTGACACTGGACCTGGACGCCGCGCAAAATCGCACCGCCGATTTCGCCCAACTGTCCCTGACCCAGCGCGTGCCCACGTTGGTGCACGGCGATTTCGCGCTGTCGGAGTCGTCGGCGATCACCGAGTACCTGGAGCACCTTTACCCGGACACGCCGGTGTACCCGGTCGAGCCAAGGCAGCGGGCGCGGGCGCGACAGGTGCAGGCGTGGCTGCGCAGCGACTTGCTGCCGATCCGCCAGGAGCGTTCGACGCTGGTGGTGTTCTGCGGGCAGACAATGCCGCCGCTGTCACCGGCGGCCGAGGTCGCGGCAGGCACGTTGATCAGTGCGGCGCAGGCGCTGCTGGCGGATAACCCGGAGTACCTGTTCGGCGCGTGGTCGATTGTCGATGTGGACTTGGCGGTGATGCTCAATCGCCTGATTCTCAACGGCGACAGCGTGCCCGCCGGGCTGGTTGATTACGCGCAGCGCCAGTGGGCGCGGCCGTCTGTGCAGGAGTGGGTCAACCTGCCACGCCCTGCGCTTTAAACCACCATTCATCCCCCGCATGCGGTGGCGCCCTTGACAGGCGTCATCCGCGCGGCAAATACTCTCGCCATATTCATATATATGACTAAATAACAAAGTGAATGTGGCCCCATGAATACGCTCTCCAGTGATGCACGTCTGCCGCTATATCAACGCCTGCGCGACCATCTGGTCGAACAGATCGCCAACAATCGCTGGCGCCCTGGCGAAGCAATTCCCACCGAAGCGGTGCTGTCCGCCGAATACGAGATCTCCACGGGCACCGTGCGCAAGGCGGTGGATGCGCTGGTGAGCGAGGGCATCCTTGAGCGCCAGCAGGGCCGTGGCACGTTCGTCCGCCGCCCGCAATTCCAGTCTTCGCTGTTTCGCTTCTTCCGTTTCCAAGGTCCCTCGGGCGAACGCCAGGTGCCCGAGAGCCGCATCCTCACGGTGGAATCCGTGACAGCACCGTCGGCGGTCAGCGAGGCCCTCGGCCTGGCAGCCGAAGCCCAGGTGATTCGTATCGTGCGTACCCGTCTGCTGGACGTGCAGCCATTGCTGGCGGAAGAGATCTGGCTGCCGCGCAAGCGCTTCCAGGCGTTGCTCGACATCGACTTGTCCGCCCAGGGCCCGTTGCTCTACCCGGTGTATGAAAGCGTCTGCGGACAAGTGGTGGCCTCGGCCGAGGAAACCCTTACCGCCGAGTCGGTCAACGAGGTGTACGCGCGGCTGCTGCAGGTGCCGGTCAACAGCCCGGTGGTGGTGATCGAGCGCCTGGCCCGCGATTACGCCGGGCAGCCGCTGGAGTGGCGCCGCTCGCGCGGGCACGCCGAGCACTTCCGATACCGCGTGGATATCCGCTGACGCACCACCCGTAGTTTCACGTGTTTGCCAACACTGGCCTTGCAACGGCGCGGTTCGTGCTCGGCTGCCTCGCGTTTGACCTATAAGGATAAAAATCATGTTCAGTTGGTATCGCCAAGTCACTCCTCGGGAGCGCAAAACGTTCTGGGCCTGCTTCGGCGGATGGTCCCTCGATGCATTGGAAGTGCAAATGTTCGGCCTGGCGATCCCGGCCCTGATCGCCGCGTTCGCCTTGAGCAAGGGCGATGCCGGGCTGATCAGCGGGGTCACGCTGGTTACCTCGGCCATCGGTGGCTGGGTCGGCGGCACCTTGTCCGACCGCTACGGCCGGGTGCGCACCCTGCAGTGGATGATCCTGTGGTTCTCGTTCTTCACGTTTATCTCGGCGTTTGTCACCGGCTTCCACCAGTTGCTGATCGTCAAGGCCCTGCAGGGCTTCGGCATCGGTGGTGAGTGGGCGGCGGGCGCGGTGTTGATGGCCGAGACCATCAACCCCAAGTATCGCGGCAAGGTCATGGGCACCGTGCAAAGCGCCTGGGCCGTGGGCTGGGGCGTGGCGGTCGGGGTGTTCGCGCTGATCTATTCGTTTGTGCCGCAGGACATGGCCTGGCGTGTGATGTTCGTGGTGGGCCTGCTGCCGTCGTTCCTGATCATCTGGGTGCGCCGCAATGTGGAAGAGCCCGACAGCTTCCAGCGCCTGCAAAAAGAGCAGGTCATCCCGCAGAGCTTCTTCAAGTCGCTGGCCGGGATTTTTCGCCCCGAGCTGATCCGCGTCACGCTGTTTGGCGGCCTGCTGGGCCTGGGCGCCCATGGCGGTTACCACGCGGTGATGACCTGGCTGCCGACCTTCCTCAAGACCGAGCGCAACCTGTCGGTGCTCAACTCGGGTGGCTACCTGGCCGTGATCATTTTTGCGTTCTGGTGTGGCTGCGTGGTCAGTGGCTTGCTGATCGACCGCATTGGCCGGCGCAAGAACATCGTGCTGTTCGCGCTGTGCTGCGTGGTCACCGTGCAGGCCTATGTGTTCCTGCCGCTGACCAATACGCAGATGTTGTTCTTAGGCTTCCCGCTGGGTTTCTTCGCCGCCGGCATTCCGGCCAGCCTGGGGGCGTTGTTCAACGAGCTGTACCCGGCGGATGTGCGCGGTGCCGGCGTGGGCTTTTGCTACAACTTCGGGCGCGTGCTGTCGGCAGTGTTCCCGTTCCTGGTGGGGCACATGAGCGACTCGATGTCGCTGGGCTCGGCCATCGGCATTGATGCCGGGATTGCCTACGGGGTCGCCGTGATTGCCGCCCTGTGCCTGCCGGAAACCCGTGGCCGCGTGTTGGAAGCGACGCCGGTCGACAGCGTCCCCAGCGGCCAGCGCGCGCAGGCCTGAGACCTATTTACAGATGAAAGACGACCACCATGCTCGATAACTGCTCCACGCCCATCACCGGCATCGATGCCCACGCCCATGTGTTCAGCCAGGCGCTGACCCTGGCCGGTGAGCGGCGCTATACCCCTGGGTACGACGCCACGCTGGGGGATTACCTCAGCCATCTGCACGCCAATGGCCTCAGCCACGGCGTGCTGGTACAACCGAGCTTCCTCGGCACCGACAATCAATACCTGCTCGCGGCCCTGCAGCAGGCGCCCGGTCAGTTGCGTGGGGTGGTCGTCGTAGACCCGGACGTCGGTCGCGATACCTTGCAGGCCATGGCCCGCCTGGGCGTCGTGGGGGTGCGCTTGAACCTGGTGGGGCGTGCGCTGCCGGATTTTGCCGGCCCGGGCTGGAAAGGGTTTTTCGCGCTGATCGCCGAACTCGGCTGGCACGTGGAATTGCACCGCGAGGTGGATGACTTGCCGCAACTGGTTCGGCACTTGATTCCGTTCGGGGTCAAGCTGGTGATTGATCACTTTGGCCGGCCCGATGCCCGGCAAGGGGTTGATCAACGCGGGTTTGCCGAGTTGCTGGAACTGGGACTCAGCGGCCACCTGTGGCTGAAAGTCTCGGGTATCTACCGCCTGGCCGGCACGCCCGCGCAGAACCTGGCGTTTGCGCGCGAGGCCATGCCGCTGCTGCTGCAAAGTTTCGGTCGGCATCGGCTGGTGTGGGGGAGTGACTGGCCGCACACCCAACATGAAGCGTCCACGGGCTATGCCAGTGTGGTTGAGCAGCGCCAGGCCCTGGGCTGTTCGGCGCAGGTCGAGCAGGCGTTGCTGGTCGATACGCCGAGCCGCTTATTCGGCTTCCACCACCCGTAGCCAGGCGTGCTCCACGCGGCGGTCGAGGTCTTCCCAATCCGCCATGCCCAGTACCCGTGTGGTGTTCAAGCCGCGCAGATAGCCGCGCAGTTGCTGGGCGCTGGCGTTCACCTGCTCGGCATCGGCGGTGTCGTTCTGCAGCACGGTTTCATAGTCGACCAGGTAATCGGCGACCCGCTCGCGAAACTCCGGCAGTACGGCCTCGCGGATGCGGTCGAAGGTTTTCTGGTGGGGCTTCATGGCGTGGTCCTTATAAGTTTTATGTGCGCACTATCGGTTCAGATAATAGTCACCATCAAGCATCGCAAGTTCTGTTTTTACAGGAAAGGCGGAAAATCGCCTCATCAAGACGCTGCTCAAGGAAATGCGCGATGAGGACATTTATCCAACTGGCTTTGATGGCCCTGATGCTGGGCACTGTCGTCATGAACACGGCGGCAATCGCCGATGAACTGCCCACAGGCCATTTGCTACCTATCGTCGGTAGCGTAGACTCCCTGCAGCGTGCGCAATCGGTGGGTGTGTTGCTGAGCGACAACACCCGCGACAATCTCAGCTACCTTGAACGCTACCACGACATGGCCTTGAATGGCGCCAAGGATGCCCTCGACGGGCGTATCCGCGAGGCGTTCGTCAACAGCTCCGACCCGGAACTGGCCATCGATTGGTTGATGAGCTCGCTGCAAGGCACCTTCCTGTCGGTCACCGTGTACGACAACCTGGATGCCCTGATGCAGGCTCACCCCGATGTGGTGGTGATGCTCGACACCCACAACCAACTGCTGACCCAGCGTAACGACCAGGTCGAGGCGCGTTTTATTGCGCGGTTCTATGACACGAACCTGCAATACATCGCCAAGGCCGAAGGCTCGGTGCACAAACAGCTGCCATCGGTGTGGGTGCACGACAAGGCCGCACCGGAGATTGCTGCGCAGATCGAACAGCAGCGCGATGTACAGCTTGATGCCTTGAAGCAGTTCGATGCATCGCTCAAAGCGTTGATTCGTGCCAGTTGATGTGACCTTTTTTAGTTATTTTCAGGAATTTTTCATGCGCTCTTTTTTCGTCCCGGCCCTGGCCTTTGCTTCCCTGTTACTGGCCGGTTGTGTTTCCGCTCCGAATGCACCCACCCTGACCCTGCAAACCAGCAAGGGCCCAGAAGCCTATGTGCAGTGTGTTGTACCGAAACTTGAAAAACACGGGATCACCTCGACCGTGACGCAAAACTCGCGTCACGCCAAAGTGGTACTGACCAGCAAGATCGCCGCCGATGACGTGCTGGAAGCCTACAAGTCGCAGGATGGCGGCAAAGTGTTCTTGTACGAGCGCAAGCCGCTGGCGTCGACGATCACGCCATCGCGTTTGGAGCTTGCCGCGCAGGAATGCAAGTAACTGCCGGCAGCGCATCGCCTGGTGCGGGGATGTGGACGCGCCAACCTTTGAGCGGATTGCACAACCCGGTTCCAACTTGAAATACATCCCAATGTGGGAGCGGGCTTGCTCGCGAAAGCGGTGGTTCAGTCGATAGTTTCGGTGACTGACACACCGCCTTCGCGGGCAAGCCCGCTCCCACATTTTTTGATGTGTGCAGGGATCGGGGGTTGGCTGCGAGGCTGAAAGTGCTGGTCAGCCCTTGCCCACAGGGGCTTGGGATGGGGCCTGAGAC